>JAJUFH010000047.1 GCA_029266035.1 Sinomicrobium sp.
ATTCTTTGTAATTTCATAGACACGTAGAATAGAAAAACCCCGTTTTTTGGCACTTTGGCCAATTTTCGGGGTTTTGTTTCTCTAAATTACGGATTAATTCACTGAATTACAAATGTTTATTTAATTCTGAATGTACCTTTTGAGATGCGTAGAGCAGAGCAGCAATATGATATAAATCAGACGCTGTAGAGACGCAAAATTTTGCGTCTACCCCCATTTCCGAATTAGTGTGGTGCGATTTGTCCAGTCGGTGGCTTCGATACACCGCTCGCTGTGCTCCGGCACTCAGCCATCTTGGTTTCGTCTTAATCTTTTGCTTCGTTTTTGTATCAAGACAAAATGAAGGACGGAGTGTGTTGAGAGGAAGTGTTGTGCTGTTGAAAAGCCTTTGAACTAGAGACCTTAAAACTCTTACTTGTTTCTCTTTCCGAATAATCTTTTAAAGAAGCCTTCTTTTTTTCGCTTCATTTTTCGTTCTTTTCTCGCTTGTCTCAGGGAGTCTTTTTTGTGCTGTTGTCTCAGGTCCTTTTTTCCGAATATTTTTTCAAAGAAGGTATCTTCCCGTTTTGGGTCGCAGTCTAATTCGGCAAGTACGGATTCGGGCGTGGTTTCAAATTGGGCACGGGTATATCGATTGAAGGTAGTGTCTCGGTTCATTCGTCGCACTAAGCCGGCAAAAATAGGAAGAGCTGAATTCGCTCCCTGACCTATACGCGTATTTCTAAATCCTATTCTGTGATCGTCGACACCTACCCAGGTCACGGTAACTAGATTTGGAGTGACTCCTACAAACCAACCGTCTTTGTTCGATTGTGTGGTACCGGTTTTTCCGGCTATGGCATTCTTCAATCCGTAAACTGTGCGCAAACGCGATGCCGTACCTTCATTTACGGTGGCCTTCATCATTTCGAGCATCACTTGTCGGGTATGGGTGGAGAAGGCGGGTTTTGCTTTGTCCTCAGGCTTGAATTCGACTATAAGGTTTCCCTGCTTGTCTTCTATCCGAGTCAAAAAAAATGGCTTTACGTGACTGCCGTTGTTCACATAAGCTGCGTATGCTCCTGCCATTTCTTCTACACTGATTCCCGCAGTTCCCAATGCCAGAGACGGGACTTCGGGTAGAGGGGAGTCGATGCCCATCTTTTGAGCCATGGCTATGGTATTGGCTATTCCTGCATAGTCGAGTACCTTGACAGCAACAGTATTTATCGAACGGCTCAATGCGTATTTGAGAGAGTAATTTATAGATTCGCTTTCTTCTTCTTCCGATGCGTTGGAGGGGCTCCAGTTGTCGTACTCCTCATAAACCACCTTTTTCGGAGAAAAGTAGGAGCAGGGTTCCAAGCCTTCTTCCAGAGCTGTGGTGTACACAATAGGTTTGAAGGTAGAACCTACCTGCCTTTTGCTTTGTCGCACGTGGTCGTACTTGAAATATTTGTAATTGATACCGCCTATCCAAGTGCGTATGGCTCCGCTGTGCGGGTCGATACTGACAATACCCGCATTGAGGAATTTTAGGGTGTGACGTATGCTGTCCAATACTGTGGCTTCTACAATTTGGTTTTCCTTCCAATCGAACAGTTCCATGCGGCGGGGTTTGTTGAGAGAATCCCTGATTTTGGCATCGCTCCATCCCCTTAGTTTGAGAGCGCGGTAAGGTGCGGATTTTAGCAGTGCGTCTTCAGCTATATTTTTGTCTACAAGCCAAGGTGCGCTCTGTCCGTAGCTCTTTTCAAATTGCTCTTGTAGTTTTGAGAGGTGCTCAGCCATAGCCTCCTCGGCCAGTACTTGCATTCCCGCGTCTAGGGTGGTGTAAATGCGGAGTCCGTCGCGGTAGAGATCATATGTTTTTCCCGTGCTGTCGGGATGGGCGGCACACCAGGCTTCAACCTCTTTTTTTACTTGTTCGCGAAAATAGGGAGCAATGCCTTTGTCGTGAGCATAAGGAGTGTAATCCAACGCGACAGGCAATAGCCGCAAACTGTCGAAAACAGCCTGATCGAGGTATTCGTATTTTACCATTTGATGAAGTACTGTATTGCGACGCGTAGTACTCCTTTCCGGGAAAAGTCTGGGATTGTAATAGTAGTTGGCTTTGAGCATACCCACCAGTACCGCCGCTTCTTCTACAGTGAGTTTACGGGCTTTCTTTCCAAAAAATTTATAAGAAGCACTTTCCACTCCATAGGTATTGTCGCTAAAAGGTACAGTGTTGAGGTAGAGAGCGAGAATCTCCTGTTTGGAGTAGACGTTTTCTATACGTCTGGCAATAATCATTTCGCGAAGTTTGTTTACGGCTATTCCCATTCGTCCGTATTTTTTTCGCTTGTAAAGGTTTTTTGCCAATTGTTGGGTAATGGTACTCCCTCCTCCTGAAGATTCATCTCGTAGCAGTATACTCTTAAAAAAGACCCTGAAAAAACTTTTGTAATCGATACCTTCGTGATCGTAGAAACGAAAATCTTCGGTGGCAACCAAGGCATCGATAAGGTGTTTTGGAAGTTCTTCGTAAGGGATAGACTGCCGGTCGAAGAGATAGTATTTTCCGATGAGCTGATTGTCAGATCCATAGATTTCAGAAGCTTCGTTCTGAACGATTTCCTTTAGCTCTTCCTCAGAAGGAATACGTCCCCACAAACCGAGGTAAATACTCAAAAAGAACAATAGAAGCAACAGTATTGTCCCTGCCAAGCCGCGGAGCGACCATTTGAGCCATTTTCGTCTTTTTATCCCCATACGCTAATATATACGCAAAACGAGAGATATTAGTATATTTTCGAATTATTTTTTATCGAGTTTAAGCTTTCAAGGCCTTCCCGATCAGCTCTTGTTCTGCTGTGGGCAGTTTTAATTCTAAGGCTGCTTCCCGACCGGAATCCGACATTTTGTTCCATGTTTTTTGTACAATACTGATGAGCTTCTCTTCCGGGTGTTTTGCTGCAAAATCTTTGAAATAGTACTGTAGGAATACCAGACATACCACATCTTCCAATACCTGACTTTCGAATGATTTTTTTAAGTGTTTTTTTCTGATAAGAGAGGAAACGGCTTCGATAAAGTCATTATCATAGCCGGTGTCTTTCAAGATTTCTTCGGTTTTTTCGGCGTGAAACTTTTTTAAAGCTTCTCTCCATTGCAGATAACCAATTCTTCCGTCCGGATAATTGTCGCGAGGGATAGTCCATCTGCAGATATGCTGAGCACGAGCTGCAATCTGTAGTTGGGGAGAAGCATCGGGATAAAAATCCAACAATTTTTCGGTCATACGCCTCGAATACAGGACTTCTCCGGGGAAGGGAACTCCACCCAGTATTTCAGTATTCGGATCCTTCGCGTTTTCCGCATCGATGCGGGCAATGGCCATTTCTAATTTTGATACGTGCTCCACAATGTGTTGTTTTACGGGATAATGATCTTACAAAGTAAAACAAATTATATGGTAAAACAGCTTGTTATTAGCCGGAAATGAGCATGGATTTTTAAGTGCTTATATTCGAGATAATCCTGCCCCCTTGTTTTCCTTTCGAGATAGCTGTCTACGATTTGTTGAATGTCTGGATAATGTTGTTGGGGAGTGATAAAATCCTGTAGCTCCTCATATCGTTTTAGGCTGTGCTCTACCGAAATAAAACCGTAACCAAAGTAGTTGTCGTTCTGTATTTCTATCAGGGCCTTTTCGTCCTCTGTTCTGCCTTTCTCTACGATGATGAGGTTTTTCCCTGAAAGCTGAATACTTTCTATCGCCAGAAGTACACGTTCGTTATAACTTTCCACACTTTCATTCCCTTCACATATTCCTCTGCAGTTTTTGAGTTTGTAATGCGAACAGCGCTCGACACCGGACTGTAGCTGAGTAAATTTTGGACAGAGGTCGAATTTTTCACAGAGGTCTTCCAAAAAGGCGATACAGGCAGTAACGGAATAAAAGACTTTTAAAGGCTGTTTCACTTGTTTCAACAAACTGTATCCGAGGTGAACGATGCCTGCTCTGTCGGTATAATGGACAATACCAAAGGCTTTCGGACTCCTTTTTTGTGCTGTATTGTACTTTGGATAATTCTTTTTGATCTCAGTGGCTTCTCGGATTAGGGCGAGCAATTCGCTTCCCGTTTCTTCAAAATGTATATTGGAGGTCTCAGACGACATCGCGATTTCTTTTGCTTTTTTGTCGTAGAAGTGGCCGAGTACCCTTTTTTTGATATTTATCGCCTTCCCCACGTAGATAATACGATCTCTTTGATCGATAAAGTAATATATGCCGGGTGTTTCCGGAAGGCGGTCGAAGACTTCTTTCGGAAGGAGTGAAGGGAGCGCACTTTCACCTGAATGTGGGTGAAGTTGCTTTTCGATTATACTTTGATGGTCGTGTTGTAGCAGCTTTTCAAAAAGGACTACTGTGGCGTCGGTGTCACCCTTTGCACGGTGTCTGTCGTTGATGGTGATACCGAGATAGCTACACAACTTTCCGAGACTGTACGAACGAAGTCCGGGGAAAATTTGCCGAGAGAGTTTTACAGTACACAATTTTTTTCTCTTGAATTCCATACCGGCTCTCTCAAACTCCTTGCGGATGATGTGATAGTCAAATCCGACATTGTGAGCCACAAAGATTTTGTTTTTGGTGTACTGCTCTACGGTGTCGGCCAGATCGGCAAAGGAAGGCGCATTCATCACCATAGTGTCGTCGATGCCGGTAAGTCCTGTGACATAGGGAGAAATTGGGATACCGGGGTTGACAAGACTGTGAAATTCATCGATGAGCTGTTTGCCGTCGTGTATGGCAATAGCGATCTCGGTAATCCGGTTAAGATCACCTCCCAAACCCGTAGTTTCCACATCTACAATAGCGTACACCGAATATCTTTTCGTCCGATAAAGATATTAAAAAAAGAGGCAAAAGGCTTAGCTGTTTGCCAACGATCTCAGCTCTTGAATGGTCTTCTCGGGAGTATCGCTTTTAAAGACAAAGCTTCCGGCGACCAACACATCGGCTCCGGCAGCTACGAGTTTGTCGGCATTGGCAGTACTTACCCCTCCGTCTATTTCGATTAGAGTATTAGCCCTATTTCTGTCGATGATGTCCCGGAGGTCGGCTACTTTTTTATAAGTACGCTCTATAAACGACTGTCCGCCAAAACCGGGGTTTACGCTCATAATGCACACTAAGTCTATATCGTTGATTACATCTTCGAGCAAGCTGACATTGGTGTGGGGGTTGAGGGCGACTCCTGCTTTCATACCCTGTGCTTTAATGGCTTGAAGCGTGCGGTGTAAATGAGTACAGGCCTCGTAGTGCACCGTGAGGATGTCGGCTCCCAACTTGGCAAAGGTGTTGATATAGCGATCGGGATCTACGATCATCAGGTGTACGTCTATGGTTTTTTTGGCGTGCCTTTTTATGGCTTCGAGTACAGGCATACCGAAGGAGATATTGGGGACGAAAACGCCGTCCATAATATCGATGTGAAACCAGTCGGCTTCACTGTTGTTTACCATTTCGATATCCCTTTGAAGATTGGCAAAGTCGGCCGCCAAAACAGACGGAGCTATGAGTTTTTGTGCCATGACAGTTGTGTTGTTTTTTGCGTGCCACAAAAATAGGGTAAATCTTTGACTTTTTCGGGGACAAAAAAACTCCGGCACCTGGCCGGAGTTCATCCATCAATCAAAAAACGAACAGTTAGGTAAACTGTTGTTGCTGTATCGGGTTTTTATCCCAAGTAGGTCTTTAAAATCTTGCTTCGAGAAGTGTGTTTAAGCCTTCTGATAGCTTTTTCTTTGATTTGTCTGACACGTTCGCGGGTCAGATCGAAGGTTTCGCCTATCTCTTCCAAGGTCATAGGGTGTTGATCTCCCAATCCGAAATACAAGCGGATTACATCAGCCTCACGCGGAGTAAGGGTTTCCAATGCCCTTTCGATTTCAGTGCGCAGCGATTCGTGCAACAATTCCCTGTCGGGGTTGGGCGATTCGCCACTTCGGAGTACGTCGTAAAGGTTGGAGTCTTCCCCTTCTACCAGCGGAGCATCCATAGATACGTGACGCCCGGAGTTTTTCATAGACTCCTTAACGTCGTTTACCGTCATATCCAGTTCTTTGGCGATCTCTTCTGCCGAAGGTACACGCTCATGCGCTTGCTCTAGGAAGGCGTAGGTCTTGTTGATCTTGTTTATAGAACCGATTTTGTTAAGCGGTAGTCGAACAATACGCGACTGTTCCGCAAGTGCCTGTAGTATGGATTGTCGAATCCACCATACCGCATACGAAATAAATTTAAACCCCCGTGTTTCATCAAAGCGCTGTGCAGCCTTGATAAGCCCGAGGTTACCTTCATTTATAAGGTCGGGGAGGGTGAGCCCCTGGTTTTGATACTGTTTGGCCACCGATACCACAAAGCGCAGGTTTGCCTTGGTCAATTTCTCCAGGGCGCGCTGATCTCCGGCTTTAATACGCTGTGCCAGTTCTACCTCTTCATCAGCCGTAATCAGGTCTACCTTCCCAATTTCCTGAAGATACTTGTCCAGGGAAGCAGTTTCCCTGTTAGTTACCTGCTTTGTAATCTTAAGCTGTCTCATTTAATCTTCTCCTTGAATTTTTTGTGTACAATTGCTTATGCAGTTGGTTATACGTATACTCCGTCTTAAATGTTACAAAAAGATATCTAAGTATTTTTATTTGATCTTTTCTGCTGCTGTTTTGACTAAGGGAATGGCGGAGTGGGCTTGATGAAGTTGTTTTTATATTGTTGTTGTACAGTGTTTTAAAAATTATTTAGACCACTTATTCTACGCTGGAGCCTCTTGTGTTAATGTTTTTACAAATATTTGTTAAAACGAATTAAATCACCTGCTTTTGTCTTGAAACACCTTCAAAATTTCTAATTCTCTATTTTCTCGTTCTGGATATTTGCCATTTAAGTACAATAAGCCCGAACACATTCCAATAACGTATTCCCCATTGTTATTTTTTTGAGCGTAGGCAATTAATTCTGTGTATTCCGGTATAAAGATGTTTCAAGAACTCCTGTAAGCTTCCCCTAAATAGAACTGTTCATTCTTCTAATACTTCTACAAACTTATTGTTTTTAATTCTCTTGGGGCTAGCCCCAAGAGAATTAAGTTCCGCATATTTTATTGGCGGGATTTTACCCAGCCCATCGTGTGGG
>JAJUFH010000032.1 GCA_029266035.1 Sinomicrobium sp.
CTATGTCTTTTTGGTACGACAATCCGGCTAAAACACCTAAGGTATCCTCAAAAAAGAAAAAACTCCGGTGATCCATATAAAATCACCAGAGTTTGTTGTCTGTTTTTTTCGGAAATTAGCTTACTTCTGAAAGTGCCTATTCAATACAAAATAGACCGAAGAGACCTCAACCTAAGTGTTGGGGTCTTTTTGTTTCCTTACAGATGGGTGTTTTTGAGTTTCTTCCCTTTTGAGACTTTCATTCCTTCAGAGATGACATTGATGGTTACCCCTGCCAAAATGAGCATAATCCCAATAATAAGGGGAAATGTAAGTTGTTCCTGAAAAAAAACAACACTTATGAAAACAGCGACTACAGGTTCTAAGGCTCCGATAATCGAGGTAGGTGTAGAGCCTATATACTTAATGGCGTAGACCAGAGATAATACCGAAAGCACTGTTGTCACCAAAGAAAAAATGGTGATATCAAAAAATATTTCCCCACTTTGTAGTTCAAACGATTCTCTTGTTGCCAATCCTTTTATGAGATAGAACACAGAGGATAACAACAGAGAATAAAAACTTACTTTGGCACCACTTGCCTTAGCCGAAGATTTATTTACAACAACAATGTATATAGCATACAAAAAAGCACTTAACAAACAGATGAAAAGCCCTATGAAATTAATGTCAAAAGTCGAATCTTTGACACTTAGTGCAAATACACCACTCAGCGTGATGAGTAGTGAAATACCAACAGTTTTGCTAACTTTTTCTTTGAAAAACAAAGCGAGTACCAGAGCGACTATAACCGGATAGGTAAACAGTATAGTAGATGCAATACCCGCGCTGAGGTAGTCGTAACCCGTAAATAGAAATTCTGAAGATGATGCGTACAACAATCCCAAGAGGGCAAATATTAGGCACTCCTTCTTAGATGTCTTGAGTGATTCTCGAGTGTACAGCAAATATCCCAGTATGAATACCGAGGCTATTAGAAAGCGATAAAAAAGAATGGTGTCCAACGCCAGCCCCGTCAATTTAAGGGGGATCATAAACAACGGGATAAGTCCGAAAGTAACGGCGGTGGTAACGGCTAACAAATACCCTTTTAGTTTCATCTCAATTTGCTAAAAACGCGCAAATTTATGGCGATAAAAATTAGAAACCAACAAGTTGTAATAAGAGATTGTTAAGAAAAAAAGTAGCTTTGGTTAACACTCAAAGCCACTTTTGTTTTTGAGGGGAGGGAGCAATGTTTTTTAAAATACTTCTTTTGAGGCTCCGACATAATTTAGAAATTCTATTGTCGGATCGGAGGTGAGGTTTTTATCTCGCTGCTCTTGGAAACGAAGAAAGCTCGGGGTGTTTAACAAGGTGTGCTGTATCGCTTTGTTTTTGTACTGTGAGCTGTGAGTAAATGTTTTTCCGTCTTCACTTTGGAAAATAGAATACAAAAACTGGCTGTGGTCCAATTTTTTGAAATCGCTTAGAAACGCTTGTATCATTTCTTTGTTTGTGCTTACATAGTCGTCGTTTACGGTATAAGTTACTTTAACTACAATCATTTTTTTATTTTTTAGAGTGAAACAAATTAGAATGTCAACATAGTGACTGCCTTTTTGAGTTTTGAATGGGAGTGTTAACTCTCAAATATACGAAATACCCTATTATTTAAAAGATTGTCAAATGCTTGCGGACTAATTGTTTATCGATCCGCATCAAATGACCTCCGTTTTTAAAAATATGTTAAACCGAGACAAGGATAAATATCCTTTATCTGTATAGCGATAATTTTGCAGGTATTATTTAAAAAATAGGTTATGATAAAAGACAATTCGACAAAAGCCTTTATCGGTGTAAGACTTAAACAAGCAATGCTTCTTATAGTAGTAGCACTCTTTTCAATAGGCTTTGTAAGCAGTGCTGAAGCGAATGTACAACCATTGAGAAAAGGCCCTGTAAAGATCTTGTTGATACAGGGTGCAAATATGGCTTATCTCGGGAAAAGGGAGCCAGATCACTACGGTAATACTACGGCAAAGCAATTGGATGCGATGGTGAGAGAACACGCCAAAGAGAAGGGGTATGAAGTAGAGATTTTTTATACCAATCACGAAGGGGAAGCCATTGATAAGGTGTATGAAGCCGTAGAAGAGGGTATTGACGGAATAGTGATGAATCCGGGCGGATTTACATACAGTGGATACTCCTTACGCGATTGCTTAATAGCAGTGCCCGTTCCTTATGTCGAGGTGCATATGCTTCCTGAACGGGATTGGACCGGTGAAGCCATTACTTCGGCGGCAGCTGATTTGAAAATAGTAGGGATGGGGATTAAAAGTTATTTTATTGGCTTGGATGCTCTAGTCGGTATTTTGTCGGAATAATAAGGGTTGAGGGATAAAGTTTAAGGATTAACACCATAGATAGCCGAATGGTATGGCTTTATTTCTCTATGGTATGTTGATTGGAGTACAAAAGGTTAAGGCTTCGATAGTGATATCGGAGTCTTTTTTTTACCTTTTATAGCTAAATCAGTCCCCCGATTTACAAGGCCTTGCACAGAGATTTCTCACAGTTTTTTCTGCTGCTATCAAAGTATTTTTTATATTCGTAACATTAAAATTCACAACAATTTATGTCTATACTAGCGTTTGCAGGGAGTAATTCTTCTGCTTCCATCAACTATCAACTGGTTGTTTATACGGCTTCAATAATCGAAAATCGAACTGTAAAAAAGTTTGATATGTCAGAGAAAGCCTTTCCGATGTACAGTTATGATCACGAAAAAAATGATGGTATTCCAGAGGAAGTAACAGGATTTCTCGAGGAAATAAGAGGTGCTGAGGGACTGATAATAGCGGTAAACGAACACAATGGCAATCTTTCAGCTTATTTTAAAAATCTTATCGACTGGTTGTCACGAGCCGATAAGGATTTTTTGTCTGATAAGAGGGTCTTTTTGATGAGTACTTCCCACGGTAAGCGCGGTGCTATGAGTGCGCTGTCTCATGCTGAAAATACGCTTCCGCGTTTTGGGGCTACAATTTCGGCTAGTTTTTCACTTCCTTCTTTTGGTGAGAATTTCTCTGTGGAAGAGCAGCGCATCATCAATCCTGAGTTGCAGCGAGAACACCAAGAGGCGCTGAATAGTTTTTTAAAGGAGATGGATTAAATATTTTGATGTTTATCAACCGCCCCGTAGGGATACTGTTCATCGGTATCCACTGTTGACCAGTATTCGGGGTTTACCGCCATCAACGTTTTTAAAAATATACTAAATTTGGACCGTTTTTTTATTTTCAGACTATGATTCATCACAGCCTTTTATTGATTATTTCGCTGTTCTTCGCTATGGCTATCTTGTTTGTGCTCAGTCAGCGGATCAAGATTTCATACCCCATATTTTTGGTTATAGGCGGACTGGTCATTTCCTTTATTCCTGCCATGCCGAATATCAGTATTGACCCTGAGTTGGTATTCCTTATCTTCCTGCCTCCACTCTTGTTTGAAGCAGCTTGGCACACCTCTTGGAACCGTTTTTTGAGATGGAACCGTTCGATTTTTCTGATGGGGTTTGGTTTGGTGTTTTTTACCTCTTTGGGCATCGCCTATTTTTCGGTAAATATCATTCCGGGATTTACCTTAGCATTGGGATTTTTGTTGGGTGGTATTATATCACCTCCCGATGCGGTGGCTGCCTCCTCTGTTTTAAAAGGACTTAATATTCCAAAAAGGGTTATTACTATACTGGAGGGAGAGAGTCTGGTAAACGACGCGGCATCACTTACTGTATTCCGCTTTGCGCTTATGGCCATAATTACCGGACAATTCGTATTTAGAGAGGCTGCGGTCAATTTTACGGTGCTGGCTGTTATGGGGGTATTTGTGGGCCTAGTGATTGCACATATTTTGTACTTAATTCTCAAGTTTTGGGCCAAATCGTCGAGCATTACTACGCCTATGACACTTATCGCCCCTTATTTGATGTATATTATTGCTGAAGAGATGGAGTGGTCTGGGGTACTGGCTGTGGTGAGTGGCGGACTCTATCTGTCGTCCCGTTCTAAAGATTATCTCAATTATCAAACTAGAATGCAGGTTAAGGAAGTTTGGGAAACGGTTGGCTTCTTGCTCAACGGTTTTGTGTTTATTCTCATAGGGCTTGAACTTCCGGTTATTATGGATGGTTTGGTAGACGATTACACTCCAAACGACGGTATAAAATACGGTCTTATCATATCGGGTATGATTATTGTATTGCGAATTGTGATGGTGTATTTGGTAGAGTATATCCCTCGATGGCTCAGTCCTTCCATACGTTTTAAAGAACGGGCTGCAGGACCAAAATTACCGTTTATTATCGGTTGGGCAGGTATGAGAGGGGTGGTGTCTTTGGCATCCGCGCTGGCTATTCCACTTACTCTGCCCGACGGAACTGAATTTCCTCATCGCAACCTTATTCTCTTTATCACTTTTGTAGTGATCTTGGTTACCCTGGTGTTTCAAGGGCTTACTCTGCCTTTCTTTATCAAGCTTCTCAAGGTTGATGAAATAGACGAATACGTCCCTGCTGAACAACAGATAGAAGATATACGGTATAAAATGGCTCAGAGAAACATAGCTTACTTAGAAGAGCACTATGCCAATGAGATGGAAAAATACGATACTATTGCTAGGATTAAAGAGCAGTATCAGCGAAGTATAGCTGCTACGGAACGACTGCGAAGTCAGGAGGATGGCCAGCAAAGTGAGGTTGGAGTAGCAAGGGAGCTTCACAAGAGAATAATGCTCGATTTGTTGGAGCAGCGTAGACTCTTTCTCAATGAATTGGAAGAGCAAAGGAAGTACGACGATTTTGTGATACACGATATGGTAAACAACCTGGATCTCGAAGAGGCCAGGCTTAATAAGACCTAATCGCCACTCGCTGTTTAAGAGAGTTTTTCCCTAAATCATCGTTTTACCCAGGCCTGCTTCTATACAGGACCAAAAATAATTCCAAAACGATTTACTGTGGTCTCTGTTCACTTTTTTTACGTGTTTGGAAATGTCTTGACTACCCGAACTCTCTTTCACAATGATATTGGCCATCCAGGAGAGGATTTTCTTTTTTTCCTTTCCGTTTTTCCGCAGAACTTCCACTGCGAAGTTTTCGTATTTAATCTGGAAATCTCCTGAAGCCGTATTCGCATCGCCTCCAAAATTAAAGTAAAGGTGATCTACGACTCCTTGAGCTTTCATGTTGAAGGCAGGAAGAAAGAAAGAATTGATCGATTCTGATGTGATATTTGTACCCCTGCCTTTTATAGTAAATGTATCAAGGGTATCGTTTACTCTAAACGCCCATTGTACTGATAGGGGTGATTGTCCCATAAACCGTGTGCTAATGTCAACTTTTGTCTCCGGAAAATTCTTGTTTTTTAAGTTGGTATTGGTCAGTTTTGTTACCGATGCCTCGAGATCGGTAAATAGTATTTCTCCGGGAGTACGTTCTTTATGGATCCGTTCTCTGTATTTTATGCGCCCACGATTTATATGCAGGGTGTCGATGTCCAGTTTTAGCTTCATATTGCGCAACATCTCACTGTATAGTTTTTTAACGCGAGTATCGTCTTCTACCGTTTTGTCTCTAAAGAGGTCGAAGTCGATATCTCTAAGGAGGATTTTAGCGGCCGAAAAATGAGGGGTATCACTGGAGAATTTAAGTTGGTATTGTGGAATGGAAAGTGTATCGAGCTTTAATTCCATAAGGTCTTTTTCATAGGGGATTACCCGGATATAATCTTTTGTAGTGTATTTGGGGAGTAAGCTGATATGGTGTGCTTGGAGAGTTTTATCAGAGAGATAGAGGTGAGCGACCGCCACTTGTTGCAGGCTGTTCAGGTCGTGCCATAATTCTGAAACCTCGAGAGAAACCTCTCCGTAATCGAAGGGTAATATTCGTTGAAAGCTCTGTTTATTGGCCGTGATATCGCTCAACTGCAGATCGTACTTTTTTATAGAAAGGGTGGTCAGGCTATCTCTTTTTAGATTGAGGCTTCCTCTGTGTACACTAAGGCGTTTAACTGAGATATCCATGTCAAAATCTACAGCTTGCCCATTCACTTCCACAGACTTGTAAACACTGGTGTCTGACGATTTTGTAATCTCAGTGAGCGGAGTGTCTACGATAATTTGTCTTAGATATATCTGATTTTTTAACAGATAACGCCAATAACTAAACCCCTTTATTTGAAGCCGATCTGCGTTTATCTCTAGCCCTCCATAGTGGTAATATACTCTGTTTAGGGCTATATTACCTCGCAATAGGGATATACTGAAATTTTCGTACTTCAGATTTCCACTATCTACCTGCTCATCGAGCAGGCTTGCCATTTTCTGGTGAGCAAAATAGTTTAAAATAAAGTACCCACCAACTATAAGAGCTAGTACAGAAAGTGCGATGAAGTTTTTCTTTTTCAAAGAAATGGCGTTTTATCATCACTAATATACCATTCTTTTTGAGAAACGACAGTGTTATATATCGCTGTTCTACTTTTAAGCCTGTTTCTGAACTTCCACCTGGTGAGGATACGGAATGTCAATTCCTGCAGCATCAAAGCGGTTTTTCATTTCTTCGAGCACATACCAGCGGCAATCCCAGAAATCGTCGTTTTTGGTCCAGTAGCGCAGCGAGAGATTGACAGCGCTATCGGCTAGTTCATTTACCACAACCATGGGGGCTGGATTTTTAAGTACACCTTCCCTGTTGTTTACGATGTCGAGAAGTATATCTTTGGCCATTTTGATATTAGAGTCATATCCGATTCCGGCGATGATATTCTCCCTTCGTATGTCTTCTACACTGTAATTTATGATGTTTTCATTAGATAGTTTTCCGTTGGGGATAATGGCTTGCTGATTCCCAAAAGTAGTAAGCGTGGTGTTTACGATACCTATGTCTTTTACGCTGCCTTCAATTCCCTGAGCTTCGATATAATCTCCCACTCTAAAGGGTTTGAAAATAAGGATAAGTACTCCACCGGCAAAATTGGCCAGGGCTCCTTGAAGTGCCAAGCCTATGGCAAGACCTGCCGAACCGATTACTGCAGCAAAAGACATGGTCTCAATTCCGAGAGTGCCTAAAATGGCTATTATCAGAAGTATTTTTAATGCCCAACTAAGTAGGGTAGCAAGAAAGTTGCGCAAACCTAAATCGTACTTGCGTCTTTCCATAATCTTACGGGCATACTTGACAATATTTCCAAATATCCAGAGGCCAATAAACCAGATTGCAATGGCTAGGAGAGCCTTAGGAGCATAATTCAGCAATAGTTCAATACCTTTGTCTATCCACATTTGGGTTTCCATGCAGTTGATTTTTGAAATTTTCGGATCAAATATATTAAATTAATTCAAGTGACAAACACTTGTAAAGCGACGTTTATAGCTGTTTTATTTTTTTTCTTATTTCGTCCAAACAGAGGTTCCCAAGACTCCCTTCGTGAGTGTGATGAATATCTCTTTTGGGTTTGAAACTGCCGTTGGCGATATCTGCTCCCATCTTTTTATAAGCGTCGCGGAAAGGCATACCTGACTGAACTAATTCATTAAGTGTGTCTACACTAAACAGATAGTCGTACTTAGGGTTGTTGAGTATGCCGTCGTTTACTCTGATGTCTTTTAGTGTAAATACTGCCATTTCAAGACAGGCTTTCAAATCTTGTATAGCGGGAACAATGACTTCTTTTACCAATTGCAGGTCTCTGTGGTAACCGCTTGGCAGGTTGTTGATGATAAGCATAAGCTGATTGGGTACGGCCTGTATTTTGTTGCACTTCCCGCGGATAAGTTCAAATACATCCGGGTTCTTTTTGTGTGGCATTATGCTACTTCCGGTGGTAAGTTCGTCGGGAAAGGAGATAAAATCAAAATTCTGACTCATATACAGGCATACATCCATAGCCATTTTAGACAGCGTAGCAGCTATACTGGCCAGTCCGAATGCAGTGCTCTTCTCTACTTTACCTCGTCCCATTTGCGCTGCAACTACATTGTATTTCATAGTGGCAAAGCCGAGCTCTTTGGTAGTAAAATTGCGATCTATAGGGAAGGAACTGCCATATCCGGCGGCGCTGCCCAGTGGGTTTTGGTCGGCAATCTTGTATGCGGCCTCGATAAAGTATAAATCGTCTATCAAACTTTCCGCATAGGCCGAAAACCAAAGTCCGAATGACGAAGGCATGGCAATCTGCAAATGGGTGTAGCCGGGAAGGAGTATATCCTTGTGTTTTTCAGCCAACTCCATAAGTAATTCGAACAAGCTTATTGCGTCCTTTTTAATCTCGTCCAATTCGTTTTTTAGATAGAGATGCATAGCCACTAAAATTTGGTCGTTTCGAGACCTTGCCGTGTGTATCTTTTTTCCTGTATCGCCCAATTTTTGGATGAGCAAGTATTCGATCTTGGAGTGCATATCCTCAAAGCTGTCTTCTATGGTAAACTTCCCTGCCTCGATATCCTCTCCTATACGGCCGAGTTCTTCCACCAATTGCGTTGTTTCTTCTTCAGTGAGCAATCCGATCTTCCCCAGCATTTTTGCATGCGCAGTAGATGCGATAAGATCGTATTTCGCCAAAAGTAGGTCGAGCTCCCTGTCGTTCCCTACGGTAAAGTGGTCTATTTTTTTGTCAGTGCTAAAGCCTTTGTCCCAGAGTTTCATTGTTTGTTGGGTTATTTAGTTATTGGGTTATTTAGTTATTGGGTTATTGAGTTGTTGGGTTATTGAGTTATTGGGTTATTGAGTTGTTGGGTTATTTAGTTATTGGGTGTCGTCTAAATAACTTATTAACCTAATAACCTAATAACCAACCACCACCTTCTCCAACAACTCAATATACAATCCAATCCCTTCCTCTATCTCCCTCACGTAGATAAACTCATCTGCTGAATGTGATCGGGTGGAATCTCCGGGTCCCAGTTTCAGGGATGGGCAGCTGAGTACTGCTTGATCCGAAAGGGTAGGGGATCCATAAGTTTCTCTTCCCAAAGCGATTCCGGCTTGTACAAGCGGATGGTCTTTAGGGATTGAAGAGGAATTGAGTCGCAATGAGCGGGGTACAATACTATCACAGGGTGATTCGGACTGTAAAAGATCTGCGATTTCCTGATTGGTATAGCGGTCGTTTACGCGTACATCGATTACTAAATGGGTTTCGGCAGGTACTACATTGTGCTGCTTTCCGGCATTGATTTGGGTCACGGTCATTTTTACTTCACCCAAGGCGTCGGATACTTTTTCAAATCGGTAATCTCTAAACCATTCCAATACGCTTATTGTATTGTATATCGAATTATTGTCGTTGGGATGTGCGGCGTGGCTTGGCGTTCCTTTTACTGTAGCTTCAAATACTACCAGTCCTTTTTCGGCTATGGCGAGCTGCATTAGGGTAGGTTCGCCAACGATGGCCACATCGATATGCGGCAATACGGGAATCATACTGTTCAGTCCGTTAGGTCCGGAACTCTCTTCTTCTGCCGAGGCCACGATAATCAGATTGTATGCGAGATTGGGTTTGTCGTAAAAATGGACAAAGGTAGCCAGTAGTGATACCAGGCATCCGCCTGCGTCATTACTTCCCAATCCGAAGAGTTTGCCATCTTCTATATGCGCGTTAAAAGGGTCTTTGGTATAGGCGCTGTTTGGCTTTACGGTATCGTGATGAGAGTTGAGTAATAGCGTGGGCTTTCCTTCTTTAAAATATTTGTTGAAAGCGTATATATTGTTGTCTTTTCTCTTATAGGGAACGCCATGCGACTCCAGCCAGTTTCCTATAAGTACAGCTGTATCGCCTTCTTCCGAAGAGAATGAAGGGGTATTGATAAGCTGTTTTAAAAGGGCAATAGCCGATGGTGTGAGTTGGTTTATCATGTCAATGTCATTTATGTCTTTTTAGTAATATCAGCGCGAGATATGTTGTTACATCTCTTTGCGATTCGTCCTTTTTATAGCGTTAATGTGGTAAACAACTCTTCTTTTCCAACTATCATTCCCGGCATCCCTATATGTACTTTTTTTACATTTCGCTGCAGGGCATTAAAGCAATTGTGCATTTTAGGCAGCATACCGTCGGCAATGATACCGGTGTCGAGCAACTGTTTGTATGAAATACTGTCGATATGGGTAATTACCGAATCGTCGTCTTCCACGTCGCGTAGCACTCCTTTTTTCTCAAAGCAGTAATATAGCGAAGTGTCAAAATACTCGCTCATACCTATGGCTATTTCTGAGGCTATGGTGTCGGCATTGGTGTTGAGCAATTGCCCCTTTCCGTCGTGAGTAATGGCACAAAACACCGGAGTAATACCGCTTTCAAGCAATGTTTTGATAAGCTTTGCATTTACCTCTTGAATATCACCGACAAAGCCGTAATCAATTTCTCCAACCGGTCTTTTGCTCGAACTTATGGTATTTCCGTCGGCTCCGGAGAGTCCGATGGCGTTGCAGTTTAAGTTTTGTAATCCGGCCACTATATTTTTGTTGGTGAGTCCGCCGTACACCATGGTGATAACGTCGAGAGTTTCTTTGGTGGTAATTCGTCTTCCGCTCTCCATTTTTGAGGGAATGCCGAGTTGTCCGGCAATGCGAGTAGCCGTCCTTCCTCCACCGTGAACGAGAATTTTATTTCCTTCTACATTTGAAAAATCTTGGAGAAAATCGTTTAAAGCCGATTCATTTTCTATAATGTTTCCACCTATTTTGACGATGGATAGTTTGGTTTTCATTTTTTTGGTTTTATAGTTTTGGCAGCTGTTCCAATATGTGTTTTAGTACAATCTGTGCTGCAAAAGTACGGTTGTTGGCCTGTTGGATTACGGTCGATTGCAAACTGTCTATTACGGCATCGTCTACAATGACATTTCTCCTTACGGGCAGGCAGTGCATAAACTTACCGTTGTTGGTCAGCGCCATTTTTTCGGCAGTGATCTTCCAGGATGGGTCAGACTGGAGTATCTTGCCGTAGTCGTTATAGGAGCTCCAGTTTTTTACATATACAAAATCGGCATCTTTCAAAGCTTCGTTTTGGTCGTAAACTATCGGAACATCTTTTGTTATTTCAGGGTTGAGTTCATATCCTTCGGGATGTGTAATCACAAAGTCGACATCCATTTTTTGCATCATGGAGGTAAACGAATTAGCTACGGCCTGTGGAAGCGCTTTGGGATGCGGAGCCCAAGAGAGGACTACTTTTGGTCGCTCTTTGGTTTTCAGTTCGGTAATCGTTATGGCATCAGTAAGTGCCTGAAGTGGATGTGCTGTGGCACTTTCCATATTTACGATGGGGACTGAGGCGTATTTCTGAAAGCTTTTCAACACGTATTCCGCTTCGTCTTTTTCCTTGTCGGTAAGCGTAGCAAACGCTCGTATAGCAATTATATCGCAGTATTGCGAGACTACCGCTGCGGCTTCTTTGATATGCTCAGAAGTAGAACCGTTCATCACACTACCGTCTTCAAATTCCAGCGACCAGGCCTCGCCCGAAAAATTCATAACCATAACTTGCATTCCGAGTTGCATAGCCGCTTTTTGCGTGCTTAAGCGGGTGCGTAAACTGGAATTAAAAAACAGCATACCCAAAGTGCGGTGCTTTCCCAATTGCTCAAACCGATAGGGCTCTTTTTTTAATTCGATGGCTTCTGCTATGATTTTCGGGACACTCTCAATGTCATCTGTGGTGAGGTAATGTTTCATTTTAGTTTGTAGTTTTTAGTTCGTAGTTTGTGGTTTTACAGAATATGACAAACTGCCGATCTGTGCTTTTAGGATATCACCTTTTTCAAGGCTTCAAAAAAGCTGTCGATATGTTCTTTTTTTACGCTTAGTGGGGGTAAAATCCGCAACAATTTTTTATTGCTGCTTCCTCCGGTAAAGATATGGTGGTCGTAAATCAGTTTTTTTCGCAAATCACCCACTTCAAAATCAAATTCCAGTCCGAGCATAAGTCCACGGCCTTTAATCTTCTTAATTCCGGGTACGGATTTAGCTTTTTCCAGGAAGTATGCCGAAGTTTCTCCGACGTTTTTCATCAGTTCTTCTTCTTTCATCACGTCGAGTACTGCGATGGCTGCTGCACAGGCGAGGTGATTGCCACCAAAGGTCGTTCCCAACATGCCGTGCTTGGCCTCGATAGAGGGGTGAATGAGTATTCCGGCAACGGGAAAGCCATTGCCCATTCCTTTGGCTATGGAAATGATATCCGGACTTACATCGTACTTCTGGAAGGCAAAGAAATCGCCGGTTCGCCCGTATCCACATTGTATTTCATCGGCGATAAAGAGGGTGTTGTTTTCCTTGCAGAGCGTATTTGCCTGTTCGTAGAACGCTGCCGAAGCCTCGTCTAGTCCACCTACGCCCTGAATAAATTCTACAATCACAGCGCAGACATCTCCCTTTTGAAGTTCTTGTTGGAGGCTGTCGATATCTCCCAACTCTAAAAATGTCACCTGGTGTTGTGCATTGATGGGGGCGTTGATATTCTTGTTGTCGGTAGCTGCTACTGCGGCGGAAGTTCGCCCGTGAAAGGCATTTTTAAAAGCGATTACCCTCGAATTTCCAGTTTGAAAAGAGGCTAGTTTTAGCGCATTTTCATTGGCCTCAGCTCCCGAATTACAAAGAAAGAGTTCGTAGTCATCGCAAGCCGAAAGCGCTCCGAGTTTTTGAGCCAGCTCTACTTGAAGCGGATTTATAATGGCATTGGAATAAAATCCCAATTTTTTTACCTGTTCCGAAATTGCCGCAGTGTATTTCGGGTGTGAATGCCCGATAGAGATCACCGCATGCCCACCGTAAAGGTCGAGGTAAGTAGTGCCCTGATCGTCCTGGACAAATACATCTTCTCCCTTAACCGGAGTAATATCGTATAGTGGATAAACATCGAATAGTTTCATTAGTTTGTAGTTTGTGGTTTGTAGTTTGTTTCATCAAATTTCACACTACAAATCTGCGATTTGATTTATTTTGTTGAACGAAGATACTATCCCTTTGATAAGAGACGAGCTCAGACCGCTGTGTTCCATTTCATTGAGTCCTTCTATGGTACATCCTTTAGGTGTAGTAACTCTGTCGATTTCTTCTTCCGGGTGATTGCCCGATTCTACGAGTAGGGTAGCCGCTCCCATACAGGTGTGCATAGCCAACTCTTGTGCTTCTTTGGCATCGAAGCCGAGTTGTATAGCCCCTTGGGTTGTAGCGCGGATAAGGCGCATCCAGAATGCAATACCGCTGGCGCAGATTACCGTTGCGGCTCGCATTTGTTCTTCCGGAATTTCGATAGAGGTACCCAGTTTGTTGAAAATAGCTTTTGCCAGGTCTACCCGTTGTTTTCCCTTTTCATTGCTGCAAATACAGGTCATCGATTTCCCTACAGAGATTGCCGTATTGGGCATGCTGCGTATAATATACTGATCTTGCCCTACGACAGCTTCGATTTTCTTAATCTTAAATCCGGTAATAGTAGAGATGAGAACGTGTTTTTCGTTCAACAAATCTTTGATCTCTTCGAGTATCTTCTCGAACTGTCCGGGTTGTACTGCAAAAATCAGTATGTCTGAATGCTTTACAGCTTCTCTGTTGTCGGATGTAACGGTGACATTGCCGTAGTCTTCCCAGCTCTTTATGGCTGCCGGGTTTCTTTTCGTCAGATAAAGGGTGGTTACCGAATTGCTAACCAACAGCCCTTTGGCTATGGAGAGTCCGAGATTTCCGCTTCCTATGATGGCTATTTTCATGGGTTGATCTTCTTATTGTTTTGTTGTTGCTATATCAGAAATAAGATGCTTTTAGTCCGAGTCCGAGATCCTCTTCCAATCCGAATATCAGGTTCATATTGTGTATGGCCTGTCCGGAAGCACCCTTGGTCAGATTGTCGATGATAGAGGTAACCAGCAACAAATCGTCGTGTTTGCTCAGATGAATCAGGCATTTGTTGGTATTGACCACCTGTTTGAGGTGTAATTCGCGATCGGATACATGCGTAAAGGCCGCATTTTTATAGAAGTCTTTATAGATCTCTACAGCCTTTTCCAGATCTCCGACGTATGCCGTGTAGGCAGTGACAAAGATCCCTCTCGGGAAGTCTCCGCGATAAGGCATAAACCTTATTTTGCTGTCAAAATTGTTTTGCAGTCCGCTGATGCTCTGTTCAATTTCTCCTAGGTGCTGGTGTTTAAAAGGTTTGTAATAGGAAAAATTATTGTCTCTCCAAGGAAAGTGGGAGGTGGGCGACAGCGAGGTTCCTGCTCCTGTAGCTCCCGTCACAGCTGTTATATGAACGTCTTGTTGCAACAAACCGTGTTGTGCCAAAGGGAGTAAGGCCAGCTGAATAGCCGTGGCAAAACACCCGGGATTGGCGATGTGTTTTGCATTTTCAATTTTTTCCTTTTGGAGTTCGGGCAATCCGTATACAAAGTGTCTCCCTCCAAAATCGGTATCCGGCGCAAGTCTGAAGTCATTGCTGAGATCTATGATGCTGGTTTTCTCCGAAAAACTGTGTTTATCCAAAAAGTTTCTCGAATTTCCATGTCCCAGACAAAGGAAAAGAACATCTACATCTGCATTGATCTCTCCTGTAAATCTCCGGTCGGTATCTCCCTGAAGGTCTTGGTGTACGTCGCTGAGGAGGTTTCCCGCATTAGAAGTACTGTATACGAAATTGATCTCTACTGCAGGGTGATGCAGTAGCAATCGTATTAATTCTCCTGCCGTATATCCGGCCCCTCCGATTATTCCTGCTTGTATCATTGTTGTTGTTTTTTTGGTTTGTAGTTTGTTGTTTGTAGTTTATGGTTTGTAGTTGAAATTCCCAACTATAAACCCCAAACCACAAACTATAAACTCCCTAGTTATTCTTATTCACGTGGTGATAAATTTTATTCTGATTGGCGTTGAGCTTGATAAAGCCTTTGGCGTCTTCTGCGGTCCAACCCTTGTTCATTTCGCCATAGCTTCCAAAGGAGGCGCTCATCAGGTCGTGCTCCGACTGTATACCGTCTATCACAAAGCGATAGGGGGCAAGGGTAACAAATACATCACCTGAAACATTCTTTTGAGTATCGGTTAGAAATGCTTCTATATTTCGCATAACCTCGTCTAGGTATTGCCCTTCGTGTAGCAGCATTCCATACCAATTGGCGAGGTATTCTTTGTGGTGCTGCTGCCATTTGGTGAGTACGTGTTTCTCTAGGGTGTGGTGTGCTTTGATAATTACCAAGGGTGCAGCAGCTTCAAAACCGACTCTTCCTTTGATGCCGATAATGGTATCTCCAACGTGTATATCGCGACCTATAGCATAGGCAGAAGCTATACTGTTTAGGTATTCTATATTGTTTACCGGACTGTCTTCTTTGCCGTCTATAGCGGTGAGTTCTCCGTTTTTGAAAGTGAGCTTTACTTGTCGGGCATCTTCCTTTGTAAGCTGACTCGGATAGGCTTCTTCGGGGAGTGATTGGTGAGAGGTGAGCGTCTCTTCACCACCAACACTAGTGCCCCACAAACCGCGGTTTATAGAGTATTTAGCCTTTTCCCACGACATATCTACTCCGTTTTTTTGCAGGTAGGCAATTTCGTCCTGTCGGGCGAGTTGTTCGTCGCGTATGGGAGTAATAATTTCTATTTCTGGCGCGAGAATTTGGAAGATCATATCAAATCGCACTTGATCGTTACCCGCACCCGTACTACCGTGTGCTATGTATTGCGCTCCGATTTTTTTAGCGTAATTCACAATTTCTATTGCTTGAACAATCCTTTCAGCACTGACAGAAAGAGGGTAGGTGTTGTTTTTGAGCACGTTTCCAAAGACGAGATACTTAACCACATCGTTGTAGAAAGTTTCTTTTGCCTCAATATTGGCATAACTGGCTACACCCAGTTTTATCGCCTTGTTTTCTATATCCTTTTTTTCTTCCGCCGTAAATCCGCCGGTGTTTACACTTACAGCGTGTACTTCATAGCCTTTTTCCTGAGACAGGTATTTGGCACAATAAGAAGTGTCTAGTCCGCCACTGTAAGCTAAAACGAGTTTTTTCATTGTAATTTTTGTTTTGTGTTGTCGATTGGTAGCTAGGCTTGTGTTTTACCCCACCACTAATCGATTTCAATTATTTATTATTTCCTTTCAATTTGTTCATTACCTTCTTTAAACTGATGTATCCTTCTTCTGGAGCTACAACAGTGTCTTTGGAAGACTTTTTACCTTTGAGGAAAAGGTTTTGTTTTATATCCTTCAACCTTTGGAGCACCTTGCTGTTGTACGGATGTTTTTCTTCTACTTCTTCCTTTTCCGAAGGGTCGTACATCATGCCGGTACACAGACACATCTTCTGTTGTGTACGTTGCAGTATATCGTAATTCTTACAGGTCTGACACCCCTTCCAGAACGTAGGGTCGTCGGTCAGTTCGGAGAAGGTGACAGGTCGGTATCCGAGCTCGTAATTGATCTTCATCACGGCCAGGCCGGTAGTGATACCGAAAATCTTGGCTTCGGGATACTTTTGTCTGGAGTGGTCGAAGATGGTTTTTTTTATCTTTTTTGCCAATCCCATATTTCTGTAATCGGGATGCACGATAAGCCCGGAATTGGCGACGAATTTTTCGTGTCCCCAGGCTTCGATATAGCAAAATCCAGCAAATTTGTCTCCTTCTAAAGCGATAACTGCATTACCGCTCTCTATTTTGGAAATGATGTATTCTGGAGTTCTCTTGGCAATACCTGTACCTCTTACTTTAGCAGAGGATTCTATGGTCTCGCAAATAAGAGAGGCATATCTGATATGCGACTTGTTTGCAATAACAATGTCCATTTCAATTTTTCTTGGTTGAAAAAATCAGTAAAGATTTCTTTGAGAGGGGAACCGGACTCACCTAGGTTCCAAAATTAGAAGTACACCCTTACGGGCGACGGGGGGTACGACGCACAACAGGACGGATCGCTGAAACCGGAAGTCTCAGGAAAACTGAAGTAGATATGTTGTGGGTGTTTTGCATTTTATTCAAACTAAAATAATGAGGGTTTTCTATTGCCCTCTGTATTTGTTTTACGTTGCAATACTACAAAATATTTCTTTGTCACCGCTTATCTTTCTTGAAGTATTTGTTAAATTTGTAACATTCTTATTTTCTAAATTTCAGGAATGCAGCGAACCGAGGTCGTATTCTCTCTGAGTGAGGGAGAAACCTTTAAAAAAAAGATACTGAATTGGGCACAGCAATACGATGAAATAGCGTGGTTGGACAGCAATGCCTATCGCCATTTGTATTACTCCTTCGATGGAGTACTCGCTGTAGACGCCCTTACATCGATAAAAACAGACTACCATCGCGCTTTCGATGATCTCAAGGAATATCGACAAGCTACGGACGATTGGATTTTTGGTTATCTCGCCTACGATCTAAAGAATGACGTAGAAAAGTTGCAATCGGACAACTCCGACGGTTTAGGCTTTGCTGATCTCTATTTTTTTCAGCCTAAAAAACTCGTTTTTATAGAGGGTGATAAGCTGCGGTTTTCTTATATGCCTATGGTAGACGACGAAATTGAGACCGATTTTAAGTCTATCTGTGAATGGATTCTTCCCGAAAGGAGTAGTCCTTCTCTAGGTAAGGGTAAAATAAAGGCTAGAATTTCTGAGGAGGTGTATCAAAATAAGATCAATCGCCTGTTAGAACACATCTACAGAGGTGATGTGTATGAAGTCAATTTCTGTCAGGAGTTTTATGCCGATGGTGTAGCTATAGATCCTTGCGATGTTTTTTTAAGACTCAATGCTATTTCTCACCCTCCTTTCGCCTGTTATCTGAAATTGGAAAATCATTACGTATTGTCTGCTTCACCGGAGCGCTACTTAAAACGGGAGGGGAATACAGTGATTACTCAACCCATAAAGGGAACTTCACGACGGTCGCCTATACCCGAAGAAGACGCAGCGCTCAGAGATCGATTGGAGAGCAATCCTAAGGAGCGTTCAGAAAATATCATGATTGTAGACCTGGTGCGTAACGATTTGTCTATTACCGCAAAAAAAGGCAGTGTAAAGGTTGAAGAGCTATGTGGAGTATACACCTTTCAGCAGGTGCATCAGTTGATTTCGACAGTAGTCTCGGAAGTAGAGGATAGCACAGATTCTATCGATGTTATACGCACTACCTTTCCTATGGGAAGTATGACCGGCGCCCCGAAAATATCGTCTATGGAACTCATCGAGTCCTTAGAAGAAAGCAAAAGAGGAGTGTATAGCGGAGCAGTAGGGTATTTTTCCCCTTCCGGAGATTTCGACTTCAATGTGATAATACGCAGTATACTGTACAATGCCTCCAACAACTATTTGTCTTTTACGGTAGGAGGAGCGATTACGGCAGCCTCCGATGCCACAGAGGAATACGAAGAGTGTTTGGTTAAGGCAGAGGCCATGCGCAAGGTGCTGGAAGAGTGATGCGGTTTGGGAAAAAATATTCTAATGTAACAAAGTTTACATTTCTTTACTTCGATCTGTTTATTTTTGGCTTTTGTAGGGAACTCCATATTTTAGCCAGATGCTAGCACTGTTTAAAAAACATATCAAAAACAACTTTCCTTTTTTGGAAAAAGCAAGGCTTTTGGTAGCTATTAGTGGAGGGATAGACAGCGTAGTGCTCACGAGGTTGTGCCGTATGGCTGAGCTTGACATAGCGCTCGCACATTGCAATTTCCACCTCAGAGGAGAGGACAGCAATGGCGATGAGGTTTTTGTGAAGTCCCTGGCCGAAGAACTGGGTATACCAGTTTTTACCACCTCCTTTCAGACGGAAGAGTACGCAAAATCAAAAGGGATATCCATACAGATCGCCGCCCGAGAATTGCGCTACGAATGGTTTGGAAAGCTATTGGATACGGAGAATTACGAGTATTTACTCACCGCTCATCACGCCGACGATATGCTAGAAACCTTTTTGATAAACCTTTCCCGTGGTACGGGTATAGAAGGGCTCTCTGGAATTCCGAAAGTAAACGGGAAAATTGTGAGACCGCTGCTGCCGTTTTCGAGAGAACAATTGTTTGCGTATTTGACAGAAAACAAGTGGATGTGGCGAGAGGATGGCAGTAATGCAGATACAAAGTATTTGCGGAATAAAATAAGACATCGGGTCGTTCCAGAACTAAAACAGCTTTCACAGGGGTTTCTAGAACAGTTCGGGCGAACTCAAAAACACTTGAGAGAGTGTGAGCTGATATTGGAAAAGCACATGGTCGAGCTAAAGAATCGAATACTACAGCGTAGAGAAGAACAGTGGATTGTAGCTGTCGATGATTTGAAAGCTCTCGATCCGAAAGAAACTTATCTGCACTATCTGTTCAGGGAATTCGATTTTCCGGCCGATGAAGTACATAAGTTGTTGGATGCCATGTCTGGAAAATTTATCACTTCCGATCGCTATGTGATGTTGAAAAACAGAGAGGAGCTCATTGTAAGCCCGCGCAGAGAGAAAACGGCAGTGCAGTATCTGATTGCAGCGGAAACGGATGAGATTCTCGCTCCCATTCACTTGCAATTCTCAGTGGGAGAGTTCACTGAGAGATCGTCAGCTGCTGACGTAACAATTGATAAAGATAAGTTAAAGTACCCGCTCATCTTGAGGAAATGGGAAAAAGGAGACTACTTTTATCCATTGGGAATGCCCCACCGCAAGAAAGTGAGTAAGTTTTTTAAGGATGAGAAATTTTCGATATTCGACAAGGAAGACACTTGGTTGCTGTGTTCTGAGTCGGATGTCGTATGGATAGTAGGATATCGGTTAGACGATCGCTTTAAAGTGACTTCCGATACCAAAAATATACTCCGGGTGGTGCTGCACGGCAGTTAGCCGAGCTTTTGAGCCAATCCGGAATATGTGGTCGTATTGTTGTTACAGTACGCAGTAGAACAACGCTAAATTAAATATTCTAATTTTAAGAGGGATGAAAAGATTTTTTCCTGTTTTAACAGTATTTCTGTTTACCTTATTTTCTCAACTGCTTTCCGCTCAGGGAGAGCAAGTAAGATGGTCTACCTCGGTAGAAAAGATGTCAGACACAGAGTATGAATTGGTGATGAGGGCTTCCATTATTCCCAACTGGCACCTTTATACCACGCAAATACCTGATGGGGGACCTATTCCTACCTCTTTTACCTTTGAGGGAGCGGGAGAAGATTTTAAACTGGAAGGGGATATACAAGAAAGTGAATCAATCACAGAATACGACAATATCTTTGAGATGGAGCTCTCCTTTTTTGACGGGATGGCTGAATTCAAACAAAGGATAAGTCTGATCAATCCCGATTTGACCAGTATACAGGGATTGGTAGAGTTTCAGGCTTGTGATGACAGGAGTTGTATATTCTCTGATGCCGATCTCGCATTTTCATTAGACGGCGGGAAAGCTGAGGTAAAACAGCTGGAGGTAGACGACAAGAGTGCATTACTTTCTAAAAAGTTGAAACTAGATCTTAAAAATGCAGAATTGCTATTGGAGTCTGAGCAGAGACACGATCAGAATTCCGGATTGCTGAGCATTTTTGCTATCGGCTTTCTCGGAGGACTTATCGCCTTGCTTACCCCTTGTGTTTTTCCTATGATTCCGCTTACGGTGTCGTTCTTTACCAAGCATTCTTCAGATAGAAAGAAAGGGGTGTCTAATGCGATTTTGTACGGTGTTTTTATAGTGCTGATTTACGTGTTGTTGAGTTTGCCGTTTCACTTTCTCGATTCTATCGATCCAGAAATACTGAACACCATATCTACCAATGTATGGCTCAACGTAGCCTTCTTTGTAATCTTTTTGTTTTTTGCATTTTCCTTTTTTGGCTATTACGAGCTCACCCTTCCCAGTTCATGGGGAAATAAGATGGATTCCGCTTCGGGAGCCGGAGGTGTGATAGGTATACTTTTTATGGCGCTTACCCTTGCTATAGTATCTTTCTCCTGTACCGGACCTATCCTCGGATCGCTCTTGGTAGGCTCGCTCACCGCCGAAGGAGGAGCTATGCAGCTCACTGCAGGTATTACCGGCTTTGGTTTTGCACTGGCATTGCCATTTGCCTTGTTTGCCTTGTTCCCCAACTGGCTGAATTCTTTGCCGCGTTCAGGAGGGTGGATGACTACAGTAAAGGTAGTGCTCGGTTTCCTAGAGTTGGCATTGGCCTTTAAGTTTCTCTCCAATGCCGATTTAGTAGAGCACTGGGGTATTTTGAAAAGAGAGGTATTCCTCGGAATTTGGGCGGTGATCTTTTTATTGATGGCACTGTACCTGTTTGGAAAAATAAAATTCCCTCACGACGGACCTCTAAAGAAACTCAGCTTTCTCAGAGTGAGTACCGCTATTTTGGTTTCTGCATTTGTGATTTATATCGTTACCGGTATTTTTGGAAATAACCTCAAACTCCTGAGTGGATTTCCACCGCCTGCATTCTATAGCGTAGTGCAACAAGAAAGCGATTGTCCGCTTGGACTCAACTGTTTTAAAGATTTTGACGAAGGCTTGGAATACGCCAAGGCCAACAACAAACCCATTCTTCTCGATTTTACCGGATGGGCTTGTGTAAACTGCCGCAAAATGGAAGAGAATGTGTGGAGTGTTCCCAAGGTATACGAGCAGATAAGAGACAACTACGTGCTTATCTCGCTCTATGTGGACGACCGTGCGGAACTTCCGGAAGACAAACAGTTTAACTTTCAAATGGAATCTGGAAGGGTTAAGAAGATTGAAACCATAGGAGAGAAATGGGCTACCTTCCAAGCTATAAACTTTCAGACGGCTTCACAACCCTATTACATCATTATGACAACTGATTACGAATTGCTCGGTCCGCCGCAGCAGTACACCGATACAGAAACCTATTTCAACTGGTTGAAGATAGGTGCAGAAAGTGTTAAATAGAGATTTCTTTTTATAAGGAAGCGGAAGAGTGCGGTAGTTGCCGCACTTTTTTGTTTTATATTTACAGGGTGAGAGGGCAAACTGCCGCTCGGGAAAACATGTAGTGAAAATGGCGTTTTTGTACTGTGTCTCGTCAGTACGGCAGTCTTCCGATTGGTTGAATTTCAATTTATACCCATAAAAACTATAGATGATGAAGAAAAATTTCGTGTTATTTTTTACGCTCTTTGCTTTTATTTCCTGTATTGCTCAGGAATACAACGTAAAGGAGTACTACGACAAGCAGGAAGTAGCTGTAAAGATGAGAGATGGCATTAAATTGCACACTACCATCTACAGTCCGAAAGACAAGTCTAAGGAGTACCCTATCATTATGCAGCGCACTCCCTACAGTTGTGCTCCTTATGGCGAAGATCAGTACCGCTCTTTGATCGGTCCTAACGAAACCATGATGAAAGAGGGGTACATCATCGTGTATCAAGATGTGAGGGGGCGTTGGAATAGCGAAGGGGTATACGACAATATGAGAGCCTATATCCCGAAGAAAAAGAGAAAGCAAACCGACGAAGCTTCCGATACCTACGACACTGTAGACTGGTTGGTGAAAAATGTTGCAAACAACAACGGAAGAGTAGGTATATGGGGTGGTTCGTACCCCGGATTTTATTCTACTTACAGCCTACTCGACCCACATCCTGCCCTTAAAGCTGTTTCGCCACAGGCGCCTATTGGAGATTTCTTTTTCGACGACTTTCACCACAACGGGGCATATATGCTGAGCTATTGGAGGGTAACACCGCTGTTCGGACATATGAAAAGCAGTCCGACTACCGAAGCCTGGTACGAGCTTCCCGATCTGGGAACCCAAGATCAATACCAGTTTTTCCTCGATGCGGGACCGCTGTCTAATCTAGATCAGTATTTTAAAGAAGACAATGTGTTTTGGAAGCAGCTGAAAGACCATCCGAATTACGACGAATTCTGGAAACCGCGTGGAATTATCCAACATATTAAAGATATCAAACCCGCAGTAATGGTAGTAGGAGGCTGGTTTGATGCGGAAGATTTGTACGGTCCGCTTGAAACATATAAGGCTATGAAAAACAGTGACAACTATCACTCCATAGTGATGGGCCCCTGGAGTCACGGCGACTGGGCGCGTTTGAACAAACGGCAGGCGATAGGGAATGTGTATTTTGGAGACGATATATCTGCATTTTACCAAAAGGAAATAGAAACCCGGTTTTTCAATCATTTCCTCAAGGGAAGCGGCGATGGCAATACCGGCTTGCCGGAAGCCTATATGTACGATACCGGGAAGCGCGAATGGGGGAAGTTTGATACTTGGCCTCCTAAAAATACCCGTAAAGAAATATACCGAATGGGAAATCAGAGTTTGGCACAAATGATGACCATGGAGTTTTCCTATCAGGAATTTGTCAGCGACCCGAAAAAACCTGTACCCTATTCTGAGGATATTAAGGTGGTGTTCACCCCTAGGAAATATATGACAGACGACCAGCGCTTTGCCGCGAGGAGACCCGACGTGCTGGTCTTTGAAACACAGGTATTGGAAGAAGATATGACTCTTGCAGGAGATATACTGGCCAAACTACAGGTATCTACTACCGGTACCGATGCCGATTGGATTGTAAAGTTAATCGATGTGTTCCCACCCGATGCCGAAGATTATGAAGAAACTCAGGACTATCTGAAAATGAGTAACTATCACATGATGGTGCGAAGTGAGGTGATGCGCGGCCGTTTTCGCAACAGCTTTGAAAAGCCCGAGCCTTTTGTTCCGGGTGAAGTGACTCCGGTGAATGTGAAATTACAGGATGTGTATCACACCTTTAAGAAGGGACACAAGATACAGGTACAGGTGCAGAGTACTTGGTTTCCGCTTATCGACTTGAATCCGCAGACTTATGTAGACAATATTTTTTACGCCAAAAAGGAAGATTTTCAAAAGCAGACGCACAGGCTGTACAACTCTTCATCTATAGAGTTTACCGTGCTCGAAAAAGAGTAGGGTAGTATGTAAAATAGATATTCAGCCCGTTTTCGGAATCCTTCCTGGAACGGGTTTTTTAATCCCCGAAAAAAGCTCTCATCAGGGTGCGAAGGCTATAGAAGGCCATACCGATAGCAGCTATGGCAGCGAGTAATCCGATAATCAATACAGGCCAGTACAAAAAGTGCTCCTGATTTTTAAAAGCCTGGTAGATGATAACAGGAGCAGAAAACATCAGAATAAGGGTATATGCAAAATATTTTAGGCTTTTAAAAACTAATTCCCGATCTGTTCTTCTCACGATTTTATGCTTTTGTTATTGTTGTTTATAGGCCTCGATAGCGCTTCTGACATTTCCGTGTTTTTCCAGCAGTGTGGCTGCCACCTCCGAAGTGATGTTTAGCGTTTCTACTAGCATGCGTATACCTCGATCTACAAGTTTGGTATTGCTGAGCTGCATATCGACCATTTTATTTCCCTTAACACGACCCAACTGTATCATGGTAGCGGTAGAAATCATATTGAGTACTAATTTCTGAGCGGTACCGGCTTTCATACGCGAGCTGCCGGTGAGAAATTCTGGTCCTACTACCACGGTGATGGGAAATTGAGCGGTTTCTACCAAGGGGCTTCCGGCATTACAACTGATGCAGCCCGTAATTATACCAGCTTTGTTACACGCTTGTAGTCCGCCAACCACATAAGGAGTGCTACCGGAGGCTGCAATACCAACTACCACATCACGGGAATTGATATTGTACTGCTGCAGGTCTTTCCACGCCTGTTCGCGGTCGTCTTCTGCAAATTCCACCGCTTTTCGAATGGCGCTGTCTCCACCTGCGATAAGACCTATCACCAATTGGTCGGAGACGCCAAAAGTAGGCGGACATTCAGAAGCGTCCAGTATTCCCAGCCGTCCACTGGTTCCAGCTCCTATATAAAACAGTCGTCCGCCTTCACTTAGCTTGCTTGTAATTTGTAATACTAAGGCCTCTATCTGAGGTATGGCACGCGCTACAGCTAGGGGAACCGACTGGTCTTCCTTGTTGATATGTTTCAAACTTTCCGCTATCGACATTTTTTCCAGATCGCGATAATTTGAATCCTGTTCGGTGGTTTTGACGAAGCTCATATCGCAGTATTATATATCGAGATCAAACTCTTTTCTAAGATTGTCCAATGAGGGGTTTGCCTCTACAAACTTCACATATTTTTCGTGAGGAGTAAAAGCGTATTTCTGCTCTATTTTTTCATTGACTGTTACCCGGAGTTCTATAAAATGGTTTTTTAACTCATTTTTGAGGAACTCCATCAGTGGAAATTGTTCCCTTTCCACTTCTTTTTTCATGGTGTCGTTGGGCAGTTCTATACATATCGTCTTGCCGTCTTTCAGTTTGGGGTGGTCGGTAGCGAGGTTAGACGCTATAATCTTCTTGCCCTGGTTGTTCATATCTTCGACATAGCGATCCCACGCCGCTCTCATTTCTTCTTCCGTAAAATTCTCCCGAGGTAGGGCTGAAGGATCTACGACTGTTTCTTTGCGGTTTTTTTCGAGTTCCTTTTTGGTGCGAATACTGGAAAGTGACAAACCGGAAACATGTTTTTTTCTGATCTCGACTCCCACTGTTTTTTTTTGAGATGTCGGTTCCTGGTTTTCGGGTTCTTTTGTGGCGTGAGAGCTGTTTTGTGTTGTCGGTTTCGCGGCGTTCGCACTACTTTCTGACTTTACTCCCGGGCCGGGTGAAGCCTCAGCTTGCTTTTCCAAAACTGCAGCGGTTGATTGCCGAGGGGCTGACGGTAAAGTCTGGGCTGCTTTTTGGACTTGATCTTTTCCCTCTTGCTTAAAGTAGGCAGGGGGAATTATAAACTGCTCAGAGTTTTTTTTTTCTCCATCGAAAGTGATGGAGGCCAGTTGCATAAGACAGAGCTCGACGAGTAGTCTCTGATTTTTACTCGTCTTGTAATTGAGGTCGCAGTTGTTGGCGAGCTCAATGCCCTGCATCAAGAAAGCTAACGAGGTCTTCCTCGACTGTTCCAAATAGCGTTGCTGAGCTTCGCTACCCACTTCTAGCAGTGGTATGGTAGCCTCATTTTTACAGACCATCAGATCTCTGAAATGCGATGCCAATCCGGCGATAAAGTGATGCCCGTCAAAACCTCTTGCCAGGGTCTCGTTAAAATTGACCAAGAGCTGCGGAATATTGTTGGCCAATATGAGATCGGTGGCTTCAAAATAGGTGTCGTAATCCAGTACATTGAGGTTTTCGGTCACTGCCTGTCTGGTGAGTTGTTTTCCGGAGAAACTCACTACTCTGTCAAAAATAGACAGCGCATCGCGCATAGCACCGTCGGCTTTTTGTGCGATGATATGCAGGGCATCATCGTCGGCCTCTATTCCTTGGTTCTCCGCAATGTACTTGAGGTATTCGGCTGCGTCTTTTACAGTGATACGCTTAAAGTCGAATATCTGACATCTGGAGAGTATGGTGGGGATAATCTTGTGCTTTTCGGTGGTAGCGAGAATAAAAATCGCGTGCTTTGGCGGTTCTTCAAGCGTTTTCAAAAAAGCGTTGAAGGCAGCCTGCGACAGCATGTGAACTTCGTCTATAATATACACCTTGTATTTGCCGGACTGCGGCGGAATACGAACTTGGTCGATAAGGTTTCGGATATCGTCTACCGAGTTGTTGGAGGCGGCATCCAGCTCAAAAATATTAAAGGCAAAATCCTCATCCGGATTTTCAGTACCGCTTTCATTGATCTTTTTGGCAAGGATACGAGCACAGGTGGTTTTTCCCACCCCTCGAGGCCCGCAGAAGAGCAGTGCCTGAGCCAGGTGATTGTTTTCTATGGCGTTGAGCAGGGTATTGGTAATAGCCTGCTGTCCCACGACATCTTTAAAGGTCTGAGGGCGGTATTTGCGTGCCGAAACTACAAATTGTTCCATAGAAAAAACTTAAATCACTATTCGAGACTAAAAACTTCTAGCTGAGGACTCTTAAAGTCCTTTGCCTCATATTGGCAAATATAAAAATTGCAGTCGTATTTTTAAGTAGAAAGGAGATTTAGTTTTCGCCTCTAGCAGCAAATGCTGAGTTTCCAGAGTATTGCGATTGTTTTGAAATTTAAAATAAGAGTACAAGAGGTGCTTGAGTATGCTTTAGACTTTTATCTCCAACTGTGATTTACAACAGTGAAACCCCGTTCATATCGGTGGTGAGTACATCGCTCATATAGTCGAAATAAGGGCGTATAGCGCGGAAATACTGGTTTACTTCTTCGGCGAATGTCGGACTAAGCACTTCTCTGTCGGTAAAATCTCGGGTAAAGAAATACTGTTTTTTCCGTATGAGATCTATGGCCGGATGATCTTTGCTAAAACCCTTTGGTGCCGTTTTTACTTCATCGCCTTTCAAGGCTCCCCAAACAGATTGAAACTTTTCGTCGGCCATAATTTCCCGCATTTCGGAGTCGTCGGTTTCAAATTCTTTGCGGATGCGTTTCAGATCCTCCTTTTCAGGATTCCAAAAGCCGGTGGCAATAAATGAATTGCCGGGTTCTATATGCAGGTAATATCCACCTCTTAGTTTTGGTTTCTGGCGGTGAAAGCCTATTCCGAAATGGGTTTTATAGGGTTGCTTATCTGCCGAAAAACGGACATCTCTGTATATTCTGAAAATCTTTACTCGGTCTACATCATCGTGTTCTTTGAGTGCCGAAAAAAGCGTGTTGGCAAGATCTTTTACCTCAGCTTCGGCGACTTTGAACCGTTTTTTGTGTTCGTTAAACCAGTCCCGCTGATTGTTGTTTTTGAGTTCTTTGAGAAAGCGAAATGTTTCTTTGGAGATCATAGTCGGTGTTTTGTACACCAAATTTAAGGATTTTAAAAATACCACTATGCCGCTGTCTTTTGCGACGAGACACTTACAACTATTAAAGTAATTAAATCAAGGCCTGTTAAAATTCAACAGCGTAAAACATCGAATTTTAACAGGCTTCATTTTCATTTTTGCACACGTTTGATCCCCGTCTATTTTATCGCTATTAATATTGTTTTCTCAAGAGCTGTGGACTTGAACTTATGCAGTTTAATTAGCTTTTTTATAGACGAACTCAGAGGTCTCTACCAGTTCTTCTGTGCCCCGGTCGTAGGCCTCCATTTTTGTCGGATACCCGGCCTCGTTGTAGGTGTATTTGAGTATGTGGTCTATACCGGCCAATGGCGACTTTATCGCCTGGGCGTTGTTTGTGAAGCCTAATTTCCAATGAAAGAGACGATGTGTGGCAGCAGAGGGCTTGTCGTCAAAATCGCTATTGGTTGTTGTGCTGGTAGGAGCTATAGTTCCCATAACATTGATAATCTGTTCTACAGAGTTTCCCTTATCGTCAAAGCGATACGTATTGTAGTCTATCAGTTTACCTTCGTTTATATCGTAAAATGTTTCCTTGACTTCATTGCCCGAGTAGCTGTATTCTATACGTATAAGGGGTTCTCCCTCGCGATCCTTATAAACACCAGACGTAGGCTTGTCTCCCGAACTGTAGTTGTACTCTTCTGTAGAAACCAACTCCCCGTCGAGCAAGTATTCTACTTCTACCATATTATCGCCGCTGTAATGGTATTTTACCTCTGTTTTTCTATCATCATCGGAGAAACCCATAAGAATTGCGTGATTTTGATTGTCGTATTCGTATCGTATGGTAGGTTTCCCGCTGGTTTTCAGTTCTATTAGCAGGAGTTTATCCCCCACAGTTCCCCCGCCATCTACCGGTCCTTCATAGCAGAAACTCTCCTTGTCGTTGGGGTCGCAGTTGTCTTCTTCATTATCAGAACAGGAACTAACGGCTACGGCTATAAAGAATAGCCAAATGGTATTTTTTAAAATTGTTTTCATCTTGAGTTTGTTTTGTGGTTTATAATTTTTATTCGGTTGAGGAGTACAGCTCAAGGCTGTTTTCCTCGCTTGATTAAGACAAAAGTAGGGGAGTGGAGTGTACTGCAATACCCCCTAAAGGGGGAAATTATTTTGGGTTTTATGGCATTGGTCACTTTTATATATGAGAAGTATAAAAAGGCTACAGACTGAGCTTATGGGTATGTAGTTGTGCTCCCTTTTAAAAGGGATAACCCTGTTTACAGTATTTGGTATGACAAGAGCGATTCGAGATGGTATACAAAAAAAGTAGTGTGATAATTGGAGGTTATGAGTATATTTTATATGTTTGTGTATCAGAGTGTAAAGTAAGCAATATATACAACCGATGATTTGATTTCTTTCAAATAAATAAGAGTGGCAACTGTAAAATAGTTGTTCTATTGTTTAATCTTCAAAGAAAGAAATTGTGCTTACTATCCAAAATTTATCATATATACATCCTAATAAGGACCTGCTGTTTAGCGGAATTAATCTTACATTAATTCGCAGCGATAAAATAGCTTTAATCGGAAACAACGGAGTAGGAAAATCTACCTTGCTGAAAATTATAGCCAAAGAGCTTTTACCGTCTTCCGGACAGATAAATACCACTGCAGAACCCTATTTTGTCCCTCAGATTTTCGGACAGTTCAATCATTTGACCATTGCCCAAGCTATGGGTGTAGAGGCTAAGGTAAATGCCTTGACAGAAATTCTGAACGGCAATGTAAGCGAAGAGAATATCAACGTTTTGAATGACGATTGGACGATAGAGGACCGTTGTCGAGAGGCAATGCAGTATTGGCAATTATCCGACTTGGATTTGTCGCAAAAAATGGAAACATTGAGTGGCGGACAGAAAACGAAAGTTTTTCTTGCAGGGATTGCTGTTCATCAGCCTGAATTGGTTTTGCTGGACGAACCGAGCAATCATTTGGATGTTTCGGGAAGACAATTGCTGTACGATTTTATACAATTCACTAAGAGCACCATGATTGTTGTGAGCCACGACAGAAAATTATTGAATCTATTGAATACTGTTTGCGAGCTAAACAAGAATGAGATTGAGGTGTATGGAGGCAATTACGGTTTTTATGAGGAACAGAAAAGGATTAAGACCAATGCTTTGCATCAAGATATTCAAAGTAGGGAAAGAGCACTGAAGAAAGCCAAAGAGAAAGAGCGAGAAACTATAGAGCGACAACAAAAACTCGATACACGAGCAAAGAGGAATACGGAAAAAAAAGGACTGCCTAAAATAGTTTCAAATACGTTTAAAAACAGCGCAGAAAGGAGTTCGGCAAAAATTGCAGCTGTTCATTCTGAAAAAATTGGAAATATAAAATCCGAACTTCAAAACCTGCGTTCTTCTCTTTCCGAAACCAGCCAAATGAAGATCGATTTTGACAATTCGAAACTACATAAAGGCAAAGTTATATTTACGGCAGAAAACATAAATTTCACTTATAAAGACGAAAAATACATATGGACTGAAAAACTGAATTTTCAAATTCTCAGTGGAGAACGCATCGCTATAAAAGGTACAAACGGTTCGGGAAAAACGACTTTGATAAAAGTGATTTTGGGAAATATCACACCGCAAATCGGAAGTGTTTTTATCGCAGAAAATAAAATGGTTTATATCGATCAAGATTATTCCTTGATAAACAATAATCTAAAAATTTATGAACAGGCACAGCGGTTTAATAGCTCAGCACTGCAGGAACACGAGCTTAAAATGAGATTAAACCGTTTTCTGTTTACTGCAGAGGATTGGGATAAGCCTTGTAGTACTTTGAGTGGGGGAGAGAGAATGCGGTTAATGATATGTTGTTTAAGTATCAGTAATCAGTCGCCTGATATGATTATTTTGGATGAACCGACCAATAATTTGGATATTCAGAATATAGAAATATTAACCGATGCTATTGACGAATATCAAGGGACATTAGTTGTTATCTCTCACGATGAAAGCTTTTTAGAAGAAATAAATATTAATCGGGCGATACAGCTTTGATGAGATAGGAAGAGGTAGTGAATTGTTTATATTTGTGTGGTAGGTGTAATTTGATAACTGTCGTAAATGGCAAGAATATACAGGACTATCTCATAAAGTGTGTAAGTTTAAAAATAGCGGGGGCATGCCCCCGCTATTTTTTGTTTAACTTTAATTTTTTTACACACTATGAAGAAAGACGATTTAATTTCAGATGATTTTCTGAAGCAGTTCAAGACCA
>JAJUFH010000016.1 GCA_029266035.1 Sinomicrobium sp.
ACCTCAACGAGTTTGCTTTTAGGTTAAATCGTTCACAATCCAAACAGACCATTTTTCATAAAGCTATTGAAAGGATGGTAAAACATCAACCCATATATCAATATCAAATTACACAGAACTTAAATACATAACTCAAAATATCAAAAACAACAGCACTGCAAAAACAGTAAGAGAAAGCGTTGCCTTCCACATACCGACCAACAAGATAGCGGAGCCACTCCCATTACAAGAAGAATAGATGAAAATGCTTTGGCCACATCATCACCCGAAAAATAATCTCGAATAATAGCACTGTAGGCCACCATACCAACACACCCACCCAAGGCGAGTACGAGTCGCGTCCCTATAAGCCACCAGATATTGGGAGACCATGCGCAGCCTAAAGCCGCTCCGACATAAATGGCAAGTCCTACCAGTAATGGCTTCTTGCGGCCGTAGCGATCCAACAGGGGTCCGTAGATAAGTTGCCTAAATATATCCCTAGTGTAAGGGCTACGTGAGCATCATCGGTGTCGAGATCTTCTCTATTGCTGGAAAACCCGGGAGATACATATCTATAGAAAACGGTCCTATAGCGGCAATAAAGCCCAATATAACAATCAGAACGCGATGCTGTCGTTTTGTCATGCTTGTCGAAAAAATAAAGGTAAATAAAAAGAAAACGGCAAAAACAATGATAATCTCCAGCACGAGATAGTACAAAAATCGTTTTAACACGATTGCTACACAAATACAAAAAAAGGGGATTTATAAAAAAGAAAGAGGCCCCTTAAGGCCTCTCATGCGTTTTGTTACGCTGACGTCTGTTTAGCTTTTCTCGCCTCTCGCTTTTCTTTGATCATTTCCACAATAGCTCCGGTAACCCAATAAGGAATTGCAAAAGCAGTCAGGAAAACCATCAACCAGAATCCCATAAGAGCGATTCCCGCGAATGCTAAAAAGCCTAAATACTGGTCAAATTCAAACATAATTTCCGGAAATTTTCGAATTCAACACAAAAGTATCGTTTTTAATCGAAACGGCGAAAGTTTTTTTGCGAAACAATACATAATTCGGTAAAATAATTACCCGTTCCCCGGCAAAATATTAACTTTGTACACAGTGTAAAACATATAATTTATTTCCATGAACTACAGAATAGAAAAAGATACGATGGGCGAGGTAAAAGTACCTGCCGATAAATTGTGGGGTGCCCAAACTGAGCGCTCTAGAAACAACTTCAAAATAGGGCCTTCTGCCTCTATGCCACTGGAAATTATATACGGTTTTGCCTATCTTAAAAAGGCCGCAGCATACACCAACTGTGAGCTCGGGGTGCTTCCGGAAGAAAAAAGAGACCTCATAGCCCGCGTATGCGATGAGATTTTGGAAGGCAAACACGACGATCAATTCCCCTTGGTGATCTGGCAAACCGGCTCGGGAACTCAAAGCAATATGAATGTCAATGAAGTTGTCGCCAATCGCGCACACCAACTGGCTGGAAAAACTATAGGCGAAGGTGAAAAAACCCTGCAACCAAACGATGATGTAAACAAATCGCAGTCGTCTAACGACACCTTCCCTACCGGAATGCACATCGCTATTTACAAAAGGATAGTAGAAACAACCATTCCCGGAGTCACTCGCCTGAGAGATACCCTAAAACAAAAATCTGAAGCCTTTCGAAATGTGGTGAAGATTGGACGTACACACCTTATGGATGCCACCCCACTAACGCTTGGGCAGGAATTTTCCGGATATGTATCACAACTCGATCACGGACTTAAAGCACTAAACAACACACTCGACCACCTGTCTGAACTCGCTTTGGGGGGAACTGCAGTAGGTACGGGAATCAACACCCCACAAGGTTATGCCGAAAAGGTAGCCGCTTATATTGCAAAATTTACCGAACTCCCCTTTAAATCGGCTGATAATAAGTTTGAAGCTCTCGCAGCACACGATGCACTGGTAGAGACTCACGGCGCACTTAAACAACTGGCTGTATCTCTCAACAAAATAGCCAACGATATCCGACTTATGGCTTCCGGCCCCCGCTCGGGTATAGGAGAAATTATTATCCCTGCCAATGAACCGGGAAGCTCCATCATGCCTGGAAAGGTAAACCCTACTCAGTGCGAAGCGCTCACTATGGTATGTGCACAGGTAATTGGGAATGACGTTGCCATCGCTGTAGGAGGAACACAAGGGCATTACGAACTCAATGTCTTTAAACCAGTTATGGCGGCCAATCTGCTGCAATCGGCTCAACTCATAGGTGATGCCTGTGTGAGTTTTGAAGAGCACTGTGCCGTGGGTATAGAACCCAATCACAGCAGAATTACAGAATTGCTAAACAACTCTCTGATGCTGGTTACTGCCCTCAATACCAAAATAGGGTATTACAAGGCAGCCGAAATCGCCAATACCGCCCATAAAAACGGGACTACGCTCAAGGAAGAAGCTGTCAATCTCGGCTATCTCACCGCAGAGGAATTTGACGAATGGGTAAAACCAGAAGATATGGTGGGAGCTATGAAATAATGCACTCTTGAAAACGCTGATTACAAACATAAGGCAATTAGTACAGGTAAGAGACAAGCCTCCTTCCACCATCGCAGGGAAGGCTATGAAAATACTGCCTGTAATCGCCGATGCTTTTCTTCATATCGAAGATGATTACATCGCCGGTTACGGCAGTATGAGTGATCTTACTGACTATCGGGCAGACCGCCTTATCGATGCTTCGGGAAGGGTGGTGCTCCCGGCCTGGTGCGACAGCCATACACATATCGTATATGCCGGAAACAGAGAACAGGAGTTTGTCGACCGCATCAACGGACTCTCCTACGAAGAGATCGCCGCACGAGGAGGCGGAATATTGAATTCTGCTAAAAAATTGCAGGAAACCTCAGAAGACGAACTGTACCGGCAGTCGGCCGCAAGGTTGGAAGAAGTAATCGCTATGGGTACCGGGGCTGTGGAAATCAAAAGTGGTTATGGACTGGATACGGATGCGGAGCTGAAAATGTTACGGGTTATCCGCCGCTTACAACAAGCTTACGAGCTTCCGGTAAAGGCGACATTTCTCGGAGCTCACGCCATTCCCTATGCCTATAAAAACGACCGCAAAGCATATCTCGATATCATCATGGAGGAAATGATTCCGGCCGTGGGAGAACAGCAACTCGCTTCCTATATCGATGTGTTTTGTGAACAGGAATACTTTACTGTAGAGGAGGCCGACAGCATACTCAAAGCCGGACGAGCCTTCGGACTGATTCCCAAAATCCACGTCAACCAATTCCATGCCATCGGCGGGGTTCAGCTAGGGGTAAAACACCACGCACGCTCTGTTGATCATCTGGAAGTCATGAGAGACGAAGACATAGAGGTATTGAAGAATACGGTTACTATGCCTGTAGCCCTCCCCTCTTGTTCGTTCTTTCTCGGAATCCCCTACTCTCCGGCTCGAAAAATGATAGATAGCGGACTCCCTTTAGCGCTAGCAACAGATTACAATCCAGGATCTACTCCCAGCGGAAATATGAATTTTGTAGTGGCTACCGCTTGTATCAAAATGGGAATGACTCCGGAAGAAGCCATCAATGCCGCTACTGTAAACGGAGCCTATGCGATGGGGGTATCGGATACACACGGAAGTATTTCAGTAGGAAAAAAGGCAAATATCACTATCACAAAAAAGATTCCAGCCTATACTTATATTCCCTATGCCTTCGGAAGCCAACTGATCGATTCGGTACTGATAAACGGAAAGAAATTTGTCGGACAACAGTAGCCTGAGCACAGTTTCTGTGAAACCAAAAAACAAAACCGCCGGAAACATATATTCAATTTCCGACGGTTTTTTATTGTTGAGTTATCGAAAGTATTATTTAAGCGTAAAGCTAGACGAACCCAACTCTCTGAGTTTGCTGTCAAACACTTTTACCTCATAATTTCCGGGTTCAAAACTTTCACCTTCCTTCTCTACGTAATCACAGACGTCTAAGTCAGCATTCTCGTAGTAAAAAGTAGAGACTTTGCTGTAAGTTACACGCTGTGTGGCAGGTGCCTCTTCAGTCACCTCTTCTACAGCATTGTCGACCAAATCTCCAACTTCAGAAGAATCCTGGTTTGTGAGCTTGTCTTTGACCTCGGTAATCTTCTTAGCTACGGGCGGACTATAACTGGCCACTTGTCGGTCTCCAATAATACTGCCATTGGGTCCCGTTACCTGCACGTAAAACATAGTATCTCCAGAAGGAGCAATTCTGTTGGACGCTACGGTATAACAAACCTTGAGTTTATCCGCTCTTCTGTGACGATTTACAGAAACCAACTTTCCACTGTTACGCTCTCTAACAGCTTCCACTGAAAATTTAGACAAGCTCAAAGCCGAACCAGCATCTACCACCTTTGCGAGTTGAATATTCTGATTGAATATGGAGTCGGCGTATTGAGACTGGCGCTGCAGCGATAGCTGAGTACTGTCTCGTTGCATGGTCAATTCGGCATTGGAGCGACGTAAGGAGTCGTTCTGGGCGAGTAAAAATTCCCTCTCTTTTGTGAGCACATTTACTTGCCTTCTATAACGGTAGAGCGCAGCGATATCTGCCTTCATACTCTCCACAGAATCTATGTACTGTGCTATGCGATCACGAGCCGAAACAAGCTCCTGATTGGTCGAGTCACTTTCAGCTATGGCTCGATCGTAATCGGCTTTCAGATTGTTTAAATCCTCGACCACCATATTCTTTTGATTAGTGAGGTCTTCCGTAGTCTTTTTCTTATCGCTATACAGACTAGAAGTATAGATCAAAGTTCCTATCAGTGCTACTCCGAGTAGCGCTGCGAGAACCTTTAAACCGTTATTACTCTTTGATTCAGTCATAATAATTCGTTTTTAACTGTTAACGCCAAATTTTGGGTTTTGTTATATCTTAACATAAATATATATACGAATAAATTTAACAATTAGATTTTTATTTTCATATTTGTTTTAGCTTTTTAAACCTTATCCATGCGCAATTTTTTAAACTTGTACACCCTTGCAGACCTCGAAAAAATAATATCGAGAAGAAAAGGAGAAACTAAGTTTGGCGAACGTATCAGCTTGCTCAATAAGGGACAAGACTTGGAAGAACAGTTAGACGAATCCGACGCAAAATACGTTCTTTTTGGTATCCCTGAAGACATTGGAATCATCGGTAATTACGGCAGGCAAGGTGCACGTCACGCTTGGCAGGCCACTCTTACTCAACTGCTGAATACTCAGCACAATAAAAACAACAAAGCTAAAAAGGTTTTACTGTTGGGGGAGCTCGACTTTTCTGAAGAAATGCAGATACTGGCTTCTACTGCCGAAAGCGATCGTATCAAAAAGGCGCGTGAACTCACAGTACTCATCGACATCGAACTCACTGACCTGGTTAGAAAAATAGTCAAATCAGGTAAAAAACCGATTGTTGTAGGTGGCGGACACAACAATTGCTACGGCATTATCAAAGGTTGTGCTCTAGCCTTGGGCAAAGCGATAAACTGTATCAATGTAGATGCACATACCGATCTTCGCAAGCAAGAAGGCAGGCACAGTGGCAATGGTTTTTCATATGCATACCGCGAAGGATTTCTCCAGAAGTACTTCATTTTCGGACTGCACTTGAACTACACCCCAAAAAGTATTTTTAAAGGTTTTTTACAACAGGAAGAAAACATAAAACACCTGAGCTTCGAAGAATTGCTTCTAGCTCCCGAAAGCTCATTTGAATACTATATGGAACAAGCTCATCAATTTGTGCGAAAGGCAGCTTATGGGATCGAAATAGACTGCGATTCCATTCGCAATGTCCCGAGTAGTGCCGCATCCCCAACCGGTTTTAGTCCAGAGCAACTGAGAAAACTCATTTACTCCTGGAAAAACCACAAAAATGCCTTGTACCTACATATTTGTGAAGCTGCTCCCGATCCTGAAAATGAATGGGAAACCCGACTCACAGGCAAACTGATCTCATACCTTATCACAGACTTCACAAGAAAATAATTCCAGAAAAAAATCCACCTCTCTAAAAGAAGTGGGTTTTTTGTCTGATACAACTCTTATTATTTACTCAGATACATCTTTCTACGCGTATACAGGTCGTAGAACTGATCGTCTTTGAGACTGTCTATAAACAATATACCCTCTCCAGTACTCTTCATTTCCGGTCCTAGGTTTTTGTTTACATTCGGAAACTTGTTGAAAGAGAATACAGGCTGTTTAATAGCAAAGCCATTCAGCTTGGGATTAAAGTTAAAATCGCTTACTTTTTTCTCTCCCAACATAACCTTGGTCGCGTAATTTACATAAGGCTCTCCGTATGCTTTAGCGATAAAAGGCACTGTTCTCGACGCTCGTGGGTTTGCTTCTATGATGTAGACCACATCGTCTTTAACCGCAAATTGTATATTGATAAGCCCAACGGTATTGAGCGCTAGAGCAATCTTTTTAGTGTGGTCTTTAATCTGTTGCAACACAAACTCTCCCAGGTTAAATGGCGGCAGGGTTGCATTAGAATCCCCTGAATGTATTCCACAGGGTTCTATATGTTCCATTATACCGATAATATACACATTCTCTCCGTCGCATATCGCATCGGCTTCAGCTTCGATTGCTCCGTCGAGATAATGATCGAGCAACAGCTTGTTATTGGGTATCTTTCGCAACAGGTCGACTACGTGTTCTTCCAGCTCCTCTTTGTTGATTACAATTTTCATCCCCTGACCTCCCAACACATACGAAGGTCTTACTAAAATAGGGAAATCCAGTTCATCGGAAAGTTTTAACGCCTGTTCGGCAGTTTCGGCTACTCCAAATTCGGGATAGGGAATATTGTTTTCTTTCAGCAATGTGGAAAAGCTACCTCTATCCTCGGCCAAGTCGAGCGCTTCGTAGCTGGTTCCGATAATCTTAATGCGGTATTTTTCGAGTTTTTCCGCCAGTTTCAAGGCAGTTTGCCCACCTAGCTGTACGATTACACCTTCCGGTTTTTCGTGCTGTATGATATCGTAGATATGTTCCCAAAACACCGGTTCGAAATACAGTTTATCTGCAGTGTCAAAATCGGTCGATACGGTTTCTGGATTACAGTTTATCATAATGGTCTCATAACCGCATTCGGCTGCTGCCAACACTCCGTGTACACAGCAGTAATCAAATTCTATCCCCTGGCCAATTCGGTTAGGTCCGGAACCGAGTACCACTATTTTTTTCTTGTCGGTCACTACGCTTTCGTTATCCATATAACGCGTGCCATCTGGCATTTCTATCTCATCTTCGAAGGTAGAGTAATAATAGGGGGTTTGCGCTTTGAATTCAGCTGCACAGGTATCTACCAGTTTGTACACCCTTTTTACCCCCAACTCTTCGCGTTTCTTATGCACTTCGCTCTCCCAACAGTTCAACATATGAGCTATCTGCCTGTCGGCAAAGCCTTTCTGTTTGGCTTCGAGAAGCAAATCTTTAGGAAGCGATTCTACAGTATGGGTAGAGATCTCCTTTTCGAGCAAATGCAGTTCTTCGTACTGCTTTAGGAACCACATATCGATCTTGGTGATTTCGTGTATCCTACTCAAGGGAATCCCCATCTGTATAGCATCGTAAATTACAAATACCCTGTCCCAACTCGCATTGGTCAGTTTTTCGATGATTTGGTCGTAATTGGTATATCCTTTTCCATCAGCTCCCAAACCGTTTCGCTTTATTTCAAGCGATTGCGTAGCCTTGTGAAGCGCCTCTTGGAATGAGCGTCCTATTCCCATTACCTCTCCTACAGATTTCATCTGAAGTCCCAAAGTTCTGTCGGCGCCCTCAAACTTGTCGAAGTTCCACCTCGGTACTTTTACAATGACGTAATCGAGTGTAGGTTCAAAGAGTGCAGAGGTAGACTTGGTAATCTGATTGTCCAGTTCGTCCAAAGTATATCCAATGGCCAGCTTAGTAGCTATTTTCGCTATCGGATATCCAGTCGCCTTAGACGCAAGAGCCGACGAACGCGATACTCTTGGGTTTATTTCGATGGCTATAATATCTTCATTTTCATCAGGACTTACAGCAAACTGAACATTACATCCACCGGCAAAGTCTCCTATACTTCGCATCATATGGATGGCCATATCCCGCATTTTCTGGTATGTCTTATCCGATAGAGTCATCGCCGGAGCCACCGTGATAGAATCGCCTGTATGTATCCCCATAGGATCCATATTTTCTATGGTACAGATAATAACCACATTGTCGTTCTTGTCGCGCAACAGCTCCAACTCGTATTCTTTCCAGCCCAGCAGTGCCTTGTCGATCATCACTTCGTGAATCGGGGAGATCTCTAGTCCCCTAGTAAGCAACTCATCAAACTCCTCCTTGTGGTGTACAAAAGAAGCTCCTGCACCTCCCAGTGTAAAAGAAGCCCTGATAACCAAAGGAAAACCGAACTCCTGAGCAATTTCTTTTCCTTTTAAATATGAAGTAGCGGTAGCCTGGGGCGCCATTGGAACACCTATATTCAGCATCAATTCACGAAATTTCTCACGATCCTCAGTGATGTTGATAGCCTCTATATCTACACCGATGATTTCAACACCAAAATCTTTCCATATTCCTTTCTCATCGGCCTCTATACAAAGGTTTAGTGCCGTTTGCCCCCCCATAGTAGGCAATACGGCGTCAATATTTGGGTGCGCCTGTAGTATTTCTACCAACGACTTGGTGGTTAGTGGCTTCAGATATACGTGATCTGCCATAGAAGGGTCGGTCATGATCGTGGCGGGGTTACTGTTGATAAGCACGGTTTCTATCCCGTCTTCTCTCAACGACCTAAGCGATTGAGATCCGGAGTAATCAAATTCACAGGCCTGACCGATTACAATAGGACCGGAACCGATAATGAGGATGCAATTGAGATCTTTTCTTTTGGGCATTTCTTTGGTATTGTGTTACTTAAACGAATAAATTCTATCAGATATAAAAAAAGGTGTTACTTCTAAAAGCAACACCTTTATATGAATAGCATTTCAATAGCATTATTTCTTATGTCTTGGTTCGGAAGAGACCGATAATTTCTTTCTTCCTTTTGCCCTTCTTCGGGCAAGCACTTTCCTGCCATTGGCACTCGCCATTCGCTCTCTAAAACCGTGCTTGTTCCTTCTCTTTCTCTTTGAGGGTTGAAATGTTCTTTTCATTGTCTAATATCTTAAAATCTGCTTAAAAATACCTAATTGAATACGCACGAGATTCCTTTACAAAAGTGCGGCGCAAATATACAAAGACTTTTTATTTAGACAAACCATTTGAAAAATATTTTCACAGCATCGCTTATATTGATTTTCCAACAGCTGCCATAGGTGCAACACAAGATTTTTGCTAACTTTGCAGCCTTGTTTATCAGTGTACTAAAATAATACTATATGTTCAATAAAAACCTAAAATTAGTTATTGCTGCACTTATCATCGCTTATGCTGTATACCAGTTTGTCGATGGAAATATCGGAAACGGCATTTTCCTCATCCTGCTATCCGCTATTTTTATCTTCCTGTATTTCAGAAATGAGATGATACTCTTGGCCTTTTTACGCATGCGTAAACAAGATTTTGAAGGGACTACCAAATGGCTGAGTCGAATTAAAAACCCCGAAGCTGCTCTTATCAAAAAACAGCAAGGATACTACAATTACCTACAAGGTATTATCGCTTCTCAAAGCAATCTTACCCAAGCAGAAAAATACTTTAAAAAAGCGCTTAAACTAGGGCTTTCCATGAGCTACGACACCGCAATGGCAAAATTGAGCCTAGCAGGTATCGCCATGCAGAAACGTAGAAAGCGAGAAGCTACTATGCTGCTCAACGAAGCTAAAAAATTAGACAAACAGAATATGCTGGGCGAACAGATCAAGATGATGCAGCAGCAGATGAAACGAATCTAAAGTGGTGGGGTATTACTCCCACCCTAATCACTTCACCGAATAATATCCTTTTTTCGGGATTTCTATATAGTATTTCTTTTTGGATTTATTGTTCAGTTTTGTCTCTCGAAGCCAGGGATTGTGAATTTTAAGGATTTTGTAATTTATCCCGTGTTCTCTGGCAAAAGCAGCAAGGTTTTCTATCTCATAATCTACCATCACCTTTTTTGTAGGCACCTGTGTATACATGTGCTTCTGCTCTATATTAAAACCGTATTTAGCCGGATCGGACAAGATTTCTTTTAAGGCGAGTATTCTAAACACGTATCGACCGGTTTCGCTTCCGAGTAGCATATCGTAATAATCCTCAATCTCCTGTCTCTCCTGTTGCCTAGCTATTCCGTTTTGCCCGGCATTGTAAGCAGCCGCGGCAAGCGTCCAGCTACCAAATCTCTCTTTCGCTTTTTTGAGATACTCACAAGCCACCTCAGTCGATTTTTCCAGATGATAACGCTCGTCTACATTCTGATTGATCTCCATGCCATACTCCTTCCCCGTAGCACTCATAATCTGCCAAAACCCCGTAGCCCTTGCAGGAGACACCACATTTTGAAGTCCGCTCTCTATAACCGCCAAATACTTAAAGTCGTCCGGAATTCCGTGTTTCTTCAATATGGGTTCTATCACCGGAAAATATTTATGTGCTCTTTTGATTAGAAGAAGCCCATTAGACTGCCAATAGGTATTTACCAGAAGTTCTCTGTCCATTCGCTCTTTGATATCAGGCTCATCGAGAGGCACAGGTTCTCCTGCAAAACTCAAATTTTCTATAAAATCGATGGCGTATACATTGTAATCGTGTACTGCCTTATCGGCTATTTCTCTGTTTTTACCAGCTAGGTTATCCTTTTCATTACCTTGTACCGAACCCAAGAAAAATCCGGCTACGGCCACTATTCCAATTCCCATTAAACCTTTTTTTATCCACTCCATAAACTGCGATTTAATATTTTTAATACCCTTTGTATCTGTAACGTATATCTGAGTAATTTCTTGTCTCGACCGATACAGAAAAAAGAAAATCTCCTTGTAAAATCAGGGGCTCCAAAAGTACAAAATAAGAGCAAAACCAAGCTTTAATTTTCGATGAGATCGGGGAGCTGCTCATTAAACCATTTAAAACGGTTGATAATCATAATATGCGTCCCCCCTTTCACCTCAATACAATCTTTTATATACTTGATAGGAAATACGGCATCCTTATCACCGTGTATGTGAACAACTCCTGAAATTGGAACCTTTCGCCTCCAACTCACAATCTCATTAATCGCCCAGTCTACATAATTCTTATCGCTTATGGTGAGGTATTTTTTATAGAGTTCCAACCTTTTGACTACAGCTTTACCAAAAGCGTATTTAGCGAGAAGTTCTACATTGGTAGCCAAGGAAGTTGGCAACAGTTTATGAGCTCCGGTACGACTGGCAAATTTCATTCTACGGGGGAGTTCGCCGCGGGTCTTTACACTCGATATGACAATGAGTTTTCTCGGTTTTACAAATGCTTCCATTTCCTGAATCAGTATTCCTCCAAACGAAACTCCGATCAAAACCGGATTTTTGTGGTGGATGTTTTCACTCATCCTCCGGGCGTAGTTTACAAGACTCTCCCCTTTTAGTGGAGACATCCATTCCAATTTGAACACCTCAAAACGGTTGGGAGGAAGATGGATGTGTTCGAAGATAAGTGAACTCGCAGCCATTCCAGGCATTAAATAGACCGGTATTTTAACATTATTCATCAAAAAGCCTATGTAATTGGGTAATAGAATTTTATATATTTTTTGTATCTTTGTAAACACATTCCGACTCGTAGTTTTTCACTTCTGTAAAAATGCATCGAGCCGCGATGTTTCCCAAATCTGAAACCTGACCGGCTCGTACAAATTTAGAACGGTTTTCAGGCTTTGCAAAAGAAATCAGCAGTATTCTTCCTCTGACATAGGTGAAGAATATCAGTAAAAATGGCTGAAATTAGATTTTCATTTATTCGCCAGTAGGTATACGGCATGAAAAGTGTAAAATTTTGCCGTGTATTCCGGTTTGCGTAAAAACTAAAAAAATAAAAAGATGAGTAGTGAGGTAGCTGTCAAGGACAATGATTTTTTGCGCCAGTTTGAAACCCGTATCGACGGCAAATTGGCAAAAATTGAATACTCTTCGCAGGAAAAAAAGATTTTCCTGACCAAACTGGTAATTCCCGAAAATTTAGGTGACGATTTTAAAGACGACTTTATCATCTCTGTATTGCAACTCGTAGAACAAAGAAACCTAAGGGTTGTACCGACGAGTCCGGAAATAGCCCGCTTCCTCAGAAAACACAAGGAATACAAAAATTTACTACCTGTAGGAATACGTATATAAATCAGGACGCAAAGGCCTCTTCCCCTACAAAATCGAATTGCACCATTCCGTCTTCATCTATATTTTTGAGGGTCACGGTATGTAGAGTGTTCACCAATTCCGGATTCCAAGGCGCTTTTACCTTTACGTAGTTTTCAGTAAACCCGTGAATATATCCAGACTTGTTTTCCCCTTCAAACAACACGGTTCGGGTAGTTCCGATCTGGCTTTCGTAAAAAGCTCGTCGTTTTTTTACCGAAAGTCCGCGCAGCATTTTACTGCGTTTGGCCCTTATATTTTTGGGTACTACGCCATCCATTTCCGCAGCGAGGGTGTTATCTCGTTCCGAATAGGTAAATACGTGAAGATACGATATATCCAGATCGTTCAAAAAGTGGTAAGTCTCCAAAAAGTGCTCGTCTGTTTCTCCGGGAAATCCGACAATAACGTCCACTCCAATACAAGCATGTGGCATCATCTCTTTGATCTTCCTCACTCGGTCTACATAAAGCTCGCGTAGATACCTGCGTCGCATCCGCTTCAATACATCATTACTCCCCGATTGTAGCGGAATGTGAAAATGAGGTACAAAAGTCCTGCTTTCCGCTACAAATTCTATGGTTTCATTCTTTAACAAATTGGGCTCTATTGAAGAAATACGCAAGCGTTCTATCCCCTCTACTTCATCAAGCGCCTGTACCAGGTCGAGAAAAGTGTGTTCGTGTGTCTTGTTCCCGAATTCCCCTTTCCCATAATCTCCTATATTCACTCCGGTAAGAACAATTTCCTTAATATTCTTACGAGATATTTCCCTTGCATTGTGCAATACGTTTTCTAAGGTATCACTACGCGATATTCCTCGCGCAAGCGGAATAGTACAATAGGTACATTTATAATCACAACCGTCTTGAACTTTCAGAAAGGCTCGAGTGCGATCACCTATAGAATAACTACCCACATAAAAATCGGCCTCCTCTATTTCACAAGAGTGTACTTCGCCAAAATCATTTTTGGAAAGGTCGTTGATATAATCGGTAATTTTAAACTTTTCGGTAGCACCCAAAACCAAATCTACCCCATCTACCGCTGCGAGTTCTTCCGGTTTTAATTGAGCGTAACAGCCCACGGCAGCTACAAAGGCTTTTTCGTTGGACTTCAACGCCTTTCTCACCACCTGTTTAAACTGTCGGTCGGCATTGTCTGTTACCGAACAGGTATTGATCACATAAATATCTGCCTCATCTTCAAAGTCTACACGATCAAATCCTCTATTTTGAAAATTCCTGGCAATGGTAGAAGTTTCTGAAAAATTCAGTTTGCATCCCAATGTGTAAAAAGCCACCTTTTTTCTCTGCTCCATAGTTCTTACCGATTACAATGGCTTCATTTTACAAAGAAGCCTACAATTAATTTTCCGGCGTAATTTCGGGGTGCAAAGTTACTAAAGTATTTGAACTAACCCACTAATCCTTAATTCCAAACACCCTATTGCTCCCGCCATTTTTTGGTAGCTTCGTATACGTATCCCAAAATACGGGCATCTTCTTCTGTAAAATCGACATCGCGCCTTAGTGAAGCTCTTTGTGCCGTAACAAGGGCTTTGGGCAACCGATATTCCGTAAAGCCATCGTCACCGCCCCAAGAAAAATCGGGTACAAAATTGGGAGGAAGCCAACTGCCGTAAATATTGACATTTACTCCCACCACCGTTCCGGTGTTAAACATGGTATTGATCCCACATTTGCTGTAATCGCCCATCATAAGTCCGCAAAACTGTAATCCCGTGTTTTCAAGCTCTCCCGTAGCGTAATTCCACAACTTTACTTCGTCGTAATTATTTTTCATATTAGAGCTATTGGTGTCAGCTCCCACATTACACCACTCTCCCAAAACAGAATTACCGAGAAAACCGTCGTGTCCTTTGTTGGAATACGCAAACAATACCGAATTGTTAATCTCCCCTCCTACCTTGCAGTGCGGACCAATAGTGGTTGCTCCGTAAATTCTCGCTCCCATCTTAACAACACTGTGCTCACCAAGTGCAAAACCTCCGCGAATATGACATCCTTCCATCACTAGCGAATCTTTACCGATATAAATAGGTCCGTCTGAAGCATTAAGCGTAGAAAAATACAGCTGTGCCCCTTCTTCTATAAAAATATTTTCGGGAGCTATAGTCTGCACTCCTTCAGGAATGGGACAGCTTTTTCTACCTTTCGTAAGCAATTCAAAATCCTTGCGCAACTCCTCTGCATTCTTTGCAAATATATCATAGGTATTTTCTAAACGCTGTAGTGTACCGGGATACTCCTTTTTCCGATACCTAGACAAGTCCTTATCTGATATGTCGTCAGTACAATAAGCTATCTCTAATCCGTTGTAAATAATCACCTCCCCGGGTTTCAGGTTTTGCACGGCATCTGCCAATGCGCTATCCGGCAAAAAAGAAGCGTCGATATACACGTTCTCCTCTTGGATGACTTCCGGAAATTTTGCAGAAAGGTATTTTTCGGTACGCACCGAAACAGTATTGTTCAACAGTCTGTCCCACTTTTCTCGTACAGTGAGTATCCCTATTCTTATCCCCGCTACCGGCCTGGTGTACGTAAAAGGCAGCAGTGCATTGCGAACAGAACCGTCAAACAAGATATAATTCATCGTAATAATGTGTAAGTTTTGGGTAAAAATAAAAAAACCTCTGATTTCTCAGAGGTCTTATAAGTTATTAATTTGCAAAATTACTTTTTGAACTTCGCATATTTGTTTTTAAACTTGTCGATACGTCCGGCAGTATCTACCAATTTAGATTTACCGGTATAGTAAGGGTGAGATGTTCTTGAAATCTCCAGTTTAATCAGAGGATATTCAACACCTTCTACCTCTATGGTCTCTTTTGTGTTTGCAGTAGATTTGGTGATAAAAACATCGTCGTTAGACATATCTTTAAACGCAACCAATCTATAGTTTTCCGGATGTGTACCTTTTTTCATCGCCGTGATATTTATTTCTTTCTCCTAAAATTCGAGCTGCAAATTTAGTTATTTTTTGTATATATGCAATACCATTACAAAAAATTGTAGTACAAAAAGATTATAGTCTTAGAAGGGTATAACAAAAACCTTCCCTATTACGACAAACTGATTACTTTTAACCAAAAATACAACTAATGATAGAAAACACAACACCCACCGGGAAATTTGCACTGAATTACGGACTCCTCCTCGGAGGTATCAGCGTAGTATTCTCATTGATTCTTTTCAGCATGGATCTCCACTATCAGGGAGGATCTAGCGTATTTATTGTATCTGTACTCAGTATGCTGGGATGTATTATTGCGGGACTCATACAATACAGAAAGGTCAACGGAGGATATATGACTTTTTCACAGGGACTGAAAATTGGGGTAGGAATATGTCTTATCGGCGGAGTAATTACTATGCTCTTCCAGTTTGTGCTCTCTAATGTCTTAGACCCTGAGATGACGGCTAAACAATTGGATATAGCACGGGCACAAATGCAAGAACAAGGTCTCGGAGCCGATGAAATAGAAGCCCGGATAGAAATGGCTAAAAAATTCACCGGACCCTTTATCCAAGCCGCATTTGGTCTAATAGGCAGTGTATTTTTTGGCTTTGTACTTTCTATCATCCCTGTACTAGTCCTCAAAAAAAGTAATCCGGAATACTCGTAGGATCAAAAAATTACGCAGGGGTACCGACTGTCGGCTTACCTATGGAAACATTTTTACGTAAATTTGGGGAGTATTTTAAATGTCATTCATGGATATATCCATCGTAATACCTTTATTAAACGAACAGGAATCCTTACGGGAGTTACACGATTGGATTGCAGAGATTATGCAGTCCAATCGTCTTTCCTATGAAATACTGTTTATAGACGATGGCAGTACCGACGGCTCTTGGAACATCATCGCTGAGCTCTCTGCCGAAAACAGTACTGTAAAAGGAATCCGTTTTTTCCGCAACTACGGCAAATCGCAGGCTCTACACGCCGGATTTCGGATTGCCCGCGGAAAGGTGGTTATCACTATGGATGCCGATTTGCAAGACAATCCCGAAGAAATTCCCGAGTTGTACCGTATGATTACCAAAGAGGGATACGACCTTGTTTCGGGCTGGAAAAAAAAGAGGTACGATGCCGTCCTTACCAAAAACATCCCTTCAAAATTGTTTAACTGGGCCGCCCGGAAGACCTCCGGACTCAAGCTTCACGATTTCAATTGCGGACTCAAAGCATACAAGAATGCCGTAATCAAAAATATCGAAGTGTATGGCGAAATGCACCGTTATATCCCTGTACTTGCCAAAAATGCAGGCTTCGCTAAGATAGAAGAGAAAGTGGTACAGCACCAGGCCAGGAAATACGGTAAAACCAAATTTGGCGCTGAGCGCTTTATCAACGGTTTTCTCGACCTCATCACCATCTGGTTCCTCTCCCGTTTCGGCAAGCGTCCTATGCATCTCTTTGGAGCTCTTGGCGTACTGATGTTCCTCATCGGTTTTTTAGCTGCAGGATTCATAGGGGCAGAAAAACTCTACAAACTGTACAATGGGCAACCTACTATACTGATTACCCAAAACCCCTGGTTCTTTATTGCACTGTCTACCATGATTATAGGTTCGCAACTATTTCTCGCCGGTTTTTTAGGTGAGATTGTACTGCGCACCAAAACAAAAAACGACAGATATAAAGTATCAGACACCATCAATCTTAACCAGGGAGAAGAAGCTGACAAAAAAACAACATCGCAAGTTCGACCTAATTAATTGATACAAACGATTATACCATATTAAAAATGCAGATAGAAGAACGTATCCTCAACATAGCCCGCCAATGGCTTACCCCCACTTTTGACAAGGCAACCCAAGAACGGGTACAAGATATGATAGACCACAATCCGGAAGAACTGACTGATTCTTTTTACCGCGATTTGGAGTTTGGCACCGGGGGAATGCGGGGCGTAATGGGAGTAGGTAGCAACCGCATCAATCGCTATACCCTTGGAAAAAACACTCAGGGATTGAGCAATTACCTCAAAAAATCATATCCCGGGCAAGAACTCAAAGTAGCTATTGCCTACGATTGCCGACACAACAGCGATACCCTTGCCAGAGTGGTAGCCGAGGTTTTTTCGGCTAACGGCATACAGGTATACCTGTTTTCTGCCCTTCGACCTACTCCGGAACTCTCTTTTGCTGTACGCCACCTGCAATGCCATTGTGGCATAGTACTGACGGCCTCCCACAATCCGCCCGAATACAACGGATATAAGGTGTATTGGACCGATGGAGGGCAGATAGTTCCCCCACAAGACGAAGCCATTATCAATGAAATCGAAAGCTTGTCGTTTGGCGATATTCGATTTGATGCAGACGACAAACTCATCTCCTATATCGACGAGGAAGTAGACGAAGCCTTTATTACAGCATCCGTAAAAAACGGCAATTTTAACGCTAAGGGGAAAGACAATTTGAATATCGTCTTTACTTCACTGCACGGCACTTCTATCACCATACTGCCCGAAGTGCTCAAAAGAGCGGGCTACAACAAGGTACATATCGTTGAAGAGCAAGCCAAACCAGATGGAAATTTCTCTACGGTTAAATCGCCCAATCCTGAAGAGCCAGAAGCCCTTGCCATGGCACTGCAAAAAGCGGAAGAAATAGGAGCCGACATCGTAATCGGTACCGATCCCGACTGCGACCGCCTGGGAATAGCAGTAAGAGATACCGAAGGTAAACTCGTATTGCTCAACGGCAATCAGGCTATGGTGCTTATGACCCGTTTTTTATTGGAACAATGGAAAAAAGCAGGCAAGCTCACCGACAATTCATTTATAGCCTCAACCATAGTTTCCACTCCGATGATGGAATCTATAGCTGAAGCATACGGAGTAGAATACAAGATAGGACTCACCGGTTTCAAATGGATAGCCAAAATGATTAAAGACTACCCGCATCAGCCTTTTATAGGGGGAGGTGAGGAGAGTTTCGGATTTATGGTGGGCGACTTTGTAAGGGATAAAGACGCTGTAACCGCTTCCCTCCTAGCTTGTGAAATTGCAGCTACCGCCAAGGCCGAAGGTAGTTCGCTCTACGAACAACTCATACAGATGTACGTAGAATACGGTTTTTACAAAGAACACTTAATCGCACTGGTCAAAAAAGGAATGAAAGGAGCCGAAGAAATCAAACAGATTATGGCCGGACTCCGCAATACTCCCTTGAAGGAAATCAACGGTGCTAAAGTTGTCCGTATTGAGGATTACCAAAACTCCGTAGCCAAAAATATGCTGAACGGCGAAGAAGAGTCGATCAATATTCCCAAATCCAACGTGCTGATTTACTACACCGAAGACGGGAGTAAAATAGCAGCGAGACCCAGCGGTACGGAACCGAAAATCAAATTTTATATCAGCGTACACACCTCACTGTCAACTGCCGACTTGCTCGACGAGACGGCACAGAAATTGCAACAAAAGATAGACGCTGTGGTAGATGAGCTTGGCATCGACAACTAATAGCTCGTATTACCTGATATTTCCCAACACTCCTGAGGTGTTGGACTACTGTAATTAATATTCGAAATCGGATGAATTATTTTAATAAGATCTTTCGCTTTGCCCGGCCATATCGCAAATACGCCGTACTCAATATAATCTGTAATATACTGTATGCCCTGTTTGCCACGCTGTCTATGGTATCCTTGATTCCCATGCTTACGGTACTGTTTGGCGAAGAAGAAAAAGTGACCACCCCTCCGACTTACGAGGGGATAGGTCATCTAAAATCGTTTTTAGAAGACTACCTCAACTACTATATCACAACCACGCAACAATCTCACGGACCAGAATATACACTGGGGGTCATGGTGGTCATCATCATTTCCCTTTTCCTCCTCAAAAACCTGTTCAATTACCTGGCCATGTTTTTTATTACTTTTCTCCGAAATGGTGTTTTAAAAGACATTCGCAACGCCATGTATAAAAAGGTGGTAGATTTACCTATAGCCTATTTTTCGGAAAAGAGAAAAGGGGATGTCATCGCTCGTATTTCTTCCGACGTGCTCGAAATACAACACTCGTTTCTGTCTATACTAGAACTCATAGTGCGTGAACCTCTCACTATACTTTTTACCATTATCACCATGTTCTCCCTGAGTGCCAAACTCACCCTGTTCGTATTTATCTTTATTCCAATTTCCGGATTTATCATTTCCATGATAGGGAAACGGCTGAAAAAACAATCGGACAAAGCCCAAATTGAACAGGGATACTTCCTCTCTATCATCGAAGAAACTTTAGGAGGACTCAAAGTAATCAAAGGTTTTAACTCCGAAAATTATTTCAACCGACGCTTCCGGGCTTCTACCGACAGGTTTTACGACCTGTCCAACAAAATCCTCAACCGGCAAAACCTTGCCTCTCCGGCCAGTGAATTTCTCGGAATTATCGTCATCGCTGTACTGTTGTGGTATGGCGGGCATATGGTGCTGGTAGAAAAGAGCTTAAACGGACCTGTCTTTATCGCCTATATGGCGCTGGCTTACAACATCCTCACTCCGGCAAAAGCGATTTCTAAAGCTTCCTACGGCGTAAAAAAAGGTAATGCCGCAGCCGAAAGAGTGCTCACCGTACTCGAAGAAAACAATCCTATAGCCGACCGACAGGGCGCACTGGAAAAAAACAGCTTTGATCAGGAGATACACATCGATCATATCGATTTTCAATACGAAGAAGAAAAGGTACTCTGCGATTTCTCACTTCATATCCCCAAAGGTAAAACCGTTGCTCTGGTAGGGCAATCGGGAAGTGGAAAGAGTACCATTGCCAATCTGATTACCCGCTTTTACGATGTGCAAAAAGGCAGTATTACCATAGACGGAACAGATATCAGAGACCTCAAACTGCATTCGTTAAGGGGATTGATGGGACTGGTTACTCAAGATTCCATACTGTTCAACGACACCGTAAGAGCCAATGTAGCTATGGGCAAGGAAGACGCCACCGATACCGAAGTAGAAGAAGCGCTGAGAATAGCCAATGCTCTCGAATTTGTTTCACAGCTCCCAAATGGCATCCACACCAATATAGGAGATGGCGGAAACAAACTGTCGGGCGGACAAAAACAGCGGTTGAGTATTGCTCGCGCAGTGTTAAAAAACCCGCCTATTATGATACTCGATGAGGCTACTTCTGCGCTTGATACGGAAAGTGAAAAATTGGTACAAAAAGCACTGGAGAATATGATGAAAAACAGGACTTCAGTGGTTATTGCGCACCGCCTTTCTACCATACAGAACTCAGATCATATCGTGGTGATGCAACAGGGAAAAATTGTAGAACAAGGTACGCATACCGATTTGATGTCTAAAAACGGTACCTACCGAAAGCTAGTAGATATGCAATCGTTCGAATGATTGTCAAAAAAACATCCGCCCCTTTCCGAGACGGATGCAGTTTCATAGTAAGACCCAGACCTTTTTACTATATATAAGCAAAAAAAGAATTGGTTGGTATAAAAGGTCACCCCGAAGATAAAAATATTTTTTTATCATTTGCTAATTAGGGCGGCAAAAAAATAACACAAAGTTAATATCCTGTACTTTTTTTATTAACATTGCGCTTTAAAAATATAATTTCACCATTTTTATTTTATCAACCGGAATGTCTGAACCAGAATTATTACTACAACTCAAGGACCAAAATACCCGTGATCGGGCATTCGGGACACTGGTATCTCAATATTCAGAACGCTTGTACTGGAATATCAGGCGTACCGTAATCGACCACGACGACACCGACGATGTATTACAAAATACTTTTATAAAAATATATCGAAATATAGAGGCATTTAAGGGAGAGAGCAGTCTGTTTTCGTGGATGTATCGCATCGCCATCAACGAATCGATTTCCTTTCTGAACAGCAAGGCTAAACGGCAGGGATTGAACAATGCAGAGTTACAGGAATCGCTGGTAGCCAACCTCCACGCCGATCCCTATTTTGACGGAGACGAAGCCAGTTTAAAACTGCAACGCGCTATTGCCACGCTTCCCGAAAAACAGAAAACAGTGTTTAATATGAAGTATTTTGAAGCCCTCTCCTATCAGGAAATGTCCGAGATTCTAGACACCTCAATCGGAGCACTAAAAGCGTCGTATCATCACGCAGTAAAAAAAATTGAACAGTTTTTAAGTGAAGATTAAACCTTCTACAGAAAAACCAGTCAAATAGTTATGAATAAGAGAAACACAGATAGAAACAATGATTTTAAGGTACCAGAAGGCTACTTCGGGCAACTAAAAGATCGGTTACAGGAATCGGTGTCTCAAATTGACCGTATTCCTGAGAGAGATGGTTTCTCGGTTCCTGATTACTATCTGGAAACCCTCCAAGAGCGTATTCTGAACCGCACTGTACAATCCGCTCCTTCCAGTAAGAAATCGATTGTGCGACGACTCTATCCCATCGCCTCAGCAGCGGCACTCGTGGCCGTATTGCTCTCCGCTATATTCGGCATAATATCTCGAAATAATAGCGATTCGGCTAAGGCATTTGCAGATATACTTTCGGAAGATATAGAATACTATGTTCAAAACGGCTTTCTAACAGTCGACATTCAGGATATAGAAGACCTCTTCGACAGCAGTGAGCTGGATGTCTTGAGTTTTTCATCTCTCGACGACTCCTCTGTAATAGAATATCTGGAAGAAAATACAGATGTGGGTTTCTATATAAATATGGAAGATGAGTAATTAATTGTATTTTTAAATCGTTACACTATCCTAATTAAATAGCTATGAATACATTTAGAAACTTGGCACTTACTGTCCTTCTTCTCTTTTGTGTTGCAGGTATGGCTCAGGAAAAAAGTAAGAGAGAACAGTTTAAGGCACTCAAAGTGGCCTATATCACAGAAAAATTATCACTGAGTTCAGAAGAAGCTGAAAAATTCTGGCCTGTATACAACAGTTATTACGACAAAATATCTGCCCTTAGACGTAGAGAGTACAAGGGTGTTCGCAAAAAGATAAGACAGAATGGCATAGATAATATTTCTGAACAAGAAGCCGAAAAACTGCTCTCCGAGCTGGAGGCCATAGAATACGAGAATTATCAGGAAGATATAAAACTTACCAAAAAACTCAAGGGTATTATACCCACCACCAAGATACTTCTTCTCAAAAAAGCGGAAAAAGACTTTAACAGGGCATTACTTCACAAACTCAAACGAGACAAATCAAAGTAATACCTCCTATCAGAATCACAAAGCCCTCTCCAAAACGAAAGGGCTTTTTGATTTCCATATCTCACTTACCATTACGCTACAGCTGCACAGATTTTACTTCCTTAGCTACGCCAAATCTGTTTGGGACTTCTGTCTTTTTAATTTCATCCCTATTACAAGTGTTGTTATCGAAAGTAATATCCAGAACACATCTACAAACAATATGTCGTAATGCCCTTCACTCAGGCTTACCCATATCCAGTTTCCCGATACCAATCCGTTGGCAATTGGCACCAGAAGTCCTATCAAAGCTCCACTGATAAGAGCGTATTTATTGGTAAAATAATTATCTCTCTTAAGCGCAAAAAGCACTGTCAATACCAGCCAACTATAGAAAAATATACTATAAATCTGTGTTATTCTACTCGGATCAAAGTCGTGTACTAATGTTTTTACAGCAACAAAGGTAAAAGCCGTTGCCGGATACATACTCAAACATATAGCGAGGTATATCCAAACTAACCAGGCATTAAAACGTCGCTTTCTTTCGGAAACGCTCTTTCTATCACGAGCTACCAGCCAGATCATAACTCCAGAGATAATCACGAAACAAGACACTATGCCCAAAACGAAATAGACGACGCGCAATCCACGTCCGCCAAAATCTCCGAAATGCAGCTTGTTGAGCACATTGGTCGCTGCATCTACATAGTTAAAATCTTTAAACGGATCCTTTGTGTACACCAGCTCTCCATTATCTGCCCTGAAGACCATTTTTCCCTTTCCCGTAAAATTACGAGTATTATGGGCCAACCCCTCTATCGCAATATGCATATTGGCATCGCCGTAATTCATTACAGTCACCCACCTGATATCAAAATCTGGCCAGCTTTCCAAGACCTTATCCATATAAGCATCTATATCAGGTACTCCACCGTCGACCCTGCCCTGCAATTCGTAGCCGGAGTCTCCTATGCCAAAATCAGCATACATACTAACCACATCGTTGTCGTACACCAACGAAGCCACCGGAGGAGCCATTACACTAGCACCGATCATAAGATAAGTCCCCGTAAGCGCAAAGATAAACTGATAGGGCAACCCCAGCACTCCTAACGCAGTATGCGCATCGGTCCAAATCGCTTTTAGCTTAGCTTTAGGCCTGAACAGATAAAAGTTGGAAACTATTTTATTCCAGTGTACCAACACCCCTGTGATTACGGCAAACAGAAAGAAAAAAGCGATCAATCCCGCCAATAGATAACCCGAAGTACCGTAAAAGTTGAGCTGGGCAAAAAAGTGAAGCCGGTATAGTAATTCGCCTATAGAATAAGCGCTGTAATAGTCATAACTATCCGTATTTTCCTTATCCATATAGAAGTACTCCGCAGTACTTGCTTCTTCTGGAGCCAAAGTATCCTTGCTCGCCGTGATACTAACCGCTACCTTATTCTCTTCGTAATACTGCGTAAAACCTATATCTCTTCCATACAAAGGCTCTCTATCGCTTATACTGTCTAACAACACATTCAGCTTCGCCTGATTCAATGCAATACCACTCAGCGGTTCGCTGCGCTCCCAACTGATAATCTCATCTCGAAAAAAGGAAAAAGAACCCGCAAAAAAAATGACATACAGAGCAGCACTTATCACAATACCACTAACGGTATGTGTATTGAAGAGAATATTGTAGATTCTGTTGTTCATCTAGCTGAAATTAACTGTTTTTGGTTCAGAGTTGCTATAGGTTTTGTTACACTACGGGGTTATAGATTTTTCCGAGATAGATAAACAGTCTGAAAAGGAGTGTCAGTAAAAGATACAACCCCCATATCTTCCATCCATTCTTAGCCAGGAATGCCACTATTAAAAGTACAGCCCATAACAGGAAACCCGCATAGCGCAAAGTCATAATAACATTTACGTGATCCAGCCAGAATGCCAGTGCTATATGCAAAGTGGTAGTTACGATATACCCTCCTATAAAACCAGCGGTAATTTTGGCAAAACGCTGCCAGGGCGAGCGAGTAAGATATTTTTTATTGGCCGGCATAGGGAAGTATTAATTCGATTGCAAAAGAGAGTATTGCGATAAGCACTACCGCTCTGTAGCTGATAAATTTCAGTGGTGATACTATAACAATAAGGCTTCCTACCGTCATCAGCACAACGACAAAGGCACATATCCCCGCCCCGAAACCGTAGTGCATAACAGAGAGCAATATTCCCACCAAAACCATACACCATCCGAGTGCAAGACTCGTAGGGCGATGCGACTGTAACCATTGCGCTATCCACCACGACTGGCTCAATACTGCCCTCTTCGAGGCATTGTAAAAAGCGTAAAATCCCATAAAAGCAATGATGACAATTAGGGTAGTCATATTCTCCAGCTATTTATTTTGATTGATTCTAAACAAGAGCAAATATAACAACGTAATACAGATCGACCAATTAATCTTCTCAAAAAAAATAAAAAAATCAGCTAAAGTGTAACAATCATTCCCGACCTTCATCTTTATATTGAAAAGCGAATCCTTTTTTGAGTCAACAGCACAGACATACAGAGCAATTAATCGAACAGTGTAAACGCGGAGATACTAGAGCGCAGCTTGAAATTTACGATCGCTATTACAAGGCTATGTTCAACACTGCCCTGAGGATAGTAAAGGATAAAGTTGAAGCTGAAGATGTTATGCAGGAGTCTTTTCTTAAAGCGTTTACCAAACTGCATAGCTTTAGAGGTGAAGTGAGCTTCGGAGCCTGGTTGAAACGGATTGTAATCAACGACAGCATATACAGTTTTCGGAAACAACAGCAAAATCAAAATATTCCTATAGATGAAGTGCTGTATAAAATTGAAGACGATAACGGCGTTGCGGCAGACTATGAGTTTACAGACCTCAAGGCACAGAAAGTTCTGGATACCGTAAAGACATTAAAGGACAATTACAGGATTTCTCTGACCTTACACCTGATCGAAGGATACGATTACGACGAAATAAGCGACATCATGCAGATCAGCTATGCCAATTGCAGGACTACGATAAGCAGAGCCAAGGAAAGCCTGAGAAAAAAACTGGTTTCTATGATGGAAACAGAGTAAAACAAATGCGATGAAAAAAGATGCGATAGACGAATTATTCGACAAACTCAAGGGGCAATTTGACACCAAAACTCCGAGTGCAGACCACCGAGATCGTTTCTTAGAGAAACTCTCGCAGCCCGTCGAGCAAACCAAATCTGTAGCTCCCGGAAAATTGCTGAGCTTACTGCCCATTGCAGCTTCTCTGCTCGTATTGCTCAGTGTAGGATGGATGCTGTTCCAATCATTGCCCGGTTCCCCTGAGCATACCCTGCCCGAAACAGAAGAAGTACAACCCAATCCGGAACTGCAAAAAACACAATATTACTTTTCTTCTCTTATTCGGGAAGAGTTACAAAAAATAAGAGAAACTGCAACTACCGCAGAAACCCGTATAATTATGGAAGATGCGCTGGATAGATTAGCTCTCATAGAAAGTGATTACGACAAGCTGGAAAAAGAATTACAGCGCAACGGATACAGCAAAAAGTTGCTCCATGCTATGATTACCAATTTTCAAACGAGAATTACCCTGTTGCAAAACGTCATGGAGCAAATTGAACAGACAAAAGCACTACAACAAATAACACCGGAAAGTCATGAAGAAAGCAGGATATAAAATAGCAGCTCTACTACTCGCTATTGCTCTCCCGGTAATGGTGTTCGCCCACGAACCGGGAACACCGTTGAACAGGCGTTACAGCAAGGAAAAGAAAATCGAGAAATCGTTTGACGTAAATACCAATGCACTACTTAAGGTAGATAACTCTTATGGAAATATTTACATCACTACCTGGAATCAAAACCGCATAGAGATCGAAGTGCATATCAAGACCAGTGGGAACAACGAAGAAAAAGTACAGCAAAAACTCGACGAGATCAATGTAGAGTTTGAAGCGGGTAAAAGTGCAGTTTCCGCCAAAACCGTATTTGAGAGAAAAAAATGGACATGGAACTCAGGCAGCAATGTGAGCATGGAGATAAACTACACCATAAAACTTCCTATTACCAACAATGTAGATCTGAGCAACGACTACGGGAGCATTAGTATAGACCGCCTGAACGGAAGAGCTGTAATAAGTTGTGACTACGGAAAGCTAAATCTGGGCGAGTTGCACGCCGATAACAATGAATTGTCCTTCGATTATACGACCAAATCTACTATCACTTATATGAAAGGGGGAATTATCAAAGCCGATTATTCCGGTTTTATCCTCGAAAAAGCAGGGCATCTCAACCTGAGCGCCGACTATACAGCATCTAAAATAGACGAGATCGACAAACTCGAATACTCTTGCGACTACGGTAGCCTGAATGTGGAAAAAGCCAAAAATATTCAAGGGAGCGGTGATTATCTCTCTACCAATATCGGTACAGTACACGGCAACCTCGGGATCACTTCCGACTACGGTTCGATACAAATATTTGAACTTGCCGCAGATGCCGGCAATGTAAATATCCAATCCGATTACTCGGGGATCAAGGTAGGTTTTCACCCAAACTACAATTTTAACTTCGAGATAAAACTGGAATACGCCGGGTTTAAGGGAGAAGACAGTTTTGAATACGACATAAAACGGACGACACTAACAGAGAAGTACTACAAGGGTTCTCACGGTAGTGCTCCCACTAAAAATTTAACCATATCCTCAGATTTCGGAAGCGTTTCCATACGCCGAAACTAAACTGTAATCTGTAACAAAATCACATATAAAAATGAAAAAGATTATCACCCTTTGCTTTGCCTTATCGCTGTTTACAACCACAAATGCACAGTGGTTCGGAAACAAGAAAATAACCGGCAATGGAAATGTGGTCAAAACCGACCGCAAGACGAAAGATTACGATGAAATAGGTGTCTCCGGAATATTTGACGTAGTACTTGTTCCCGGTACGGAGGGAAACCTCATCATAGAAGCCGAAGAGAACCTCATACCCTATATCGAAACCGAAATAAAGGGTAACACCCTAAAAATTAAAACGACTAAAGGTGTAAGCCTCCGTCCAAAAAGAGATATCCGAATTACCGTGCCATTTGAAGCGCTTTCGGCTGTATCGCTTGCAGGCTCTGGAAATATTTCTTCCAATGCTGCTATCAAGGCTTCTACCTTCAAAACCAATCTCGCCGGATCGGGAGATATCTCCTTAGAAGTTGAAGCCCCAAATGTACAGAGCAATATTGCCGGATCGGGAGACATCATACTGAAAGGCACCGCCGACAACTACAAAGCAAACGTAGCCGGATCGGGAGACATCAAGGCAGACGAACTGATCACCGGCAAAACAGAGGTGTCTGTATCGGGTTCCGGCGATATCAGGGTATACTGCAACGAAAAAATCATTGCAAAAATTATAGGTTCCGGAAACGTGCTTTACAAAGGCAACGCCAAAGAAGACTCAAAAATCCTTGGATCTGGTGAAATAAGAAAGGAGAGGTAAAAACTACACCCTCTTATAAGGTGGTAACCTTCTATAGATCGCGTAAGAGATCAATCCTACCACACCCCCTATGGAAAGCGTTATCCACAATGCCTTACGGTCGGCCATCAGCGCCAGGATTATAAATATAAATGCCGTTACAGCCATTGTCCTGGCCAGTACCAGTAACCCAAAGTTGTTCTGGGTCTCGCTGCTCTCTTCCCCCTCGGAAGTATCTGCCTGATCTACATCTACAGCGCTGCGGTGAACGGATTGATAATGGAGATAATCGCCCGGCATCCTTTTCCCTCTTCTGGCCTGTACTTCATAGATACCAAGAAGCGCAAACGGGATAAGAGCCCCTGCCAGCATTTCTTCCGTCCTGTTCAGTGAAATACCGGTTAGAAGCGGATGTAAAAACTTAAAGTAGATATTCAGTGACAGTCCCAAAATAGTACACCACAAAATAGACTTCCCGGTATGATACTTTGAAAACAAGGCCCAAACAGGCGGACCGTAGAGCGAACATCCCGTTACAGCACCTACACTCAGTACAATTTCTACGATTCCGCCGGCAGAAGGTACCAACAAAGCCACGCCAATCGTCATAAGTCCAAATACAATAACAGCCAGTTTCGCAACCAACATCAAACGGGCAGGACGGGTATCCGGGTGTACCGTCCGATAAAGATCGTTGGTAAATACGGCTGCTGCCAGGTTAAGGGTAGTATTGACAGAACTGGCCGTTGCAAAAACCATCCCGCCCAACATCAGTCCTATCAACCCTTCCGGCAGCACCTCCTTACACATCAGCAAATATGCCCCTTCACTCTCTAACCCAGACAAACCGGGGTTTACCAATCGGTATATCATGGGAGGCAGCATCCAGATTAGAGGACTGACTAAATATAGCGCGGCAAAGAGATAGCCTACTTTTTTTGCCGATGTAGGACTATTTACACTGGTATACCGCTGTACATAAGCCCAGTTTCCGCCTATAAAAACACCGTTATATACCCCGAATGCCAATAAGAACAACCAGGAATATTCTTCATTTATCGGCATAAAAAAATCCTCCGGTGCATTGCGGAACAGGGCCTCTACCCCTCCTATACTGTCAAAAGCCAGTGGAACCACAATAATCACGGCACCCGTAAGTACGATAAACTGTAACACATCCGTAACCATAACCCCCCAAAGTCCGCCTACCACCGTATAGATAATAATAAGGATCCCTAATACCAAAATACAGGCTTCTATGGGAAATCCTGTCGATACGTTGATGATCTTGGCTACGGGATAGAGAAAGGCTCCGGTATACATCAGCGATATCAGCAGAATAAGGTAACTGTAAAATTTCTGTATTGTTATTCCAAGTCGCTGAGATACAAACTCTGCAGCTGTCAGTGCCCGCGATCGCTGCCAGGCGGGTGCGATAAACATTCCGACAAAAAAACCGCCCAGACACATCGTGAGCTGAATAGCCACTGATACAAAACCGTACTCATAGGCTATGGAACCCCATACTACAAAGGTTCCCGCAGAAAAAAAACTCATAAACAGAGACAGCGAACTGATTTGCCATGGTACTGCGCCTCCCGCAGCGAAATAAGACTTCATCGAATTGCCCGTTTTTCCAAAAGAAAGCCCCGCCATTACTATAATGCCTGCAAAGACAAACATTACGATATAATCCAAAATTCCCATAGTAATTTTTTTAACGGTAACAACGAAGTCCGAACAATGCAGCTGGGACATTTGCTGACGGATGATCGAGTTCAATTGTCAGTTCGCCGGTTGTTATCGGATATTCCAAAAACACATTATTAATCGTCTGATAATTTCCCTTTTTCTCATATACCACATTCCCACTGTCGTCTAAAATACGATAATTCCTTACACAAAAAGGCATTACATCTTCCGGATGTCCCATCAATACGCTTTCCATGGGATGATCGTAATCGGTGTCGAAAAACAGATCTATCCGGCTTATCTTTTGAGGGTGTTCCCAACGGATACGAGCAGTTGGTTTCTCGTCCGCTAAGTCTGCTACCCAAGCATTTGGGGTCGTAGTAGGCCTGTACACTCCCTTGCGGATATTCTCCTTGCCAAAAGGATTTAACGGTGGATTGATCTGAATGGCTATATTGTGTCCTTCCGGTCGTCGTTGAGGACACCAAAACTCGAAGGTATCCATACCTATGTTGTCAGGAGGGGATTGCTTTCCGAAATTTGACACCGCTTTATTTCCCAAGTTAAATGTCGATAATATCCCAGTGAGGCGAAGCGATGAACGAAACAGTTCTACATTCGGGTTTTTATGTAGAATGAGAAAGACATAAGCCTCGTCTTCCATGCTTGTGGAAAATTCAAACTTGACCTTCCTATGCCCTTGTTCTATATCCACCGATTGTGTTTCCAGAATAACATCCGGGGTAAAATTACCCTTTCTTGAACTGGTTCTCAACTCAATATTCAAGGTGGTGTTGTTTAGTGCGATCAGATCTATAGTCATTGAAGGTACCTCTCCCGATTTCAGAGGAATCATCTGAGCTACAGCTATATCCATCGGAAGTACAAAATCGGCATTGAGATTGTCTATATAAAAAGTACTCGATACTTCTATGCTAGCCTGCTGTACGAGGTCGGACTCATCGCAAAGGACAAGCCCGGGAATATACTGCCCACTTTTGAGTAATTCCCGCTGCAAATCGCCGATAAAACCTTTATCTATTATATCTCTGGGTTCTAAATAGGCTTGTGCAGAATAAATTTCGCTTCTTTCCTCATTGCAAGCTGTTGTTTTCACAAGGTTCTGCCCTGAGACTTTTTGGTATTGACACTGTTGCTCTGTCACCGCAAAAATCTCTTCTTTCGATGCGTTTTCTCTGGCAATATAAGCTGCCATTCCCACAACCTGTCCGATATAGGCCGAAGTAGCCATAACCCGGGTAGAAGCAAAAGCCACATGAGTAGTACTGATAATACGCCCCGCAAGGAAAAGATTTTTGATGTTTCTGCTGTACAAACAGCGGTATGGTATCTGGTATATTCCCTTGGAGTGCCATTGGTTGCAGCCCGGTTTTTCGCTAAACACCCCATCTGCTGGGTGAAGATCGATAGACCACCCTCCATAAGCCACAGCGTCGTCGTAGGTCTTTTGATTGACAATATCCTGTTGCCGCAATATATAATCTCCTTCAAACCTTCTGCTCTCTCGCTTGCCCGGAATCATTCCTACCCATTCGAGGGTCATGGTCTCTGCCTCCGGATATTCTCCTGAATTCTTGATATAATCCCACGCTCCATACACGATTTTCCACAGTTCCCATTTAATCTTTTCGGTATCGTGTATCGTATCCATCCGTCCCCCGTATTCCAACCACCAGAGTTTACACCCGTATTCCTTGGCATTAAAGCTCCTGAATCTGGGGATCTCCTTGCGTACATCCATTGCAAAATCCGGGGCCTTATACTTTACTGGTCTTCCGGTATCTTTGGTGTAAAAGTAGAGACTGTGCCCCAACAGTTCTCCGTATTCCTCGGCAGGTGCAAACTTCTCTCCGAATTCCTCCTGTCGTTCTGCTCCCATCCTGAATGCCGCTCCCGAAAGAAAACCTACGATACCATCGCCCGAAGCATCGCAAAACAAAGGGGCATGAATCATATATTCGGTAGAATTCTGGCTACAGAATCCCTTTACTGCTTTTATCCTCTCTGCTCCCGATTTGTACACCTCATAGACTGCTGTGTTTAACAACAGTGTTATATTGGGCTCTTTCTTTACTTTATCGAGCAATATCATATCGAGGATCAGAGGATTCCCTTCCTTATTTTGGTGCATATTTTCCACCAGAATCTCATCGATAACCCCTCCCTCACGGCTCCACCTGTTGTTGTTGCCGAGGTGGGAAGTAGCGCCCAGGATCCACAGGCGAATTTCACTGGATGAATTTCCCCCCAATACCGGCCTGTCTTGAACCAATACCACTTTAACACCCTTCCGCGCCGCCGTAATGGCCGCACACAGCCCGGAAAGTCCACCGCCTATAACAGCGAGCTCCGTGTGATGAACCTCAGATTTTAATGCCCTTTTTAATTCATGACCTTTCTTTATCATAACATAATTTTATTTATCTCAATGTAATTTAAGTTCCTGTATTTTACTATCGGATTTTCCTCTGAGCTCCCTATACTTTTCCTGCATTGCTTTTAGTTTATCTGGATGTTTTTCTGCAAGGTTATGCTGTTCACCCGGATCTTCTGCAAGATTATACAACTGATAGGATTTCGAGATTCCCATTTCAATATTCACCTGTTTTTGAACTGCTTCCCCTGGATACGGAGGAATCATCACCCAATCTCCGTTCCTGAGGATAGTTCGTGATGTCCCTTCCAGGATAAGGCTTTCCCGGCCTTTATTGCTTTTACCGAGAAATACATCCATGATATCCTTGCTATCAGTTTCAGTAACATTCTGACCCGTAAATTTTGCCAATGAAGCCAGTAAATCTACCTGGCAGACTATAGCATCGGACACCTGAGGTTTAATTTTCCCTTTCCAATAAACGGCGAATGGAATCCGGAACCCAGCTTCATATATACTGTATTTTCCACCTCTCAACGGACCTCCCGGACGATGATCACCTGCCTTTTCCACAGCCTCATCATAGTACCCATCATTTAGCACAGGACCATTGTCACTTGTAAAAATGATTAATGTACTTTCCAATAAACCTTCTTCTTCCAGTGTTTTAACAAGTGTACCTATACAGGCATCTGCTTCCACAATGACATCTCCCCGGGAACCCATATCCGTTTCCCCTACAAATCTGGGATGTGGTGTTCGAGGCACATGAGGCTGTTGCATCGCGTAATAGAGAAAAAAGGGTGATTTTTTTTCCCGTACAAAGGACTGCGCCTGGGCAAGAAAAGTGTCTGCCATCTCCTCGTCTACCCATTTTGCAGACTCACCGCCTTTCATATAACCTATTCTGGGAATACCGTTTACGATACTCTGATTATGTCCGTGATGCCACTTCATTTTCAGTAATTCCGGATTGTCGAGCCCAGTAGGTTCACCCTCAAAATTATGTTCGTAACTCACCTGAATAGGATCATCCGATTCCAGCCCTACCACCTTGCCATTCTCTATGTATACCGTGGGTACACGATCCTGAGTTGCGGCCATTATAAAAGCTTCGTCAAACCCAACTTCATTAGGTCCGGGACTTATATGTTCATTCCAATCTACCTGTCCTGTTCCCAGCCCCAAATGCCATTTCCCTATAATTCCTGTATAGTATCCTGCCTTTTTAAGCATCTTGGGCAAAGTTTGCTGGTTGGTATCAATAATAAGCGGAGCTGTTCCAGGCAGGATCTTTGCATCACTGTTTCTCCAGGGATATACTCCTGTAAGCAAGGCATACCTACTCGGAGTACAGGTTGAAGAGGTGGCATACCCATTGGTAAAACGAATGCCGTTTTCTATAAGGTAATCCATATTCGGGGTTGGTATTCCTTCCGCTCCGTAAGCTCCAAGATCGCCATATCCTAAGTCATCCATATTTATAATTACAATATTCGGAAGTGTGGAATCAGAGTTAGGTGTTTCTCTCAACTTTGAATTACAACTTCCAAGAAAGAGTAGTACAATCCCCACATTTAATACTGCTACAATCTGACATATTTGTTTTTTCATTTTTTGGATATATTAATTCATTTCACGGTGATTATCTGGACTTCGATTACTTCCTTATGGGTGTGATCCTGTTTTACTCATTATCTATTACAAGTACTCCAGAATTGCTCTCCTGGTCGGCAACAATGGTCTCCTTTACCTGTCGGAATACATTTTCCTTGATAAGGAGATTGAGTGTCCCACTGGCTACGATACCTTTTTCTCCATGTGTTATTGTATTTCCTATGACCTGAATATTTGTTATCGGGGGAGATGTCTTGTTCAATTTCTCCAACGCCTTTTCCCTATCAAAAAAGATCAGCCCCTCCCCTTCTTCCTGATTGCGTATTCCAATCGCACCAGTAATCCCGTGCCGAGACATCCAGCCCGAATGAGATATTTTATTGTGTTCTATCCTCACATTTTTAGGTACCGTCCCTTCTCCTTCATTTATGGCTGCTCCTATCATGATCGCGGGATACATAATATGATCAAAAGTGTTATTTACAATGGTAACATTGGTATTCCTGATCAAACTGGCACATCCCGCAATATTCCTGAATACAGAGTTGCTCAGGGTATAATCGTCAATATTCCACCCGTATATCTGGCAGAGAGTTTCGTCGTTAATGAAGTCTGGTATTTTCTCCTCAAAAGTCACAAGAAAACCTCGATCTCCACTTTCCGTAGGCTTCATAACGGCTTTACGCACGGTACACAAGACTTCCTCCGAACCATTCCAGAAACCGATTCGGGAACCTTCCGGTATGGGAAAAGCCGCTCCCTTTTTCTTCTTCAACCATACCGTATGCCCATCCATAACCCGGTGTGGCCAGAGAAAAGAGCCGTGAACATTCTGTCCGTCCCAACGTACTCCTTCCATATATAGCCCATCCATCACGATCTTACCTCGACAGGCATATAGTTTCCATCCGTCTCTGGATCCTACGGTCAACTGATTATCCGGAGCTATCACCTTAACTTTCCTGGCGGTAATATTTTCACAAGCCTCGGCCCTCATACAGAACCCGATCGCATTGTAAGTCCATACATTTTCTACCGAAAGGTCATCGCACATATAGAAATTTACCTGTATTCCCTTATACGAAAAGTTCCAGCTCAGTCCGTCACCGACCTCCACCATAGCAGCAACCCGCGGAGAATTCAACGTCATAATACGCTGTTCCGGATTCCCCTGTACATGCCAGGTATATTCTTTTTTTCTCTTATTCACATCACCGCCATAAGTCGGGCTTTCCACCTTTTTCAGGGTTTTCGAAGCGAGGTCCCAGATATTGCTCGTATAAAACAATGTTCCGTCTATGACGGGGTTTCCTTCAAACACCTTTAACGTAACCGTATTCCCGTCCGTAGCGATAACTTCCCCTGCCGTGGAATATCTCGGGCTATTGTCGAAAATAACGTTCTGCAGACCAAAATGTTTACTCCGTCGTACAGATAGGATAGGTTTGCCGTACATATCATTTTTAAAATCGTAATGGCGTAGAAAAGTGGTCGCGGGATCTCCCTTGTCATCTATACCACCTTTCAGGGTAAAATCGTTCATCCCGGTGATATCGATAGCCATTTTCCCGGAGGCATCGCCTACAAATAAATCATACGTTCCTGCTTCCAGCAGCAACGCTCCTGCTTTTACCGTTTTGGCATGATCCAGTGCTTTTTTTATAGCTACCATATCGCATTTCCCGTCGTCAGGTATTGCACCGAAATCGGCAGCCTTGACAATTTTGTCCTGTGCCTGGACTGCATGAAGCCCTATCATACCGCCCATAACGGCGAATATTAATCCCATCAGTAATCTTTTGTGATGTATTTCTTTATGTTCAGTTTTATGCCTGGTTTCCATATCTGTAAATTATCTGCGAACGAGCAATACCGCTCCTCCGTTTTTTTCAATATTTATCGTTATTTTGTTGCCGGATATTTGTTTTTTCTCCATTACAAATGGCGTAATGACCGCACTGTAATGCCTGTCTTTGGCATTGTATTCCCTGCTTATGGGATTGGCTATACGTTCCGTAGCATCCCTGTATAAAACAGCCTCTCCAACCGCAGTGTTGAGAAGAGTAAGATCGATTTCCACCGTCTTCTTTTCTCCTCCGTTCAATACGCCGATATACCAGTCATGGTCTTTTCTTCTCGCTATGACTGCCAATTCCCCTATTTTGCTTCCCGGTAAAACAACAGTCTCATCCCATACCGTCGGTATCTGTTTGATCAATGGCAGAGCATCTTTTACTGCAGGGTGTTTCAACAGGATTTCAGGATTTTCTGCAATGATCTGGACAGGCGATGTAAACAGGACCAATGTAGCCAACTGATGTGCCCAGGTGGTTTCTCCAGTAGCTGTAAATGTCAGCGGTGTATAATCACCATGTCCCAGTATAAATCGCGTGAAAGGCAATGCCGCATTATGTGAAGCTGTGATCGGGCCTTCGGGATGTGTATTTAACTCCAAGCCCCGGATCCCTTCACGGGTAAGCTCATTCGGGTATCTTTTAATTTCTCCAGTTGCGGTTTGTACACCGTGAAAGTTAACCATCAGCTTTCGTTCCGCAGCATGACGAAGTACCGCTTCATCAAAATCGATCAGACTTTTACGCTCCCCATCCATAAAATCCACCTTTATTCCTCCCACGCCGGAAACTTTCAAGCTATCCATAAAAGCCTGCATCATCTGGTAGTCGTTTTCGGAAAAATTTAATTCATCAGAATGCTTCCACACCCATGTAATTACTTCGTTTTCTTTCCCATAGCGACAGACCTCTTTCAAAGCAGTCCATTTGTCCGGCCACTTTTCCCAATTCGCATCGATAAGATTATGTTCAAAACCTAATTCCTTGGCATAATCGACCATCTGCTTTTGCAGTTCGGGGGTACCTGTAAAATTTGACCACCAGCTCCAAACAGAGCGTCCTGGCTTGATCCAGCTTCTGTCCGCAAACAACGCTGCATCCGGCTCCGGATTTAAGGAAGTAATAATCGTTTGCTGATGGATCAGTTGGTTGAGACCATCCGCAACAAATGCAACCCTCCAGGGCGAGAGAACAGTGCCTTTAACAATAAACCCTTTATCCCCCTCAGAGAAATTAGCTTTTATCCTGTTTCCCGGTAAAGCCTCGAAACGCATCCCACTGTAATTAAACAATCCAGCTTCTGCCAGAAGGCCATACGTTCCATTTTGGTATTCAAAAACCAATGGCTTTCCTTGTATGTTACCTGTTTCTGAAACCGTTCGCAATTGTTCTATTGTTGTCCACTGCCATTCGCCAGCATAAGATTTCAGTTTCCAATCGTTGTCTCTCTCAAAGAACCATACTTTTGTCTGTGCCGGAATACCCCAAGAAGATTCCTCTCCCAACACGTGGCTTGTAGCTTGTCCACTATCAAATACATACCGATAGGCTATCCCTTCATCAAAAACACGTAACGTTATTTGCTCACCTTGGCTAAATTCCAGTATATATTCATTCCAATGCCGTTCCACCGGACCGCTTATCCCCATTTCATCAACTACTTCTGCTTTGTCAAAAGGCCCTTTTGTTTCTACCAAGGAAGTAAAAAGGCTATCTTGCCCTTGAAGCGATAAGCCCAACTTGCCATTTTCTACAAAAGCAAAATCCTTTTTAGATACATTCAGCCTGTAATATCCTGTACTATCAAGTGCTATTTCAACACGAACTGTAGCGTCAGGGCTGATGAAAAGCAGATTTTCTGTCTTCGTACCACAGGCGTAAAAAAGCAGGCTGGTACCTCCAAGACATAACAGAACCTTTATTTGACTACGCAATTGAAACATGTGATTATTCTTTTACTTATTCAATAATTCCTTTTCCCAATACTTTACCATCTGGCTGGGATTAGCTTCTTTGGGCAAACCCATTTTCTCCAGTTTCAACTGCCCGTAACTCCTTCCGGACTTCACCCCTTTTTCGGCGGTCTCGGGTGATTCCGTTTCTTTTCCATGCTCTAACGCCGTTATCTTGTTTTTTAGGGTTTGAAAGAGTTGTTTACCAATAATTTGAAACAGATCGGTATTCGCGAGATTTTTTAACTCGTAGGGATCATCCTTCAAATCATATAACTCGATTTCGGGTTTATACTCAGCCATGAATAAGTTGAACGGAATCCCCAATTCTCCTTTTTCATAAAGGTATTGATAAAGTGAAAATGCCGGATACGATGTCTTTTTATAGCTGCTGAGCTGCATCCAGGGAACTTCCGGCATCCGGTTCCAAATCAACTTATACCTCCCGTCAGTAATACTCCTTGAATCGTCTACGGCATCTCCCATACGCTGCCGAAACCCGTAAACATATTTCCGTATCTCCTTGTCATCTCCAAAAAAAGGTTTTCCTTGAAGGTGAGGTGGCAGCACTACACCTGCCAAAGCCAGGGATGTGGCAGATACGTCAATCAAACTCACTAGGTTTTCCACTACTCCCTTTTCTGCCATTCCGGGAGGAAAACGGGCAATCAACGGTGTCCGGAGCCCCCCTTCGTACAAAAATTGTTTATCCCGCAAGTGGGGCCTTCCGTGGTCCCCAAAAAAGAAAATAACCGTCTCGTCTATCAGTCCCTCTTCCTCTAACCAGTCCAATACAGCACCTACTTTTTTGTCGAGTACCTGAATACTTTCGAGGTACATCGCCCAATCTTTCCGGATCAGAGGATGATCGGGGTAATACGGTGGAACTTGTACCATATCCGGATCTACCGGATGTTCGGTATCAGAAACGAATGGCCGGTGCGGTTCAAAGATCTGAATCTGGGCAAAGAAAGGTTGATCAGGCTGCCTTTCATCCCAGTCGATCCCGTCATAAATGTATTCCGTATCAAAATTATAATCTTCCTTACCTTTTTCCCGGTATTCGTCAGCATTAGTACAGAAGTAACCTTCCTTCCTGAAATAAGCAGTTATAGGTGCTATTCCTCTTGGTAACGGTTTTTTATCCAAGGTGCGATGATTCAGGCTGTTAATACTAACGGGGTACATCCCTGTTATCAGCGACGACCGGCTCGGAGAGCATACCGGGGCTGTCGCATACGCATTCGTAAAACGTATGCCTTCGGCAGCCAACCTGTCCAGATTGGGCGTATACACATCCATATTGCCGTAACAACCTAAGTCATTTCCCAAGTCATCGGCTATTATCCATAGGATATTGGGATTTTTTTGCAGAGCAAATACATTAAAAGCTGTAAACTGTAACAGAGCAAAAAGAAACAATATCTTGTAATACATTTTATCCATAATATAACCTCATTCCGTTCAGGAATACCACTGAGCGCCATCTCCTGTATTTATTGCAAACAAACTAGAAGCCATCTCCTATTTCTTTTTCCTTGATTCCTTGAGCTTTTGCTGTTGTTCCGGTGTCAATACCTCATTGACCATTTTAAGCCGTTCCTTATTGTTTTGCCATATTGCTTTCTTCTGTGTATCTCCAGTTTTCGTTTCCTTGATCTCTTCCGCTTTCTTGGCCGTGGCCAATAAGATTTTATGTACTTTTCCGGCCTGTTCCTCTGTCAAGCCCAGATCCTGAACATAGCGATCTGTTTCATTTTTTGCCCATTTGTCTGCATAGGTTTTTTCCTGTGCCTGAGCTGTAAACCCGATAGTACATAAAACCATTACCAATCCAGTGAATACCATTTTTTTCAGTTTGATTGTTTTCATAATATTATTGTTTTGAAGTTTTTACTAATTAGTTTACTTTCTTCATTACCCCGTATCTTCAAAGATGCCGTTTTAGATCAAGATATTATGGTCGGTAATTCCATTTCCTTATTCATTCCTTTTACACCTAAAAAGTTACATCCAAAAATTGCCCAAATTGACAGCCTTATATGTCCTTACCAATCCTTTTCACTGAGGGGCCTTCCGCGAAGCAAGATCTTGCCGAGATAGATTACAGACCGATCGTATTTTTCCGGATTTTCGGTGATGTCTTCCAACCGACCGAAACCTAATATTTCCCTCTTATTTGCCTGTGCAGGTGAGATTTTCAAGCTAACCTTATGTCTTCCGGGCTGTAACTGAATAACATCATATTGACCCCTGTATCTATTATTGCAATACCGGTTGAACCGGTTCAGTACAGTATCGGTTTCCGTGCTACTAACCTCCCACAATCGGTATCCTCGTTCTGCTATTTTCTTTACACCTATAGGTCTATCATTTATCCACACGGAAAGCTGCCCTACTTCGGGGCCACCGATGTCGAAAAAACCAAACCGGTCACCCTCGAAGAAAAAAGTAAAGGATGCTCCCGGTTTGCCAGCAGTTACTACCTCATCAAACCATCCCTGAAACTGTTTGAGAGCTGATTCTTTGGTCTCCAACGATTTCCAATCCGTATCGAATACCGCAATTTGCTTCGGATCGTACATCCTGGCATCTTCCCATGCATCGGTAATTAACGGAGCTGGTAAATCGTGAGGCATCGCAGTTCCTGCATTGTACATCTTTTCTATTGCCCGCGCTATGGCAGCAGCATACAGATCACCACCAGCTTTGGTCGGATGAATACCGTCTCTTGAAAACCGTATTCGATCCCCAACCTCCGGCTTCTGACTTTTCCAGACGAGCTTATCCTGTGCTTCCAATGCGGCAGGTTCCATTCCAAGATGTATTGAAGGTAGGCCATAATGTTCGGCAATATGTTCTAAACCCTGAATGTTATCGGGAACTCCACCTCCCTGATATACCGCAGTCTGACCGTTTTGAATGGTATAGATGAGAATAATATCAGTATGAGGATTTGCCCTGATAATCTGGCGTACCATACCTTCCATTCCGGGCTTATAGGCACCATTGACGGCAAACTCAATAAAGATCAGGTCAGGCTGATAGCAAAGCACCTGCTCCCCGATACGAAACGCTCCCAAATCTGTTCCCGTGCCTGATACTCCGGCATTCACCCAGTTGCAAGTAGCTTTTGGAAAACGGTTTTGCATATACCGGGCTGTCTGCATCCGATAGCTATCCCTGCTTTGGGTAATGCTTCCGCCAATAAAGGCTACGGTGATCTCTTCTCCACTTTTGGCCTTATAAAGCAAGTTCGGGATGCCCAATCTCACCTTGCATTCATTATCATCAAAAAAACTTCCGGGAACCACAGGTGGAACTTTGTCGTCGGGCACAGTAAACAACAAGGGAGAACTACCCGCCTGAGATGCAGCTATTTTATCTATATCACTATTGTCTTGTGCCTGGGCAATGGTTCCAACAAACAAGACCAGTCCAGACAAAAAAAACAAGATGTATTGTCGTTTACTCATCATCACTTATTTATTTTCCTTTTCTCCTCTTTTCCACTTCCAATATTCTTTTACCTGTCCCAAGCCCAAAAATGCCGGTTTCCGCATTTCTTTTTTCCAGGTTTCCAATTCGTTTATAAGGCTTTCATATACTTTTTTATCCTTATTATCTTTCAGTAAGTTGTTTTTTTCTGAAATATCCTTATCCAGATTGTAAAGTTCATTCCCATTGGGCTTGGTCAAGATCTTGAAGGCACCGTTCCCGTTACGGGCTACATAGAGATTTCTGTCGTACATACTCCAAAACAATGTCCTTTCAGGAACTGATTCCTTCTGCCCAGTAATTACAGGTATTAAATCTATACCATCCAGTTTATTTCGCACCTCTACCGATTGGCCGATATTGGCAACAAGCGTAGCAAAAATATCCAGTGAAATAACCGGTAGGTCGCATACTTGTCCCGGCTTTACCTTTCGGGGCCATCGCATGGCAAAGGGTACCCGGATCCCTCCTTCATACCAGGAAGACTTCCCTCCTCTCAGGACACCGTTGTCAGAACCGTTCACCGGCTGCGGCCCTCCGTTGTCTGACAGGAAAAACACCACGGTGTTTTCGGCCATGCCCGATGCTTCCAGTTGATCCAGTACACGGCCGATTCCATCATCCATGGCACTGACCATTGCCGCATAAATACGTCTTTTTTCGTCTGCTATATACCTGAAACGATCGAGATACTTATCGGTAGCTTGCAAAGGGGTATGAGGTGCATTGTACGCCAGATAAAGGAAAAACGGTTGTTCTTTATTTTTTTTTACAAAGTTTACGGCTTCACGTGAAAGCGCGTCGGTGAGGTACTCCTTCTCGTTTTCTACTATCCGGCCGTTATGCTGTAATATGGTCCTGTACCCATGCTCCTCGTTCCCCTCTGCCTCATATGCCGTAGGTATGGTCCAATCTTCCGGAAAATAGCGATGTCCTCCGGCCAGAAAACCAAAAAACTCGTCAAATCCCCGTTTATTGGGATGATGTACCTCGGCATGCGCCCCTACATGCCACTTACCCGCCAGCATCGTCCGGTATCCGGCTGTTTTCAGCATCTCTGCCATGGTCTGCTCAGACCGCGGCAACCCCATTTCCGGGTCACTTGGTGCAAAAACAGGAGTACGGGCAAAACCAAACCTGTCCTGATACCTGCCCGTAATTAATCCGGCCCGGCTCGGCCCGCAAACGGCAAAAGTGACATAACCTTGCGAAAATCTAACTCCCTCACTTGCAATACGGTCTATATTTGGGGTCGGTATGTCTTTACACCCGTTAAACCCAACATCATTATTTCCCAGGTCATCTGCCAGAATGACAATGATATTCGGTTTATTTTCCTCAGTCCCTTTTTGGCTATAACCGGCATTGCATATCATCACCACGGCCGATAATACTATCGTATATTTCATGCTTTTAACAATCATATTTACCTGTTTCAGATCGTATTTTTTGCTTCCACGGTTTTCCAGGGTGACCATTGGCTTTTCATATCTTGGTTTTCTTCCCTGATCCTCACCTCATAACCGGCCGGATCTGTCATCTTTATCTTAGTGGATCCCTCCAGGCTTGTCCCGATCTCAAAAATATTTTCAGGAGCTTTTACCGACCGATATTGTATACGGTAATGGCTGTCTTTTTGCCGTACTTCATATCCCACGACAATTCCATCTGCCACCTGCATCACCTTGCGGATCACCGGAGGCAGTGCCAAACCCGAAAATTTCAGCTCATATATTAGTGCTTTACTTTTTCCTTTATGATTGGCGGCATACAGCCGTACTTCTCCGTTTCCAGACCATTGCTTTCTGGAAATATCCGTATAAGGGGCTATGGTCCTGATGGTATCTCCACCAGGCAATGCCACTACAATTTCATTATCTGGAAGAACAGGTTTAAAATACAACCTCGCCACCGAATCGGACGCCAATACCCGTTCAATCCCGGGGCGATCAGGAACATCTTTATAAACGATACGTTTGTAAACTTCGTGATTAGTAGGGGTGGTCAAACTCAATTTTATATGCGAAGCATTTCCCGACTTCCTGAACCGGGAAAAGGTATGAGACACACCGGCATCACCCGGATGGATATCCTTCAATACCGTAACCTCTTTGCTTTGCTCCATGCCATTTTTATCATAAACCTGCAATTGCAGTTTATAACCCCGTAACACATAAGACGGAAGAGCTTCTTTTACCCGCGGACGGATGGTCGCCGTAACCTTGTTGCGGACTGCATCCCAATCTGCATCCAGTCCTGCAATGGGTGCAAATGCTTCACTAATCTGTTTTACCGCTCTTTTATGCCTACGCCATACGTCAACTACACCCCAAGTACGGTCACCACCAAGTGGCGTACCCTTATAATCACTACGATAATCGTTGTACGTCCAAAGGGACGCTCCGGCAACATAAGGCAAAGTTGCAACACGATCCAATCTATCAGCAAGGCGTTCATCCAACCTGCCATCAAGATGATGTCCCAGTTGCCCTTGGCCGAATTCGGTAATCAGCATGAGTTTATCAGGCCAGCGCCGGTGTATTTTTTGCGCTGCCTCCACAAAATCGCCATAGCTGTTAAAACAGAGCATATCCGCATATCTGGCAGGCTCCGTTTCTGGATCGTTGTCTCTGAAAGAGGTAAATGAAACATATGTCAGTAAACGCGTACTGTCCAGTTTTTCCCGTACGTATCTCATCATGGAGATAACGTATTGTGACTGTTCCCTACTCATAGACAACTGTGTCCGGTCTTTCCGGTCTGCTGCTAACTCGTTACCCATGCTCCACCCTATCACCGAAGGATGATTATAGTCCCGCTCTATCATTTCCCGAAGCCAGTGTTTTGTGAGCGAATTGTTCTCAAAAGCCTGCGGGTCTTCAATACCCCAAACCGGGATCTCACCGATGATCAGCATCCCTATTTTATCGGCATATGCCAGAAGCTCAGGAGATAAGGGTGCATGCATCATTCGTGTCATGTTGCACCCCAGGCTTTTCATGTGGTCCAGGTCTTTTTTAATAAGCCATAACGGCTCGGTATTTCCCACGGCACGATGATCGTGTACACGGTTGAAACCTGCCAGTTTTATCGGTTCTCCGTTCAACAGCAACTGCTGCTCTCGAATCTCTATTTTTCGAAAACCAAAAGCACTGCGTTTCCGGTGCAGTTGCTCTCCGTTTTTGTTTAAAGTGATTTCACAACCGTACAGTTCAGGATGATCAATATGCCATAACTTTACGGTACCGGGCAATGCCAGACTGAATTTCTTTTTAACAGACCGTTCATCTGCAATAGTCACCGTATAGCTGGTATCCGCGATAACCGATGTATATTGATTATCGGCAAATATTTTTACGGAAACCTCTACATCTGTTTCAAATGAAGCATTGTTCTCCAAACGATAAGATATCCCTACTTCACCTTTCTTTGACTGTAGGTCTACTACAGGCGTAACCAATAACCGGTTCACCCGGACGGGTTTATTCCTCATTAAATACACCTTCCTGCTGATACCTCCCCACGGCCACCACGCACCTCTTCTATAGCGGTTATCAGCTACTACGGCAATCACGTTGTTTTCACCTATTTTCAACAGGTCTTCCACCCGAAATTCAAATGGTGTATAGCCACCCTGATGGCTTCCTACGTATCGTCCGTTCACATATACGCGGGCCGTTTCATATACCGCCTCAAAATGAAGGCGGATAATATCTCCCTCCCACATCGCAGGAACCTTAATATCCCTGCGGTACATCCCCATCCCCCTGTATTGTGCATAAACGGGTTCGGTATCCCAGTTACCGGGAACCATCAGGGAATCACTATTTTGCCAGAGGGAATCCGGATGAGCCAAAGGAGGAGCATCCTCCAATGTTTCAATAGTTTTGAATGCCCAGTACCCGTCGAGTGGCAATTGTTCTTCACCCAGTACTCCCTGTGCTCGAACTACAATGCCCAACAGTATGAAATACGATAATAACAAGCTCCGTTTGAACCAAATACTTTTCATGAATCAGACTCTTCTAATTTATAGTTTATCTCGCACACACCGTATAGAATACCCTTCGCGATTGCTAATAATACTTCTATGGATATGTTCGGTTCGCGTATCCTCTAATATCCGTCTATAATTTTGCGTCAAAGGAGTTGTTTCATTGGGAGAGGATGTCCAGAAATAAGCTCTGTTATTGAAATTGTTGAAATTCCCATTTACATCCCTTCCGCCGGCTGGTAAGGCCTTAAAACCAAGATCATCTGTACCGGGATTTACAGGCCAGTCTGTCTCACTGCGCAGCATAAGACCTCCTACACCTCTCCAACCCGTAGCATCTGTCTGAGCCTCTGTAAAGCCTATCGCCTGTTCCAAATCCTTAAGATCCTCATCAGTAGCCACTCGCCAACCGGCAGGTGCTAGCCCCCTCTCGTCCATAACGGCAAAACCATTATACAACAGTCCATATTCAGCTATCATCTGTTCTTCCGAATCAATATTGGCTACATCTTCAAATGGATACACGGCATACGCCCCCAAACGTCCATTGCTATATGTAGCCGACCATTCGACGGCAGAGAGTCCGGTAGAAATCAGTGCACCGTTCCTGTACCGGGTTACTTTAAGGTTCTCCACCATCCATTCCTTATCTCCGATAACTACAGTGTTGTATACATTGCCATCAATATCCGTCGCTGGTTCGTCTTCATCTATAAACCACGCTTCCATAGACCAGGTAGTTTGTTCTACTCCAGCCATATTGTCTGCCTGTACTTCACCAGTCATGATTTCACTCAACGCTTTTGCCTGGTAGCCCATAGCTATATCACCATGATTCAACTCCCCGTTACCGTCAATATCAAGGTAAGTAGTGGCATAAACATAAGAGCGGTCCTCTACATTATCCAACGATAAAGTGAAGCCATTTGCGATGTCTTCTCCACTCAACACTCTTGTCACAACAGCATCGGGTTCACGTTCAAAAAAAGTGGCTTCCTCTGCATCTGCATAATACAGGTTAAATTTCAGTACCGTTTCGACCACAGGAGGAATAGGAAATTCAAATGCAGCCTGAAATGGAACCAGTGCAGTGTATACTTCACTCATTTCAACGGTAAGAAACTCGCGATGAGATACATTGCTGGCTTGGGCATTACCTTTCATCACTTCTCTCAGACTATGTTCGAAATAGCATGTTGCCACATCTCCTTCGCTCAACATCTCATTACCGTCTATATCGGCAAAGGCAGTCACATACGCAAATCTGTTCCGGTCCAGACCTTCAATAGGCAATGTAAAGCCATCTTCAATATCCGTCGCTGTCAATATCCGCTCAAACACCACGTCTGGGTTTCGTTGGTAGAAAGGCTCGTTTTCCTCTTCGGTATAATACAACTGGAAAAAAAATACAGTTTCAGGTTCAGGCTTAATCGCAAAACTCACATTGATATCCAATGTTTCTGCGATAATTTCCTCCTGATCAGTTTCTTTTTTACATGCTCCTAACAGGAATATCCCGAATAAAAGAACAAGTAATTTACATTGTTTTATCCATTCCATATTTTAAGGTGATAATCTGGTTAGTTTTGTTAATACATTTCTATTGGCCTATGGCCTTATTGGCATCCAGTTCTGCTTTCGGAATAGGCCATTGATACGATTTTGAAGCATCGAATGAACGTTGGAGTACGGTATATACCTCATACTCCATATTATTTGTTCTAGGCGAAAGTTTTCCCGGCTTGAAACCTCGCAAGTCTCCAAAGGCCTGCTCCCCGATTTCCCAACGCATAATATCGAATATCCGCAATCCCTCAAAAGCAAGTTCTACCCGTCGTTCATGACGAATTACATCAATCAGTGCTTCAGGGGACAACCCCACCCCTTCTACATCTTCAACCTTTGGCATCATTACATCGGGACGCTGACGAACCTGATTGATCAAATTATATACCTCAGCTTCATCATAGCCCCCTTGCTCTACTAGGGCTTCTGCTTCCATAAGTAACACATCGGCATAACGAATGATTACTGGATTTACCCCAGATATATTATTGATTCCATTATCGGAAAAATCCACGTATTTTCTCACCTTGAAACTGGTAAAATTGGCTGATGCTTGCTGAGAAGGATAGTAGACAATTGGTTCTCCTGTTGTCAGGTGATAATCTCTTATCGAATACGGAAAAACAAGGGAGTAATACAGACGGGGATCCCGATTCTGAAAACGATTGTCATATCCACCTTCCTTGATGTAATTGGATGGAGCCGCAAGACCGGTTGGTCTTATCGATGGGTCGTACAGTTCGTTATCCGGATTATTAATAGACAATCCGTTGGTAGAATAAAACTCTTCATACAAATTGTGATCTACCTGATACCCGCTCCACGAACGAAAGCGCGTGTACCATATATTTGACAATCCGAACTGCGCAGCATCCTTCTCGAATTGCATATCGAAAATAACTTCCTTATTATCTACCTCACCTTCAGGTAGAAAAAGGGAAGAGTAAGTAGACATAATCTCATATACCCCCAATTCTCTTACCTTCCTGCAATAATCTGCTGCCTCTCCGTAACGATGATTAAATAACAACACACGAGCTTTTATGGCAAGTGCGGCTCCCTTTGTGGCTCTCCCTCTATTGTCGGCAGAATAACTGGGAGGAAGAATTTCTGAGGCTATTTCTAAATCGTCTAATACCATTTGAACAATATCAGCGTGAGAAGTTAATGGCTTATCTGCTTCATCAAGTCCTTCGGGTTCAAGACGAAGCGGAACATCTCCGTAGAAAAAGGACAGGTCGAAATAGGCAAGTGCTCTTAAGAAAAGGGCTTCTCCCTTAAACTGATCATAGCTCTGTTGCGACATCACCACTTCATCGATATAATGCAATACTGTATTGGCTCTAAGAATAACTCTATAATTTCGTGACCATTTATCTACAACCTGTTTCGTTTCGTTGTTGAAATTACCTGTCCACAATAATTGATAATCCACATAATACCCATTATCTGTTATAAAATCTGTATAAATAGGTTCCTCTAAGTTTGATATATAAGCTTTGTAGATTCCGTTTACTGCTTCCTGTATGTCTCTTTCAGTACTAAAATTATCGGGGGACAGAAAATCTATAGGTTCCCTGTCCAGAAACTGGTCGTCACAGGCTGAGCCAAGAACCAGAAACATAACTGCAACCCAACTTTTAATAAATATCTGTTTCATAACTTCTAAAAATTAAGATTTAGACCTAAGGAAAGACTTGCTATTTGCGGGTGAAAGGCAGCAGTCATTCTGGTGTAGCTCCGCTCCGGATCAAAACCCTCAATAAACGGGCTAATCAACAACAGGTTCTCTCCATTCAGAAAAATCCTGCAACGGTTTAGATCAAAATGTTTTACCAGTTTTTCAGGTAAGTCATATCCAAGTTGAACACTTTTAAGCCTAAAAAACGATGCGTTGTAAATATTATAACTGGTCACAAGGGCATCTCTTGTCTTATCGACATACAAGCGTTGATATTGATTAGAAGGATTTTCATAAGTCCATCGTTTCTCCACAATCTCCGTGCGTAAAGGGCCATTAGTATTGAAAAAGGGAGAAATCAGTTTGCCATTCATGTAGGCATCCTGTCCCTGAACTCCATGACCTATGATATTTAGGCTAAATCGTTTATAAGACAAATCGACACTAAATCCGTATTGCAATTTAGGTAAGGGATTTCCTATAAGTACACGATCGTCAGGAGTCACTGTTCCATCTTCATTGGTATCAGCCATTTTAATATCTCCTGGTGCTGGTGTATCCATCAAATTGGACTGATCGGGATAGCCTTCCTTTAACACATATTCGCGTTCGGTATGAGGTATTGCTGGGTCACTGTCGTGTTGCCATACAAAATCTGATACCTGATAAATTCTTTCAACTTTATAACCATAAAATGATGAAAAAGGATGTCCTGTCACACTTCTTGTGTTGTCAGTATGATCTACAAATGACAATCCGCCGAGATCGGTCAGCTCGTTATTGAGAAAGGTCAAATTTCCAGAAATACTATAATTTAACTTGTCCTTACTATGGGGAGAACTATATCCTATGGTAAGTTCTATTCCTTTGTTGATCATAGTACCTATATTCTGATAAGGCAATGAACTCACCCCGAGTGACGGAGGGATGGTTACACGTGCAAGGATATCATATGTTTTTTTCTTAAAAATATCAGCCTGCAGGCTAAAGCGATTCCACAGAACCAAGTCAAGTCCGAAATTTATCTGCTCTGTAGTTTCCCACCGTGTCTCTTGGTTGGCCAGAAGTACCGTTCCCCTCCCAGGAACAATGCTGTTCCCGAAAGCGTAATATTCCTGTCCGCTCATCTGATCAGCAAAAGCGTATTGAGACCATATGTTCTGATTTCCTAAACGTCCCCACGATGCTCTGAGCTTTAAGTTTACGAAATTCCACTTATTGAAAAAATCTTCCTGGCTCACTCTCCAAGCGGCTGAAACCGAAGGAAAGTTTCCCCAGCGGTTTGGACCAGAAAATCGGGAAGAGCCATCCCTTCTGAAATTCAACTCTAGTAAATACTTGTCGTCATAACTATAATTTAATCTGCCAAAATATGAAGACGTAGCATATTCATAGGCCATACTGTTCAAATAGAGAGTAGTAGGATCTCCGTAATTAAATATCGGTGCATTACTGGATAATTCCCGTACCGATCCATCATCCCGTTTATAGCTTACTTCCTGCTTTTCGTGAGCAAGCATAATCTGAAAATTGTGCTTGCCTATATCAAGAGCATAATCAAGGGAAAGCAAAAGTGTATTCAGGTTTCGTTCAGAAAAACGTTTTTCCAAAGAGGACTGCCGCTTATTGATAGCCCCTTCCAAAAAGTCTCCGGCTGTATAGAACTCCGGCGACAGGTTTACATAATCATTGGTAGTCCTATTATTGGAAACCAGTATCTTTCCTTTCAGATTCCTAACCGGCTCCAGCTCGGCAGATGCTCTCGACATGATACCATTCGATTTTGAATCGATACCTCCTCCCAATCTGTTTGCTGCCAGGTATCTCGCATTGTACCCGTAAAGATTCGGGTTTCCCGTAATACTATCTATGGAACGTACAAATGATACCGGAGTCATCCCCGCTATTTCAGCCATCACCGTGTTTGTCGGCGAAATGAGTTCTTCTACACCTTCCCGGTATCCTACAACCCCAACCCTAAGATTTAATTTTTTATCAAAAAAAGAGCCTGAGAGATTACTGTTAAACGAAATACGTTTTGCGGAGGTTCCTATTAATATTCCTTCTTGATCTTTATATGTTATGGAATTTGAAAAACGGTAATTTTTATTTCCTCCCCGAAGGGCTACATAATGATTTTGCATCTGTCCCTGTCCGAAGTATTCATCATACCAATTAGTATTAGGATTTCTCGGATCATCCTGCAATCTGAACGACTCAACCCTTTCATCACTATACACAGGTGGCTGCCCTACATTCTGTCGAGCCTCATTAATCAAGTAGGCATATGTGTAAGAATTTACAGTTTTAGGAAGACGGGTAGCTCGACTCAGCGAAAGCGTACCACTGTATTCCACTTTCAATCCACCTCCATCATCCACACCACTTTTGGTTTCTATCACAATAACCCCAGCAGAGGCTCTTGACCCATAGATGGCTGCCGAGGCTGCATCTTTAAGTATCGACATGGAAGCAATATCATAGGGACTTACATCGTTCAGACTACCCTGTACGCCATCTATGATAACCAAAGGTTCATTGTTATTGTCTATCGAAGACACCCCTCTGATCCGTATTTCCGCCATATCATCACCGGGTCTTCCCGAATTCTGGACTACTCCCATACCGGCCACTTTCCCTTGTAATAATTGATCGACAGTAGTCAACGATCTACCTTCTGCCTCATCTACTGAAACCGATGTAACTGCTCCCGTAAGGTTTGCTTTTTTCTGTGTACCATACCCGACAACCACTACTTCATCTAAAGCAGCTACGTCCTCCTCCAATGTTATATCTATCCGATTCCTACTATTTACTTCAACCTCCTGTTTGCTGTACCCTATATAACTAAACACCAGTATCGCATCGGCAGTGACAGTAAGGGAATAATGCCCATCCAAGTTGGCCACTGTCCCATTTGTGGTACCCCGTTCTACAATATTAGCAAAAGGGATAGGCTCGCCATCCATGTTTGTAATTGTTCCGGAGACCTCAATATCCTGTCCCCAGACACCACTCACACATAGACATGCGAAAATTATCAGTAAATATTCTTTTTTCATTCCTCAAAGTTTTAGTCTGTGATTAACCGGTGTATTCTTATGCTGATCCTTTTTATTTTATTCCTTTTATGGATTGATATGCGAAACATTCTGAAAGCCTCCTATACCCTCGGGCTGAAAAGTCAGGTCGGTAGTCAACAGAAGTCTATCACATCTGGCAAAATATTGAGAACTGTCGTAAATATCTAATATATTAATTCCTTCTTCGAGGGTAAAATCTCCACCTGACTGCCATTCATACCCCACTTCCCCATGTGTACCAAATTCTGTGGGTGAAGATTCTCCATTTACAATAACCTTAAATTTTCTTACTCCCTGTTGGGTATCAAAATCTCTAGAACGCACCCATAATCTATACACTCCCGAAGTTTCCACTTCTACAGCCGTTCGAGCCGTGAGGTCAGTAGAATCCCTAGTAGCATCAAAACTCGAAAACCCCTTTACGGCTACCGTGTGATCTATGTCTCTTTCTACAGTCCAGTTATTGATATTCACAAAGTCTTCGGATTCAATCCACAAGTCAATACCCTCAGACTCCTGTGGTCCCCTCAAGGAATCTAGGTATTGTAGAAATTCCACTTTCCTGATGTCGTATTGGGCTGGACTAATATTATAGGCACGAACATAGTCTACAGCCATAGCACCACCATCTGTTGCACCTACTTCGGTTGCAATAGAGGTAATCCACAGGTATATATCATGTTGGGGAGCACTACGGATATCAATAGTTTTTAATATATCCCCGTCAAAAAAGAAATTGATATAATCGGGAGTATACTCAAAACCATAAGTATGAAATCCCTGAGACAAATCTGAAGAAACTTGGTGCACTCCGGCACCTATCGACCCTTTTGACGATGAAGTTCCTCTAAGTGTCGACCAATCTATAGCTCCATAGCGAAAAACATTATTGGCAAAATCTCCATAATGTTCAAAACAATCAATTTCTATTCGCGCTCCAGTGCTATCGGCATATATAGGATTAGGATCGTCAAAACCACTTCTTCCTACCGCCCAAAAAGACTCGTGCCAACCAAATCCGTCATCCATTTTTGCACTAATCTCGTAATATCCATAACTATCAGGTTGCTTGGTGATAATCCCTCCCCCGGTAAACGGCTTATTCTGATAGCTTTCCTCTTTTAACAGTATTTTCAGGGTATCATTATCTACCATTACATTTTCAGGGCGCTGACAACTCTGACTTTTACAGTCTGTACGATACCTCCATCTGATGCTGTCTAGTGCAGACCCATCGAAATTATCTTCCCATACCAACGTATATCCGGGTATAGGAGAAGTTAGCGTAATAGCATCTTTACCACTTAACTTTTCGTTCCTTTCAAAGGAAGGCTCTTCACACCCTATTGCGAAAACAACTATCACAATAAAGGGTAGAATCATTAATCTCCCAACAGAGAGATAAATCTGTTTGAATAAAAGTTCCGGTTTCATAAATTGATTGGTTTTCAAATGGTGTTATTAGAGTGTAGTTTAAAATTTTAGTCTGGTTTGGAGTGGTCTGTTTTGTATTGCAATGATAAATGAATAAATTGTAATCGCCAAATTTTTGTCTTAAAAATTGTGATTTTATTAATTATTCTGGTTTGGTCTGATCATTTTTTTGCTTGGAATACTCAAAAGCAATAAATTTGCAAATCATTGACTAATCCGTAAATCTTACTCATTTGAAAGAAGTTCCGCATTCCATATCAAATAATACGGTCAATCTTCACCGCCTCAAGTATATGCAACTGGTAGATTATATCATGACTCTGATCGGGGAAGAAAAATTGGACATCAACGATCGCCTGCCCTCTCTCAACCAGCTCACCCGTACTCTGAAGATCAGTAAGGAAACCGCATTGAAAGGACTTAATTACCTCTCGGAAAAGGGGATTATAGAATCGGAATATCGCAAGGGATACTATCTCAAACGAATCAAACAGCACCTGCCCTACAGGGTATGTCTAATTCTGGATAAAATGAATATTCTCCGAGACCGGGTATATCATTCTTTTCTGGAAACCATAAGAGATCATGCCGAAGTAGAAGTCTTCTTTCACCATCACAATTTCAAGGTATTCGAAAAACTTATAGAAGAAAATCTGAACAACTATACACATTTTGTCATTGTCACCTTTTTCAGGGAGAGCCCTATGGCTGTACTCAATAAAATACCGCCACAAAAAAGAATTATTATAGACCACCGTGAAAGCGGACTGGAAGGTGAATATACCAGCATATATCAGGATCACCGCTCAGACATCCAGAACGCACTCTCGGAATTATTGCCTCAACTGGAAAAATATAAACGGCTGCTGTTGGTAGCTCCCCCCGAAGCGCTGCACTCCAACGATCTTATCGAAGGATTCGAAACCTTTGCCTCCCGATACGACAAAGAACACACCGTTATCCACGGAGTAGAGGAAAAGATGGTAAAAAAAGGAGATGCCTTTATTACCTTCGATCGCTATGACAAAGACGACGTGGATATCATTAAGATTGCGAAGATAAAGAACTGGCAATTGGGAAAAGACATCGGTCTTATTTCTTATAACGATACCGCAATCAAGGAGGTACTTGAAAACGGTATTACCGTGATCAGTTCCGATTTTTGTAAAATGGGAAGGGAAGCCGCCAAGGCTATTCTCAATCACACCACTGTTACTCTTCGCGATCCGGCCAGGGTTATTATTCGCAACTCATTATAAATGTTCCCTCCAAAGGATGCGGAGATTAAACCAAATATTCTCCGCAAATTTTACGGAGAATAATTTGTGCTTGCGGAGATTACAATGTATATTTACCGCAAATCATGCGGAGAATGTATATCCATCAGCTACATCACTGGCCAACATTTACTTGGGATTCAGAAAAGTTAATCCCAATACTGACCGATGTACGTTTTAGACAAGGAAAACTCTTAGGGAAAATGGATTCGTTGGGCTTTGACTTACAGTCCGAGGCTGTTTTGCAAACGCTGACTAATGATGTTGTCAAATCCAGTGAAATTGAAGGTGAAATTCTAGACCCTGATCAGGTACGTTCCTCTATTGCCCGCAGGTTAGGAATGGATGTTGCCGGATTAATACCTTCCGACAGAAATGTGGACGGTGTGGTGGAGATGATGTTGGACGCTACCCAACATTACGACAAGCCTTTAGACGATGAACGTCTATTTGGTTGGCATGCCTCACTATTTCCAACTGAACGTAGCGGTATGTACCGTATCGCAGTTGGAGGTTGGCGTAAAAACACCAAAGATGACCCTATGCAGGTAGTGTCCGGCGGAATGGGTAGGGAAAGAGTTCACTTTCAAGCTCCGGATTCTGATCAGATACCAAAAGAAATACACCTTTTTTTAGATTGGTTCAATAACAACTTTGATTCTGATCCAATAATTAAAGCAGGCATAGCCCACCTTTGGTTTGTAACCATACACCCATTTGAAGATGGTAATGGACGCATATCAAGAGCAATAACCGATTTACAATTATCCAGAGCAGATAGTAGTCCACAGCGTTTTTATAGTATGTCTAATCAGATAAGACAAGAACGCAAACAATACTATAACATTTTAGAAAAAACACAGTCCGGAGATTTGGATATTACAGCATGGCTTAACTGGTTTTTGGAATGTTTAAAACGTGCTATTGACGCTTCAGATGTTATACTGGCTTCTGTTATGCGTAAAACAAAACTCTGGACAATGCCGGTATCACAAACCTTTAATGACAGGCAACGCCTAATGCTAAATAAACTTTTGGATGGTTTTGAGGGTAAACTCACCTCTTCCAAATGGGCCAAAATAGCAAAATGCTCTCAAGATACCGCCATCAGAGATATACGGGATTTGATAGCAAAAGGCATCTTAGTTAAAGATGAAGCAGGAGGAAGAAGCACTAATTATCTTTTGACCATATAGGAACACATAAAGTAGCAACAGGAGATGGAAGAACCTGGAAAAAACTCTCAGATATCCTTCAGTTCTTCCAGATTGAGATCCTTTACAGAATTGATAATCATATTGGGCTGAAAGGCATAGTGCATCAAATCTGCTTTTTTGGAAACTCCGGAAAGTGTGAGTACGGTATGATATCCCAATTGTATTCCTCCGAGAATATCAGTGTCCATCGTATCTCCTATAACGATGGTTTCCTCTGCGGTTAGTCCGAGTGTTTTTCTCGCAGCCCTCATCATCACAGGGCTGGGCTTACCTACAGAAAATGCTTTTTTCCCTGTAGCTTCCTCTATCATAGCTACGATTGCTTTTATCCCGAGGTTGTTCCAGCCTTCTTTTTTAGGTGAGGGATCGAGATTGGTCGCAATTAATTTTGCACCGGAAAGAATCATATCTACGGCATTGTTTACCATTTCGAGGGTAAAGTTGCGCCCCTCTCCTACTACCACGTAATCGGGGTTCTGATTTACCATCACATATCCCTGCTGGTGCAGACTGGTTATCAATCCGCCCTCACCCAGTACATAAGCCGTGCCGTTGGGTTTCATAAAAGACAAAAACCAGGCCGTTGCCATAGCGCTGGTATATACATTTTCCTCTTTGATTTTGATCCCCATCTTAGCCAATTTATTTACGGTATCTAAGGGCGATCGCTGACTGTTGTTGGTCATAAACACAAAAGGGATCTGTTCTTTCTGCAAGGCCTCGATAAAGGCATCAGCTCCTTCTATCATAGTATCTCCACTGTAGATCACACCATCCATATCTATTAAAAACCCTTTTTTCATTTTTTATCCTTTCTATTTTTTAATCAATTATAATTTTCTTTCACCTTATTCACCCGAATTAGCAGTACAATTCCGGCTATAAACAGCAAGCCGAGAAAGAGTACTGAGTTTCGCATACTGCCCGTAAGCTGGGCGATAAAACCATAGAGAAACATCCCTATAACGATTCCTATTTTTTCGGCTACATCATAAAAACTAAAAAAGGAAGCCGTATCTGTAGTTTCCGGAAGAAACTTAGAATAGGTAGACCGCGACAGGCTCTGTATACCTCCCATAACTAATCCCACAGCCGATGCGGCCACATAGAACTGGGTAGGAGAAACCACAAAATAAGCATAGATACAAATCAGACTCCACAGTATATTTACAATAGTTAGCGTCTTTATATTTCCCAGTTTAAGGGTTACTTTAGACGTGATCCAAGCTCCTGCAGCGGCTACTATCTGAATAAGAAGGATACTTACAATAAGTCCTATTGTTCTCTCATCATCTCCTCCCCAATCCAGTTCTTCTTCGCCAAAATAGGTCGCGGCCAGCATCACGGTCTGCACCGCCATACTGTATACAAAAAATGCCGAGAGGTATCGCTTTAGTCGGGGAGAATCTTCGAGATGTCGCCACACCTGTTTCAGTTCGCCAAAGCCGCTAAAAACAACAGCTTTTGTGAGTTTTCTATTAGCATTATTGCCTTTTGGAAGATAGTAAAAAGAATACTGACTAAAACCCATCCACCAAATTCCCGTGAGTATAAACGACCAACGCGTAGGAGCAGCAGCGGAATCAAATCCGAACCATTCGTGTTTCATTATCATTGCCAAACACAACAATAACAACAAAACACTACCGAGATATCCCATAGCATACCCGCGGGCACTAATCGCATCCTGCTGTTCCGGAAAAGCAATATCGGGCAGATAGGAATTGTAGAACACCAAACTGGCCCAAAACCCTATCAATGCCAAAAAGTAAAAACTTAGACCTACGTAAATATGCTCTAAAGAAAACCAGTACAAACCGATACAGGAAAAGGCTCCGAGATAGCAGAAAAATTTCAGAAATGCCTTTTTGTTTCCCGTATAATCGGCAATACCGGAAAGAAAGGGAGAAATCACAGAGACCACCAAAAAAGCAGCAGCGGTAACATAGCTGATAAGAGGTGCTCGGGCAATACTGCCCCCGAAAATATCTATTTTTTCAATATGCTGCTCTCTAAAAAGACTGCCGTAAAATATGGGAAATACCGCCGAAGTGATAACCAAACTGTACACAGAATTGGCCCAGTCGTAAAAAGCCCAGGCTCCGAGCAGTTTTTTACTCCCTTTAGTGAGTGTTCTCTTCATCTTTATGGTTGCTATAACGGAGTTCCCGAAAACAGCATACCTGTCTTATCGGGAAACGGCTCGAAGATAAAAATTAATTCCCATTCAACTGTTATTTTCACATTAACTCACCTACTGAAAACTCGTCACGCCAAATTTTTTAGCTTCTACTCTAGCCGTAGGTACCAGTTGAGTCAAGTTTTTAATCCGGCTATCGCTGGAGGGGTGGGTACTCAGTAATTCAGGTGGTGCCTGTCCGCCCGATTTGGCTTTCATCCGCTGCCACAACTTAGGAGCCTCTCCGGGGTCGTAACCGGCAATGGCCATTATTTGGATTCCTATGGCATCGGCTTCTGTTTCGTGTTTTCTGCTAAAGGGCAGCATCATACCTACCTGTGTTCCCAAACCATAAGCTTGAGCAACGGCATTTTGAACCATCGCACTTTGCCCGCCGGTAGCCACCGATACTCCTACTGCACCAATCTGTTGTAAGGTTCCGGCACTCATACGCTGTGCACCGTGATCTGCCAGAGCGTGTGCCACCTCGTGGCCCATCACCACTGCCAATCCGGTTTCGGTTTGTGCCACGGGTAATAGTCCGGTATACACTACAATCTTCCCTCCGGGCATACACCAGGCGTTGACCTGATCGTCCTGTACCAGATTGTACTCCCACTGGTAATCTTTGAGATATCCCTCATAACCGTTTGCATTGAGCCATCGTTCTGCAGCGCGAGCGATGCGTTGCCCTACCTTTTTCACCATTTCGGCATTAGCAGTGCCTGCAATAACTTGATTCTCTTGCAGAAAAGTGTCGTATTGCTGAAAAGCCGTAGGAAACAGCGAGCTGTTTGGCGTAAAATTAAGCGTGCTTTTCCCCGTAAACGGATTCGTCTTGCAAGAAGCTGCAAACAGCAATACTCCTAATGTCAAGCCTATTTTTCTCATAATTTTATTTCTAAATACTATGTTAAAAATACAAAAATAACAGTAAACAAACACTAGCTCTCCGTAGGTATATTACTTTTTATCACCGCTGTCTTATGTCCGGAAGTAGTTTGAAGAAGCTGTAGAATGTACTGCTCTACTGCTTCGCTGTCCCAACGGCTTTCTATATCTTCTATTTTCATCACCTCATCCATAATGGCTCTCTGTCGGTCGCCCTCGGCAAGGGCTTCGGCATAGGGTCTTTCAGAAAAAGTAACCCTGCTGTACAGGGGTAGCCACTTGTCAGGATACTTCTCGGCAAAGCGGCTCTCTATTTTTTTCCGCAAAATAAAGGATGGATCAGCTGTCTTAGAACTCATTTCCATAAAATTGCGAAAGCTCAATTCTGCAATGGCATCGGTATTGGGCTTTCGGGCATCTTGATAGGCCTTAAACACTGTTTCCCAGTCGTCTCCGTGTACATTCATAAGATTGTTGAGCACGCGAATATCCTCAAATCCAGCATTCATCCCCTGTCCGTAAAATGGCACTACAGCATGGGCAGCATCCCCAATTAAGGCCACCTTATCGCCGTAAGTCCACGGAAAACATTTTATAGTTACTAGGGTACTGGTAGGATTTCTAAAAAAATCATTCAACAGCTCCGGCATCACCTCAATTACATCTGGAAAATAGGTTTCAAAAAATTGCTGAACCTCAGTTTCGCTATTCAGTTTTTCAAACGAATTTTCGCCTTCAAAAGGCATAAACAGTGTACAGGTAAAACTGCCATCCAAATTGGGCAAGGCGATCAGCATAAAAGCTCCTCGCGGCCAAATGTGCAGTGAGTGTTTATCCAGTCTGTGACTACCATCGGCTCGGGCGGGGATAGAGAGTTCTTTATATCCGGCCTGTAGAAATTCCTGCGAGTAGTTAAAACGGCTCTGCCGCTGCATTTTGTGTCTCACTCTCGAAAATGCCCCGTCAGCCCCAAATACCATATCGTAGGACAATGCTTCACGAGCTTCATTTTCTGCCTGTCCGGTGTGAATAGTAGCTGTAGGAAGGTCTACATCCCACACTTTAGACTCAAAGATAAATCTCGCACCGGCTTCTTCTGCCAGATCTATCATTTTCTTGTTCAACACTCCTCGTGAAATAGAATAAATAGCTTCTCCCTCCTTTCCATAGGGCTGAAAATACACCGGTTTTCCCTGCAGATGTATCGCCCTTTTATCCATCTTTATGGCCAATTGGTCCACAGCCTTCTCCACACCTGCTTCTTTCAGGGCATTCCAACCCCGCAAGGACATGGCGAGGTTTATCGACCTACCCGAAAACTCTATGGTTCGTATGTCTGGTCTTCTGTCGTAAATATCCACTTCATGTCCTCTATTTCTCAGGTAAATAGCCAGTAACGACCCTACTAATCCACTGCCTACTACGGCTATTCTTTTTGATTCTTGCATTTCATTGCTTTTTCGCTTGTTCTAAATCCGGTATACCCTAGCCTGTCTTTACAAGCGCTCAAAGACTTAGGCTTACCGATTTATTTTTTGGTCGGCGTTTCTCTTTTCGATAAATACATTATCCCATCGCGCAAAATCTGTCCAAATTCATACATATCTTCAAAAGAACAGTAAAACGGAACAGGTGCCAGTCGGATAACATTGGGTTCTCTCCAATCGGTAACCACTCCGTTTTCCATCAGATAATCGAACAGTGATCTTCCCTGTCCGTGTAAAAATACAGAAAGTTGACACCCCCGCTCCTTCTGATTTCCTGGGGTTATCACTTCAAAGGTATTTCCGGGTATTTCGGCATCTATCTGTTGGAGAATAAATTCGAGATAGGCTGTGAGCTTATTTCGCTTTGCTATCAAAGCATCCATACCTACTTCATCAAACATTTCTACCGAGGCGAGATAAGGCGCCAGCGACAATACCGGCAAATTGCTTATCTGCCATCCGTCTGCCCCACGTACGGGGTCAAACTGCGACTCCATCAAAAAACGGCGCTCCTTATTGTGCCCCCACCAACCGGCAAATCTCGGAATATTCTTATCTCGATGGTGCTTCTCATGCACAAAAACTCCGGAAGCGTTACCGGGACCACTATTCATATATTTATAACTGCACCAAGCGGCAAAATCGACATTCCAATCGTGCAAATTCAATTTTACATTTCCGGCCGCATGTGCCAAATCCCAGCCCACCATAGCTCCTGCCTGCTTTGCGGCACGAGTAATGTTTTTCATATCGAAAACCTGTCCGGTATAATAATTAACCCCGCCCATAAGCAGCAATGCCAGCTCGTCTCCTGTTTCTTCTATCTTTGCAAGTACATCTTCGGTGCGTATGTTGTGCTCTCCGGCTCTCGGAGCTATCTCTACAATGGCGTCGGCCGGATCGTAACCGTGAAACTTTACCTGACTCTGCAACATATACTGATCGCTTGGAAAGGCCTTGGCTTCGCAAAGTATTTTAAACCGCTTCTCGGTCGGACGATAAAAGGAAACCATGAGTAGGTGTAGGTTGACGGTAAGTGTATTCATCACCGTCACCTCTACAGGTTTTGCCCCTACTATTCGGCTCAACGGATCGGCAAACCGCTCCTGATAATCCCACCAAGGTTTTTGGGCATAAAAATGACCCTCAACGGCCATTTCGGCCCAGTCGTTCATCACCTCATCTATAAATTTTCGGGTTCTTTTAGGCTGCAAGCCAAGCGAATTACCGGTAAAATAAATTACCTGCTTTCCGTTTACGAGAGGAAAAATAAACTCTTCTTTATACTTTTTTAACGGATCTTGAGCATCTGCTTCTACAGCATACGCCCTTGTATTCTGGAAGTGCATTCTCTATTGTTTTGGTAAAAGTACGGATTTCTTCCAAATAATAGCGTGTCGCACAACGCTTATCACAGAGGGTTGACAGATATGGTCTCAGTAGGTAAAGAAGAAAAGAAGGGTTCTTTGCTGTATATTTGCAACAAAACTTCTTAATATGCACTTTATCTCAGAAGACTTGGAACGCTATGTAGAGGATCACACCGAAAAGGAACCGGAACTCCTGCGGCAACTCGACCGGGAAACCCATCAGAAAGTACTGCGTCCTCGTATGCTGAGCGGACATTTTCAGGGGCGACTATTGAGTGTACTCTCTAAACTCATCGCTCCGAAGTACATACTCGAAATTGGCACCTACACAGGTTATTCAGCACTCTGCCTTGCCGAAGGCTTACAAAAGGGAGGAATGCTTCACACTATAGACATCAATGAAGAGCTTTGTGATATACAACAAAAGTATTTCACCCTCAGCGGTTTTGGAGACAGTATAGTGCAGCATACCGGCGATGCCCTGGAAATCATTCCAAAACTGGAAAACGGTATTGATTTAGTCTTCATCGATGCAGACAAACCCAATTACGTCAGCTATTTTGATCTCATTGTACCCAAAATGAAAAAGGGCGGACTCATCCTTTCAGACAATGTACTGTGGAGCGGAAAAGTACTGGAAGAAATTAAAGACAATGACAAAAGCACTCTAGCCCTAGTGGAGTACAATAAAAAACTCAGGGAAGACCCTCGGGTCGAGACTGTACTACTTCCTATTAGAGATGGTCTCACGGTAAGTCGCATAGTCGACTAATACCGTCTCGCTCAAAAATCCCGAAAGGACTTACAAACTCTCAACAATTCTCCATCCTATACAAGTCATAACGTTGCTCGTTAACGTTGTCTTTTGATCGATCCAGTAAGATCGTCTATATCCTCTTTGACCTTGTTGATCTCGTTATTGATATCGTCGGTAAAACTAGTGTCTATACCCTGTTTCTCTGCGCTTTTTTGTATCTCAGATTTTATGTCGTTGGTGGCATTTCGAAGCTGTTGCATTCCCTTGCCCAATCCTCTTGCAATTTCTGGAATCTTATCGGCGCCAAAAACCATCACTACGACAAAAAGGATAAAGAGTATTTCCGGTCCGCTGATAAATAAAAACATAGGTTTATAGAATAATTAGTACAAATATACGGAAGTTTACAACCGCACTACAAGATTTTAACCATCAATTATTTCGGGAAACAAACTTTACTATTGGCAGTCGACATCGGGTAAATCGACCGCTACACCAAAGAATGTCTCGACATTTCTTCCGGTTGGGCTACGTCAATTAGTTTTAGGACAGTAGGAGCTATATCGCCTAAAATACCACTGTCTACGTGAGTCACCTCGTCGTCTACCACTATGATTGGAACAGGATTGGTGGTATGCGCTGTATTCGGACTGCCATCGGGGTTTATCATAGTATCACAATTACCGTGATCTGCAATAATAATCGACGCATATCCATTTTCAAGAGCCGTACCTACTACCTCTCTGGCACATTGATCTACGGTTTCACAAGCTTTAACGGCTGCTTCCAATACTCCGGTATGGCCTACCATATCGGGATTGGCAAAATTGAGGCACACAAAGTCTGCTTCACCCTTTTTCAGTTCAGGAATAATGGCATCGCGTATATCAAAGGCACTCATTTCAGGTTGTAAATCGTAGGTCGCTACCTTTGGAGAGGGACACAAAATTCGCTTTTCTCCCGGAAAAGGTTCCTCTCGTCCTCCGTTAAAGAAAAAGGTAACATGGGGATACTTCTCCGTCTCCGCAATACGAATCTGTTTTTTGCCGGCTTGCGACAATACCTCTCCAAGTGTTTTTCTGATATTCTCCTTGTCGTATATCACACGAACATTTTCAAAGGTTTCGTCGTAATTGGTCATGGTCACATAATAGAGATCCAGCTTGTGCATATTCTGCTCGTGAAAATCCTGTTGACTCAAAGCCTGAGTAAGCTGCCTTCCCCTATCTGTTCTGAAGTTAAAGAAAATCACCACATCCCCCGGCTGAATAACTGCTGTTGGCTGTCCTTTGCCATTATCGGCTATAATGGGTTTTATAAACTCATCGGTAATCCCCTCGTCATAACTTTCTTGAACGGCCTTGACCAAATCAGAAGTCAAATATCCCTCAGCATTCACTAAAGCGTCGTAGGCGAGCTTAACCCTCTCCCAGCGCTTATCTCTGTCCATCGCGTAATACCTCCCTGTTATCGAAGCCAGAGTAGCGTGTCTTTTGCCACAATACTCAGATATATCGGCAACATAATCTTTTCCACTTTTTGGATCCACATCTCGCCCATCGGTAAAGGCGTGAACGTACACCTGTTCCAATCCATAACTGTCGGAGGCATCCAGTAAGCCTTTGAGGTGATTGATATGCGAGTGTACTCCACCATCGCTTAAAAGTCCGAGAAAGTGAAGGTTTTTTCCACTTTCTTTTGCGTGTACAAAAGCTTCTTTTAACACTGGCTCGTCTGCAAGGGTTCCTTTTTCTACGGCCATATTTATCTTGGCGAGATCCTGATATACAATTCTACCGGCTCCGAGGTTCATATGTCCTACCTCACTATTTCCCATCTGCCCTTCGGGAAGACCTACATTCATCCCATCAGTACGCAATTCGGCATTGGGGTATTTCTTGTACAAGGAATCTATAAAAGGAGTATTGGCATGATCTATAGCCGATATTTCCGGATTGGGCGACTTGCCCCAGCCATCCAGTATCATCAGTAAAACTTTCTTATTCATATCTCGAATATCTATATGTGAAATTTTGAAGTGTTTTGACAAGGTTTTTCCAAACCTTATACAAAAGTACGAATACTAACGTATAAGCAGATAGAGAAACGGAATTATAATGGCATATTTCTTAACCCTATACAAGGTTTAACACAAAAACACACCCTTCATATCCTATCCGCTCTTTAGTCTTAAAAATGTTAATTTTTTGTTATAAAAAAAATTTGCTGTAACATTCCCTACAACTTATCGTCTTTAAGATAAAGCGCTTTTATAAAACAATTATCAATTTTTTAATCCATCAAAATCAATACATCATGAAAAATACAATTTCAATCCTCACTGTTTTAGCGCTTGCATTTTCTCTATCACAATCAGCCAATGCTGCAAACAGCAAAATGCACAACGACCGGCCTATAACAACTTTAAACACTGTACACAAGGTGAGTCCGTTTTGCTTAGCTATCTCCAAAGGGGATTTGGTCACCGTAAAAAAACTCATCGAATTGGGGCACAATGTAAATGAGACATCAGAGGGACTTACTCCTCTTATGTACGCGGCCCGCTACAATAAAGTAGAGATCATAAAGGTACTGATTGCCAACGGTGCTAAACTGACGGCAAAAAACGAAAAAGGTTTTACTGCACTTAAGTACGCAGAGCTTTCCAACGCCACAGAAGCCATGGCTGTATTGCAGGAAGCCTTGAAGAAATGAGACTAATAATCTCATGCTTTACATATATTTGATTAGCTAAAAACCCCGCCGTCAGGTGGGGTTTTGTATTCTCTGTACTACTGTACTCAAGGCAAAAGAATCGGATTTATATCCAGTATGTTCTCACGGGTATATCGCTCTATAAAACTGTCTGTAAAACTATCGGCTCCGGCCACGTTTTCTCTGGTGATTATCTTCTTTACATCCAGTTTTCGATATGCCCTGAGCATAGATATAGACAGCGGTGCATAACTGTAATGCCAGGGTTCGTAATAAAATCCCTTACGCCCTTCTCTATCGGTATATACTCTATAAAAATCGTAGTTAGAGGCGTTTTCATCCATCCATTTTTTTAGGTTTTCAAAAACACCACCCTGTTCGTAATGTGTTGTAACCAGAAGGTCTCCTCCCGAAAAAGAAACCCTATCATCTATAACATCTATATCTGTAGCCCAGTGATGGCGCGAAGTTCCCGGCACGGTTGAATACTCGATAATACGTTCTATAGCCTTTTCGGGTAGCATCCCCTTACCGGTATAAAGCTTGTATTTACGTTCCCAAATTGCCTTTTGTCTTTGAAAACTGCGATATCCGGATACGATCTTTAGTCCGATTCCATCCGCTGCTGCCGCTTTTCTCATCGATGCAAAAGCGCAACTCGCTTCAAGTCTCAGTTGTATTCCATCTCCGTACAATTTAGGACTCCCCTTGCCTATGAGTTCGTCATAGGAATAGTCTGAACTAGGCGCAGCTAGGAGTTGAAAACTCCCCGTTGCCATAGCTGCAAGACTTACCGATTTTATAAAATCCCTTCTCTTCATATTGGTTTCAAAAAAACACCTGCCATATTACCTCAAGGTTTTGCTCATCACATAGTGCGGACCAGCTGTTTCTATCTCAAACTCCTCCCCTGTTATCTCATATCCCATATTTTTATAAAACCCCAAGGCAACCTTCCTTGCATTCATCCACACAAAATTTCGTCCCCTACGTATCACTTCCTCTTCAACAGCTTTTACCAAACTATATCCCAGCCCTTTACCTTGATATTCTGGCATCACGGCCATTCCCCTCAACTGAAATTGCTCTTCGACCTCAAATACAGGGTTATTCCGCTCTACTATAGTCACCACTCCCGCCAAGCTGTCTTTGTCATAAACACCGAGATGAAAACTACTGGGGTCTTCATCGCCGTCAAATATACAAGACGACAGTGGCAAACCCTCGCGAAGCACTGGATGTCTAACAGCATGGGTTTCGGAAGCTTCTATAAATTTAATTTGGTAACGGTCTGTCTCTTTCATTGAATTAGTTTGTTAGTTTATTAGTTTGTAGTTTGGGGTTTGGGGTTTGTGGTTTATGGTTTGACCTTTGACCTTGCCTGAATAAGCTTGCCTTTTTTCAGGTTAATAATTAATGATTACTGTTGGTCTTTCTTTTGGGGCGCGCCCCAAAAGAAAAGTTTCAAATTCTTCTGGTTTCATATTTTTTAGTGAACCATGTGGTCGTTG
>JAJUFH010000022.1 GCA_029266035.1 Sinomicrobium sp.
AGCAGATTGCGGTAATGCCCCAAGGAAGGAATTTCTAAAACAGTTTCACATTGCTTTAGCCAATAGCGATAGCAACTTTGTAATAGAAACCATCACAGACAATATCCATTGGGAAATTGTTGGGAACCATACAATTACCAAGAAGGAGGAATTTGAAAAAAGAATATTGGATAGCCCGTTGTGTTATGTGAATGAACTTGTCATATATGCCTTTATAACCCATGTAAACGAAGCTTCTGCAAACGGAACTGTGGTTACATCAGATGATTTAAAATTTGCATTTTGTAATGTGTATAAGTTTAAAGGCTTTAAGGGGACACTCCTAAAATCTATGCAGACATATCTTATTGCGTTTTGAAAAAAGCCAGTTGCCAACATTGTATAAGCGTAATGCGGGCTGTATGGCTAAAATTGAGTATTTTTGCGCCTAAGAAACTTTATGGTGGGCGGACAGTAAATTGCTCCGAAATCCCGCACTACGCTTATACTTGAACGTTGAGAGGAAATCCCTCCGGGCTTCCCTCTCAACGGATCAGGCGCTTGCCGGAGTACAGCCCTTCGGGACTGTCCTCTAACACGCGCTTGGAGCAATGCTCCAGCACGTGCGCCAAGCGCCTGATCCGTTGGCGGTAATGGTAAAACGACCGTGCTAAATTCAAATTTTCGGCTGACAAAGAACAGATTTACGAACAGTCCTTACAAATTCCCGTAAGAACACAATTTATATTTTCTACATTGTAACCATTCGGCACGGAAAAATGAACAGCTTCGGGAAGACATTCAATCGTTTCACATTTGGTACAGCGAAAATGAAAATGATTAACAGGCATTGCTTTTTCATCACATTTGATACATACGGCAAAATATTGTTTTCCGTCTTCGGCTACAATTTTGTGTACCATTCCGTCTTCACAAAAACGGTTTAAAACTCTGTAAATAGTAGCTCTGTCAATTTCTAAATCTAATTTTTGTTCGATAGCATCACGGCTCATCGCTTTTCCTGTATTCACCAATAAATCTAAAACAGCTTCTTTTGACGGTGTATTTCTACGTTTCATCTCTACTCTTTTTCTTTTGCAAATTTAATGCAAATTATTCGCATTAAATTATTGCGACATTGTCGCAATAATAAAAATCTTCTTATCTTTGCCCAAAAATAGATAATGACAAGACGAGAAATCATAAAACAAGGCGGACTTGCCTTAACCGCATTGGCATTGCCTTCTCCATTAACAGCATTTACAAAATTCAATCGTATGACAGACAATAAAAATTTTGACGTAATCATCATTGGTGGAAGTTACGCAGGACTTTCATCAGCAATGGCATTGGGACGAGCATTGCGAAATGTTTTAATCATTGACAGCGGTTTGCCTTGCAACCGACAAACACCACATTCGCACAACTTCATTACGCAAGACGGAGTAAAACCAAGTGAGATAGCAGAAAAAGCCAAAACACAAGTTTTGAAATATGAAACCGTAAAATTTCACAATGACCTTGCTGTTAGCGGAAAGAAAACCGAAAACGGTTTTAGTATCACAACAAAAACAGGCGAAGAATTTACAGCTAAAAAACTCGTTTTTGCAACAGGCGTAAAAGACACAATGCCCAACATCAAAGGTTTTTCTGAATGTTGGGGTATTTCGGTAATTCATTGTCCGTATTGTCACGGTTACGAAGTGAAAAATGAAAAAACAGGAATTTTAGCCAACGGAAACTTTGCCTATCACTATGCACAGTTAGTCAGAAACCTTACAAAAGACCTGACCATTTTTACCAATGGAAAAGCCGAATTTACACCCGAACAAAAAGGCAAATTTGCCAAACACAATATTCCAATAATCGAAAAAGAAATTGCTTATCTCAATCACAAAAACGGCAATATTCAACAAATCGTTTTCAAAGACAATTCAACTTTTGACCTTAAAGCAATCTATTCACGACCTGCATCTGAACAGCATTGCAAAATTCCCGAAACGTTGGGTTGTGAGCTTACAGAACAAGGACACATAAAAGTAGATATGTTCCAAAAAACAACTGTAAATGGTATTTTTGCTTGTGGCGACAACGCAAGTCTAATGCGTTCGGTAGCTTATGCTGTATCCACAGGAAACGTTGCAGGTTCGATGACAAACAACGCACTTACAGAAGAAGAATTTTAACGGAAGAATACCACATCCCGCCAACAAGGGTTTTGTGAAATGGCGGGGTAACGGCTTCGATTGAAACTTTTTTGCTAATTTTGAAGTCGGTGCTTCGATTAAAAATTAGTGCTAATAATCCGCCACTTCACAAAGCCCTGATCCGTTAGTGGTAATGGCAGGACAACACCCAATCGACAGGCAGACACTCAACCAAACAACACGAGAAAAAATAAAAAAACGCTGCGCAGTAAAAATTTTGAAAGACAAAAGACCCAACCCACCACCACCCATTTTTCAAACTGAGCCGTACAAGAAAGAATTTTGAGCCATACAAGAAAATTTGCCCGACAATTGTTGCATACTTTTGCATCAGAATAATTTTAAATAAGTCAACTATGGTTATTATCATGACGGGGGCTACTTCAGGCATTGGCGCAGAAGCCTTAAAACACTTTGTGAAATTACCTGACGCAAAAGTTTATGTGGGTGCACGTGGAAGCGGACGTATTGTGCCTGAGGGAACAGACGTTCTTCCGCTCGATCTTTCTTCTTTAAAAAGTGTTCGTTCTTTTGCAGACAACATAAAACGGCGACTGGGAAGCACCAAAATTGATGTATTGATTCTGAATGCAGCTATTCGGGCAACGGATAATACACAACGTAGCGAAGAGGGGTTTCAGTTGACATTTGCTACGAATCACCTTGCACATTATTTGTTAGCAAGATTGTTATGGCCGATTATGGCAAAGGGCGGGCGAATCGTCATCACGACAAGCGACACGCACGACCCTGCAATTGTTCCGTTTGGACCGAAGTCCTTGGACCCGCAGGAGTTGGCGTATCCCAATGAAAACAGTCCGAAAGGTATGCGGTATTATGCCGCAACAAAACTCTGCAATCTTCTTACTGCACGTTCACTCTCAGCTATAAGTTCAAAAGACAAAAGAGATATCCTGGTGATTGCATTTAACCCCGGGTTAACAGGTGGTACTTCTTTAATGGGTAAGCAATCGGCATTTATGAAAGGATTGACCACAGTTTTCATACGCCCCTTATTATCTGTAGTCAGTATATTTATACCTTTCTTATTTGTAGGTAGGCCGGAACGTGCGGGCGAAACCCTGGCAGCACTTGTATTGGGTAAGGTTGTGCCGCCAACAGATAAAATGTACGCATCATTGGTAAGAGGGAAACTTACTTTTCCCGATCCTTCTCAACTTGCCCAAAACAATGATGTAATGGATTTATTATGGAAAGAGAGTGCTGCAATGGTAAACTTGCCGGAACAGGAGTAAATAATGGAATTATTATGGAAAATCATTCAAAAAAGATACCATACGACGCATTTGTTTTTACTATCGGTGCCGAAAAGAAAAAGGAATCAGACCGTTTTCTCTCAGAAAGCGTTTTGGCGATGCAAATATCGGGGCAACTAACCCTTGAGACGAATATCGAAAAAATGGTTATAAAATCGGGTGATATCTTATTAGTGCGTAAACACCAATTTGTAAAAGTTACGAAAACCCCGATAGACAAAGAAAGCCAAAAAGCCATCCTTTTAACACTTAATGAGGATATTTTAAGAAATTTTGCCTTTGAAAATCAGATGGACACTGCCGAAAAGTACCACGGACAATCCAATATACTTATTCCTGAAAATGATTTTTTGAAGGGTTTCTTCAATTCCTTAATTCCATATACACAAAACCTTAAAAATGTCTACACGCAATTAAGCACGACAAAAGTGAAAGAAGCCGTTCAGCTTTTATTGCTTATAAAACCGGAGCTTAAAAATTTCCTTTTCGACTTTTCAGAACCGCATAAGATTGATTTGGAAAAATTTATGTTGTCAAATTACAAATTCAACGTACCGATTGAGAGTTTCGCAAAATTAACAAGTAGGAGTCTTGCCGGTTTTAAGCGTGATTTTCAAAAAATTTTCGGTGTTCCTCCTCGACAATGGTTGCAAATGAAACGATTGGAAGAAGCATACTATCAAATTGAAAAACACAATAAAAAGCCATCTTCCCTATATTTAGAACTGGGATTTGAAAGTCTGTCTCATTTTTCCTATGCATTTAAAAAGCAATTTGGCTATGCACCGACAGAACTTACAAAGAGGAGATAAAAATTTTTACTATCCATCTTTTTTATTTTTTCAACAGACACACTATTAGATACGGCAGACAAAGGACGACAAAGGCCACTTGCCACTAACACGCGGTCATAAAACATTGGGTTTTAAGTGGTATGCCAAGCGCATCGCTCGCTGGCAAGGTTTTTATCGGTTGATAGGTTCGCAGCTCCGAAATCCCCAACGTTTCATACCGCCAGCCGTTACTTGCAATCCTGTGAACCGACAGTGCAACCATTGACGAGAGTAAAATTAGACATTGAATGACTGTCCCCGTGACAACTTTCAATTTGACATCGAGACAAAATTTAAACTTTGGCACTTCTATTTTACGACTGTTTCGGGACAAAGTAATTCATTGTATTACGGACTTTATGAACTGCAGGACGACAATTCAAAAGATTACAGCTAACAACCCAACATTTTTTCGTTCCTTTGCATAAATACTAAGCAGTATCTTTTATGAAAAAGGCGGAAGCAACACGGTTGATGATTTTACAGAAGGCGTTTGAACTGATTTACGTTAAGGGTTACCAAACGACAAGCATTGACGATATCATCGCCACAACAAAAGTTACCAAAGGGGCTTTTTACTACCATTTCAAAACTAAAGATGAAATGGGACTTTCCATCATAAACGAAATCCTAAAACCGATACTTGCAAGCAGTTTTATTGAGCCGCTACAAAACGAAAAAAATCCGCTGGAAGCCATTTACAACCTAATGGACAACCTTTTAATGAAAAATGAATTTTTAAAAGTTGAGTATGGTTGTCCCGCTTCCAATTTCACGCAAGAAATGACCCCTTGGAATTTGGAATTTAACAAGGCTCTGAATGAATTGACCCAAGAATGGACAAATGCAATAACCGCTACCATCGAAAGAGGCAAGAAAAGCGACACGATCCGTAAGGACGTAAATGCCAAACAGGTAACCATCTTCGTCATGTCGGGCTATTGGGGTATTCGGAATTTGGGAAAATTAGAGAACAGCAAGAAAGTTTATGTTTCTTATTTAAAGCAACTTAAAATCTATTTAGATAGTTTGAAATAATTTTTATCGATCAGAAACATACTAAATAGTATTTTTTGTGTTTTTGGCAATTACTAATAAAACAATTGAAATAAAAATGTCCATAACAAAACACGAAGAATTAATCGGAATGCAAAAAGTAAGCGAAGCAGTTGCTTACACGCTTAAAGAAATGCGGAACTATGCAAGACCCGGTATCACTACAAAGCAATTAGACGACTTCGGTGCGAAAATACTTTCGGATTTCGGTGCAAAATCCGCACCTTATTTGACTTATGGTTTTCCAGGTTGGACTTGTATAAGTGTAAACAATGAGTTTTGCCATGGCATTCCGTCTGAGAAGAGAACTTTAAAAGAGGGCGATTTGGTTAACATTGACGTTTCGGCTGAACTTGACGGCTTTTGGTCGGACAATGGTGGTTCATTTGTACTTGGAGAAGACATCTTCAAACATCAAAAATTAGTGGATGCATCCAAAGAAATTTTACACAAAGCCATTAACAGCGTTAAAGGAGGAATGAAAATTTCTGAAGTTGGGCACATCGTGGAAACCGAAGCCAAAAAAAGAGGATTCAGGGTCGTTAAAAATTTGGGTGGTCACGGTATCGGAAGGAGTTTACACGAACAGCCCGATGAAATAATGAACTATAAAAACCGCTTTGACCAAAGACGGTTTAGAAAAAATTCAGTGGTTGCCATAGAAACTTTTATTACCACAACTTCTACGTATGCAACAGAGTTAAATGATGGTTGGACAATGGTTGGCAACAAAGGTGGTTTTATGGCGCAACACGAACATACCATCGTCGTTACAGACGGTAAACCGATGATTCTAACTGAAATGAATGGAATTTGGAATTAATACACATACCCCATAATTCAAAAAAACGCTACCAGTTATTCTGACGATTGCGTTTATAGTTGAACTTTTGCTCGTTCTTCTGTTTACTTTCTTATTTAAAGCAACTTAAAATCTATTTAGACAGTTTGAAATCATTTTTTTTTCTTCAAAAAACATACTAATTAGTATGTTTTTTTTATCTTTGTATTCAAACATAAAAACAAGAAATATGCATACACATCATCACACCATTCCGGAATTTACAATCATCAATGCAATAGCTGCGGTGCTGATTGGTTTCGTATTTATCATCATCATGTCGTTTGTAAAAGAACCATCCCGACAAAAGATCAACGCCATCATCATTGCCGGTGCAGGCGGAGTTTACTGGAGCGGTGGATTAGGCATCTGGGAATATGTATTTGGTGCCGCCATGCTATTTATTGCTTTCAAAGCCCTCAAGCACTACTATTTCATAGGTATTGGTTGGCTGATGCATACAGGCTGGGACATTATGCATCATCTATACGGTGATCCCATCATTCACTTTGCACCATTGTCGTCTGCCGGATGTGCCGTGTGCGACGCAGTTTTAGCCATTTGGTTTTTCTTTGGTGCACCTACCATTTGGGGCGTATTCAGAAAACAAAAAACAATTACGGCATAAAATGTATTCAACTTTATTAGTCTTTCACTCTTTAATTCGCTGGCTTGTTCTTGCCTTTTTGCTGTATTCTATTTACAGAGCATTTGTTGGTTACATCCATAACAAAACTTTTTCCAAAACGGACAATGCTTTTCGCCACTGGACCGCAACCATTGCCCATATTCAGTTAATGATTGGCATCATCCTTTACACGCAAAGCCCGATTGTAAATTACTTTTGGAGAAAAACCGAAACCGGTTTACAGAATTTGGACTTAACTTTCTATGGCATAATACACATTTTCTTAATGCTGACCGCCATTGTAGTATTGACAATCGGTTCTGCATTGGCAAAACGACAACCAACAGACAAAGAAAAATTTAAGACCACGTTCGTTTGGTTTTCTATTGCATTGATCATCATTTTCATTGCCATTCCTTGGTCATTTTCACCATTGTCGAGCAGACCTAATTTCAGAACATTTTAATTATGAAAAAGTATTTCACAACAACAGTCGGACGTTTACGATTATTAGCTTTCTTAGAGGGCATTTCGTTACTTGTTTTAGTTTTTATAGCCGTTCCCTTAAAGCATTATTTCGGCTACCAAACGCTGTCAAAAAATCTTGGACCAATTCACGGCGCATTGTTTTTGTTATTTGTGTTTAACGCTTTGCGTGTTGGTGTAGAACAACGATGGAAATTCAAAGAAACAACTTGGAAAGTTCTTCTTGCCTGTTTTATCCCATTCGGCACATTATCTATTGACTACAAAATTCTTCGCAAAATACCCACAGATGAATTTTAACCGACAGAAAAGGGCAGCAGGTAACGGATCAGGCGCTTGGCGCACGTGCTGGAGCATTGCTCCAAGCGCGTGTTAGAGGACAGTCCCGAAGGGCTGTACTCCGGCAAGCGCCTGATCCGTTGAGAGGGAAGCCCGGAGGGATTTCCTCTCAACGGCGGTTTGGCGTATTGGGGGGCGGACGTTCTTAGTATAAAAAAATTGCACTAAATTTGAGCTATGTGCTTCGTATCAAGTATTGTACTGAAAAGCCTCCACTACGCCAAGCCGCTAAACCGTTATTCAACCTCTTTTAGCTTTTTGATTTCTTCTCGCCTCCTATCTATGCTGTATAATAGTTTGTTTTCCTCTTCTCTCTTAATCACCAGATTATGGAATTTATCAGAATTTAGAGAGTATGCGGAATCGATATGTGAAGCAACCTCTGGTAAATCTAAAGCTATCATCCGATAACGCATTTCATAGGATGTTTTGTTCCCGATTTGCCTATTTTTTTCCAACAGCAATCCTAATCCCAAAGAGATTACCACCAAAGATAATATCATGATAATAATTACAGGCGAGGATTTAAGGTCAACGCCGTAAACGTGTCTTATCTTCACGCTGTCGGGTATCTGTGATACTTTGGCGACTATTTCATTTTCCTTTTTAATCAATATTGAAAGGTGTTTGCGTGTAGTTTCAGAACTCCTATTTGCTACATCTTCCAGAGAGCCGTAGTCCTTGATAATCTTGGATAAGATGTCGTGTTCCTGTTTGATAAAGGCTTTTATCTGGGTTAGATGTTCCTGTTCCTTTACACGCATGTCGTGAAATTCCTGCATCGCTTTTTCATTTGCCGAGAGCAGGGATACAATGGTCGGCATGATACGTACAATATCCTGCGTAATGAGGTCTGTGTTCTCCTGTAGGGAATCTACCTGCTGTTTGATGTTTTCCAGTTCTGTCTGCATAATTTCTAACGTTTTAATTTACTTTTTTTTCGCTTTTTGATAAAGGGGTCTTCCTGCTCCGGTGTAATTTCAGGGATCGGGAACAGAGCTGATGCTATGTAACCGATGGTTTCACCTATACTATTGTCTGTAGATCTTTCCGTCCATATATCGTTTTCCGGCTGTTGATGTTGTCGATCCTGCTCCATTCCGTTATCGATTCCATTCAATGCCCTGTCGATCTGTCCAAAGCTTAATGATCTGTCGATAGCCGATCCCCGAAAAACCTGTCCGTCTTTGCTGAATGAAATGCCCTGAACCTCATTCGTACCCGACCTGTATTTAAACTGCATTTCCACACCTCTGTAGCGGATATAGTTTTGCAGCTCCTTCCAGTTCCTGCTGTTACGGATGCCCGACTTTACGGTGTCGTAAATCTGGTATCTCGTCCTGTCGTTACCTTTGAGCCTACCCCGGTTTACATTCTGCTTCCTCTCGGACTGTTTGAAGCCATACAGGACATTCAATTCCTTACAGGCTTTAAAACTCTTATACCGCTGATTGCTGTTTGAAATGGTTTTGCCATAATCGTTCACACGGTTGTAAATGATATGGATGTGGTCGTGCTGACGGTCGAAATGGCGAACCATCAGACACTGGGTATCCCTGATCCCCATTTTGGAGAGATACCGCTTGGCTGATGATACCATGATGTCATTATTCAGCATGTTCTTGTCATCGGTATTCCATGAGAGAACAATATGCCCGACTGCATTGCCCAATCTGGGGTTCAGCATCCGCTGAAAATTGAAATCCTGTGCAATGGTCTTGGCCGAATCCGTCCGCAGTCCGTCCGCGTGGATGATCTCACTGTCTTTTTTCAGCACATACCCCACACATCCGCCGAATGATTTCCCCTCAATTACCTTCGCTATCATGGCGCAGTAGTTTATCGATACAATGGTTGATGTGGCTGATCGTATTCCGGCACTCAGTTGCCACGTCAAGCAATCCTGTCTGGTGGGCTTTCTTTGTCAACCTGTTGAGGTTGTTCGATGCCCCCGTGATTACCCTTAACGCTTTGATCTGTTCTTGTGTAAACCTCGGCACGATCCTGCGCAGGATCGCACTCTTGCGTACCCATTCCGATTTGCTCATCCCTGCAGTTTCTGCATTCTGCAAAACCTTTTTATGTTCCGTTTCATCGAAACGGACATTGATCCTAAACCGTTTTTTATTTTCCAGTGCGGGTCTACCGCCTTTGTTCTTTCTGTCTTTCATGATGTTCTTTTTTAGCTGTGACCATCGGGAGCCAATAGGTTTTGGGGTCACCAAAACACAACCTTGCTCCCTACCTATTCGATAGTTTTCTGCCAGTAGGGCGATTTTCGATTTTGGTGTCGGATAGACCATGCACCAGATAATCATTCACGTCTTTTATCATACTGTTCCTGCGCTGTAGCTCCCGTATTCCGTTTTTGAGACCGTGGGTTTTTCCAAAGCGGATTTCCAATTCCCTGTAAGCCTTTGTTCCCGACCCGTCCGTGTCCAGATAGCTGACGATAGTTTTGTGCCGTTCCAAAAACGGGAATGACCTTTTCAGGTGGGCGGTGGTGTTCAGAATGCAATAATCCGTACTTGGAAACGGTCGAGCTGCAATCTTCCTTAGTGTCAAAAAAGAGAGCCAGTCCATAAACCCCTCGAACAGCATAACCCTGTCGCTTCCGTTGTCTACGGTGGTGATGTCCTTTGTCATTAACGACCGTTTGTCATAGGGGTTGCGCAGTTCAAACCCTCCCGAATCATTGGCAGAGCATACGGCAAAATACGTCTGCCCGTTTGCCGTCCGGTAGTAGATTTCCTTGCAGAAAGCCCTTGCAATATCGGGGTCGATCCTGCGCTCATTGGACAGGTAGCCGAGCAATGCTTTGTTTTCAAGCGGTTTTACGGACAGTATGGTGTAGCCTGTATCTTTTTCTGTCTGTACGACGTGCCGACTGTCCAGAACGGTCTGCTGTTGAAAAGAAAGGGTATTTTTTCTTTCATCAGCCCACTCCAAGACTTTAGCGAGTTCGGACGTGCCTAAGAACTTCATCAGGAAATCAATGTTGTTCCCACCGATACCCTCGGAATGGGAGTACCATATATTTCGGTGTACGTCCACCTTTGTCGATGCCGTCCGTTCATCCCCTCCGTTAAAGGGGTTCTTGAACCATGCTTCCCTGCTGTTCATCTTGGCACACAGAATCTGTAAATGCTGTAATATGGATATGAGCGGTATTCGCTTTAATTCTTCACATGTCATACTCGTGATTTTTAGAGAGGTTTAGTTTAGTCTATCTATATATAGGGGCAGACTAAACTAAACCTGTTTTTCAGTAATAAAATTCGGGGTTGAACCGATAGGTCTTGTCGTTCTTGACAATCATCCTTTTGTTTTCAAGGAACGTCTTTAGCTGTTTTGCCTTGTTCGTTCCGAAATTGAACCCATGTGATAAATACCCCTCCTGTAGCTTGCTCACGAAGTCGCCATAACTACACGTTATTTCTCCGTCAGTGAACAACGCCTGTAACACCTCTCGGTGATTATCGGCAGACAGTTCCTGATAATCGAAGCCTTTCCTTGCTTTGGGGATTGCCATTTCCAGATTCTCTTCCAGTCGGGGCAAACCGTCCTCGATATAGAATGCGAACGGCTCAAATTCGATGTCACGGATAAACTTCGGCGATACGATGCTGTAATTTGCGTCCAGATCGTTTTTGCTTATCTGTAGGACAGTTTCTGCCTTGTTGTTGATTTCCGTTCCCAGATGCCCCCGTGTATTGTCATCGCCTTTGTTGAGGTGCAGGACAACGTGGATATGTACATTGAGTTCCTGTGACCATTTCATGAGCTTGCCCGTTATTTCAGTGGCTTCGGTGGCATTGTTGATGTCAAAGACAAGGTCACGGATGCCGTCAATGACGACCAGTCCGATCTTGCCTGTATATTTGGACAGGGCATATTCGATAATATTGATACGCTCTTTGGTAGGGTACTCCCGCAGAGCGATAAAATTCAGGTTCTCGTGGACTTCGGTCGTTGGATAGCCTATAAGTTTATACACTCTTGAAAGAAGCCTGTGGCAATGGTATTTCCCTTGCTCGGTATCGCAGTACAGCACCATGGGGCGGTTGCGTGGCACGTCCACCCTGTACTGTAATATCTGTTTTCCGCTCAATGCCGATGCGATTAACGAAATGATGTTGAATGTCTTTCTGCTCTTTGCCTTTCCCGTAGAGGCACTGAAATTTCCAAGTGTTCCGATGACGGAATCCGAACTGCATATCTTTATCATGATGGGTGGCTCTAAAAATTTATCTGTAATCCTGACCAGTGAACGGTCGAACGCTTCAACGGTCTCCTGCTTGAACGGCATCATCATTTACCTCCCCTTCTATGGTTGAAGTTCGTCATGGATGCCATAACGTCTTCTTTGTTGAAGTAAATGCGCTTTCCCATACGTCTGTATGGAATACGCCCTTGTTTCATCCATTCGGTCAGGCTCACAAGTGAAATATCCAGTTCGTCTGCCATTTCCTTTTTGGTCAACAGTTTTGCTGTCTGTGGTTTCTGTGGATTGTCGGCCGTCTTTTTGACGTCTGTAATAAAAAGGTGCAGTTCCTCCCTTACGGCATCCTTGATGCAGTCTTTGAGGGCTTTTTGGTCAAGTAAAATCATACTTTGCTCATGTTTATCAATTTAATAATGTCGAAGTCGTGGCCACTTTCTCCGAGTGAGTTAACATGGGCAAAGAACAGCTATGGGAAATAAAAAAAACGGCAAACATAAATCTGTTTGCCGTTTTTACCACACAAAGGGGGTGTTATTTGGTGGCTACTATCGTGAATTTTCTGTTGGTAATATGCCTTGTCCTGTTTCCGTAGAAGTATTTTTTGGTGTTTTCAAAATTGATTTCCGAATAGTCCCCGCTCAAACAAAAATTGTTGCAGATCATCCTTGCCCAAGTCAGTTCCGATTGAGTGGTGAGCATCTTGTCCCTCGGCTTGATCTCAATATCCCTTAGCTGGATGAAAATATCGATCAATGTTTCTTCATCTTCTTCTCTGACGGTTATCTTTCTATCCTTAGGTGTCCTACATTCGTTAAGTTCCGTCTTTAGGGTTTTGATTTCTTTTCTTAGCTTTTCTATGAGTTCATTTTCGGACAGGATGATGCCCCATTGGTCACGCTCTTTCAATCTATCGATAAAACTTTCAACTTTCTCGATATGTTCGGTATACTTTTTCTTATCGTCCCATATATAAGACCTGCTCTTTTTTGCTTTGGACTTGAATTCCTCGATTTCATCTTCACAGATGGAAACGACCTTTTTTAAAAACTTCACTTCCTTTCTATCTTCACCAGTGCCAGTGCTGAAATAATATTCCAGATGATGTTCGTAAAAGTCAATAAACCTTTCTGGGTGAAGTACTGTAATTTTATTGACGAAATGCTTATCCGATTTTTGTAAGTTTAATTCTTCTGCACTTTGTCCAAAAGATAGTTGAACGAATATTGTAGCGAGTAAAATTAAAATACTTTGTCTCCTTCTTTGTTTTTTGTTTGGAAAGCATATCATATAACGTGCCGCGTATTGGTGATGGGCGGGATTTTTAGCACTGACGCTGATACAAAGAAAGAAAGTTAAATTTTGCACTTCCGTTGATATGAAGCCGTTCAGCCTGTCTATTGCCAATATGATATTATATGTTTGGGCAGCCAAGTGTTTTTGTCATTTTATAGTTTATTAAATCTATTCCCTTTTTGCTTACAATTTGCTCTGTCAAAATTTTGAAGCCATTACTTTCAAAAAACAGTCTTGCGGTTTTGCTTACGTCAGAAGTCAATGTCGTTTGTTTTAATCGTCTTGCTTCGGTTTCAATGTCTGCGTAAAGTTTACCTGCAATGCCTTGTCGTTGGTGGTCTTTGTGAACGTAAAAAAGGTCGATGTAATTTCCATTGTCAAGCGTTGCAAAACCAACAATTTTGTTGTCCTGTTGAGCAACTAAACTAAATTGTTTTGTTACAATGTCCTCCCAACGCTGTTTGTTGTCAATGCCCGAAGTCCAAACTTCAATTTGTTGCTGGTCGTAGTCAGCATTGCAAATTGTCGTTACAGTGTCTACGAACAATTTTTGAAGTTCTGGTAAATCGTCAAGTTGTCCTTGTCTAACTATTAATTGTTCTTGCTTCATTAAAATATTGCTTCCCATTGAGAGCCAACAAAATTGACTTGTTTACCTTTGTTACTTTCAAAAATGAAGTCATTTAAACTTTTACTGTTAAACTTTGAAAAATCCCCAACAATAGTCAAAGGCATTTGATATTGTGTAAACTTTTGAAGTATATCTCCCGCAATTTTAGTTTTTAAGTCAAAAAATTCGGGGGTAATGTTCTTTTCGTGAATAATGATTTTGTCAAATCCTTGATAGTAAAGATTACCCAATAAGTCTAATCCATCTTCGGTAGCACTTAAAATTATTTCGTCCGTAATTATTTCGGCTATTTTTTTGTCGTTGATATTGTGAGTTTCAATTTTCATTTCGTCTGATTACTGTCGGTTTACGGTCGTTTGTTACCTGAGACATAACGGTTCGGGGTTCGGGGCTTGGCGTTCGGGCGGGATTTTCAGCAGAAAATTTCGAGCGAGCGACAAAGCTCAAATATACGAAAAATGGTCGAACGTTCCCGTTCGACCCGCCCGACGCCAAACCCTTGTTAGCGGTTCGTTGTTTATTTTTTTTGCGTATAATACAGTTGTATCAATCCTGTGTCAAACGCTTTTGTTGTTACAAGTTCAAGGGTTTGCTCTGGTCGTCCATCTTTAAAAAGTCTTGTTCCGTTACCAACTAAAATCGGTATTACTGAAATTATTAACTCGTCTATTAAATCGTGTTTCAATAGTTCATTTATTACTTCTGCACCACCGTCACAATAAATGTTTTTCCCCTTTTCAGATTTTAGCTGTGTGACTAAATCGGTTATGTTCCCCGTGTAAAAAATCGTTCTACCTACTTGTGGTCTTTCAGTTCTAGTAATTACATAAACATCACGTTGTCCGTTGTCGTAATGTGACGAGCCAATTTCTTTAAGCACATAATCATAGGTTTTTCTACCAATAATTAATGTGTCAACTGTATCTGTGAATTCTTTATAACCATAGTCTTCGCCTTCTTTTTCAACGATTTTTAAGAAACTTAGGTCGTCATTAGGTTTTGCAATGTAACCATCTAAACTCATTGCTATGAAAAGTGATATTTTTCGCATCTGTTTTTAAGTTTAAAGTTTCGGCAAAGTTACTTTTCGACAACGAGTTGTACTTTGTAAAAATGCGACAAATTAAAACGATGATGGAGGAAGGCCTGTAATTCGTTTGATTTCGTTGGCAAGATGTGAATGGTCGTAATAGCCACATTCAAGTATAGCTATACAAAGTTACAAACAAAGCACTTAACCCGCTCTCTTGCAAAACCGTTGTTGGTGGCTGCTCTTTGTATTTCGTTAGATCGGTTTAGTGAATAATCGTCCTAAAAGTTAGGTTTACTCTTGGTTTTGTTACGCGTTTGGTTGGAGGAAGACGATGTAGCCAAAATGTTTGTGTTGTATCTTTCATAACCAACAAACTACCGTTTTCTAAAATCAATTCAATTTTTTCGCCTGTCAGCTTATGTTTGAACGAAAATTTTCGTTCTGCACCAAAAGTCAGTGAGCCGATTGCACCGTTTTTCTTCAAGTCTGTTTCTCCGTCACTATGCCACGCCATTCCTTCTTCTCCGCTGTGATACAAATTCAGCAAACACGAATTAAAGGTTTCGCCAGTTTCTTTTTCTATTACCGTTTTGAGTTCCAATAATTCTTTTATCCACGGCAAAGCAAATTTTGTGGTATTGGAATAAGTGTATTCAAAAGGTTTTTCACCATACCACGCTACTTTTCGTTTGGTAATGATTTTCTTTCCGAAAATAATCGCTTCATCATTTCGCCATTCAATAGTGTTAAGCAATTTTTCAAAATAATTGTCAGCTTCTTTCTGATTGAATAATTTACCGTAATAGTTTACCGTTCCGTCTTTTGGCAACCAATTTTTTGTTTTGTCTATGCTGTTCTCAAATAAATCCATTCTTCCATTTTTGATATTTTGCTTTCATACAATTTTTGCTAACGGTTCGCGTGTTGGCGGTAGTTCTTTTTTCATATGTTGTAAGTCGTTTTTTATTGTCTAATTTTTGTCTGGTTGTAATGGTCCATAAAAATAGGAAACAGTTGCTCCACCATCAATCAAAAAATCTGAACCCGTGATGAAAGCACCTTTTTCACTCAACAATAATTCGGCAACGTTCGCGACTTCGTCTGCAATTCCAGGTCGACCAGCAGGGCTTTTTGCAAACATATTTTTGTAAAAATCGCCCCTTATTTCATTAAATTCATCTAAAGCCAAAGGTGTTACAATAATTCCTGGCGAAATGCAATTTATTCTTGCTCCACGTTCACCCCATTTTACGGCTTCTGCCATTACTCGTTTTCCGTTGCTACGCTTTGCTATTTGGTATGCGTGTAAAGTGTCTTTAATATTTTCGGGTATAAGAATTTGTAATTGCAATAATTCTTCGGTAGGCGTTGTTGCCAAAAGTCGGTCCTCATCGGCTGTTAATGCAGGCATTCGATATCCTGATTGACTTGAAATAGTCACTCCAGCTCCAACTTTTTTGATGACTTTACCAAATTCTTCCAACAAAACTGCAGTTCCATATAAGTCAACTCTTAAGATTTGTTCAATTGATGCCTGACTTGGTGACACACCCGCTGCATTAATAAGCATTGATATTTCGCCCTCTTTTTGCGCAGCTTAAATTAATTCAAGAATTGAATTTTTGGATGAAATATCTACTTTATACGGTATAGCATCAAATCCAGCCTCAGTTAAAATTTTGCTTATGACTTCCGCATTATCAATTTTCCAATCGCAGACGAATATTCTGTTGCCATAAGCCATTCTTCTGGTTATTGCCATTCCCAGTTGTCCTGCACCAACTAATATGATTATATCTTTTTTTAATTTCATTCCTTTTAGTCATTTTTAGGCAATTGTCGAATAGTATGACTGGCAACGGTTTGAGTATTGCCGAAGAAGAGGATTTTTAGCACAAAAGTTCAATCGAATAACGAAAGTTGAATTTTGTATAAATGCTCAATCGAAAGTGTTCAGTCCAGCTTTTGGCAATACCTTGTTAGTGGTTGTTCTTTATTCGTAAAACTCTTTTGGATATTCCACTATTCCTGTGATGTCTTTTAAAGCATTTTCAGTTAGCTTTATTAACATACAGTTTTCATCAGGAACTTCAAAAGGCAATTTAATTCCGTAATTTTTTGTCATTTCGTACCCAAACTTTGGATAATATTTTTCGTGTCCTAATAAAATCACAGAATCAAACCCCAATTCCTTTGCTTTCCGATGGGCTTCCTCAATTAGTTTTCCTCCAATTCCTTTTCCTTGATATTTTTTTAGTACTGCAACTGGCGCTAATGCTAATGATGTTTTTTGTATGTCAGGATTTGAATTTTTAATCATTGTTTATTTTCCCTCTAAAATATTCAATAACCTCTCATTTAAATACAATTTCTCCTTACCTACTTTTACCGATTTTAAAAATCCGTATTCTTCTAATGTCATTAAGTAATTCCCTACTGTTTTTGGATTCCCGAAGTTTTCATCAATCAAATGTTGGCGTTTGGTATAGGGCAAACGAAACAAAATTTCAACTAAATCTTTGGAATAGATTTTTGGCAATTTCGTTTTTATATCCTCTGCGGTGTTGTCTATGGCTGTTGTAATTTTATCCAAACGTCCCAATCCTCTGTTTGCAGTTTCTTCAATCATATCTAGCATATACAAAATATAGCTTTCCCAATCGTTTTTTTCGCTTACGTTACGCAAATTTTTGTAATAATCTGCTTTTTTTTTGATGATATATTCGCTCAAATAAATAGCTGGTGTATCAAGCAAGCCCGAAAGTTTGAGATATAGCAAAAGTAAAATTCGTCCTGTTCTTCCGTTTCCGTCTGCAAAAGGGTGGATTGCTTCAAATTGATAGTGCATTAACGCCATTTTTATCAATGGGTCAATCGTATTATCTTCATTGATGAATTTTTCCAAATTCGTCAATTTTTCACGAATAACTGCTTCGCCACTTGGTGGCGTGTAAATTACTTCGCTTTTTGTATTTCTTAAGGTTGTTCCTGGTGTAACCCGAATTGAAGCGGTATTTTGCTTAATGCATTGTACAATGCTAATGCAAAGATTGGTGGTAATAAATGGCTTTTCTTTTAATTGTTCCAAACCTAACCAAAGTGCTTCTTTGTAACTCAACACTTCTTTGGTCGCTGAATTTTCCACTTTTTTGTCGGCAACCAACGATTTATAAAGTTCATCATTGGTTGTGATGATATTTTCTACTTCCGAACTAGCTTTTGCTTCTTGTAAATAAATTGTGTCTAAAAACAAAGTAGGGTTAGGTAAATTTTTCAAAGTTCCGTTCAGTTGAGCCAATGCTCTGCCTGCCGAAATTGTTTTCCGCAATATCTTTTTCGTTTCTATATCTGCGTTTGGCGGCAACAAAGGCAGGTCGTTGTACGGTATGTTTTTGTCAAATTTGCTCATTTCGTTCAAGCGTAAGTTATACTCTTGCCCCTAATACAAGGGTAAAAATATAAAAAAATTACCCTTGTTGTATTCATAAGGGTAAAATTTACTCTCGTTCGTTTTTAGCTTATTTTCCGGATTTTCTTCGATTATCTAATTTGCACAACATTTGGCAGTTGTCAGTCGAAGTTTTTCCGCCTTCGTACCAAGGTGTAATGTGGTCGGCTTCGTTTTTAGTGACGGGGCATTAGGGCATTAAACGGCAGTAGCTCCTGCTGAGGCTACTTCGTGATCATCTTCTACGGTACTGCCGCTTACGCCGATAGCGCCAATTATATTACCCTCACCGTCTTTGATTACAACTCCTCCCGGAAAGGTGATCAGTCCGCCGTTTGAATGTTCAATATTATACAATGATCCACCCGGTTGAGAGAGTTGACCAATAGCTCCTGTATCCATATTAAAATACCTCGCTGTTCTGGCTTTCTTTTGAGCGATGTCGATAGACCCCAACCAGGCATCATCCATCTTGTTGAACGCAACCAAATTGGTTCCCGCATCAACTACCGCTATATTCATTTTCACCCCTAAATCATTTGATTTCTGAATCGCGGCATCGATTGCCTTGCGTGCCTGTGCTAATGTGATATTACTCATAATTATAATATTTTTAATTCAGGGTAAAATTATCTATTAAGGTACTTTCTAATTATAATAATTGTTTCAATAAATATAAATATCGTTTCATTGTATTTCTTAACTTTACGAGACAGAAAACAGTAAAATATGGCTCACACTATCGATCTATTATCTATACAAACTCCAAAATATTTGCGAAAAGGTCTTGAAAATAGGAGCCGGTTTGATTGCGGTAATTTTGAGATAAACATTTTTGAAACCTTTCAATCTTCCACCCAAGTTGAAATCAAGTATGACGGATTATCCATTTCAGGCATGATTCGCGGGAAAAAGATCATTCATAAGCAGCACGAAAAAGATTTTGAATTTTTGCCGGGAACTTCACTTATTCTACCCGAAGGACAATCTATTTACGCCAATTTCCCAGATGCTGACGATAGAAATCCGGTTCAATGTGCCACTGTACTCATCCCGCATAAGGTAATAGATGAGCTGCTAAAGTATTTTAATGAGACCTACCCGAAAAGCAATGGAAACGAATGGTCACTAAATTTGCTGTACTGCCATTTTAACAATAACCCACCCCTGGTGAGAGCTTTCAATGAACTGCTGCAATTAATAAATTCCAAACAACAGAGTTTAGCTTTGAATGATTTGCTACTCAAATCCTTTTTAATGCGTATAATCGACGTTCAAAACGAACATATTAAAGAGTATAATCCCGTTAGCGTTAACCACAAACTTTTTCTAATCAAGCAATACATCAAAAAAAAATCTGTCCTCTCCTATTTCCATCGATACTTTGATGCAAATTGGCAATTGCAGCAAAAGCACTATCTATCGACTGTTTGAAACCTATTGCAAGCAATCTCCCGGCGAATACATATTGCAGCAGCGTATGAAACTGGCTCGCAACCTACTGCTAAATCCGGACCTCAATATCTCTGACGTTGCCTTTATGAGCGGATTTTCTTCTGTGAGCTATTTCACCAAACAGTTTAAATTAAATAACAATTGCGTTCCGGGGGAATATATCAAGAAATTTAGTTATTAATTTAATTCTCAAACTCCTTTCTAGTACATTCCAAAAAACCCCAGAAATCAGGGATTTGGACAATACCGGCAAACTACTATTTTTGTCGTATGTACAAGATTTTACCAATACACTTCCGTTTATTACTGCTAAAAGCTCCGTTGGCGTTGCTGCTAAGCGCTCTTTCGCCCGGCTATGCACAAGCATACCAGTCTGATAAAAAACCGATACTCGCCGATGCTTTAGCCCCTTTCGACAGTGATTTTGCCGAAATTCACCTGAACGACAAAAGACAATACCTACACCGATCGGGGCGTATTATGGTCGACAAATTCATACAGCATGGTGCCCCCATCGCCGTTGCCGTCAAAAACGGTGCTTATGGCGCCATCAATCGGAAGGGAGATGTGATAGCCGACTTCCAATACGACGGCATTTATTCCCAATACGGCGACAACGGAAAGAGTGGAGCTGAACGGGCATATACTTACTTTTTGGCCATCGTGCAGCTCAATGGGAAATTGGGAGCCATAGACACTACAGGCATGGTGGTGGCCGAGCCTATTTACGAAAAATTCGGCCACGTCAACGAACAGGTCATAGCCGCGATGAAGTCGGGCAAATGGGGACTCCTTTCGCTAAAAGATGGCAGTACCGTGCTCCCCTTTATCTACGATGGGTTTCAAAAAGCCTACGAGCTCGAGGGGCCCATCAAAGCCGTATCCAATGGCAAATCGGGCTTATTTGCGGCTAACGGCCTGCAGAAGTTGATTGCGCCCATTTACGACGATATTGGAATACAAATCGTATTGGACGACACGCTTATTGTGGCTCAAAACGCATCAAACTCCACCTTATTCAACACATCCGGCCGTCCCATCGCTGAAGTACCTTACGACTTCGTTCGGAGCCATGGCCCCTTGCTCGGGGTGGAAAAAGACGGTCTATGGGGATGGATTAGCGCAACTGGGGAAACCATCATACCACCGACATACGAAAAAACCTCTACATGGCTGGGCAAGCTGTATGTGGTTTCACAGCATGGGCTGGCTGGTGTAGTAGCCGCCGACGGCACCACAGTAACCCCCTGCAAATACGATGAGGTCCAGTTGATTGACACTGAGGGTAACACACATGGCCACAACGACCGCAATCCCTTATTTATAGGGGTTAAGCAAGGCGGAAAACAGGGACTACTGAATACAGAAGGACAAGTGTTGCTACCCACAGATTACGACCAGATATCGGTAGGCAATGCCGGCGGCATCTCCTTTGTCCAAGCCGTAAAAGACAGCCTGTACGGCATCTTCGACCAACATGGAAACGAACTCATACCGTTCACCTACCGGCAACCTGCTTATGGCTTTGGCCCTTCTGTACAGGGAATGCCGTCGGACCTCCCCTTGATAGCCCTACCCGATGGGGAGCTTGCCGGACTTTATAATCTAAAAAAGAAAGAATGGCTCTTAAAACCTAAATACCACCAGTTAGAGTGGCAACGGGGCGCATTCATTAAAGCCTCTATACACAATACGGGGGAACCCACTGTGTCGGCATACTTCAACAGTGATGGAACGCAACTACTAGAGCCAACGGAATACCTCTTTGTAGATGCCGCAGATACCGACCGGTATGTGGTTAAGGAGAATTCCAAAGGACGCTGGATTTCGACCGTATTCGACCGGCAGGGAAAGCAGATATATAGCAATAAGGACTGGAATTTTGAAGCATCCGACTTTTACAATTTACTGATTCCAGACTCACTCACTTTCAGCTATTACCAGCGGCAATTCGACAACGGTCTGTTGAAGGTAACAGCAGAAAACAACCTCTTTATCGACCGGTCGGGCGTGGAACATCGATTTACCGATATGGTCTATGTGGGTGACTTCTACAACGGTTTGGCAATTGCCGGTAAAATGACTGGCGGTACCGAACGGGTGGGCATCATCGACACAACGGGGCGTATGGTACTCCCCGTCGTATACACCGATATCAACAGACTCTTCGGCTCCGACTTCCTCCGCGTGGCCAACGAGGAGGACAAATACGGACTAATCGACCGCAGCGGTACCGTCCGAATAGAAGCACAATACGACCAGATTGAAAGCATCAATCATCAAAAACAGGATACACTGCTCGTTGTGGAACTTAATGGAAAAAAAGGAATAGTGGATGATTACGGACAGCCGGTTATCCCATTGGAATACGACAACATTAAATCGTACGGCGACTTCTTTATCATCGAGAGACAAGGTAAAAAGGGATTTGCAGCATCAGATGGTACGATATGGGTAGCGCCTATGTATGACGAGATACGACTCAACAATTCGTACGCCGGATATTTCCCGGCACTGGTACGGCAAGGTGAGCAATGGACCTATATCGATCCCACACCACAAGGACAAGCGTTCCACATTATCGGAAAAACTAAATTGGGTTATTAATGATAACAACATATTACAACAGGCTTTTCACACTCTTTTGCTGCGCACTCTTTTTGACTACTGCCGCATACAGCCAGAAGCCGGAAGGACAGGCATTACGTTTCGGCAGCGACGGACTGGCACCGGTTACCGTGGGCGACAAAAGCTATTACATCAACCAGAACGGTCAGCGCGAATTTGATGAGTACGAAGACTCCGAGGTGCGCTGGAAATGGCTAAACTGGGGATCGAGCAATGATACCGCTGCCTTCATCGTGATAAAGGATGGATTGAAAGGACTGCGCCGCCAAGATGGAACCTGGATACTGGAGCCCGTATACCAGAAGATTGAAACTTTTGATGATAACTGTTGGAAGGTAACCAAAGCAGGTAAACAGACATTTACCAGTCCTAGCGGCGAACTGCTCCCCTACTTTGACGAAGTAGGCTACCTGAATGGACGGTACTTCGATGTGAAAAACGACGGGAAATGGGGAGTTTACGACCGCGAAAGCAAGCAGTTAAGCATTCCTGCTACTTACGATGGCTTCGACTACTGCGGCGGATGCGGTCGGAAGTCTGACTATATCTATGCGCAGCAAAACGGCAAATGGGGCGTCATCAGTTTCGACAATCAGGTGCTAGTTCCCTTTACCTATGACCACAGCCACTGGGGTGGTATGCGCAGCGACGTATGGGTGACCGCTTTTACCAAAAACGATAAATCGGTGGTGGTTCACATCCCTACCGGAAAGGAGTTTATGGCACAGGGCAATGAACGGCTGCAAATCATAGGCTACAGTGAATTAGTAGTGTCCACAGACGGCAAATACAGCTTGATTGATACGCTGGCTAAGGAAATTTTGCCTCCGGTTTACGACGCTATTACCCTACCCAACGCCAACAGTTTTCAAGGTTACTACGGTCCGTACGCCATTGTGGAAAAAGATGGAAAAAAGGGTATCTATGCATCGGGTCGCGGACTCGTGAACCAACCCGAATGGGACGACGCCCGTATATACGACGATTACTTTGCCTTGTCGCGCAATGGACAATATGGCTTGTATGATCGCGACGGACGGAAACTGCTGGCGCCAAACTATACCGGTATCACACACATCAACGACTACTTCTATTCGTCCGGAAGCAAAGGACTAACCATCTTCAAGACCCAACAGAAAGCCCTGTATGGTCTATACTTCGTGGAAACAGGCGTGGAAATACCGACAGAATTCCACGAATTAAATCTCCATTCATTAGGGGACAATCGGAAAAATGACCTCATTGTTGGGGAATACCAAGGAGAGAAAGCTGTTTTTGACTTCGATGGGAATGAATTGTTACCACTGGCTTACACTCATTGGAACACACTGGACACTACATCGCTACGCTACCTCCGTGTGGGGCGTAACGACATTTGGGGAGTGTACGATACCCAGCTTAAAAAAGAAGTTATACCTGTCCGATTCAGCGACATACGCCCCTTGTCGGAAGGTAGCAAGCTCTTCCTCGCCGTGACTGACAATACCTCGGGCGACTACCAATACGGAGTGTACACATCGGAGGGAACTGAGCTATTGCCTGCAACCTACAGTAGCTACGGGAAAATGACAGATGGATATGTGCTGTTCAACAAAGATGCAAACGGTAAGAATGCCCAGGTAGTGAACGCACACAACGGAAGAATAATTGAACTGCCAACCCCTTATGCAGCCGCATTCCAAAACTCGCCTCTTGTAATTATATCAACCGACGAACGGACCGGACAGCTTTACCATCCCGTTGAACAACGGTCGGTGAGCGACCTAAAATTCACCTACCCCTACGGTAATACCAATGCCGATGGACTCGCTTGGCTGAGCAAGTTTTCACCCAACGGACGGGCATGGGTAATCGCTGACGGTAAATACGGACTTATCGACGCTACCGGCCAATGGTTAAAGAAACCCTTATATGCCGAGGCACTGTCTTTTGAGGAGCGAAATATAACGGTAGGGATTAAAGCTTTCCTCGCTTCCGATTGGCGTAGCCAAACAGGCTATATGGCTTACGAGTTTATCGGTGAAGATGGAAAACCGATAACAGACCAGGTATATCCCAGTCCGCATTCCTACCTGATGGATATGAACTACTTTATGGGTGATCACCTCATAATCCGGAAGGTCGATATGGAAACAGGTCAACTAATGGTCGGCCTGTCCGACACCACCGGTAATGTGGTGCTGCCGTCTGAGTACGATGCCGTGGAACCCTTCAACAATGGGCAATACCTACTGCTGCGAAAGCGAGGAAAATTTGGTATTGCTAACAGTGAAGGACAATTGCTCCTACCCGTGGAATTTGACAACCTATTACTCGACCGATACGGTTCGGAAAACGGCATAACGTTTCCCATATTGGGCTATAAGAACGATGAATGGCGGTATTATAAAGAAGATGGCACCGTACTTTCGGTGGAAGGTGTAGGTGATGCCCCCTGGACAGTGAATACCGGCCTGTGGTAGTAGCTAGCGCTAATAACATTAGTACGTTATCAGGCATGGCACCAATAAGACCCTCTTAGAGTGACGGTAGACATATATCCAAACCGTTGATATAACAAATTTCTTATAGTGCCGTTTCGCGTACAACAGTAAAGTCAATCAATTCGGCATTACTGCCGTAATTTAATTCTATCCACACTGCTCTGTCTGGTGTTTTAATATAAAAGTGCTTGTATTTAGTGGACTGATAATCGCAAAAAAAACTCATTCATCACCGCAAATAATCATTTGTATTAACCAATTCGTATTCCGGCGAACTTTCAAATAGTATGTTGAGTATATTCATATGCCCCGTTCCAAACAGTACCAACACCCTATCTGTTTCGTCGGTGTCGATTCGCTGAATATTCCTGAATATTTTTAGATTTCTGTTGAACCAGCGTCCGCTTTCAAAATTTACTCCAAAAAAATCTCCTTTCTCTTCTTCGTATTTAAAGGGACCAATCAAGTAATTTCCAAGACTTTTTTTAATGTTTTCCGGGGTATTTAATCGTATTAACTCCGCTATAATTCCCTCGGTCTTAAATATGTTTGAAGGATTGTATTTGAGCGGATTATTTTTGGTCTTTTCGAAGTAATCGTAAAACCGCTGTTGCGCTGCGCTATTGTCTGCTTGTAACACAGTATCAACCTGATTATTGAGCTCCCCCCATTCATTGACGCAAATAAGCTTTTTCACGCCCACTTCTTTGGCCAGTCGAAACGCTATCTGATCAACTTCGCTTCGCTGAAGTTCGTATTTACCCTCTAAGTACAGCTGAAACAACGAGTCTATCACCGGTTGATAAGAAGGTGTCTTTTCAATAACTATCACTGTCGGATCGAACTTTTTTAATTTTTTGACAAGGGTTTTTATTTCTCTTTGATGCTTTTCGTCCAAAACATCTATTTGATCCGGTTCCTCTATCTGTACAAAATCTCTGTTTGGAAAACCAAAGTGAAAAGTTCCGAGAGTGAGTACTTTTGTCTTTTGGGTTTGTGCATTTAGATGCAGGGACATCAAAACTGCAAATACAAGTGTGTAAAACTTCATAATACTTTTTTCTATTATGACGATTTACTTTGGAAAGTGTTACAAATCAGATAGGTTTAAAAAATATTTTATCGTTTTAAACTCATTTTTCCCTTTTAACGATATACTTCGCTAGATCCTGTACATTTTCACAGCACAATTGCTCTAGCACCTGTTGCAATTGCATTTTTAGCATGGCTATGGTATGGTCGCCACCTTGATTTCCTAGGGCTCCAACACCGTACATAAAAGATCTTCCGAGAAATCCGAATTCCGCTCCGCTACCGAGCACCCGTGCTATATCGGGACCGGTGCGTATGCCGCTGTCCATCATCACGGTGATCTGATCCCTGTATTTTTCTGCGATTTCTGTCAATGGCTTTATGGTCGATTCTCCAGCATCGAGTTGACGTCCGCCGTGATTGGAAACGATAATACCGTCAAAACCCAGTCGTACTGCTTCTTCTGCATCTTCGCATGAAGCCACACCTTTCAGCACTAACTTACCCTTCCACATATCGCGTATGGGTTTTATCTTTTCACTGTTCAACCTTCCGGAAAAAGTGGCATCCATCCATTTGCCGAGCTGTTTTATACTCATACCTTTTTCCATATATTTTTGCATAGTGGCAAAATTCGGAACCCCGTGTTTCAAGGTCTGTAGTGTCCAGGTAGGTTTACCCAATACCTGTAATACATTGCGCAGGTTGAGCTGAGGTGGCATAGCCAGTCCGTTTCTTATCTCTTTAGAGCGATACCCAAAGGTAGGCACATCGCACAAAACCACTAATACAGGACACTGGGCAGCTTCGGCCCTTTTTATAATGTCGTCCCTAAGCCAGTCTTCGGTTGGGTGATAAAGCTGAAACCACGCCCTTCCTTCAGTGAGTTCGCTGGCCCGTTCTATACTGGTAGTAGTTACAGTGCTTAGAATAAAGGGAATATTGTGCTTTAGCGAAGCTTTGGCCAGAATCTCCGGTGCATTGGGCCACATAAGTCCCTGGAGCCCGATAGGAGATATTCCAAATGGTGCATCGTAGGATATTCCCATAAGCTCGGTTTTCAAAAGAGCATTACTGTAGTTTTTCAGATAGCGCGGTCTGAATTGTACCTCTCTGATCTCGGCGGTATTTCGCACTATATTGATGTTTTCGTTACACCCGCCGTCCAGATACTCAAAGGCAAATCCGGGCATACGTTTTTTTGCTCGTTGGCGAAGTACCTCTATAGAAGGGTATTTAGTGTTGAAAGGAAAAGACATAATAATTGGTAAATTCGGAATCAAAAAACTCCTCGGTCAAAATTAATTTTTCATGGCGGCCAAAAGATTGGCTTTGGCATTCAAACAGTGAGAAGTGGCCGCTTTTTCTAAAAGTTTTTCATCTCTCAAAGAAATGGCTTCCAGTATTTCCCGATGTTCAACAATTACTTCTTCTACTCTATTCCCTTCAAAGCCATAGGAAAGCCTGAGACTGTTGATCAGTTGCGAGTGCTTCTCAATGATGTGCAAAGCTTCATCATTATCGGCCAATTGATAGAGTGTGGTATGAAATTGAGAGTTGCACTTTAGCATACTTTCTACGTCTCTTTTTACAGAAGCTTTTTCATAATTTTTCTGAGTCTGAAAAAGCTTTTTAATATCTCTATCTGTAACCTTCTTCAAACTTTCAAGAGTCAAAAATACCTCGATGATCCGCCTGATATCATATATATTACTGACAAATTTTTCATCCAGTTCCCTCACATAAGCACCTTTATGCGGTTCGATAATAATCAGTCCTTCCCCCTGTAGCTGCTGCAATGCCTCTCGTATAGGCATCTGACTTACGTTGTATAACTTAATGAGCTCGGCGATCTTTAATCTGGTTCCCGGTGCGAAATAATTCGATAAAATATCTCTTCTCAAACACTCTCTAACCTTAGAATAGGTTGTATCTACTTTTCCATCTTGCTGTACTCTATTAATAAATTCTTTCATACTTTTTTAATGTAGTAGAAATACTTTCTCTATATTTATAATGAATAATCTCTACGACAAATTTAACAAAACAAATCATATACAATATATAATTTAAAGATTTATATTTGACTTTTTAAATAAAGAAATGAAGTTATTTTTAAGTATAGACTGGGGCACCTCTTCTTTTAGAGCGAGATTAATCGAAACAGATTTAAACAGTATTAAAATTCTGCATGAAATAAAAAACAATCAGGGAATTTCACGTATTCATCAGTCCTGGTTGAAATCCGATAAAGGTATTTCGCGCTTCCAATTCTTCCTGAATGTCTTAGACGATACTCTAAAAACCATCAAGACAGAACAGAAATTAAACATTGACAATGCTCCGATTGTTATTTCCGGAATGGCCTCCTCTTCGATCGGATGGTTCGAACTCCCCTATTCTTCTTTACCATTTGCACTGGATGGTAGTGGCCTAAATTACAAAATCATTGAGATTCCTTCATTTTCTCACCCTGTATTGTTACTCTCCGGTATTTGCAGCGATGACGATATAATGAGAGGAGAAGAAATACAACTTTTAGGCTGCTATACCAATGCAGAAACTGATAGTGTATATGTCTTTCCGGGAACACATTCAAAACACATACATATCAAGGATGGAAAGGTAATCTCGTTTAGAACCTATATGACTGGGGAAATATTTCAACTACTTACCGAAAATAGCATACTGAAAGACAATGTTGAAAAATCGGTTGCACTCCATTGTGAAGATTTTGTATCTGGAATACATCATGCACGAGAAAACAACTTTCTAAATGCGCTTTTTAAGGTCAGAACAAACGAAGTCCTTCACAAAATGAACAAAGCCAACAACTACAGCTTTTTAAGTGGATTATTGATCGGTACTGAAATATTGGAACTCAGCAAAAACGACCATCACATATACTTATGCCCTCATAAAAATTTAAGTAAAAATTACACTATCGCTATAAAAGAATCATCACTGGCAAACAGAGCAACCATCCTCTCTCATGAAGAGGTAGACAATTCGGTAATCAAAGGGCATTTACTCATGTTGAAAAAACATCTTCTGGGATGGACTTAAAAATCCAGACACTGTCCCTATCTCGATTGCAACGATTGCCATTCGGTTGAGGAAATATCCATTGCACTCTTCCTATTGTCAAATATATTGGAGGGCAATCCCTTAAACCCTGATTTTTTGACGACGAACAATGAACCTGCCAAAGGTTGTTGAGCCATTTCTTCATGGGTAAGCCCTACTTTGGCGGAAGTGATGTACAGATCTTCCAGTTTCTCTCCTCCAAAGGTACATGAAGTTACCCGTGATACGGGCAGTTTTATCTCAAACAATTGAGTTCCCGTATGCGGATTCCATCTCGACACCTTCCATCCATCCCAATGTGAAATCCACAGCATTCCTTCATTGTCTATGGTCATCCCATCCGGACTACCCTCGCCCTTAGGGATACTTATAATGTCCCGTTTATTAGAAATATCCCCACTGCTATTGTCGTAATCAAAGGCCATCACTTTTTGTGTAGGGGTATCAATCAGGTAAAACGATCTCTTGTCTACACTCCACACCATTCCATTGGAGATTGTCAGGCCTGAATATTTTTTCAAAACTGTGAGGTCCCTCTCCAAGGTGTATAAGCTCCCTGCATTTTTTATATTATTACCATCGTCCATTGTACCCACCCAAAACCTTCCATTCGGATCGCACTTGCCGTCATTAAAACGATTTCCCGATCTATCCGATTCAGGATTTACAATAGTTTTGATATAACCACGCTCAAAATCAACAAAAAAAAGACCTTTTTTAAGTGCTGCTATCAGATGTCCTGACGAGCATTGAGCAATAGCTCCTATCTTTTGTCCTGTGTGAATGCTTTTTTGGCTATTACTCTTAGTATTATACCTGTGGATGTCACCACCAACAACATCAATCCAATAAATAGAGCTTGTTTCACTATCCCATACAGGTCCCTCTCCACACAAGCTCTTGATGTTTGTCAACACTTCCCAGTCCCTCATATAAAATGTAATTTTTTCACTCCCAATCAGTCAAAAGACAAAGACAACCATTCTTGCGGATAATCACTACTTTCTCCTTCCGCATATTCAATAGCAGATCGCGGTTTTTCGGTTGCAGTATCCTTGTAAAAATGTCTCAATTGTGCTTTAAACCTATCTTTTGAAGTGGGCTTACCGCCCAGTAAATCCCAGTCTATGCTCAATTTTGCCGAATACCCCAAGTCTTCATCCTCCACTTTATTGATGGTACCTACCACTTCTACACTTTCTGTCTTCCCTTTTTCAATCAAATGCCACGCATAGTTTTCCTCGCGGTAAACGAGGTATTCCCCGGCCGGATTGACCACTATCTTGTAATTGCGAAACACTCCTTCACCCTGATCTCGGCTGAGAAGAAGAACAGAGGCATCTGAGTTTTCAGGGGTAAAGGCTATAATATTTTTGTCAAACAAGTAAGTAGCAAAAATAAAATTCTGATCGGTATAGCCGAAATTACTAAAAACAGAACTCGTTGTCGCCTTTCCTAAAAACCAGTAATCATTGGCATCCTTATCAAATTCTGACAACGAAGACATTACAAGATCTCCCTTGCGGATTGTTTTGGCGTAATTAAGACGTCCCTGCATAATGTGAATCTTACCGCGGGTTGCGCCAGTACTGTCTTCATAGCGTTCGGTTCCGGTGGATATAACCTTATTATTACCGATGTAATCTACAGAGCCCCAATAGGCGACAAATGGCGATGTGGCAAAACGAAAATTATCTGCTTTTTTGTCCCCGATCAGCGTCCAGATTCCCTCTTCCCCTTTATAGGTGCCATTGCATTGTATAACCATCTCCCCTGTACCGAGTTTAGTTGAATAGGGTCCGTAACCAATCAGATCTTTATTGACCTGTTTTCTATACGGATAGGCTGGTCCCCCTTCCTTAATTATTTTTTCCTGATCTGCCGAATGCCAGTTCACATCCGCATCTGTCTTGACCACTATCGGTGTCTGATCGACCACCAGTTTACCACTCCACACTTCCAGTGGTACTGCAATTCCGTTATTGTCGTCGAGCAACACCGCGGTAGGCATCCCGTCGTATGCAAAACGTTCGTCGACGGTACGGGATATGGTTTCATTATCTTGGTAAGTAGCCAGTTTCTTTCCCTGCCAGGTAACCCCATTGTCATAGGAACGGATGATAACCGTTCTGGGGTAAGATACTTTATCGACAACATCCTGACTGGAGGTTATATACATCTGAATTTCTCCCGACGGAAGCTGTAGCATGGCCGGTTCCCAGCATCGACCCCGATATACTTCTCGCGGAGCGGTAAATGTCTTTCCCTTATCGCTGCTGAACATAACTTCTACACCGCAATTTTTATTGGTGTTGGGGATATCGTGATATCCTTTTTTATAACGCCATTGGTAAGCGATCATAATACGGCCATCACTCAATTCAATAAAGTCGGGATTTACAAATACCTTTTCATCTTCGCCAACGGTAGAAGTCGCTTTAAAACTCTGCCGTATCAGTTGGGCATCACTCCAAGTTTTACCGTTGTCTGTGCTTCGTCTGACGTATATGTCCCATCCGAAGTGATCGTTGGAAAAAGACATGAGTAAGGTACCATCTGATAATTTCTTTATCCGTGAATAATAGAGGTTCTGTTCTGTAAAGTCCTTGTTACCGACATCGACAGAAGACATCTCCTGATAGGTACTTCTATCCCAAGCGATGCGAACATTCCCTCCTCTATCATTTTGGGCATCTGTACTGTCGATACCAGCAAATAGAGTAATGGCGGTTAAACCGAGATGAAAATATGTCGAGAATCTATTTTTAGAATTATTTAGCTTTTGCATTGTTTTTAAAATTTAATATGATCAAAAATATCGGAAATTTTCCCCTAATCTGTGCCTGTCATACTTTTGATAAACTCAATTTCTTCGTTACTGTACGCACTACCGTCCTTTCGGAAAATATCGTGAAACCAAACCTCTGGTTCCGGAGCTCCTTCCTCACTCCCCCACGGATAGTGAAAATTGGCTTTTCCCGCAACTAATCCAAAGCTGATTGCTCCGATATTTTCACTTTTGAACACGGGCATGGTATTCTCAAAAGTAGATCCTATTGTACGCCCCATATACTCGGTACACACCAACGGTCGTCTGAAAGCCCTGAGCAATTGAATATACTTTTGGGTGATTTCCGGTTTATGGTAGTTATGAAAAGTAATAATATCGCAATTTTCTCCTAAAAAACTCACGATGTCAAGCGCTGTCCTATCCTCTCCGGGTATTTTCCAAATAGGAGATGTTAAAGGCTGAGACGGGTTCATACTTCTTGCCCATTCAAAGACTTTCCTCAGTAAAGGCAGACTGTAAGCTCCGCGTCTAGGGTTTTCAGGTTCGTTGTACAGCGACCAAAATAACACTCGTTTATCGTCTTTAAAACTTCCGACTATATCTTTTATGTATTTCTCTAACGGAGCCCATTTAGATGGGTCATTTACTATTTCCGATCCGGGCGATTGCACCCATCCGGAATTGTGCACTCCTGGAATAGGTGGGGCTTGCTCTCCTAATTGAGGGATCTTGGAATCGTCAAAGGTACCATTGGTAAAAAACGTAATAATTACTTTAATGCCATGTTTTTCCGCTATACCGAGAACTTTGTTGAGCCTGTTCTTAAACGCGTCAGGATCTTCTCCCCAAACCAGATTGTGTAAAAAGATCCGCACGGTATTGAATCCGATATCCTGTGCCCAACCCAATTCTCTGTCTATTGTCTCAGTGTCGAATGTTTCTGCCTGCCACATCTCTATCTGATTGATTGCGGTAGATGGCACAAAATTACATCCCACTATCCAAGGTTGTTGCTCATACCATTCCTTGGCCTTTTCTTCAGACCAACGAACCGTTGGATCAGTGCTATTGGTATCATCAGGCTTCTTCTCGACACAGGAAGTATAACTCATCGCAAAAAGAATAGTCAATATCAGGAAAAGAGATTTTTTATACATATTTGTCCTGTTTTTAATACAATTCATATTTTTCGATTAATCTATAATATCGTAAAGCCCATCTGCCAATTTGCCCGCTCCTGCAACGTTTAAATGTACACGGTCGACCATATCGGCTACGGAAGTAATAATATTATCCCCCTCTATGAGATGTAGTTTGCTGTCTGCTGCCTGATATTCTGTTACGATATTCTTCACGACCTCCCTTACTTCACCCGGAGTCAAACCTGTAGTCGCATTAGATGTATTCGTCGTATAGGTCAGCGTGATACAATATATCTCTGCCGAAGGCTGATTCTTTCTTACCTCCGCCAAGAACCTCCTGTAATCGTTATCTATTTGTGCTGCCGTGCGATTTCCGGATGAGAAATCGTTATAGGCAATTAATATGGTGATAATATCTGCCTGAGGTAAATCTTTAGCCGTCTCTGCCATTGGCATAGAAATCTTTGCTCCGCTTACTGCCAGATTGTACAGGTGCATATCGAGTTTTTGAGCCAATAAATACGGATAAGTAAGGTAAGTTGCCCCCTCTTGTCCTGCTCCATGTGTGATACTATCTCCAAAACTGATATATACCTTCTTTGAGGTTGGCTCGTAAGCCACCAAGCTGCTTTCTTCATCCAACTCTAATTTAGTCAGGGATACATTCGTATAACACGGCAATATCACTTCATAAATGTACTCTTTGTCTGTAGGCAAAGAATTCAGATCGATTTGTATAGGTTCGTTTACCGTTCCTTCAAATGAAATAATTTCTAAATCTTCCCCGTCTCTCAACACCTTAAACGCCCCCCCTCCATTCATTCCGGGCTCCCGTGAAAATGTCATGTGGATAGATGAACTCCGGGTTTTAAACTGTAGGGAGATACCTGTAGTTGCCCCGGCGTAGTGAGTACTAAACCTACGTTCTTGATTTGAGAGATTTAAAACCTCATCAGAAAATCGATTGAAGGACAATTTTTCCGGTGTACGGGAAATATATCTCACTCCCATAACGTGTATATTGTCATTATTCAATGCTATCAATCCCTTATCTTCTTTTGGTTCGACCCTAGGCCGGGGAGTTACCGAATCATCTCCTGTACATCCGGAGGTGGTTGAAAATGACATTGCCAATAAAAACAACAACACCATTTTATTCAAATTTCTCATCTTTTCATTTTTAATGTTGCTCACTTCTGATACGATAGAGATTAGCTCCTATTTCTTTTACTTTTACAACCGTTTCAGAATACGGTTTATCACACACATCGGTCAAGCCGTCTTGAAAATTCTCTCCATCAAACCTTCCCGTTGTTGCCTGATCGGAAAATTGGTGCCACGAAGTACCAACAACAAAAGGGTTTAACAGTGCCGACTTCACGTATTTCTCGTAAGCCATTCCTCTTTCTTCCTGGCCATTTTTTCGGTTTAATCCGGGATGAAACAATCCTCTATCTGTCGCCCCGAAATGAAATTCGCCAATCAAAACAGGCTTGTCGATCCCTTTGGGCAGGCGAAATTCGGAGAGGGAATCCCAAAACAGGTCAAATGTCAGCACATCGCAATACTCGGCAGCAATTTGAAGTACTCGCTCATTGACTGTCACATACCGACACCCCAGGTTTAATTTTCCCGGAGCTTCCTCTTCCATCGCCTGATCTATTTTTTTAAAATACTCCTCGATCAAGAGGGCAGAAAAATCCTTACAGTCTTCCGCGGCACTCTCGGCAGGCTCTTCCACTGTGGTAAGAAGCTCTTCCCAATCTTTATACACTGATTTCCAAACTTCGTTCAAGACTGATATACTGTTGTATTTATCCTGTAAGTATTCTACAAATGCTATTTTAGCCGGTTGTGAAGCGGGAGATTTCAAAACCCATCTTCCCAGATCGCTGTCCTTACCCCAAACCAATTTATTGTCGATAAAATAGCCGTAGTTCCACAAACTTTCCAACTCTTCCTTTCTCTCCTGTAATTGTTCCCTAAATTTTTGGTCAAAATTGGGATGGAACGGATCCCGGATCACATTCAGATGAGCCGGAGCACCTGCTATTCGAGGCGAATTCAACTCGATACGATCACAATACGGAACATTTAACTTCCGATATATATTGGGGTCCGATCCTGCGGATATGGTATTCATCCCCCAGTTTTGAAGTCTGTCATAAACCATATCTCTATACGACACTCTCCAGTTATCGCCGTACTTTCTGTAAATATTTGCACTCGAAAAATCAAAGGTTCTATCTATACCCCAGGATTTGTAGTACCTATACATAAATTCGTCCTTCGTTTTATAAAACTCCGCCAACGAATCCTTATCATCTGGCAATGAAGCGAAATAAGACTCCCTATCATCGACAATAGTCACTGCCGACGAAGAGGTGACCCGAACAACACCGTGCGACCAGAACAAATAACCCTCAGGATCTACCATCCACCATTTCCCGTCGATCTTATCCACATAAAAATACCCTGTGGCCTTTTGCCGTTTTCCTTTGAGCCATCCGCCGTACAGACTTCTGTCGGCCGGACTGGGATGGTCTTGCATATATTGCAATTCATCCTGACGGTCGGCAATCAAATCTTCATCGCTACTCGTTTTTCCGGGCCAGTCTTTGTGTACAAATTGCCCGTATTTATCGACGAATGGAAAAAAATCCTCTTCAGACATGGCAAACCATTTAGGTAGTGCTTCCTGCTCAGCTTTGACTGCTGAAATTTCTCTGATACCGAGAGTTGTTCCTTTGAGCCATTTATCAAACGAAACTAGGATATCTGATACCTCTGAAATATCTAAGGTAGAGGTCACTCCATCAACAGTAAAGGGCGTAGCCCGCATCCCCTTCAAACGAGCCGAAATTTTCGGATCTTTAGGCGATCCTGTCAGAGGGATTAGCCATTCAATAGTATCTCCTGCTCTTATGTTCCTTTCGGCTTGCAAGCTCCCACCTCCAGCATCTTCCATCTTGAAGTTTGCCTTAATACTCTCACGCTCATCATTGTTGACTAATACCACTTTTATATGACTGAACCCGGTAAAGTCCCACCTCCCTGTCAGTTGAAAGACTGGTGGTTCGTGTAGATCACTGCTGTCTTTAATCCACAGTACACCCTCACTTCGCTCATATTCCCCGTTTACGTCAAACTTGTTATCGGTATTTGCAGAAAAAATGTGACAAGGGTCATCCTGTCGGTTGGAACAGGCCAAAAACAGGGCTACAACAAGTATACTAACGACAATTTTCATCTTTTGAACCCTTATTTATTGCAGTGATACTGGTATCCAATTTTCGGTATTGGCATCTGCCGTGTTAGAAATAGCGTCTTCTCCACCTTGTATATCGAAAAGTGAAAAATTGATAAGAAAATCTCCTGACGACAGATTGAGTTCTGATTTTGGAACTGCCAACTCCACCAAATAGCCATTGTCTGTATCACTGTTATCCGATAAGGTACCATCATAGGCAGCGCTAACCGACACATTCATATCTATTTCACGCCAACCTCCACCGTAATTGTCCGTGCTTTTCAGTCCGCTGTGCGATACTCTTATCCTACGCGAATCGGCGTTTACTTTATCACTGCTATTATCTGGAGTGATGTAGATATTAACACTGTCGTCTTTAGAAATATCGTCGTCAAGTACTTCTACCAAAAAATAAACGTTTTCATCATCGCTTGAACACCTCAAGGTGGCCTGTGCCTGGGATTTTTGTCCTACAAAAAGAGCCTCATCTGTGTTTTCCCATTCCGAATTATCTCCGTCGACTTCTACTGATCTGGAAGAAGCTGTGATGCGGTGATTCAAAAAATATTTTGCCAGTGAAATAACAACATTGTTTGAATTCTCGCTATTGCGCATCGCTGCAATGAAGGAATGAGAATCATCCAATTCTATCGTACCCCACGACCCGCGACCGGGAAGCGCAACAAAGGGTTCTCCGAATTCGCGAGCTTCGACATCCCCCATACGTATGTTTAGATGACTGGAGATACCGTACGACACTATACTTTCACCTGAAGGAAATTGAATAAGCGTAGGAGCGGCACCGCTAAACAAATAATTTTGACGGTCATCCGGCCCTAGCTCGTCATCAACCAAATGTGTCCACTCACCATTATCGGGACTATATGCAAACGAAATGCCATACGTGGTCTGATTGTTAGTAGATGAAAGCGAAGATTCTATGGCAACAGCTAATTTGTCGGTGTTGTTGAGTTTGATTACACTAGCCATTTGATCTGTGTAAAAAGTTGCATTCTTGTCTTGATTGAACCAATGCTGACGCACTACTCTGTAAGGCGCTTGATTCAGAGAGGGCGACCAAGTTTGTCCGTTGTCACTCGAAACCACCATCGACGTTCCGGAGTGACCTCCGGATATAGACGGTCGGCTCTCCGAAAAATAGCACTGTATTTCTCCCGAAGGAAGTTGCACCATCATCGCTTCCCAATTCGGTCCGTGATAGATCTCTTGTGGCTCACTCCAAGTTTTTCCATTATCTGAACTGCGCATCATAACAATACCATTATCATTGTGGCACAGTAGATCTGAATAACCGGGTGATACGCGATAGGAGGCGAAAACCAGTAAATCACCATTTTCCAGAACAAGACCATTGGCATTGGTAAATAAACGTTGAGCCGGTTGGTTTCTAGCATTGGTATAACCGTCTTTACGTTGAAATAGAAATCCTTTTCCTGTCCAGTTTACCAGATCGGGAGACGTAGCGTAATAAGTATCAAGACCATTGGGATCTGATGCTGTGGACTGTTGACAAAACATCATATATGTCCCATTAGACAATTTTTTGATTCGCACATAATTAGGCCACTGAACACCCGTATCACCTTGTCCTACATCGACATAGGTACGGAAATTCATCATAAGTGAAGATCGCGAAACAACATCCTCGTGCGAATTGATTGCAGGCTCCCCTTGGTTCAGGTCATTTATCGAACTCAGGTTTAAGGACTGCTGTTGCCCCTTATCTCCAGAACCGTCCCCATCACCAATCGGATCATCAGATTTACTGCATGAAACTGCAATGCTCAAAAGCATTAAAAAAAACAAACTATTAATTTTCATTTGTTTGAATTTATAGTGAAACTGGAAAATGGTAAAGCTAATGATAACTTCCTTCAATTTCCGGATAATGTATTTTACCAATTATCGTTTTGAGTGAGATTGGTGTTTTTCTCTCTTTCAGAAGTGGGTATCGGCCATTTGAGATATGCCGAACCGCCCCACTTATAGGTGTATACCGGCGTTCCCCACACTTCCAGCAAGCCGTTGCCTTCAGCAAACTTTTTCTCCTGCCATGTTCCCCAACGAAGTTCGTCGTAATATAGCTGCTCTTCACCTGCAAGCTCCCATTTTCGTTCGTTCCGAATCCGAGTACGCAGATCATCTGGATTCTCAACAGCGACATAAGAATTGCCCGGTTCATTCAGCAGTGCAACCCCCGCACGATCGCGTACCTGGTTTACAAACTCGATGGCCTCTGTATACTTTCCCTGTTCGTTAAGCGCCTCTGCAAGCCCTAACAATACGTCCGCATAACGGAAAATAGGAACATCTATGGGGTTGAATGTAACATTGAGGAACTCACGACCTTCAGTGACAAACTTGCGAATGGAATACAACATATAAGAATTGGAATTCGTCTGCAGATCGTAGGGAGCTGTAGCACTATTGCGATACGGCCATCTCGGCGAATAGTCGATTGCCGTACCTGAATACCCCCCTGAATAAGTGGAATAAGGCGTAATTACTGTGGCTTGAAGCCTCGGATCGCGGTTGGCATAGGCTGCCTTAATACGATCTTCATTGCCAATGGGCAAGTATTTGCTCATATCGGCGCCGTATGTTTCCATAGTTTGCCGCTCTGAAGTGGTGAGGTTGTCTCTAAGAAAATAAACACTTCGCGCATTGGGATCCATAGCGTTATAGCCGGGAATAACATCTTCCCAGTCAAAGGGTTTCCCATCTGCCCATTCGTAAGAATTGACAAAGTTCGTATTCATAAAAAACGAGGAGTTACCCGTTCCCGCTGTCATACGGTTACCATAGGTACGGCTAAAGGTATTTCCCATATTGGCAAATTCTTCCATCTGAACGCTAAAGATCATCTCATCAGATCTTTCCTGCTGAAACTTGAACAGATCGGCATAATTTCCGTTGTACAGCGAATATCCCATTTTCCCTACTTCTCGAAAATCGGCTTCTGCCAGCTCCCACTCTTCAAGCCATAAATAGACTTTAGCTCTTAGCGTATATGCTGCAGCTTTATTGACACGGCCGTAGTCGCTACTGCTCGCCGCATACTTATCGGGTAGTTCTGCCGTATTGATACAGTCTGTCAAATCTTGAATAATCACATTCCACACCTCATCTTCTGTCGAGCGGGCATAGGTGTATTCTGTAGGAGACAGGTTCTCCAGGTATACGGGCACGCCGCGCCAAAGGATATTCAACCTGTAGTAATGATAGGCTCTGAGGAATTTACATTCGGCAATCCGCTGCGATTTGAGTTCGTCGCTCATATCGGGCACAGACTCCATATTGTTGATTACATCGTTAGCCCGTGAAACACCTTCATACAGACGTCTCCAATAAGTTAAAAATGATTCGTCATTTGGCTGAATGGTTCCAGTGAGATATGAATAATTGGAAAAGACACTTCCGTCGGAAGGATCCAAAACCGAAGAAAACGCATCCCAGTTGAGTATATCCAAGCCGTAATTGCTGTAATCGTAACGCAAATTGCTGTAAGCCCCGTTTACGACCGCCTCTGCCAAATCTGAAGACCCAAAAGAATTTTCAGAACTTATTTCATCGTAAGGACTAAGATCTAAGGAATCATTGCATCCGGCAACTCCTAAAAACAGTGCCGATAGCAAAATTATTCTTGTCATTCTCTTCATGGTTAAAGTTTTAAAATTTGACATTGATACCCAGCGAATACTGCTTCGGATTAGCATAGTAATTCATAGTGTCGGTAAATTCTGGATCCATACCCGGATAGTCTGTAAATGTCAACAGGTTTTCCCCGCTAACAAATATGTAAAGGTCTTGTAAATGAATTTTTTCGAGCCATTTATTCGGTAATTTATAACCGAGAGTTAAATTTCTCAATTTCAGATAATCGGCTTTATAGAGCCATAGTGTGGAATAATTTGTTCCCCCATTTTGTTCTGATCCGTAATTCATAGTCAAACGCCCGTGTTGTGAATTTATATTGGTACGGGGATCACTGGGATTTTCAGGATCGTAGAAGTAGTGGTCATAAGCTATGTCTTTGTTTAAGGTGAGGTCTCCACGTGTAGAATACGAATTAAAACCAGCATACCTCCAGTATACTGAATGTCCTCCTGCTCCGGCCCATAACATTGACAGGCTAAGTCCTTTCCATTCCATATTCAACTGAAAACCATAGGTATATTTTGGAGTCATTGAAACATTCTGGAACATATAGTCATTTTCATCGCCATAAACCCCATCTCCGTTAACGTCGTCATAGATATAATCTCCATACCAAATGCCGTTTTTCCCTATAGTTCGATTGGGCAGGAAAGTATTGCCCAATCCGATCATAGCCCTCAGCCACTCCATATCGCTCTCGGTGCGAATCATACCGTCACGTGGTCCCCCTTTTGGGTTTACTGAACCATCACTTAGAAAATAAGAATTATCTCCCGAATAGGTGTTTAGCAAATAATACTCATTGATCAATTTTCCTTCCATAGTACGGCGTGTATTATCCACTACGGTAGCTACATCGCCTATATTGCTCTGGTAGGTACGAAAACCGTTCTCATCGGTAACCCAGCCTGCATTGAGACGCCCGTTGAGTTTGGTTACTTGATTGTGATTCCTGCTAAAGTTTGCCGATATCCCGTAACTAAAGTCATTGATTTTATCTCGCCAGCTGAGATTGAGCTCAAAACCTTTATTTGTAACTTCTGCAATATTCTGATAGGGTGGTGATTTTACTCCAACCGAGGCAAAAACCGGTGCGCGAAACAGAATTCCGTCAGTGACCTTGTGGTAGAGGTCTGTCTCTAGCCTGAGCCTGTTGTCCAAAACCCCTAATTCAAGACCTAGATTAGACATAGTAGTTGTTTCCCACTCTAAGAGATTATTGGACAGGGACGAAACTATACCGGTAACCTGGGTTCCCCCGAAGGAGTAAGTCGAACTCGCGGCATAGGTTGACTGATAATCGTAATTTCCTATGCTGTGATTACCGAGTTTTCCCCACGATCCTCGCAATTTGAGATCATCGATGGCTATATTTTCCATAAATTCTTCTTCCGAAATACGCCAGCCGGCAGATAAAGAAGGAAATACCCCCCATCGTGATTCCCTAGCAAAGCGTGAAGATCCGTCATAACGAATATTCGCCTCAAACAAATAGCGATTGTCATAACCGTATTGCAAACGCCCAAAGAATGACCTTGTAGCAAAATCGGTCTGACTTCCCGTAGAAGAAACCATATTATTTACTGTATTTAATTCAGGTAACTGATCGCTGAGAAAACCGTTTTTCTCTGCAAAAGCATAGCTGGAATTATCGTACATAGACTCATAACCTAACAATACTGAAACATCGTGTTTTTGAGCGAATAATTGACTCCAAGACAGGGTATTCTGAAAAGTACGACGATAGCCTTCTTCGTTGTTTACCCTGAGGAACAATCTATCTAAGTCTTCGTAAAAATATGTCCAATCACCTGTTCGGAACGAGTAGGCATTGAGCGTTTGTGAATTGTACTTATAACCTCCGTCTCTTTTGATATAATTAAAAGAGGTCTTGAATTTTATATTATACGGAAGATCAAAATTGGCAAATACAGTCGTATTGGTATAGAAGTTTTTTTCCTTTCCCCGCGAGCGATTGGCAAAGTAGAGGTTGTTTCGCGAATTGGAGTTCTGCTCGGGGTTTTCCATCCATCCGTACTTTCCGTCATAATACGGATAAATACCCGGAACGGCTCGAGACAAGAAATTAAAAGAGCCTCCATTCAAATCGTTCATCTCTCTGTGACTTTCATACCCCCATATTTTAGTTCCTATTTCCAGCCATTCGGTGACCTTTGTTGACACATTAGCCCGCAATGAATATTTCTCTACTCCCGAATTTTCGATAACTCCGGGATTATTCATATAAGTCATAGACAACAGATAGCTGGTACCATCTTTTGCTCCCGAATAAGAAAGATTGTGTTTTTGGTAAATATCCCGATGAAAAAAAGATTTCATCCAATCTGTATTCGGATAAGCCACGTAATTCGGATAGCCCGAATCTGCAAGTCCGTGCGGATCTTTTTCTTTTTCGCGCCACAGGTCGATCATGGATTGAGAAAACGGAAGGGCAACATCGATATTCTCGGCCGATTCGTTTATTAAGGACATATAATCGGCGTAGTTAGAAACCACACCCAGATAATTTTGGGGAGTATTTATAGCTATCACACTATTGTATGAGATTACGGGCTTCGAATTACCAGTTTTTGTAGTGATCAACACCACCCCATTTGCGGCTCTGTTTCCGTAAATAGCACTAGAGGCTGCATCTCTCAGTATAGAAACACTCTCTATATCATCGGGATTTACATTGCCTATTGTACTTTCAAATCCGTCTACGATCACCAATGGAGCTGCATTATTGAGTGTCCCCACCCCGCGAATACGCAGCATAACTCCTTCTTCTCCGGGTCTACCTGAAGACTGTTGTACCATAAGCCCCGGACTAAGCCCGGAAAGTATCCCAGCTGTAGTGGTTGCAGGCCTCGACAGCACCTGATCTCCATAGTCTACAGAGGTAACAGATCCCGTAACATTGGCCTTTTTTTGCACTCCGTAGCCTACTACAACTACCTCGTCCATTGCAGTAGTGCTCGATTCCATGGTCACTTCTATATGCGTACGGCCATTGACGGAAACTTCCAGGGAAGTGTATCCGATATAACTAAATACCAGTACGGCATCGGTGCTGCATTCTATTTCAAATACTCCGTCAAAATCTGTAACGGTTCCCTGATTTTTATTTAAAACCACAATAGAGGCTCCCGGAAGAGGTATCCCCTCTTCGTCAACGACTTTTCCGTTTACCGTGCTTGTTGTTTCCTGAGCTCCTGCTATTCTGAAGAGGAACAAAAAGAAAATAACAAATAGCGGATAATTAATTCTGTTCAACATACCTTAATTTATTAGTTTGAGTTATGGCTACAATCAATACTGTTTAAACACGCTCTTAAAACAATCATATCAATCGATTGAGAATGTAACACTGCTTACATCGGAACCTGCCAAATACAGATAGAACGGCGCTCCGTATGATGATCCACTTGTCCAGGGTGTGGTACGTTCAGCCACAGTAGTGTCGGTATCAGCCTGAATAGAACCGTCGGCACAGCTTATCCTGATCTTAATATTTCCGCTTTCTACAGCTTCGGAAAACACCATAGTGTGTTCGATAATCTTTCCGCCACGTACCAATGAGAAGGTGGCCTCACGTGTATATGCCGGATCATAACAGGTAATCTCGGTCTTGTTGGACTTCCATTCCTCTCCGTCGAGATACTCTATGTTCCAAAATACAGGTCCCTGTCTGGTGTACATCGGAAACTTAACAGTTACAGCTGTCCCTGCCTCAAACTTTTTGACGGGGAGTACGAATTCCAAATAATCGCCAGTCCAAATCCCTTTTATCCCCGGACTGCTTATTTCTCCGCTATTAACCGTTTCAAGGAATTGTATCGGACTGGGAGCAGGGTCGCTCTGCTTATGCCACTGTGCATAGGCCTGGGTTTGCTCAGGATTGGTCCATATCCCTTCAGTTTCCCATCTGGGTTGATTTGTCTTAGTAAAGTTGGCGACATCGTTAGTTTTTCCAAGAGGGAAAACAACGGGGAAGGTCACAGGGATAATTCCGTCATTATCCTTGCTCAAATATTGGGTCATCACCTCCCCTGCGGCCAGTACAGTCCCTTCGTCTTCCTCTGCACTGAGTATATTGACCGTCGTTTCATTGCCCGACATGTCAGTGAGCACGACATCCATTCCTCCCGAGGGGACCGTAAACGGAGCTACCGACAGCTTAACTTTTGTAAACGACTCTACAAGTTTAATCCCCGTTTCTCCAAAGTCTACCTGAACCATATCCCCTTGTTTCTCCGCATCGCTTGTAAATTCGCCTGTCTCAAGATTGTAGGTACCGCCATCTACCAATACTCCTTCAAAATTTTCGGAAACGGCGGGCTTCAGGCTTAACTTTCGCACTGTAGTATTTTCTTCACCGTCAAGAATATCGTTGGGGAGATAAAGTTCTACCGTACTGAATATGCCTTTAAAATCCAATCCAACGGTTGGTACAACTGTAGTAAGTTGCTTATTAGCTACATAAAAACCAAACTCTTCCGGACTTGTGGTATAAAGCTGGGTAGCTGGCAACTGCGCCGGTATTGCCGATATATCTTCCACTGTATCCGAATAAGGAAAATAAGCGTAAAACTTAAAATTATGGTCTCCTGCAATCGCTTCGATCCGGTCATTCTCCGAAGCTTCACCAAAATAAGTTTCTTCGCCTTCTACTTCAGCTGTATATCTCGCATTGGTATTAGCACTCATCCCGACATTTTGCGTATCACCCCTTGTACAGCTGCTAAAAATGCCGATTTCATCGCCGGTTGCCCATGATTTACCTGTCAATGCTCCTTCAAATTTCACGTTGAGCACATCGAAATCCAAGCTACCGTTATTGTCCGACGACTCTGTACAACCCATCATAAAAATGATTAGCATACACATTGTTGAATTAATTATTTTCTTCATACCTAAAGATTTAGTGTTGGTTGATATTTATATGTTTCAGGATATACAGGAAACAAATGTCTTCAATCGCTTTTCCAAAGCTTTCCAATCTTTTTTATCGATGATTTCTTTACTAAAAATTCCTCCAGATACCCCAACACCGCTTGCACCAGAATTAAGGTAATCACGAACATTGGCAGCGTTGATACCTCCGGTAGGCAATAGTTTGATATTGTCGAATGGCGCTATAATATTACTGAAGTACTTAGCTCCTAAATTATCAGCCGGAAACACCTTGACCATAAAGGCTCCCAGCTTCCACGCTCTATAAATTTCCGTAGGAGTAAAAGCTCCACAAAAAACTGGCACTCCTATCTTTACACATTCCCTAACCACCTCTTCGTCGAGGTTGGGAGTCACTATAAATGAAGCGCCATAGCTCAAAGCCTTCTCCAGATCTTCCCTACAACAAACGGTTCCCACCCCTATATTCAGCTTATCACCAAAATGATTGGTGGCATAATTGACCGATCTCTCCACATCCTCGGTATTTAGGGTAACCTCTATTGTTCTTAATCCTTCAGCAAGGCAAAGCGGCAAAATATGAGCGATATCGTCTACTGCTACCCCTCGTAGGATACCAATTACAGGAAGCTCTTCAAAAAAACTCCAATTAAAATCGGCCTTTGTCTTCTTTTCCATAGAACAAATTATCCTATTTACTAAAATAATCCCCTGCATCGGCAGGTCTGATTTCCGTTAGTTTTCCGTTGTAATGCCTTAAGTCGTGAGGCTGATAAGGGTATTTGGAAAAATTCTCTATTTTGAGATCGATCCCTAATCCGGGAGCATCACTGATATACATAAAACCATCCGAAAACTTAACGTCTTCTGTTGTCAGCTCCCTTCGATAAGGGATATCTACACTCATGGTTTCTAAGAGATAAAAATTGGGCGTACAAGCAGCCAATTGTAAGGTAGCCGCATTAGCGATTGGACCGATAGGATTGTGCGGACATATGGGGATGTGGTAACTCTCTGCCATAGCCGCAATTTTTCGTATTTCGGAGATCCCTCCAGAATGGCTTACGTCGGGTTGTATAAAATCGGCACACCCCATATTTAAAAAACTGCGGTACTCCATTCTTCCATACGACCTTTCTCCTGCAGCAATAGACACCTTACTTCTTTTCTTCAGCTCAGCGAGACCTTCTAGGTTTTCAGGAGGTAAAGGTTCTTCAAACCAAAGTACTCCGAAGTCTTCCATGGCCTGGGAAAGTTTTACGGCAGTGGGTAAATTAAACCTACCATGCCCCTCTATCAGTATTTCAATTTCACTTCCAACGGCATCTACTACAGCCGCAATACAGGCTATAGCCTCATTGAACTGCTTTTTTGTAAGTGTCAGATACGCAGAACCGAAAGGATCCCATTTTAAACCTTTAAAACCCTTTTTCACTACTTCTTTTGCCTTAGAAGCAAATTCGTCTGGGGTCTTGGCCGGAGCAAACCAACCGTTGGCATAACAGGGAACCTTATCTCTTACCTTTCCACCAAATAGTTGATAAACCGGCACCCCTAACTCCTTGCCTTTTATATCCCATAAAGCCATTTCCACACCTGCCATTGCACTCATTAAAACTGGTCCCCCACGCCAGTATGAATTTCGCAATGTATCGTGAAAAAAAGCTTCGATATTGTGGGGGTCCTTCCCGACCAAATGCCTGTTTAACTCCTGAACAGCAGCTTCCACCGTAAGTTCTTGATGCTCCAAAGTGGCCTCACCCACACCGTATATACCAGAATCGGTCAACACTTTTACAAAGACCCAATTGGTCCGATAAACATCGCAAATGTAGGTTTCAATTTTTGTTACTTTCATAAGATATGATATATTATATATAATTTTTAATTTGATAAAAAAAGACTTTTATCTAAAGTAAAGCCCTCCGTTGATATCCAGTGTTATCCCCGTGATATACCTTCCTCCCTCACCACATAAAAAGGCTACAGAAAGCCCTACATCTCTGGTATTTCCCAAACCTAAAGGAATGGATGCTCCAAGTTTTTTCATCCCCTCCTCTCCGTGTGTCGTTCTCGAAAGTTCTGTCTCTATAACACCGGGTGCAATAGCATTTACTCGGATACCAAAGGTAGCACCTGTTCTGGCTAGAGCTTTGGTAACTCCAAATATCCCGCTTTTGGATGCTGAATAGTGTACGTGGCCTTTTAGAGCACCTTGATGACCGACAACAGAACTCACATTGACAATACTACCTCCTTTTTTCTTCATGATTTCCATGGCGTATTTAGAGCACAAAAAACAACTGGTAATATTTGTTTTCATAATAAATTCCCAGTCAGATAGTGAGGTGGCAAATATATCCTGTGACTTATCCGTTCCCGCATTGTTGACCAAAATATCCAATCTACCGTATTCGCTGTAGATACTTTCAAACATCGACTTCACTTCTTCTTCTGAGGTCACATCCGCCTTTATAAAAATGCATTTTCTACCCAGCACCCTAATAGTTTCGACCACTTCCTTTACCGCATCATCGAGTTTCAGATCGTTGATAAAAATATCAGCTCCTTTCTCAGCAAGCACCAGAGCTATGCCCTTTCCGAGTCCCCTTCCCGATCCTGTTACCAGCGCAACCTTGCCTTTTAAATCTTCCATACCACAAAATGTTTATACGTATTCATTTCTGTTATTCTACAATTTTGTCTTTGTGAAAAGAGGAAACACAAGCCCATAAGATCAATAGTCCTCCTACGATGTAAAAGACAGCGAGTAATGCCAAACCTGACGTCAAGCCCACCAATGGCTTCATCATCCCCAAAATAGTAGGTGCAAACGAACCAATGATATAAGCAAACATAATCATAGATGCGGCTACCGAAGCTCTGTTTTCCTCTTTCGTCACCGAAAACAAGGAGGCGTATATATTAGAGTCGTACATCCCTCTAAACAAGCCAAACAGACCTAGACCAATATATACCCAAAATAGCGATTCCCCCATTGCCATCATAATGATAAAAGGTGCCCCAAGCAAAAGGGAAAAGGCCTGCAATCGCAATCTCATCACTCGATTTTTGGCGGCTAAGCGATCTGATAGCTCACCGGCAACCATCACACCTACAAAAGCAAAAATATGGTGATAGAACATAGACGAAAAACCTGCTTCGGTTACAGACAGCGAAAATTTTTCGTGTAAAAAAGTAGGCGTCCAAGTCAGATATCCCACATTGACAAAGACCATACAGGAAAAAGCCCCTGTCAACAATACAGCAGTCTTCTTTTGCAGTAACAACCTGACTCCACTAATCAGGGAAACACTCGCCTCTCGTTTTTCCCTGCGCTTGCCGTCCTCCAACCTAAAATACATTAAAAGGAAAAGGAGAACACCTATTCCTCCAAAAATAAAAAAAGCAGTCCTCCAACCGTAATTCTCTGAAATATAAGCTCCTAAAAATCCACTCCCAATAATCCCCGCGTAAAGTGCTGTCTGGTGAATGGCCATGGCCAGACCGATTTTTGAATTAAACTTCTCCCCAATCAAGGCATTGGCTGCCGGAGCATAAAAAGCCTCGCTCCCTCCAACGATAGATCGAAGGATAATTAAGGTGATTATCCCACCTGAAAAACCCGTTAAAAGTGTGGAAAGACTCCATATTAAAACACTGAAAATGATAACTCCCTTTTTGCTGAACTTATCTCCCACATAGCCGGCCACAGGCACCATAACCCCAATAGCTAATATGAAAACAGACGAGATTAACCCTAGCTGGGTATCTGATAGTTCTAGGTCCAATTTGATGATTGGCAAAGCCACATTAAATATCTGCCTGTCCGCCTGATTAAAGAAAAACGCAAGCCAAAGAAGTGAAATTACCTCCCAGTTAAATTTTTTGTGATTTTTTTTCATTATCAATAATTAGTGTTCCAAATATAGTATATTATATATTATATACAATATTATTTTTTGATTTTTCACAAAAGTTGTTTCACACAGCATCAATTTTAGAAAACAATATAATCCAAAAAAATGCAGACATTATTACAACTTCCCAAATAGATCTGTTTTACACACCCAAAATTATTTTCATCCCAAATCCCCTTATATCACAAAAGAGGGAGTAAGAAAAGTTTTGGTAGTGTTTTATACTAAAGACTGATGTAGTTGTTGTGCAAATGTTATGGAGGTGGTTAGTACAGACAAAAAAAAATGCTCAAGTGTTACTTGACTCGCTATGTGTAAACTTCCGATATGTTTTGAAAGTCGGGGCAACCCTTGCGGTTGCCCTCCCCTGGTTTGAAATGTTATTCATCGCTTTGAATCATTGTTCATTATTCTGAATCATTGTTCATTATTCTGAATCGTTGTTCATTATTCTGAATCGTTGTTCATTATTCTGAATCGTTGTTCATTATTTTGGACGTCCGCAAGGGACGTCACTACGGGGAATCCGTTGTACGGATTCCCTTTTGCATGATCCGTTTTTCTTCATTCGCGATTCACGAAAGGATTTGCTGCGCACATCCTGCAAAGCTCCGCTTTGAAAATAGTACAGACAAAAAAAACGCTCAAGTAAACTTGGCGTTTTTTTTGTCTGTACTATTTATTCGTGACCTCGCCAGGATTCAAACCTGGAACCTCTTGAGCCGTAATCAAGTGCTCTATTCAGTTAAGCTACGAGGCCTTTTTGAGGGTGCAAATATATGTATATTTCTATCCCAAACAAAGAAATTAAAAAGAAAAAAAGAAGTTTATCACAGAGAAATGATATCTCTTTTCTACTGCACCGTGATTATTTAAACTTATGACATACGGTAAAGCCGTCTTCCGGGACTTCTATCCGGGTTTTAACTCCATTCCACTTAATGTTTATCACCCCGCCCCGATGTGTTGGGTCGCTCACATATACCTTTTCTTTATCCAGTAAAACAAGACATGGGCGATCTGTTTCTAACTGCTTACTTCCAATCTTTAACGTACCCGGGGAGAAAAAAGCAGACATTACAGTCTTGTCGTCAAACAGTACTGCCTGACAGTCTCGATTGTTTTGTAGTATCTTCCATTGCGGATTATCGACGAGTTGTTGAACCTCCTGCACTGTTTTGGATGTAGTAATAATATATCCGGTTGAATCGCTATTTGCAGTATTGTGTTTCATTACGGGTAAGTAGATGTCTTCTGTAAGGAGTTGATCCGGACGAGATGTATTGATTTCCGACCACCTTCCGCTTACCGCTCCAATCTTTATGTTCACACAGGCGGAGCTCAGGGGGATATAAGCAATCCCGGAATGATATATCCAGTCTACTCCTTCAAGAATATGCTCTCCTTTGCCCAACGCCTTGTCTATCTCACTTACTCTAACCTCTCCTTGTAAGCTAGACTGGTCGATGGCTGTATAAACTTCTCCTTTTACATTTACAGGATTCAGACCAGAGATCAGGCAAACTACCATATTGTTGTGTACAGCCCATATTTTTCTGGCCGACAGCGAGGCGTAACCACTGCTATCTTCAAGTTTGTAATCCATAGCAGTAAGCCCACTCTCCCAGCTTCCCACGCTGCCTACAAAGTCCTTTCTATCTATTCGTTCAGCTCCACGGAACGCTGTTACCCCCGGGAGAAATTTCCAATCCCAAACGGGCATCATATTGTAATACTCCTTTCCGTTTCTAACAATATAAGCATCCCCGCTATTTAACAACTGCCCTTTCAGGTTCTCTCCGTTGATCTGCTCAGTAGACAGTGTGCGGCGGGAGATTGTTTTGAGAAAAAAACTGAAATCATCATTGTGGTATACTGTAAAATCTGAATATGGATAGTACCTAAATCCGGTAAGGTGCGATCTGCCTTCCTGATATTGTAATAAAGTTGTGTATTCCTCCGCCCTTTGCGGACTTAACTCTTTCAACAAAGGGATTAGCTTCCGTATATCCGGACTTCTCAGCTCTCCTACCCTACTGGATGCTCGATCTATTGTTCCAGGAACCGTATTTATTCCACGTGCCATCCATTGCCACCCTTCAAAAACAAAATCTTCAAGAATATTGACTTTCTCCTCAGGAAAGGCAAAAGACGTTTCTCTCAGTTCCCATGCGAGGCGAACGGTTTGACGTAAAAAGGCCTCGCCGTAGTGGTAGATTTGCAAACGGGAGTGATGTTGATGATAGCTGTAATCGGGTTGTATTCCTTCTCCGGTAGAAACTTTAATCTCCTCAACGATATGGTCTCTGTACTCCTTGACCAATTCTTTATTTTCGGTAAGTATTCCGTAATGTAGTCCCAAATCGGCAATCCAAATCAGGTTGGCTCCCTTTCCCAAGCCTACAGGGCCTCGGGTGTCCGATTGCCCTCTAAACTGATAGAGTACCTCTAGTGCTTCTTTCCTATCTTCCGAGCTGAGATCATCGTTGAGAAGGAATAGAATATCCCTCATTATTCGGGGTACACCGATGCGGTTGAACCACCAATTATCACTCTTATACTTATGGTCTAGCCAATGCCTTAAACCTTTTATAATTGCTTGCCACAAGTCGTCTTTTCCAAAATTATCAGAATTGGGGTTTTTCCAGGCATAGGCCATTTTTTCTACGCGTTGCAAATGCCATGTCGGCTTCCAGTCGGCTAATTTTTGATCGGTGTAATCAATATCAGACCACTGGCCGTTTTCGTCGAGCGATGCTGCGTATTGACCAACAAGGGGGTCTTCTTTTTTTAAACGGTATAAAAACTGAACATATCGATTATATACGGTTTTAAAATCGGCTCTGTTCTGAGCTTGTATCATTGTATCAACGGCTACCAGACTTACTCCTGCCAAGAGATGACAGCTAAATAGCCCGAATACTATTGTTGCATTCACACTCAACACCTTGTATCGATTATTCATAAACCCTTGTCTTTTAGATAGCCCGGAATTTTAACGGGACTTCAATATAGCAATTATCTCCAAAAACAACAGCTATTTAAACTTAAGATGCTCGGAAGAATACAAGGATGGGGATGGGCTACGACCGAAGATTAAATAAGATACCGTCCTTTTTTCTCCTATAGGTATACACGGTATACTGACACAGATAGCCCGACACGTATCTGGCGATGAATACGCCTATCAGCACGGGAATAAAAAGATTAAACCCACCACCAGCTAAAGCGCAGGTGAGAAACAAGGCCGTAAGAGGTGCGTGGATAGCCGCACTCAGCATAGCGCCGGCACCTATCAAGGCAAAATTGAGGAGAATGAGATCAGTTTGAAAATAATGGTTACAACACACAGCTAAGAGTATACCCAACAGCGCTCCAGTAACAAGACTGGGAGCAAATACCCCACCGTCTCCTCCGGCTCCAAGCGTCAACGAGGCCGCGAGAGGTTTGAGCAGCACAATACCGAGCAAGGGAAGCATAAAACCAAGTGAAAATGTCATATAGTCGTGCGCTATCCATTCAGATACGGCGTGATAACTATCTCCGTACAAGGCAGGAAAGAGAAATATACCAGCACCGACTAATATAGCTCCGAAGTTTACACGTATAAAGTCGCTTTTTATAGCTGAAAATCGCTCCTTTACAAAAATAACGCTCTTGGTAAAGTAAACCGCTGCAATTCCCGCCAATATACTCAATAAGATTACAAATGGTACAGCTTCTGTATTCCACAGGGAAACACTAAAATCAAAAAGCTTACTACTATCAAAAAAATATACGAATAACCAAGCCGGTATTACTGCAATCCCGCAACTTAAAAGCATTGTTCTGGTAACTTTTCTCGAAATAACCTCTATACCAAAAAGTAAACCTGCTAGCGGACTCCCAAATAATACCGTAATTCCAGCTGCCACTCCGGCACACACTAGTTCGGGCTTGTAAATATTAGCCACCCCTTCCTTTCTTCGGGCAGAAGCTCCGAGAGCTGCTGTCGCTACCACTGTGGAAACTTCTATTCCGGTAGATCCACCCGTGATAACAGTGAGAAAACCATTGATATAGTGGGAAGGTACCTTGTAAAAAGGCAATTCGTCTCTTCTATTATCAAGAGTGTGAAAGATTTCGGCTATTCCTTTGTTTTTCTTTCCCTTAAAAAGATACTTTCGGGTAAAATATATCATAGTAATCCCCACAGAGGGCAACACAAAAGACAACCACGGCCACATATAAACCTGTTCGAGAAAGTGTTCTTCAAAAAATTCTGTGATCTTTTTGAGTGAGTACCCCAATAAGGTAGCTAGGGAGCCCACAATTATTGCCCCAGTGATCAACCCGTAGTAACTCCTTCTGATCGTCTTTTTCTTCATGACGTAAAATACGTGTTTTCTACAAAAATTTTCGATGCAAAATTAGAATAACACAATCAATAAAGTATAAAGAAATACGGTTTTTATTCGGTGATTTATAATATCCCCGTTGAGACGCACGGCCGTGCGTCTCAACAGGAGCCTGCGGCTCAACGGGGGCCGTGAGTACGGGCGAATTGCAATTCGCCCCAACCGGCCCCAACCGGCCCCCAACCTTAGCCATAAAAAAAACCCCTCACCACGATGTGATGAGGGGTTGATAAGAAGGCGGCGACATACTCTCCCACTAATGCAGTACCATCTGCGCGCATGGGCTTAACTTCTCTGTTCGGAATGGTAAGAG
>JAJUFH010000018.1 GCA_029266035.1 Sinomicrobium sp.
CGGAAATGGAACATATACCCACACCGCGGTAGATGGTAAAGAGGTTATTATCGATGCCAATACAACTACTGTTACCGAGGAAGATGGGGTTTATATCTTTAAGGATGCTGCAGATAACACTATTACTTCCATAGATACTAATGCTGCTGCCAGTGGATATGACAACACTACCAGTGGATTAACAGCTACTGATGTACAAGCTGCAATTGACGAAGTGATTCAGAACATTAATAACAGCAACGCCAACATCGACTTGGTAGACAACGGTGACGGTTCAGTAACCTTGGTTAAGCCTGATGGGACCACAGTAAGTGTTGATAAATCTGATATTACCGATAATGAAAATGGTACTTATACCTTTACCAACAACGACGGTAGTGATGTTACCTTTGATGTTAATTCAGTTAAAGTAGAGTTTGATGCTGCGAGCAACAGCTATAACTTCTTGGATTCAGCGGGTAACACGATCACAAGCATCGATTTGAATGCTAGCAATATTGCTTACAATAATGAAGACTCAGATTTAAGTGCTACAACTACCCAAGGTGCTATTGATGAGTTGGCACAAACCATCGAAGCTAATAAAGGTAATTTGGCAGTATCTGACGGAATAGAGTTTACCGGAGGTACTAACGGAGCAGCTAAACTTTTGGCCGATGCCGGAATTGGTATAGCTGATGGAGGAGTAACTACGGATAAACTTGCCGATGATGCTGTAACCAACGAGAAACTTGCTGCTAATGCCGTAGATACAGGCAATATTATAGATGGAGCTGTTACTACCACAAAGCTTGGTGATAATGCCGTTACTAACGAGAAACTCGCCGACAACGCGGTTCAAACAGAGAACATCGTAGATGGGGCTGTTGCTCCTGAGAAGTTGAGTGCCGATCCTACGGATGCTGGAAAAGTAGGAGTAGTACAGGAAGATGGGACAGTAGTTTACAGTGATGTTCCTGCAGGGAATGTAAGTTATAATAATCAGGACGGAGGCTTAAACGGTGCCAACAATGTACAAGATGCTCTCGATCAATTGAGAGATAGTGTTGCAGTAGCACGAGCTGAAGAGCCTTGGTATAGCAATGATACAGATCAAGCTGCAACCAAGTTGGACGAGAATATCTATCACAACGGTTGGATTGGAATCAATAACAAACCCGATAGAGCATTTGTAATTCAAGGTGAAGGATCTTCTGATGAAGACGACGATATCATGATAAGGAGTTATGTGGGAGCCAATGGACCTGCCTCTTACGATCCTTCTATCAATCTTCGAAAAGCGAGAGGAACAGCAGCCGCACCAGAAAATTTGCAGAATGGCGATGTAGTAGGTAGAGTAACTTTTACAGCTCAGTTTGGTGGTAATTCTAATGTGTATCACCAAAGTGGTATGGTAGCACTTTATACAGGTGATGGTAGCGATAACAAGTCGGAGTTAGAATTCCGTACGTCAGATCAACGTCAGGCAGCCATTAATGCTGAAGGAGAGTTAATATTGCCAAAATATCCTAACACCCGTGTGGATGATGAGCCTGTTCAGAATGTTCTTTATACAGATGCTTCCGGTACAGTGCGCTCTGCAAGAGCAGCCATGCCTAAGTTCTTCTATATGCCAAGTGTGGTGTTCGACCTTTCAGGAGGAGCGACTACGGACCTGACTCGTGATTTACACGCTGAATATGTTGAGCAGTTCGGTTCGCCTGTAGTGCGCAGTGCAGGGGCATCTGGGGCGATACCTACTTTAGGTGCAACAGAATTGGAGTATTATATCACCTATTACGATACGGAGATATTTGAAAATGTATCTATCGACGCCCATGGGGTATTGACCTATGATGTCAAAGACGGTACAGTTACTCCGGCCTCCTTTATGAACATAGTGTTTGTGGTAAAGTAGTATAAAGCAAAAACCTGCGAGGGTTAATAAGCCTCGCGGGTTTAAAATACCCTTAAAATGATTTCATACTACATGAAAAAAACAATAAAAATATTCGCACCACTTCTCCTGTTTTTTGCAGGGCTGGTACAGGTACAGGCACAGTTGCCAATTTATGATGCCAGTCTTGAACCGATAAATTTCAAGAAAAGTGATGCGAGTCGAAAAGCTGGTTCTAGTGATACCAGTGCTGGTGCTGTTTTTTTATATGAAAACGTGATAACCATTGAAGTATCGCCGGGCGTATTTCAGCAAATAGATGCTATTGTTAGAACGATAGAAGTAGAAGGTATGCCTTTTCAAAATTATGATAGGGATGATGCATCGGGTTTGAGTAATGGTCCCAGTGATCCGGGTAATGATAGTGAAAATTGGTTTATTTCAGAATTTGGTCGAGTTAATTCTGGCGGAGGGCATGCCTTGTTTGAATTTCAGTTTATCACAGGGGGATCATTTGATGATAATACCCTTATGGGCGACCTGGTAATCCTGCAAAACATTTATGTGAATTCCTATGATATTGATGGAGCAGGATCGGGAGGTTCCAATCAGTTTTCAGAATTTGGCGGTTTTGGAAAAAGGGAGTGGTCCACGAATCCCAATAATACCTATCTAGAAGAAATCTATAACGAGGAAACAGGTTTGACACGTTTTCGATCTACTGTCACCACGAATAATGGTTTTAACCCGGGGACGGCGAACGGCGATCGTTATCGCGTTCGGGTAACCTATGACGAAATGAGTACCTTTCGGATCAGTGTAGGAGCCGATGGGGGGGCGGCCGCTTATTTTGGGTTGGATTTTTCGGCTGGAGTACAATGGGCTAACGATCCTAATGTAGCATCAGCTCCTGTTTTAGACCTAAACAACAACGACAATAATTTTTGTGTAGGCCCCTGTCCCACTTTTAATGAAGGAGCCTATACCGGCAGTCCTATCAACTTTACCACCGGTACGAACAGTAATATCGACAGGGATGACAATTCATCCGACCCGATCAGCAACCTGACCATCCGTTTTAATACGGTGGATATTGCCGATGGAAGTGACGAACATATTTTGGTAGATGGAGCTTCTTCTGGAGGTATTATTCCGTTAGATTTTTCAGATGGAGCCAATATACCTAATATTACTTTGGGGGGAGTTACTTATGAAGTAGAAGCGATTGTTGAAAATGGAGAGAAACAGTTAGTGTTTACCAATAGTTCTGGAGGAGGTACCTTTTCAAAAACCGATGCGGAGTCTTTGATTGATGCTTTACAGTACGAAAACACTACGCCAACTTCAACGGAAGGGATGCGTACTTTTAGGGTAAGTTTTCTTCAAGGTGTTTTTCAATCGAATACGGCCAATTTTTATGCCAATATCCTGCCTGCCGGTATGATTGTTACCAACCCCATGTTACCTTCAAAAGCTAAAACCAATTAAGGATGAATATATTAAGAGATATATCAGTAGTTGTATTTATGGGAGGTTTTGCCTCTTTAGGTATGGCTCAAACAGTGAACACTGGTATACTGAGCATCTCCCCGGATACGGAGGTGTCTACTTTGGGTCATTTTAACAACCGCGGTAGTGGTGATATGCTCAATGACGGCACCTTTTATATCTACGGGAACTGGAACAACGACGGCCTGGTGAGTTTTAGTCCGGGTCAGCAAAGCGGCAACACGCTTTTTAAAGGGATGTACGGCAAACAACAACTCAGCGGAAGTATGCCTTCCGACTTTTACAATGTGTTGTTTGACAACCCTGCCAGTCAGCCTGCCTTTGAGCTTTCGGGAGATATCAGTATCTCAGGTCTGGCCGATTTTACCGACGGTATTGTAGACGGTGACGACTTTGGTGGTATGGTGATCTTTCAACAAGGAGCTACCCATAGCGGAGTGGCCGACCACAGCTTTGTAGACGGTCAGGTGCGCAAGGTAGGGGATGAGCCTTTTGTATATCCCATAGGTGACGAAAAGATGTACCGTATGGCGGCTATGAGTCAACCCAATAATCCTGAAGATCACTTTACCTCACAGTATATCCTCAAGAACTCTGATTTGCAGTATCCTCACTTTGAGAAAGAAGTGATTATCGACCAGATCGACGATGCGGAGTACTGGGAGATTGAACGCACCGGCGGAGAATCGGTAGTAGTACTCACCCTTTCTTGGGACGAGCGTACCACACCTGCCAGCCTACTCTCTGATGAGACCGGTAAAGCGCTGCACATTGTGCGCTGGGATGAGATCAGCGGACAATGGGTAGACGAAGGAGGCGTAGCCAATGTAGAGGAGAAGACTATCACTTCTGCAGTGTCAGGCTACGGGATCTTTACGCTAGGTAAGGTGTTGGTAGACGATACCCCAAAACACGATCTTATCGTGTATAACGGAATCTCACCCAACGGGGACAACCGCAACGACTTTTTCTTTGTAAAAGGCTTGGAGCGCTACCCTGACAATACGGTAGAGATCTACAATCGCTGGGGTGTTAAGGTGTACGAAGGTCGGGGATACGACAATAGCGCCATTCGCTTTAACGGATATTCCAACGGACGTGCAACGATCAACAGCGGACAGAAGTTACCTACGGGCACGTACTTCTACATCATCAAGTACAAGGAGAACAATGTGACGAGAGACCTTTCAGGTTATCTCTATATGAACTAAAATGAAGGGTGTTATTCTCAGATAAACACATGAAACAAGTTGGTATGAAAAAAATAGTATTAGTCTGTTTGGGGTTATTGTCGGCATTGTGGTCTTATGGCCAGCAGGAGCCTCAATTCACTCAATATATGTACAACACCATCAGCGTGAACCCGGGATATGCGGGCACACGAGGAACGATGAGTATCTTCGGTTTGCACCGTCGTCAGTGGGTGGGGCTTGACGGGGCGCCTACGACCTCTCAGTTTTCTATTCACGCCCCGATCAGCTATCAGGGTCACGGACTCGGACTTTCGGTGATTCACGACGAGATCGGGCCTTCTACGGACACCTATATCAATGCCTCATTTTCCTATAAACTGAGGTTGGGTTACGACACCTGGTTGAACCTTGCAGTGATGGCCGGAGGTAGTTCTTTAGTGGTCGACTACAACAAGTTGGATTTATACGATAAAGACGATCCCAACCTGAGCGGACGTTTGAGTCGGTTTTCACCCAATTTCGGAGCGGGAGCCTATCTGCACTCAGAGAAGTGGTATATCGGTTTTTCGATACCGTCGTTTTTAGAGACTCATTTTTACGACGATTATAAAAACTCGGTAGCTAAAGAACAAATGCACTTTTATTTAATGGGAGGGTATGTATTTGATTTAAGTCACAGTGTGAAGTTTAAACCTGCTACAGTGATTAAGGCAGTATCAGGAGCCCCATTGTCTGTGGATGTGACGGCAAACTTTCTGATCAATGAGCGCCTGACCTTAGGAGCGGCCTATCGTTGGGATGCTGCGGTGAGTTTCCTAGCAGGCTTTGAGGTGGCACCGGGTATGCAGATCGGTTATGCCTACGACCGCGACACGACACCACTAGGCAATTACAACAACGGTTCGCATGAAGTCTTTGTGCGCTTTGATATTATGAACCTGAAAAACCGTATCGTTAACCCTCGATTCTTTTAGACAAAACAGCAGTGTTATGACAAGATATTTACTCATAGTATTATTAGCCGTTTTTGCTTTACCTGTTCATGGACAAGAAGGGCGTAAGCGCAGGGCAGATAAGGCTTATGACAAGTACGCCTATATCAGTTCAGAGGAGTTGTATAAATCACTAGTAGAGCAAGGCTTTGAGTCGGCTGAATTGTACGGCAAGCTGGCCGATACCTATTATTTTAACAGTCGGTATAAAGAGGCTCAACAGTATTACGAAAAAATGTTTTCGTACAATACGGAGGTAGCTCCGGAATATTATTACCGTTATGGGCAGTGCCTCAGAGTAGCCGGAGATACAGAAAAGGCGACCGAATACTTAGAGCATTTCTACACTCAGTTAGGAACAGATAAGGATGCGATTTCTACTTGGACTGGGGAGGTGACTACGCTGCCCGATGGTGTAGTGGAATACCGCTTGCAAGATGCCGGTATCAATTCGGATTACGCCGATTTTAGTACTGCGTATTACAGAGCCGATCAGGTATTGATTTCTTCGGCGCGAGATACAGGTACGTTGATTAATCGCCGCCATAAATGGAATGCAATGCCATTTTTGAAATTTTATACGGCCGATATCAATGAGGATGGAACACTGTCTAACCCCAAGCAGCTGAAAGGGAAGGTGAATTCTAAATATCATCAAACTACAGCGGCGGTTACTCGCGATGGGAAAATCATGTATTTTACGAGAAACAACTACCGTTCAGGTAAGTTTGGTAAAGACGATGAGGGAACGAATCACCTGAAGATATACCGAACAGTTTTCGACGGTGAGAAATGGGGTGAAGTAGAAGATTTATCTATCAACGACAAGACCTATTCTACCGCTCACCCGGCTTTGAGCCCGGAGGAAGATTATCTGTATTTTGTATCCGATAGAGATGGCAGTCTAGGGGATACCGATATTTTTAAGGTCAAGATAGCAGAAGACGGCAGTTTTGGAGATGTAGAAAACCTAGGGTTACCCGTCAACACTGCGGGTAAAGAGTCTTTTCCCTTTATAGATGAAAACGGGCAATTGTACTTCGCCTCCAATGGGCATCCTGGTTTTGGTGGACTGGATGTGTTTGCCTTGCAAGAGGGACCTTTTGGAGAGGCTAGAGTATTAAACCTAGGTGAACCTGTAAATACCAAATGGGACGATTTTGGGTTTGTGATGCGTGGGGATGGCAAAGGATTTCTGTCGTCCAACCGTAATGAGGAGAGTGGATTTGATAATATTTACAGTGTAGTTGGAGCCCCATTGGATTTGGAAGCAAGTCTTTGCGGCCGAGTGATAGACAGCATCAGTAGAGCACCACTTGTGGGTGCCCAAGTAGGAATCAGAAACGCCGAAAACCAGGTGCTAGCCACCGTAACCAGCGATGCAGACGGTCGTTTTTGTGTACCTGTATGGCCTTTTGAAGGCTATGCGTTGAGAACCGAAAAAACAGACTATCAGACCAAGGAGCAATGGATAGCTCCTTTGAAAAATAAAGAGAAAAGGGAATTGTTGGTGGAGTTGGTCAACTCAAAGATGCCTTTTGCCCCGGGCGACGATCTTACGGAGAGATTGGGCTTGAAACCGATTTACTTTGATTTTGATGGTTCAGGTATTAGAAAGGTGTCGGAGATTGAACTTGGCAAGGTTATTGCAGTATTGCAGAAGTACCCCGATCTGAAAGTAGATGTGCGTTCGCATACTGACAGCCGTGGTAGCCATGCATACAACGAGGCCTTGTCTGAACGTCGTGCCAAAGCTACCATAGACTATATCGTCAACAAAGGCGGAATAGATCCTGAACGCGTGAGCGGTAGAGGATATGGAGAAACCCAGCTGATTAACGAATGTGCCGATGGAGTAGATTGTAGCAGAGAAGCACATCAACTAAACAGAAGGAGCGAGTTTATCGTGACCTATCCTGTGAATTAATTGTTGGTTTATATTTTCTTGTATCGGGCTGTAAAGATTTTGCAGTCTGATACTCAGAATGTTTAAACTCAGCGGAATACTCCAGATATCTTTGGTGAAAGCTGTGTTTTGACGATTGGAATTATGAGCATTGTATCCGTTTGTCGGTTTACACTGTTCAACCCGTTCGAATATACTAAGAGCCCCATATTTTTCGTTGTATACTTGATGAATCTTTATTTGCAGATTGGCCACTGCTGATATTTTAGAACGAAGTGAATAAAATGAAGGCAAACAAAACAAACAACCTAAGTGTAGATACTCCCCCCCCTAACTACACAACTAGCGAAGAAGGCCCCGATGTAGAGAGGATCCTTGAAAATCTCAAGCGCGAATTGGGGATAAAGACCAATAAGGAATTATCTATTCTGCTCGAAGTGAGGGCTAATACTATTTCTACTTGGAAAAAGCGAAATAGTTTGGACTATGCTCGTTTGATAGAACTCAGTAGCAAGTACAATATCGACTTGAATCAGCTATTTTTGAATCGGAATTTAGAAAGTGACGATTTACAAGAGGTTATTACTGTTCCTAAAGAGTTGCAATATCAATATGTAACCAAGTGGAACAATGAGCTATTTTTGAAAGATCTTCCTCGTTACCGATTTCCTTTTCATTTCAGACCGGGTTCACGTGCTTTTCAAGCAGTAGATATGGTGTATCCGGCCGATTTCAAAGGAATAGCTTATGCGGTTGGAACTCCTGTGGAAAGTATAGATGAGATTGTTTTTGGAAAACTCCATGTCTTGGTTAGTAGTGAAAGGGGAATATTTGTTGGGAGAGTAGAAAAAAACATGCAGTACGCCCGTACTGTCAATGTTATTACAAATGAAAACAAGGTGATGCTAAGCGAAATAAGTATGCCTGAAAGAGAAATTATAGAGATCTGGAAAGTGAGCAATATCATCTTGCAGGACTTTCTAGACTAGGGATTACATCTCTTTGAATCCGCGTTGCCTTTTAGCTTCAAAGATTAAAATGGCAGCACTTACCGAAACATTCATAGAATCGATCTCCCCCTCCATAGGAATGATGATATTTTGGTCGGTACACTGTAACCACGCATTGCTGAGTCCGGTGGCTTCGGCACCTACTACAATGGCAGAAGCTCCGGTAAAATCAACAGTGTGATAAGGTACTGAGGCCGTAAGTGCCGCTCCGTACAGACTGATTTTGCGGCTTTTTAAATAGGATATTACCTCTTCGGTGCTTCCTGTTGCTATATTTCGGGTGAACACACATCCTACACTAGAACGTATGATATTCGGATTGTAGAGATCTGTTTTAGGATTGGCAATAATTACTGCATCGGCATTGGCTGCATCGGCTGTACGCAACAAGGCGCCTATATTACCCGGTTTTTCCGGTGCTTCGGCTACGAGTATAAGTGGATTAGTAGGCGGTAACTCCAAACGGTTTAGCGTATGAGATTTGCTTTTCGCAATGGCTATGACTCCCTCGGTAGTGTCGCGATAGGCTAGCTTGTGATATACATTTGCAGAAATAATGATACAGTCGGGAAAGGGAATGCTGTGTTCATGCCACATCGCCATTACAGCGTCAATATCGCAGATGGCTTCGTGCATCAGTACCGTAGTGATTTCGTATTGTCCTTTGAGCGCCAACAACAGTTCTCGCTGTCCTTCCAGAACAAATAGCCCTGTAGACTTTCTTGTCCTCGACTTTTCCTGAAGCTGTACCAGCTGCTTTATCAGAGGATTTTGTACACTACTTATGTTTTTCACTTTGCCCGATTTTGTGCAAAAATACAAATCTTCCCGAAGTGATATCGATTTGTTGAAAGTATGGTGTTAGGAGACTAGCCGATTTTTGTACTGAGTGAAGCCACTGTCATTCAGAACGGAGTGAAGAATCTTCCCCCAAGCCCAAAGAATCTTCAACAGAAGAACACTTCTTCTCCACACATTCCTTCTCTTCATTTTGTCTTGATACAATAAAAAAACTACCAACTACGAACTAATCAACTAATAAAACTCCCCTCTTCAGACGAACTTCCCGCCGGCAGGCGGGGAGGGGTGGACAGCTTCGCTGGACGGGGAGTTTTGACAAGCCCGAAACATAGCTGTTTTACCCTAAACGTTTGGGATATGTACAATCGTTTGGGATTTCAGAACCCTCCCCCTGCGCTGTGCTTGGGTACCTCCCTTTGTTTAAAGGGAGGAGTTGTGAGAGGGGATGCAATTTATTTCGGGAATACTGCTTATTTCTTAAAAGGCTTCGAACTTGGGAAATATCGGAGGTGTTGTTTGTCCGAAACAGAAAACTAATAAACTCCAAACCCCAAACTCAATCCATTCTTTCCAAAAGCCATTTCAAAAGGGAGTGAAAATTCTGTGGAGCTATGCCGTGGCCTACGGGAAACTCTTCGTAGATGTGGTCTATATTCAGTTTTTTGAGAAAAGGAGGGGTGTTTTGAGCCCAAGATACGGGAATTACCTGATCAACTGTTCCGTGAGAGCAGTAAAAACGGAGTTTGGAATAATCTTTTTTATCGTAATCGTCAAGTAGAATATTCTCGTTGATATATCCGCTAAGAGCGATGATATTCCTGACTTTTTCGGGGTAGGACAGGGCTACCGCATAACTGAGAATACTTCCTTGGCTGAATCCCATCAGCGTTACCCTATCTCGATCTAAGTCGTAGGCTTCTACGGCTTCGTCGATAAAGGTTGCAATAAGGTCTCGCGATGTTTTAGCCTGAGTGTCGTCCGACCATTTGCCGTCTTCGGCATCGAAGTGTATGGCATACCAAGCGTGGCCATAGGGCGCTAAAGGGTAAGGTGCCCGCACCGAGATGATACACAGTTCTTCTGGTAATTCAGGGGCAAAGGAAAAGAGGTCTTCTTCATTGCTCCCATATCCGTGAAACATAAACAATACAGGTGACTTCCCGTTGTGTTTTCCAGGTTTTCGAACAAGGTGATATAGAGATAGTTCCCGGTTTTGCATAGTAGGTGATATTTTTGACTTATACGATAAATGTAAACCACTTCTGGAAGTGGTCTCCCACCAATGGTGCTTTTTGTCTTTTACCCGTAATGGCTCCCGAGAGGCTGTAAATGATAAGGATGATAAAAAAGAGGTAAAAACCTATAGTGGCAGCCCAACTATTTGCGAAGCCAACGAGGAAACCTATGGCGTAAAAGGAAATCCATAAGCCGAAACTTTGCCTGATGTGGAAGCGGGCAAATTCGTTTTTAGGTTCCATATTCATAAATATGGCAATAATGCACCCTATGATGGTGATATAGGCGATAATGGCAGCGTTTTTTCCGGATAATACCGTCTCGTTTTCCATGTCTTTAATGCTGTTGATGTCTTACTTAGCGAATGTGAGTATGCCATTGGCTAGACTTCCGTACACCTTGCCCTTTAATCTGTGTCCGAGAAAAGCACTGTTTTCTGATCGGGAGTGAATATGTGATTTATCAAAAGTGTATTCACTGTCGGGATCGAACAGGCTGAGGTCGGCTTTTTGACCGGGGAGCAATACAGACTCTGCAATGCCAAAACGGCGACGTCCGGAAGTGAGCAGTGCCACTGCTTTTTCGGTGTCTAATACATTTCTCAGAGCGCCGAAAGCACTTTCCAGTCCGATACTGCCAAACATAGCGCTGTCGAATTCTACCTTTTTGTGTTCTATATCTACAGGGTTGTGATCGGAGGTGACATAGTCGATTACACCTTCTTTCAGACCTTGTATAAGAGCTTTTACATCTTCTTTTCCGCGCAGTGGTGGCAGGAGTTTGTAGTTTGTGTCGAAGGTCTCTAGAGCCTCGTCTGTGAGTATGAGGTTGGAGATGGCTACACTACAACTCACATCCATTCCTTTTGCTTTTGCTTCCTGGATAAGAGCAACCGATTTTGCGGTTGAAATGGTGGGGATATGTAGTTTTCCTCCTGTGTATTCTAGGATAAAGAGATCTCTTGCAATATGCAATTCTTCGGCTAAAGCCGGAATTCCTTTTAATCCAAGTCTGGTTGAAACACTACCTTCATTGGCAACTCCTTTTCCGGCAATTTTGTTTTCCTGAGGGAAGGAGCAGACCACACCGCCGAAACTCGCGGTGTACAGCAGGGCTATTTTTAGCAGATTGGGATTGCTCACAGCCTTTTGATAGTCTCCAAAAGCTACGGCTCCTGCATTTTTCATATCGAAGAGCTCTGCCAAATCACTGCCTTCGCTCCCTGCGGTTAAGGCTCCTATAGGGTATAAATCGGTACCGTAACCGGCTCCACTCGATTTTAGAAAAGCCACGTCAGCTCGACTGTCTATTACGGGAAAGGTATTGGGATTGAGCAATACGGCTGTAAATCCGCTCTTTGCCGCGCTTAGCAGTCCGTTGGCTATGGTTTCTCTGTCTTCGTATCCCGGTTCGCCGAAGCAGACACTCGTATCTGTCCATCCCTGCGATACGTGTAGATTGGGAAGTGAAATAACCTCAGTATCATTTGAAGCAGAGATGTTTTCTGAGATTTCAGAAATAAGACCATCAGACACCAGTATGTCCAGCGATTGGTTGTGGTATTCGCCTTTCGGGTTGATAACCCTTGCAGATTTTAGGAGAATCTTCATTTAAAATATTTTAAAAGCAGTATTTCTGTGAGGAGGAATACGAGAGCAAAAATAACAAACCATTTCCAAAGCTCCCGAATGCTCCCGTCATTTTTTATTTTTAGCACTGTGTTTTGCCAAGAAAGCGTCGCTGTTTCACTCTCTTGAGGGAAGAGTGTCGACAGGGTTTTGCTCTCTTTTCTCATGTGGTTAAAACTGATGTGTTGCAACAGGCTGTCTCCGTATTTTAGCTGATAGTGACCGTCGTTCCCGGGTACTTCATCCGAGGTGTACCATTCTATTTTTTCTGGAAAAGAGCGTTGTTGAGGAATTAGGAATCGCTGATCTTGATGTAGTGATATGATATCTTCTCCTTGTCTTTGCGACGGTTTTCTATTACTCAGTGTCGCTTGGATTCCGGTTTGGTAATACAGAGCTGGATGGGGGAGTGCCATACGACCAATATTGTAAAGCACCGGAACGATAAGTGGTGTATTGCTAAAATCGGAGTAATCGCTGTTTAACGGAGCGGTAAAGAAGAATACACGGTCTCTTTCTGCGAGGAAAGGGGAGTTGTCTTCAAAACCGAGAACGGTTTTTACACTTCCATCGATATTAAAAATAGGCTGGGCTTCGGGATATCGAAAATTGTCAGTTTTAGAGAGGCTGTGCTCAAAGACAGCTCGGAATACAGGGTGGGCAAACTGTATATCGGTAATCTTTTTCCTCCTTTTGTTTTCGTCGTCTGTGTATAGGGGAGTAACAGCACCTGTATTCAGGCTGCGGAAGAGGGCATTGAACTGAGGTGTAGGAGTTTTTTCCGATGGAATAACCAGTATAATATTCCCTTTTGTACTGGCGTTGTGCAAGGCTTGAGCTAGAGAGACAGGAATGTCTTCCAATTCGTTTAAAACGATGAAATCCTGTGCTGGAATAAGGCTGTAGTCTAATTGTGAGGCGGTGGAGACCCTTACTTCAAATTCGTCTTCGGTAAAAATCTTTCGCAGGTATCGGTTAGATGCATCTCCTATAATGAGGGTTCGGATTTTTTCTGGTGGGTTGATAGAAAAATACAAGCTGTTGTCGTAAGAGAGACCTCGGTCTTCAATAACAACCTTTCCGTCGACCAATCTGTTGTTTGGAATACGAAAACTGCTACGGCTTGAATCTTTTTTGTCAAAGGCAGCTGTTGTCTTGGCAATAAGGGTGTCACCATTGTAAAGAGAAACCGGAAGGGTTAGTGCTGTGCTGTCACTTTTTGAGAGCAGTACCGACAGTTCTAAAGATTGGCTGTCGGCGTCGGAGAGGAATACGCTGTCGAGCACAATGTTTTCGCTGTGCTGCGCACGCAATACAACAGGGTAGTAGTTTATTATACTGTCCTTGTCGGGTATGCTGTGAGGAGGCCAAGCTCGAAAGTCGGAAATAAGTACAAAGTTTTTCTGGGTAGTGGTGTCGGTACTCAGCATATTTTTTCCCCTGAGAATTATATTTTCTGGTGAAAGAGGAACGCTGGAATACTCCAGTTGTAAGAGTTCTTGTTTTATTTCCTGAATCGGAGTCTTAGAGAATGAAGTGTTGTCCGTAAAGAGTGAAATCTCCCCTTCAGGAGGCTGATCAATTAGGTCGTGAACGGCTTGAACGAGTAGTGCTCCCTGTACTCCTCCAGCTTGCATACTAAAGGTATTATCGAGGTAAACGACGGTTTCTGCCTTTTTTAGGGCAGTTGTGTTTTGACGATTATACGGCTGGGCAAAAGCTAGGACAAGTGCAGTGATTAGCGACAGCCGAGAGGCGAGAACGAGCCATTTTTTGAGTTGAGAACTCTTGTGGTTTTCCTGCTGTATTTCCTTGAGAAATATCACATTGGTAAACGGGGTATACTCAAATTTTCGCAGTCGAAACAGGTGGACGACAACGGGAATAATCAAAAATAGTAAAGCCCAAAGGATTTCAGGGTGTTTAAAATACATACCATTGATTTTCTATTCCAAACTTACGCAAAAAAGTGTCTCCGGTGAAGCTTCTTACAAACAAAAACAGCGACTCCGATATTGTCGAAGTCGCTGTTTTTGCGTGTTAAGAGGTCTCAAATAGCCGAAGTGTTATATATTACTCTTCGGTAATCACCCATTCTCCTTTTTTGAGAAGAGGTTCGGCCTGTTTGAACTTGACGGTTTGGCTCTCGCCACTCATAACATTTTTTATGGTTACCTTGTCGTTTCTTCCTATTTTGGGTTTGTCCCTTACAATGGTTTCGGTAACCTGTGGTCTGGATTGCGCCTGTTGTCCGGCTTGTCGGTGGCGCGCTGCCATTTCGTCGCTGTTTAGTACTTCCTCTTTAGAAGTCTGATAGCTCTCCTGTTTTTTTGGTTCTTTTGCCTCTTGAATATTTGAAGAGTCTTGAGCGGGTAATTCTCCCTTAAAGAGGAAGGTAACCACATCTTTGTTTACATCGCTTATCATACTTTTGAAGAGTTCGAAAGCTTCAAATTTGTAGATGAGCAGAGGGTCTTTCTGTTCGTGTACTGCGAGCTGTACCGATTGTTTCAACTCGTCCATTTTGCGCAGGTGAGTTTTCCATGCGTCATCTATAATGGCTAAGGTGATGTTCTTTTCAAAATCGCCAACCAGTTTTTTTCCTTCACTTTCGTAGGCCTCCTTCAGGTTGGTAACCACATTGAGGGTTTTGGTACCATCGGTAAAAGGCACTACTATACGCTCGAATCTGTCGCCCTGGTTTTCGTAAACATTTTTGATCACCGGGAAAGCAGTGGCAGCATTTCGCACTATTTTATCGTTGTAGTACTGATATGCTGCCTTGTACACTTTGGAGGTGATTTCCTGTGCAGTCAGTCTGGAAAACTCTTCTTCCGTCACTGGTGATACCAAAGAGAAATACTTGATGAGCTCGAATTCGAAATTCTTGTAATCACTTGCCGCTTTGTTGGTTTCCGAAACGCTCTCTGCGGTGTCGAATATCATATTGGCGATATCTACTTTCAAGCGTTCACCGTGAAGGGCGTGTCGTCTCCTTTTGTACACCACCTCTCTTTGGGCGTTCATCACATCGTCGTATTCGAGCAGTCGTTTACGTATGCCAAAGTTGTTTTCTTCTACTTTTTTCTGTGCCCTTTCAATAGATTTGGTCATCATGGAGTGTTGTATCACTTCTCCATCTTTTAGCCCCATGCGGTCCATCATTTTTGCTACCCTTTCCGAACCGAAAAGTCGCATGAGGTTGTCTTCCAAGGATACGTAAAATTGTGAACTTCCAGGGTCTCCCTGACGTCCGGAACGTCCTCTGAGCTGACGGTCTACTCGTCTTGAGTCGTGTCTTTCGGTACCTATAATTGCCAGTCCGCCTGCTTTTTTAACCTCATCTGTAAGCTTGATGTCGGTACCCCTACCGGCCATATTGGTTGCGATGGTAACCACACCTGGCTTACCTGCTTCGGATACGATATCGGCTTCTTTTTTGTGCAGTTTTGCGTTGAGTACATTGTGCGGAACCTTTCTCAGGTGTAGCATTTTGCTGAGCAATTCTGAAATCTCTACAGAGGTGGTACCTATCAGTACAGGTCTTCCGGCTTGCGACAGTTGTGTAACCTCGTCGATTACTGCATTGTATTTTTCTCTTTTGGTTTTGTATATGAGATCCTGTTTATCTTGTCGGGCTATAGGCCGGTTAGTAGGGATCTCCATTACGTCTAGTTTGTAGATTTCCCAAAATTCTCCTGCTTCGGTTATCGCCGTACCTGTCATCCCGGAAAGTTTGCGGTACATACGGAAATAGTTTTGAAGTGTTACCGTAGCGAAAGTTTGGGTGGCGTCTTCAATCTTGACGTTTTCCTTGGCTTCGATAGCCTGGTGTAGTCCGTCAGAATAACGCCTTCCATCCATTATACGTCCGGTTTGCTCGTCTACAATCATCACCTTGTTGTCTATAACCACGTATTCGGTATCCTTTTCAAAAAGGGTATAGGCTTTGAGCAATTGGTTCATAGTGTGAATGCGCTCGCTTTTTACCGAAAATTCTCTGAAGAGTTGATCTTTGAGTTCAGCTTCTTCTTCTGTGGAGAGTTTTTGATTTTCGATTTTTGCGATTTCGGTACCTATATCGGGCATGACAAAGAAGTCGGGATCGGTGTCTGCCGAGAGGTATTCCACTCCTTTGTCAGTGAGTTCTATTTGGTTGTTTTTTTCGTCGATTACAAAGAGCAACTCGGCATCTACCTTAGGCATTTCCCGGTTGTTGTCTTGCATATAGAAATTCTCTGTTTTCTGAAGCAGTTGTTTTATACCTTCTTCACTGAGAAACTTGATCAAGGCTTTGTTTTTTGGAAGACCTCTATGTACTCTTAGCAAGAGAAATCCTCCATCTTTTGCATTTCCTTCGGCTATGAGTTTTTTGGCTTCGGCGAGAACACCTGTCAGATACTGTCGTTGTTTTTGTACCAGGTCGGATACTACCGGTTTGAGCTCGTTAAACTCATGGCGATCGCCTTCGGGGACGGGACCGGAAATGATAAGCGGGGTTCGAGCGTCGTCGACCAGTACGGAGTCGACCTCATCCACTATGGCGTAGTTGTGTGGGCGCTGTACTAGGTCGTTGGGAGTATGCGCCATATTGTCTCTGAGGTAGTCAAAACCAAACTCGTTGTTGGTACCGTAGGTGATATCAGAGTTATACGCCTTTCTCCGTCCTTCCGAATTGGGTCTGTGATTGTCGATACAGTCTATTGAAAGGCCGTGAAATTCGAATAGAGGCCCCATCCAGGCACTATCCCTTTTGGCGAGATAGTCGTTTACCGTTACCAGATGTACCCCATTTCCGGTAAGGGCGTTGAGGTATACGGGAAGTGTAGCCACCAGGGTTTTACCTTCACCTGTTTGCATTTCAGCAATCTTTCCGCGGTGTAGTGCGATTCCTCCGATGAGCTGAACGTCGTAGTGAACCATATCCCAAGTCACTTCTTTACCGGCGGCATCCCAGGAGTTTTTCCATATCGCGTGATCTCCTTCCAGTGTAACGTAATCTTTGGTGGCCGAAAGCTCTCTGTCGAATGCGCTGGCAGTAACTTGTAAGGTAGTATTGGCAGTAAATCGCTTTGCCGTTTCTTTGACAACTGCAAAAGCCTCTGGAAGTATTTCGTCGAGTTTGCTCTCAGTGGCCTTGTAGGCCTCGTCTTTGAGTTTGTCTATTTCGGTGTAGATGTCTTCCTTGCGGTCGATGTCTTCAGAAGTGTCGGCCTCTTCTTGAAGCGCGGCTATTTTTTCGTTGAAAGAAGCCCTTGCCTCCTCTATTTGGGCTTTGAATTCCAGGGTCTTTGCCCTGAGTTCGTCATGAGATAAAGAAGAGAGTTGTTGCTCTATTTCCTTTATCTTATTCACCAGTGGCTGTATCTCTCCAATGTCCTTCTTCGCTTTATCTCCTACAAAAATTTTGAGAACAGAATTCAGTAAACTCATAATGGTTTTATTTTAAAATTTGAAAAAGGGAAATTTGTTTCCCCTTGGTGGAAACGATCGTTATACAGTCCGAATTTTCCAATTGTCTTTACAAAACTAGTGAAAAAAAGGGCTAAAGCGATGGTGATGACGGGATTTTGGTATGCTATTAACAATCCCGTTAGTCGCTTTAAATGCTTAGACGATCTTTCAATTGTTATTAGAGACAAAAAAAGTCTCCTTTTGGAGACTTTTTATCTTTGTAATTTTTTAATATTCATCTTCGTTCCAGAGGTAATCTTCCTCCGTAGGATAGTCTGGCCATATTTCTTCTATAGACTCGTAGATTTCTCCTTCGTCTTCCATAGCTTGAAGGTTTTCCACCACTTCCAGTGGGGCTCCCGTCCGTATAGCATAGTCGATCAATTCGTCTTTTGTAGCCGGCCAAGGTGCATCGCTGAGATAGGATGCCAGTTCTAAAGTCCAATACATTGCTATTCGTTTTATATTTTCTGCAAAAATAAATTTTTAAACTAAAAAGTCAAGTTAAAACTGCTTTAATTGCGCATTAATTTTAAGAACATAATGAAATACCTATTTTGTTGATTTTTAATCGATAAAACCCAGTATTGCTTACATAATTATCAGCCGTTGCCCTTTTTAAGAGTTCTTTTTCGTCTGGGCGGGTACGCAAATCGCGGTGTATTTCATCGGGCTGTGAAGTGTAGTGTTATTCCGTATCGTTTTTTTCGGGTATCCACTTTATCTCTTCAGCTTGAAGCGAGTGAGACAACTTTCGTGCCAACACAAAGAGATAGTCGGAAAGACGGTTGAGGTATTGCAGTATTTTGTGGTCAATGTTTTGAAAATCATTTAATTGGGTAGCTGCTCTCTCTGCTCTTCTACACACGCATCTGGCAATATGACAATATGACACTACCGTGTGCCCACCTGGTAGTACGAAGTGTGTCATAGGAGGGAGGTCCTCGTTCATCTGGTCGATTTCACCTTCCAGTTTTTCGAGATCGAGGTCGGAGATTCCGGCGATATCTAGTCGCGATTTTCCGTTTTTCAACACCGCTTTTTCGGGGTCGGTGGCCAATATAGCTCCTATAGTAAACAATCTGTCTTGTATGCGCAGCAGGGTTTCTTGTTGTATGCCATTGCTCTGGTCGCGCAAAAGTCCTATCCACGAGTTGAGCTCGTCTATCGTGCCGTATGTCTCTATCCGTATGTGATGCTTAGGCACTCTGGTACCTCCGAATAGGGAGGTGCTGCCTTGGTCGCCTGTTTTAGTGTATATCTTCATCCTTAAAAAATCGATAATAATCGTATAAAAGTAAAGGTTTTTTTTGAGAAGGTGTGGTGGTCGAAACACAACGCAACAGTTATGACTCTGTTGTTTATAGACGTATTAGGGTTTTTGTAAAAATCCCAGTGATACCAAGAACTCATCGGTCTTGGCTACGGTTTGTCTATAGTACTTCTCTCTCTTGTAATTGAAAAATCCGTGTTTTTGTCCTTCGTATAGGTAGAGATCACAGCGGCTGCCAATTTTTTCCATAACCTTTTTGTAGTACTGTGCAGTTTCTACCGGGATAAGGTGGTCTTCGGTTCCGAGAAATATTACGGTGGGCGGAGCTCCTTTGCGGAGATTGTGCAGAGGAGAGAAATGGAGGTATTCTTCGCCTATGCGGTTGTAACCATAACCTCCGGGGCCGTTGTCTATCACTGGATTAAAAAGGACCAAGGCATTGGGCTTCGGACTGATGTTCAGATCGTCTTTAGGGTCGTTATATTTGGCTATGGTAGCCGTTGCCGCGGCGAGATGCCCTCCTGCTGAACCCCCTGCCACAATGATCTTGTCAGCATCGATATGGTACTTATCGGCATTGGAACGGAGAAAACGAATAACCGATTTAGCGTCTTTAAGAGATTCGAAAGGAGTGGTTTTATGCCGCGATTTGACCCGGTAATCGGCTAAGACTCCGATGATTCCTCTTTGGGCAAAGTACGCTGCGTGAGGTTTGAACTGTTGTGTGTTGCCTTTGGCCCATCCTCCTCCGAAAAAGAAGACCATCACCGGGTATTTTTTGTTCTCGACGAGGTTTTGAGGATAGTAGAATTCAAGGCTTAACGACACAGTATCCAGTGTTTTATACACTATCTTTTCCTGAGCTGATAGGGGTTGAAAGTTGAGTAGCAGTAAAAACACAATGCTGCCGAATATCGATTTGTATTTTTTAGTTGTATTTCCTACCATATTTTTGGTGTACTAAATTGTCAGTCGAGTTTATGTCTTTGCCAAGGTAAGAAATATAGAATGTTTTTTAGAGATCTCTATCGCTTTATTTAGCTAGCCCCGATACCTTGTCTTTTTAGTCATCGGCGATTAACAATAGCCGGTGCGATATCCAAATAGTATATAGAAGACATTGTTTGCCTTATCTCCCAATTTTTTTCTGATAATGTTGAAGGCTTTTGTAATTTGTGACTCTACCGCTTTGGTAGTCACATTCAGATGATCTGCGATTTCTACATTTGTAAGCCCGTCTTTTTTGCTGAGTATAAAAACTTCCTTGCATTTTGGTGGCAAATCTTGTACAGCTTTCCACACCAATGGAATTAGGTTTAACAGTGCCTTTTCATCCTCTTCTATAATCGTCTTAAGGGTGTCGATATACTTTTTCTCCAGCTCGATAACAGTTCGTTGTTTTTTGTATTGATTGATAAATTCGTTGTAAACCGCTTTGTATAAAAAGTGTTTGAGGTTGAGGTCTGCCCTGAGTTTTTGGCGTTGTTTCCACACTTTTAGATAAATATTCTGTACGATGTCTTCTGCCTGCGAATAGTCGTGCACCAGTCCGTAGGCGTACACACACAGCCGCTGATGATATTGTTTCACCAGAAAGTCGTATGCCTCGTTCTCACCATTTTTTAAGGCGTTGACAAATTGAGTATGATTGTAATATTGTGACATAACGCAGTTAAAATTAAAAGATTTCTTGATCTTATCTGAAAAAAATCAAAAAAAAGCTAGGGTTAATGCAAATAGCTTTGTAATTGTTATAGACTTATATGGCGTTAGAGTCTCTTTTGTCGTAGTGTTGAGAATAGTGTATACCGGCTAATAAGGCGGATTTGGTGCCGTATAAACGGTTTGCAAATAAATACAGAAGATGAAATTAGGTAAAGATTTAGATTTTATTGTCAAGTCTCTAGTGGGAGAAGCCTCGGTCGACGATCTGGACAAACTGTCTGTATGGTTGCGAAAACCGAAAAACGAAGCAGTGTTCAAAACTTTTGTAAAGATTAATTACGCTATGGACTACAACCTAAAGGACTTTGATGCCGATAAGGCGAGTGAGAAATTGTTAAATGCGATTAGCGAGGAAAAAAGAGGACGTAAAATAGGTGTAATTAGAAAGTTGAGTGGATATGCAGCTGCCGCGCTTCTCTTATTTTCCACAGCTTACTATTTTTTGCAATATAAGGAAGAACAACCTCTATTGCAGATAGAACAGAAAAGTGTCACACTTCAATTAGATGACGGGGCAGTTAAAACATTGCAGGATACAGACACCTTGGCGGTGCGCAGTAACAACGGCACAACGATAGGTGTTCAGACGGGAAATGTATTGGACTATTCAAAGAGCAACACTGCCGAAGTACCGACTTACAGTACCCTGACTGTACCTTATGGAAAACGCTTTAACCTGATTTTGGCAGATGGGAGTAAGGTGTATTTAAATTCGGGTAGCTCGCTGAGATACCCGGTCACTTTTGCAGGGGAAGCTACGCGAAAGGTGATCCTTAAAGGAGAAGCCTTTTTTGAAGTAGCGAAAGATGCAGATCATCCGTTTGTCGTTGAGGCTCAGGAATTGAATGTCCGAGCTTTGGGTACCAGTTTTAATGTATCTGCCTATGCTGAAGATATCCTTACCGGAGTGGTGCTGGTAGAAGGTGCTGTGGGAATGTATGCTAAAGACAAGGTTTTTAATGCCGATACCGATGTTATTCTCCGACCAGGCATGATGGGAAATTTTAATCGTACCGATCAGACTGTCGATACTCGTGTGGTCAATACATTGGTATACACTTCGTGGACCCAAGGGAAGGTAGTGTTTAGGAATGCCCCTTTTGAGAATATAGTGATGAGATTACAGCGCTTGTACAATGTGACTATTATAAACAACAACGAGACACTGGCCAAGGAAACCTTTAATGCTAGTATAGAAGTAGATCGAGAATCTGTAGAAGAGGTCTTGAATTATTTCAACAAGATATACGATGTGCATTACCGCATCGTCCAAAACAAGATTGTAATAGATTAACCGTAAATGCCCTAATCACCTGCTGGCAATCTGTGTAATGCTATGGTGTGTAAACCAAAACGATAGGAACTGTGAATTTGGACAGTTTCTGATAACCAAAACTATTTAGAGATGAAACAGCTTTTGTTGTTGACAGTTTTTGTCTTTGTTATTTTTTCCAGGCAGGCTTATTCGCAGGGAATTACCCTTCAGCCCATGGAGCGCTCTGTGGGACAGGTGATAGACGATATTGAAGCGCAAACGGTCTATCAGTTTATTTTTAACACCAGCGATGTAGATCTGGATAGAAAAGTATCGCTTTTAGCAGAAAATCAAGACATCGAAATGGTATTACAGCAGTTGTTTTCCGGTACCGAAACACAGTACGAGATTGCAGATCGGAAAATATTGCTGAGCAAAAGAGAAGCGGTTGCCCCTGTGGGAAACAGTAATCAGCAACGCACGATTACAGGTACGGTTCGCGATGTAGAAGGGAACCCTTTGCCGGGAGTAAGCATACGGATAAAGAACTCCCGCCGAGGAGTGGCCACCGACTTCGACGGAAATTATTCCTTGAATATTTCGAGTTCGGAAAGTACATTGGTAATTTCGAGTATAGGCTATAACTCCAGAGAGATCGTAGTAGGTGATCGCAGTTACTTACTTATTACTCTCGAAACCTCTGTAGACGAATTGGATGAGGTGGTGCTGGTTTCTACCGGATACCAGGAAGTTAAAAAAGATCAACTCACCGGAGCAGCTTCGGTAGTGGGCGCAAGCGAACTCAACCAGCGTACTATTGCATCGGGAAACTTTCTGGAAAGCCTTGAAGGGCAATTGCCTGGCTTGGTGTACAATTATAGAAACCCGAATACTCCCGAAGACGAACGGCTCACCATAAGAGGGGTGGCTACTTTTGACGGTGTAAAATCGCCGCTGATAGTTATAGACGGATTTCCGACAGATATAGATCTCAATGCTATAAATCCTAATATAATAGCCTCCGTTTCCGTATTGCGCGACGCCGCGGCCAGTACGATTTACGGAGCGAGAGCGGCCAACGGGGTGATCGTGATCGAAACACTGAGAGGGGAAGAGGGAAAACCTCGGTTTACGTTTAGGAATTCAGTAGCTATACAGTCGGCGCCAAATATGGGAGATTATCACTATGCCAAATCTGAAGAGTATATCGCCATCAAAAAGGCTATGGCCTTGCGGAGTACTACATCCAGACCTTCGGGTACCCGCATACAGTTTGACCCGGTGACCGATTTGGTATACGATATGCGAGACGGACTCATTTCTGAAGATCAGCTCAATACTACCTTGGGCGAATGGGGAAAATATCACAATGAAGAACAGTACGAAAACTTGTTTTACCGACCTTCTCTGATACAGAATTACGAGTTGGGGATGAGTGGCGGCGGTGCCAATAACCGATACCGGATGAGCCTAAATTACATCGATTACGATACTGATGAGAAATTTAACAACCGTCGAAGATTGGTGTTTAACCTCAGCGACAATTTTAAAATATCAGATCGGATTTCGTTAGATATCAGCGGTATCTATACCTATGAGAAAAACGAGGGTAGGGGGAGTATACCTGCCTATTCCGAATTACTGCCCTATCGTCCTTTGGTAGACGATATGGGAAATTCGCTCCCCAACTACAATTACCTAGAGGGGAGTGAAGAGGTAAACAATGAGGCTATGGCCCTCGGGTTGTACGATCGCTGGCGCTACCCTTATGCCGATTTTCTCAGCGAGCGCTTTACCTCCAGAAAAAATGCCTTTAGAATACAAGCTCGTCTGAATTTGGAAGTAGTAAAAGGACTCGAATTACAACTGGGCGGAGCTTATGAATATCAGAATACCGACGAAGATATACTGTATGACGAAAGCAATTATTTAGTGCGTGGCCTTGTCAATAAGGCTGCTCAGGCTGATCCCGCTACCGGAATGGCTGTGTTTACCCACGTACCTCAGGGCGATCTTCTCAAAAGGCAAGACTATAAAATCAAGGGATACACCTACCGCGCTCAGTTACATGCCGATTACGCGATAGGTGCCCGACAGCAACACGAAATATCGGCAATAGCAGGAGCTGAATTGCGGAAAGTGACCAACGGAAATTACCTTTCCTCCTTTTTCGGCTATAACGGACAAACTTTGAATATGAGTCCGGTCGACTTGCAGTTGCTCACCAGTCGTGATATTACTTCTGGGTTTCCGCAGTTTTCGTTCGGTGCAGCTTACATAAATTTGTATCAGTATTTCGGAGAAATGTTTGACGACAATCGCTACCGGTCTTTTTACTCGCAGGCTACCTATATCTACGACGGGAAATATATTGCTACGGGAAGTATTCGCCTCGATCAGTCTAACCTGTTCGGAACAGACCCGAAGAGTAGGAATAAGCCTCAGTGGTCTGCCGGAGCGAGCTGGTTGCTGCACAAAGAAGCCTTTATGAAGCCGCTGTCCGGCTGGCTGTCTGAATTCAAACTGAGAGGAGCCTATGGGCTTACCGGAAATGTACCTACCAGCAATAGCGGGAAATTTTTGATATTTAGGACAGGTCAGCGTTTCGGCGTTAGTCCGGCAATGCCCCATAATTCTATCGTTGCCCCACAAAACCAGTCCATCCGCTGGGAAAATACCAAAAACACCAATTTAGGAGCAGACTTTGGCTTTTTTGGACACAGGCTTTCCGGAACTTTCGACTGGTATAGAAAGAGAAGTGAAATGGTGTTGGGGAATTCTGAAGCCGACCCAACGACGGGATGGAGCAGGTATAATGCCAATACAGCCATTATCGAAAATAGAGGGGTGGAACTGAGCCTGCGCTCTCGAAATATCACCGGGGAAAGGTTTTCGTGGTCTACCCGCCTCACCGCTTCGTACAACAAGAACACCATAGAGAAAGTATTCAACCCCACTCCTTCATCCTACCGGAATACCAATTTTATAGATGCCAACGACCCGGTTGAAGATTACGCCCTGAACAGTTTGGTGAGTTTTCGCTACGCCGGGCTAAACGAAGACGGTGTACCTATGATGATCAATCGCGATGGAGAGGAACAGTTACTAACCACTTCGTCTGATATTTTTCTAGAAGACCTGATAAACAGCGGAACAACTACGCCAAAATACGTTATGGGACTGGGCAACGAATTTCGCTTTGGCAGGCTCAGCCTTTTTGCTATGCTGATGTATTACGGAGGTCATGTAACCCGGGTATTACCGCCCGACATTACTGCAAGCTATCCCTTGCAAGGAGCTGGCAATTACTGGCAGGCTCCCGGAGACGAGTTGGTAACCGATGTTCCAGGATTGTCACCTCCTTTTGGAGATCCTAACTACTCGGCTATGAGTTTTGGCCGCAGAATACACCGATACGCAGATCGATATGTGCGCAGCGCCGATCAGATAAGGCTTACCGATCTCACCCTTAGCTGGGATTTGGGTAGAGATTTTTTGAGTGGACTCAAGTTGTTTGACACTCAATTGCGTTTTCAGGCTCAGAATGTGTGGAGGCATACCTTTAGTGGCAATGATATAGATATGGATGCCATAGATCCGGATACCGGATTGAGAGGACTGCACATAAGGCCTGTATATACCGTTCAATTAATTGCTAAATTTTAAAAAGATGAAATCAGTATTTTATATAGGAATGATAGGAGTGCTTTTGGGGCAGATGGTCTCCTGTAGCGACGATTTTCTGGATGTGACACCCAAAGGAGAGACACTTCCGGAAACTATAGAAGATTACGATCTGCTATTTAACTATTTGTCTTTGACCGATTTGATGCCAAGTGTTTTGCAATACGCCGAAGACGACAGCTATATCACCTCAGGAGCTGAAGTGATAGGTGACAGAGAGAACGCCTATTTCTGGAATCACAACTTAGATACTGATCCGGAGAGTAATCCGCAAGTGTGGCAACCGCTATACCTCGGGCAGTATTACGCCAATGTGGTTATACAGGAGGTGATGAAGGTGCAGGAGGGTACCGAGGCTGAAAAACGGTCATTGATGGGGCAAGCCATGACTATTCGCGCTATGAATTATTTGTATCTGCTCACCGCTTTTGCCAATGCCTATCACCCCGATATTAATCCCGACGATCTCGGGGTACCCTTGGTTACCTCTATCAACGTAACCGATAAAATTCCAGCTCGATCTACGCTCAAAGAGTGTTTTGACCTGATGACATCCGACCTCAAACAAGCGATGGAGTGGTTGCCTGAAGTGCACAGCAACCGCTGGAGGGTAACCCGCTATGTGGCGGCAGGGGTGCTGGCCCGAGTTTACACCTATACCGGGCAATACGAAGAGGCTAATACCTATGCCACTATAGCTCTTGAGAGTCCGCAGATTGACAAAATACTGGATTACAACGCGATGGAACCTGCCGATTTTCCGAGTGAAGACGTCAACTCGGAACGCTTGTGGGTAGATAAGACCAACAGCAATTACAGCAGCAGCTTTTACTCTTACGATTTGTTGGAATATTTTCAGGATGGCGATTCGCGCATACGTTTGTTTACCCTGCCAGATGAAGATACCGGGATTGTGGTAAGGGAAGAAGACGTCAGAAGTTTTGGGTTGAGCTATCCGGAGATGTACCTTATCCAGGCCGAATACCGGGCACGTAATGGAGAAATAGATGCTGCTATGGAGATTATCAATACCCTTCGCGAATTTCGGATACCCGAAGGCACCCCCGGCCGAGCACTCACAGCTACCAATGCCGAAGAAGCGCTGGAAGTGGTGTTGGCCGAAAGGCGTCGAGAACTGGTGTTTAGAGGAACGCGATGGATGGATATGAAGCGGTTGGACCTCGAAGGACGTATGCCTGCCGTGCATAGGTATATGAATAATGACCCGTCAGACCAGCTGATTCAAACCTTGGAGCCCGGAAGCCCGAATTACACCTTTGAAATTCCCGAAAAAGTATTGAGTATGAACCCCGATATGGAACCTAATCATCGATAAAAAAATGCAAACTGTGAAAAAGAGTGTTACAGGATTGCTGTTGGTACTGTGCCTTGCCAGTTCTTGTAGCATCTTGAAAAAGAAAGAGGTAGTTACAGCAACTTCCGAAAAAAAGTATGGCTCGAGCGAGACCAAGGCCTACGACAAGGTTATTACCAAAGAAGCTAAAAGCCAAAAGGGATTGATGGGTGTACACCAAGTAGACAGAACCTTCTATCTCGAGATTCCCGACAGCCTGTTGAAAAGGGAAATGCTAGTGGTGTCGCGCTTTATAAAAACTCCCGCAGGCGCACCGACCTATGGAGGAGAAGAGATAGGTGAAAAGACTATTTGGTTTGAAAAAGGTCCGACCAATAAGATCTTTCTACGCGTGCAGACTCTGGTGAGTAGAGCCAGTGATGAGGATGCTATTTCCAAAGCGGTAAACAATTCCAGTGCCTCTCCTATTATCGAAGCCTTTGATATAGAGGCGATAAAAGGAAAGGACAAGTCGTATGTGATCGATGTGACCGATTTTATAAACAGTGAAAACAGCTTGCTGAGCTTGTCGGATAAGGAGAAAAAGAAACTGAACCTGTCGTCGTTGGAAAAGGACAAGTCGTATATAAAGGCTATCAAAACCTATCCTATCAACACCGAGATCAAGACGGTAAAGACTTATAAGGCAAAACTATCGGAAGACAAGAAAAAAAATCTTCCGGCGGCAGTGCTGTCGGGTATGGTTACGGTAGAGATCAACAACTCTATTGTATTACTGCCTAAAGTGCCTATGAAAAAGCGTTATTTCGACAGTAGAGTGGGATATTTTGCCAGCTCCTATTGGGAGTATGGCGACGATCAACAGCGAGCTGATCGTAACACCTATATTCACCGATGGCGACTAGAACCGAAGGAAGAAGATATGGAGCGTTGGAAAAGGGGAGAACTGGTAGAACCGAAAAAGCCTATAGTGTATTATATAGATCCTGCAACTCCTAAAAAATGGCGACCATACCTGATACAAGGAGTAAACGACTGGCAGGAAGCCTTTGAACAAGCAGGATTTAAAAACGCCATTATGGGAAAGGAATGGCCGGAAGACGACGACAGTATGAGTCTTGAAGATGCTCGATTCTCGGTGATTCGCTATTTTGCTTCACCGGTTAGAAATGCCTACGGTCCTAATATCACAGATCCCAGAAGCGGAGAGATTATGGAAAGTCATATAGGCTGGTTTCACAATGTGATGAATCTTGTGCACAATTGGTATATGGTACAGGCAGGAGTAATCGATCCGCGTGCGCGGAAAATGAAGTTCGACGACGAACTTATGGGGGAGTTGATTCGCTTTGTGGCTTCGCATGAAGTAGGACACACACTCGGACTGCGTCACAATATGGGAGCTAGTTATGCGACTCCTGTAGAAAAACTGAGAGACAGTGCTTGGCTGGAAAAACACGGACATACCAGCTCTATTATGGATTATGCGAGATTTAACTATGTAGCACAGCCGGAAGACAATATTTCTATAAGAGGGATGATGCCGAGAATAGGAGATTACGACAAATGGGCCATACAATGGGGGTATTCGCGGTTTCCGGAACAGCTGTCTGCTACAGAAGAAAAGGAATTGTTGAGCCAGTGGGCTACAGATAGTATTGCTGCCAATCCCCGTTTGTGGTTTGGTGGAGAAGGAAGAGATTTCGATCCGCGGTCACAGTCGGAAGACTTAGGAGATAATTCCGTAACAGCCAGTATATACGGTATAAAAAACCTGCAGCGTATAGTACCTCAATTACTAGAGTGGACTCGTGAAAAAAAGAGCGATAACTACGAAGGACTTGAAGAAATATACAATGCGGTGTATAAGCAATACGACAAATATACCTCACATGTATTGAAAAATATAGGTGGACTGTATGTGACCCCTAAAACTGTAGGAGAGGGAGGTGATGTATACGCTCCTGTGGATAAAGCCAGACAAAAAGAAGCTCTCGATTTTATAGATACTTACGTCTTCCACGAGCCTTCTTGGCTGTTGTATGACGATGTGATCAATAAAATAGAGGCTCCACTGTCTAAAAACAACTATTCCAAAAACATGGAGGGTGTGATGACTACTTTGCTCGGCGGAAGTCGGCTGAGCCGTATGGAATTTATCGCCGATCGCTATAAATACGACGAACCGTATATGCCCGAAGAATTTGTGGAAGACGTAAGAAGTATGGTTTGGAAGGAGTTGGATTCCAATACGCCGGTAAATCCATATCGCAGAAGTGTTCAGAAAGCCTATGTAGCGAGTATACTTACCCTTTATAATCCTAAAAAACCAAAAGGAGGGCTTTTAGAATCCCTGTTGGCAAAGCTCTCAGAAGGTAATACTTTGCATACCGACGTGAGAGCTATAGCCCTAGCACAACTGATGGTGCTGGAAGAGAGGTTGAAAAAGAGTATTCCCTTTACTCGAGATTCCATGACTCGAATGCACTATCAGTTTATATACCGACAGATAAAAGATGTGTTGGGTGACGAAAAACTGCCCTTGCAACTCTATCCGTTAAACATGGAAATGTCTGCGCAAGACGACAGACAGAAATAGTAATGACATTACAGTTCGCATTTTTTTATAAGGGATGCCCTTAAAAATAGGTATAGGATAAGCCCTCGTTTTTGCAATGTCTAAACGAGGGCAATTGCTAGCCTTACCCCGGATTGGCAATAACCTCTTTTTCAGTTAGTACTTTTCCTGTTATTCCGTCGATGATATAGGCTTTAGATTTTCATTTTTTGGTTTTAAAAAACACTTCCCAGACTTTTTTATTCCTGTACACCGGGTCTGAAGTCCCCCTGCTTAGCGAGAATATAGGGTTTTCCTTCCGCATTTTGTGTCTGCCTTTCTCCTTGGCAATAGCAATGGCTTGCGCCCAACAAATCGTATAGCCTTTGTCGTGGTCTATGACTTTAGTGATATTGCCCTGCTCGTCATAATGAGTTTCTTTGCCTACTTCTGTTAAACCATCTAAGTATAAAAATCGAACTCTTTTTAACTTTCCCGAAGGAGAATACCATAACCATTTCCCTATATTTGTTTGCTTGTTTGTTTGTTATATCATTCCCGTCTGGATATGTGTAATATCTACTTAGAATCGTTTCGTTATTAAGAATAGTATCCATTTCTTTGGGGTACTTTTTTTTGTCAAAAAAAATTTCTTCTTCGGTCACAATATTATCAAACTCACATAGCTTTTGGTTCTCTATGATATTTTTATAGTTATTGCATGATACGATAGTTATTACCGTTAACATTATCCAAGACACCTTTTTCATTGAGTAAATTTTGATTGATGTAGTTTTTCCCACTGCCATTTCCAAGTGGTTTGTTTACTGTTGCTATAATCCATATAATTATCGGTTCTACCCTGTTTAAAAATATGATCCTTTTCCTGATTTTTGGGTTTACCTTCCATATCTCTTTCATCAAAACTATGAGGTACACCACAGGCGTGCATAATTTCATGGGGAATTTCAGTTTCAGGGTATACTTCACTATTTTTCAAAAGCATCATAGACACTCCACTATCTCCTCTTGGGGTAATTCCATTGTTATAGCTTGATTTTTCTGGAGTAATGATGCCACATTTTAGATTTGTGAGATATAAGATAACTTCAAAAGGAGCAGCTTCTTTGACCTTTTCCATTTTTTGAAGGTTATACACTTGATGTACACTCGTTAAAAAATTACTTTTTGCCGTGTTATCATATTTAATCTCATCTTTTGTACCTTCTACAAAGCATTCTTTGATACGCTTTGGATATCCAGATAATTGTTCGTTTCTATTATTTTCTTTGGTCTGCTTATTTTCCAAGTCAGCTATATCCAATACCTCTGGTGTTTCATTCACAAGTTCAACATCTATCATGGCGGGATTAAAGGCTTTTTTAAAATAGTCTTCAAGTTTTTGTTTGTTTATTTTCGATTCTATATCATCATAATCACTTCTACTACCTTGTACCTCCACAATCACCCAACGCAGTTTTAATGTTTTTCGTTGATTTTGCCATACATTTATGGCTCCTGCCAATTTTCCATCCCCATAGACCTCTAACTTGGTAGGTTCAGTCAGGTTCCTAGTGCATTTTATATGAACCTCTTTGGCGTCCTGTAATTCTTCGGGAGAAATCTCAAACCCTTTGCCTTCTAATGTGACCTTGTCAATGTTTTTAAATTTATCTTTATCTACTTTTAATGTAATGGTCTGCCCTTTTTTAATACTGACCCAAGGAATGAAATACTCTTTGCCTTCTATATCTTCAATAGGCGTATACACCTTCTTTAAGGCATCGTAGTCCTCCACAATGTTTTTATAATTGTCTCTCATCCAGTCAAAACCAAACACTCCGTTTTTCAGATCGTCATTTTTGGCTTTAAATTCTATTCGGCATTTTTGTTTTTTGTTTTCCTCTTCTTTCGGTTCATAAGGCTTTATCTCTGTAAACGGATTAGAAACCCGCCAAGGCTTGATAAATTTGGACCCATTGATGGATAAAATTCCGGGAGTTAACTCAAAGGTATTGATCATAGCCTCACCATCATGGTTGAAATCTTCCGTATACGTCACGCAATAACAGTCCCAGAATTCTATTCTTCTCATAGTGCGCATTCCGTCACGTTCGTAAAAAACAAGATATCCTTTTTTCATCATACTGGGACTTTTCGCCCATTCAAAAATGGAAGTACTTTTAGCGCTTTCTATCCGAATTGTCATTTTTCCTCCATTGGGATCAGCTCAGGGCCGATCACTGTGGTCGGTTGTTGCTGCATGTTTAAACGGAAGGCTTTCACTCGAATAGGAGCCTCATCTTCTATGTGTAGTTCGGCAAGAAAAGACATAAGCTATTAGTGTTATAAGTCATTGTAATAGGGCATAAGGGAAGTATAAATATACAGATTTTTCTTAAATATATAATAGCTTTTCTTTACAGTGTATTTTCAATAGGTACTATTTTTATCTAACTGCAAATTATTTTCAGGCGATTTTTCAATCAGTTGAACGAAGCTTATCGATTCCAATATCAAAAAAATACAAAAAAAACAGATTAAACGTTTGTTTGAATTAAACGTTTGTTTAATTTTGTGCCCTCAATTAAAAAATGAGGTGATGGACTTAGGTGAAAAGCAGATTCATATTCTCAATGTGGCCGAAAAGTTATTCGCTAAAAATGGTTTTGACGGCACCTCGGTACGGCAGATTGCCAGTGAGGCCGATGTGAATATCGCGATGATTTCCTACTATTTCGGATCTAAGGAAAAGATGTTGGAGGCCTTGATGCACTACCGCTTTGAAGGGTTTAGAAGGGAAATGGACAAGGTGATGTCTGAAGAGGGCGATTACTTTGAGAAGATAGATCACATGATTGCTTTTATGATTAAGCGAATACACCAAAACCGCTATGTCTACAAGGTGGCAAATTCTGAGTATTCAAAGCAGAACAGACAGGTGAATTTTGAGAAGTATGTCGCCCAAAAGATTGAAAATTACAAATTAATCGAGGCTTTGATCAAAAGAGGACAGCAAGCGGGAGTGTTTTCTTCCGAGGTATATATTCCACTTATGATACCTACAGTGGTAGGGACTTATTTTCACTTTTACTACAACAAAAAGTTTTTTATGACCCTTTTTGAAGTAGATAAAGAGGAGGATGTAGACGATTTTGTGTACACCACATTAACAGCACATATTCAACAAACTATAAAAAAGTTACTTTCTAATGAAAATTAAACTGTCATTGTTTTTTCTGTTGTTGGCAGCCTGGTCGATAGAGGTAGAGGCACAGGAAAAAAAGCCGTTGGGGCTACAGGAGGCCATAGAACTCGCGTTGACCAATGGCGATGAAGCAAAAATTGCGGATGAAAAAGTAAACGCAGCTACGAGCGAGCTCAAGGTGACTCGTAATTCGCAATACCCCGACCTGAGAGCATCTGGGCAGTATATGCACCTTGCTGAGCCCAATATCACAGGAGCCTTGTTACCTGTAGGCGATGGGAATGGGGGTGGAGCTCCGGATGTAGATCGGGTAATGATAGGGCAGATTAATGCCTCTATACCCTTGTTCTCCGGCTTTAAGCTCAAAAACCTCGTTCAGGCAAGCGAAAACCGCTTAGAAGCGGCAAAACTCAATGCAGTGAGCGAAAAGGAGCAGCTGGTCATGAAAACGGTGGCCGATTATGTCAACCTGTACAAGGCGCGACAAACGGTGATATTGGTTAGAGAAAACCTGAAGAGCGCAGCACAGCGGGTAAAGGATTTTTCGGCTATGGAGGCCAACGGTCTTCTGGCTCGTAACGATCTTTTAAAAGCCAAATTACAGGAGTCTAATGTAAAGGTAACCTTGGAGGAGGCGCTTAAAAATGAACGTATACTTCACTACCGTTTGCTCACCTTGCTAAAACTGCCCGAAGGTACGGAGATCGCATTAAACGAAGGCGAATTGGATATGGCTCCGGTGAGCTTGTCGGATAGTTTGGAGATGTCTCGAAGCGATCTGGAGGCACTTCGCTACCAGGAGAAGGCAGCTGAAAACCAAATAAAAGTAGCACGCAGTAAGGTGTTTCCGTCTGTTCAACTCATAGGCGGATATGTGGCGGCAGATATACACAACGCCCTTGCAGTTACTAATGCCATTAATTTTGGGGTAGGGGTGTCTTATAATATCTCCGATATTTTTAAGTCGGCAAGCGATGTGAAAGTAGCAAAGAGCAAGGCGACAGAGCTTCAGTACAGCCTTGATCAGTATGCCGATCAGCTAAACATTCAGCTTAAAAATGCTCTTGAAGATTACAGACTGGCTATTAAGAAATATGAGGTGTATACCGAGTCTAAAGAACAGGCTGCCGAGAATTACCGCATCGTAAAAGACAAATACGACAACGGCCTGGTAGATACCAACGATTTGCTGGAAGCCGATGTACAACAGTTGCAATCGAATATAGACTTGGCTTATGCCCGAGCCGAAATTACCCAAAAATATTACGAACTCCTGACAGCGCAGGGTACGCTAACAAACCACATAACTCAATAAACAAATCATTTTTTAGAAAATGGAACAGAAGAAAGAGACCAATAAGAAATTTGTAATTATTATCGCCGTATTGTTGGGAGTAGGATTGGTATATGGCGGATACAAATTAGTACACTCCTTTTCTCACGAAACTACCGACGACGCTCAGATAGAAGCCAGAATGAACCCGGTAATTCCTCGTGTAGAAGGCTATGTAAAAAAAGTATATGTCACCGACAACCAAGAGGTGAAGGCAGGAGATACCCTCTTTGTGATCGATGATCAGGACTACAGAGTGCGACTGGAACAGGCGCGCGCGGGTCTAGCGGCAGCAGAGAGCCAGCTTGCTGTAGCAAAAGCGAGCATAGGTTCGTATGTGGCCAATGCTGCAGCATCTAAGTCGCAGGTGCAATCGGCCAAAGGAAATATAGAGACTGCAAAAACACAATTGTGGAGAGCGACCAAAGATTACGAAAGGTTTAAAAATCTCTATGAAAACCACTCTATCACCGCTCAACAATACGAGCAAGCACTCGCTACTAAAGAACAAGCTGAACAACAGCTTCAGATCTTGGAGAGTCAGCAAAAAGCGACCAGCAGTCAGCACCATGCAGCTATTTCTCAAACAGAGATTTCTGAGAAACAGGTCATAGTCGCAGAGGCTAATGTAAAAAGTGCTCAGGCCAATCTGGATGCAGCTTTGCTCAATATGAGTTATACTGTGGTTACCGCACCTATAGATGGACAATTGTCGGATGTAGGCCTTCAAGAAGGACAGTTTGTTAGACCGGGACAATCTTTGTTCTATCTCGTGAATACCAAAGATATCTGGGTGGTGGCCAATTTTAAAGAAACCCAGCTCGACAAGATGAGAGTGGGACAAAAGGTGAGTATAGAGGTAGATGCCTATCCCGATGAAGAATTCGAAGCTGTGGTAACTGCATTTTCTCCTGCAACAGGAGCCAAATTTGCCTTGTTGCCCCCCGATAATGCTACCGGTAACTTTGTGAAAACAGTACAAAGACTTCCGGTTAAAATAGATTTTGTTTCGAGTAACGATAAGAAAAAACTTGCTCGGGTGCGCTCCGGAATGAACGTATTCGTTGATGTGCATTTAAAGTAAATTATGGCTGAAGTACAGGAAATAAATGAAAATGACCTGGTAGCCTATGGCTTCCGAAGGGTGATTATCACAATTACCGCCATCTTGTGTGCCCTTCTGGAAATCATAGATACCACCATTGTAAACGTGGCACTCAACGATATGGGAGGAAGCCTGGGGGCATCGCTTAACGATATTGCCTGGGTGATTACGGCCTATGCCATTGCCAACGTTATTATTATCCCTATGACGAGCTGGCTTTCAAAACAGTTCGGACGGCGAAATTATTTTGCAGCTTCCATTATCGTGTTTACCGTTACCTCTTTTTTGTGTGGTAATGCTACCAATTTATGGGAATTGGTAATCTTCCGATTTATTCAGGGAATGGGCGGTGGAGCCCTGTTGGTAACCGCACAGACGATTATTACAGAGAGCTATCCCAAAGAAAAAAGAGGGATGGCTCAGGCGATCTACGGTATGGGGGTTATTGTGGGACCTACACTTGGTCCTCCGCTAGGAGGATACTTGGTGGATAACTATTCCTGGCCCTATATTTTCTACATCAATATCCCTGTGGGTATTATCGCTACCTTTTTGGCTATACTCTATGTGAAGAGTCCGAAATACGGTGAAAAACTCAAAGCGAGTCAGGTCGACTGGTGGGGTATAGCTTTGCTGGCCGCTTTTGTAGGCTCTTTGCAGTTTGTATTGGAACACGGGCAACAAGACGACTGGTTTTCTGATACAACTATATTAGTGCTGAGTATAGTGTCGGTATTTGGACTGGTGCTATTTATATGGCGTGAACTGGTTTACGAGCATCCTATTGTCAACCTCAGGGTTTTGAGAGATTACAACTTGCGGATAGGTACCATACTGACGTTTATTCTCGGTTTCGGATTGTACGGATCTACCTTTATCATTCCGATCTACACCCAGTCTGTTCTGGGGTGGACAGCGACGGATGCAGGTTTGTTGTTGATACCTAGTTCTATTACCACCGGACTTATGATGCCGGTGATAGGAAAATTGTTGGAGCGAGGCGTATCACAGAAATATCTCGCTGCAGTCGGATTTTCCATATTCTTCATTTACAGCTATTGGATGTATACCATGATGACGCCAGATACGGGAGGGGAACACTTCTTCTGGCCCTTGGTCACCCGAGGTATCGGATTAGGACTGTTGTTTGTGCCTATTACAACCCTGTCGCTGTCTACGCTGGAGGGCAAGAATATTGGAGAAGGAGCGGCGTTTACGGGAATGATGAGACAATTGGGAGGGTCGTTTGGTATAGCGATTATCACCACCTTTGTCGCCCGTTTAGGACAGCAGCACCGAGTGAATCTCATTCCCAATCTAAACGGAACTAATTTTGAAGTACAAGAACGCATCAATGCCTACCAGCAGATGTTTATAAGTAAAGGCTATAGTATAAATGAAGCTCTTGATAGAGCGTATAAGCTATTGGAAGGCTCTGTAACCCTTCAGAGTACGGTCCTTTCGTATATGGATATCTTTATTTATCTCGGAGTGTTGTTTTTAATCTGTGTGCCTTTTGTACTTATGATTAAAAAGGGCTCCGGAAAAGTAAATGCCTCGGCAGCACATTAGTATTGCAAAGAACGGAAATAAAAATAGCTGGTCAAAATACTGGTTTTTGGGGATATTGTACAGTTTTCGTTTTTTACTACTTTTGTGAAGTACGCAATCTAAAACTTTAAACAAAATAGTAAATATGGAAACAAGCAATCAAGTAGGTGCGGCTGCCGGACTTATAGGAATGTTGATTTATCTGGCTTTAATTGTACTCGTCATAGCGGGTATGTGGAAGATTTTTGAAAAGGCCGGAAAACCGGGATGGGCGGCAATTGTACCTGTCTACAATATTATAGTACTGTTGGAAATTGTCGGTAAACCTATGTGGTGGATTGTATTGATGTTGGTACCTTGTGTCAATATTGTAGCTCAGATATGGGTTACCAATTTGTTGAGTAAGAGTTTCGGGAAGAGCGAAGGCTTTACCGTAGGGATGGTGCTGTTGCCTATGGTGTTTTATCCCATTCTAGGCTTTGGAGACTCGCAGTATCAGGGACCTTCTGCCAAAGAAGCCCAAGTGATCGATCCGGAGATATAGGCTCAAGAGAATAAATATCGTAAAATAATACACAAACAGTAAGCCCGGACATCATATCCGGGCTTTTTGGTATTTTGTAATATGTCTGATATCTGGCACTGGCTTCAACATCATCTTTTGCCCTGTCCGCTAAAGTGGCTTACGGGCTTCGACTGTCCAGGTTGCGGCTTTCAGCGATCTCTCATGGCGCTGTTGCAGGGCGATATGGAGAAGAGTTGGGAGTTGTATCCTGCCACCATTCCCTTGCTCTTGCTCTTTGCTATAACCCTATGGCAGAGAATTCAACCTTCCGGTTTTGGAAAATACTGCTTTAAAATACTGGTATATGTTGCCGGAAGTATTATCCTTATTAGCTATATCCTTAAAATAACTGCCGGAATCCGATGGTAGGTACACGGATAGTCTGTAAAATGGACCTTTCCATTTTTAATCAAATTGACAATCCTGATCTAGTGGGGCATATAGAGCGTATCGGAAAAGTTTTTTACGTACCGGTTGAGGTTTAAATGTGATGGCCGTCGATTGCATATGACATGTATCCGACGCCGTAGAGACGCAAAATTTTGCGTCTCCCCCTCATTGACGAATTGTCGTGGTACGATGGACAATTTTTAAATGGGTATTTCCATATAATTTATTCAATACAAATGTGTATCAAATAAAATATTGATGTGTGAAAATCCCAGTAGAGTCTTTTGCCTTGCGCAGAAAAGTATTGAAACCACCAGTTGACAGTCTTCCAAAATAAACTATATTTGCCGCAAAATCGGTTGGGGGTGCTATAGCGCTCTCATTAAAAGGGAATCCGGTGTGAGTCCGGAACTGTCCCGCAGCTGTAAGCTCGTCAAAGCCGACCCCTATATGATGGTCACTGTTCCAAACGGAATGGGAAGGCCGGGGAAGGGAGCAAGTCAGAATACCTGCCGTTTTTGCAATTTATTCGTGGCTTTCGGGGATTGAAGCCGGAATATCAGGATTTTATATCCTTATACTTCCAGTTGATTTTGCAGGTTTTCTGCAAAAAAACTCTCCCGGCCATAGCAATGATTTGATACGGGAGATGTCGATAAAAAATAACAGATTTATTAACCTATTGAATTGCCTTCGGCTGTGTTTTCCGGTATTTGCCATCTTTGCGGGATACGGTCAGGAAAAGGACAGTGTTACGGACTATCGCAAGCTGGAAGAAGTGGTGCTGTGGCAGGAACGAAAGTCGACTGAACACACGGCAGTAGTTCCGGTACAGCAGCTGTCGGGAGAAACTCTAAAACGCATGAGCAGCCTTTCGGTGGCAGATGCTGTGCGTTATTTTAGCGGGGTACAACTCAAGGATTACGGCGGGGTTGGCGGACTAAAAACCATCAATGTGCGCAGTATGGGTAGCGAACATACCGGTGTTTTTTACGACGGTATACGATTGGGAAATGCCCAGAACGGACAGGTAGATCTCGGGAAATACGCCTTAGACAATCTCGAAGAAATCTCCCTGTACAATGGTCAGCGCCCCGATGCCGGACAGTCGGCCAAAGCTTATGCCTCAGCTAATACTATTTACTTACAATCTCGTAAACCGGAGTTTGAAGAAGGTGAGCAGTGGCATCTTCACAGCGGAATAAAAACAGGGTCTTTTGGCTTGTTCAACCCTTATCTCAACCTCGACTATAAAATCAACAATCGTCTTTCGGCTCGAGTGAGTACGGCGTATACCTATGCTCATGGACGCTATAAATACCGATTTACCAATGGGGTATACGACACCACAGCCACAAGGGAGAATGCAGATATCCGTGCCCTGAGATTGGAGGGAGCGCTATATGGTACTACCGGCTTTAACAGCAAGTGGTTTGTTAAATATTACCACTACGATTCCGAAAGAGGACTGCCCGGAGCGGTGGTAGCCAACAGGTTTTATCGTCCACAGCGACAATGGGATAAGAACGATTTTGTTCAGGGAGAGTACAGACAACAGTTTACCGACCGTTATTACGCCGTATTCAGAGCAAAATACAGCAAGGACTACAGCCGTTATTTCGACCCCGAAATCGTGACAACCTCAGGATTTTTGGACAATAGGTATCACCAGGAAAGCCTTTATTTTTCTTTATCCAATAGTTACCGACTTACAGATTTCTGGAAATTGGGTCTGGCTGTTGATTACGAAAACAATACCCTCGATGCCAATCTCTACCGCTTTGCCTATCCGGAACGGAACAACTATCTCGTAGCCCTTACCACCAATATGGACTGGCCTCGACTAAACCTACAAGGCAGTTTGCTCAGTACAACAGTAAAAGAGCGGGTAAGGTATTACGAAAGGGCAGAAGACCGGCAAGAATTTACCCCGACACTAATGGTGGGCTGGCAGCCGTTTAACAGTCCCAATTTCAGACTTCGAGCCTATTATAAACGCATTTTTCGAATGCCTACATTCAACGACCTTTACTATACGTTTGTGGGGAATACCTTTTTGAATCCGGAATATACTGAGCAGCTGAATCTTGGTTTTTCTTATAAGCAGCAGAGGGACAAATACTTATTGGAATTTCAGGGGGATGTGTATAAGATAGGAGTAAAAGATAAGATTGTAGCTGTCCCGGGAGTTAACCTGTTCCGATGGACTATGCTCAACCTCGGGAAAGTATCGACTACGGGAGCCGAGGCAAGGGTAAGATGGAGTGGGACTACAGTCGGGGGACTGACCTATGGAATGCAGTTCAATTACACCTGGCAGGAGGCTTTGGATAAGACCCCGGGCAGTTCGGTATACGGCAATCAGATTCCCTATATCCCGGTGCACAGTGGTAGCGCCAATATCTCAGCCAGCTATCGGAAATGGCAACTCAATTACAGTTTTATTTATACCGGTGAACGCTATAGTCAAAAGGCAAATATCCCATCTAATTACCTGCAGCCTTGGTATACACACGATATAGCGGCGAGGTATGAACTGAAGGTGTGGGAGAATAAAATGGAACTTTCTTTAGCTGTAAATAATCTTTTAAACCAGTATTACGATGTGATTAAGAACTTTCCGATGCCGGGACGTTCGTATCGTTTAACTATTAATTATACTTTATGAGGATAGACTTCACAGAATGGTCGAGGTATTCAGCAGTGCTCACCTGCCTACTTCTAGTAGCACTTACCGCTTGTCGCAGCGATGATCCGCTGGAATCGGGAGGAGTTTTTGAGCCTCCAGCTTCCGAAGAACCTGGGAAATCTGAAGGAGAAGTCAGAGGTTTTTACCTCTTGAACGAAGGCAATATGGGAGCGAACAAGGCGTCGCTGGATTTTTACGACTACACTACCGAAACCTATATCTCCAATGTGTTTAGCAAAGCCAACCCCGAATTAGTGGGTGGTTTGGGAGATGTAGGTAACGATATAGCAGTTTATGGCTCTAAACTCTATGTGGTAGTCAATGTTTCTAACAAGGTAGAGGTGCTGGATCTACATAGTGGAAAACGCCTTGGGAAAATAGATGTGCCCAATTGTCGCTATATCACTTTTTACGAAGGGAAAGCCTATCTGAGTGCGTATTTAGGGGAAGTAGCTCTAGATCCCAATGCTCCCAACGGTATGGTAGCGGAAATCGATACGACTAGTTTGCAGATTACCCGAACCGTGGAAGTGGGAAGGCAACCGGAAGAGCTGGTAGGGCACGAAGGAAAACTCTATGTGGCTAATTCCGGAGGCTACAGTCCGCCAGACTATGAAACCACCTTGTCGGTAATCGATCTCGATAGTTTTCAAGAGACAGAGCGCATAGAAGTAGGGATGAATTTACACCGCTTGAAAATTGATGAAGAGGGAGATCTGTATGTGTCATCGCGAGGAGACTATTACGATAATCCCGCACGCCTATATGTGGTGGATACCGAAGATCACAAAGTGAAAAAGAGCTTTGATCTCGCTGTAAGTGATATGGAAATTCACAAAGGGATAGCCTATGCCATTGGAGTAGAGTTCAACTTCCATACCGGGCAGAATACCATAAGCTATAGCAAGATAGATACCCGAACAGAAAGCTTGCTGGACGATTCTTTTATCACCGACGGCACAGAAGAAGGGATTGAGTTGCCTTACGGTGTGGCAATCAACCCTCAAACCGATGAAATACTACTCACCGATGCCGGTGATTACGTAAGTCCGGGTAGGCTCTATTGCTTTAGTCCCGATGGTGTGTTGCAGTGGACTGTAACCACCGGAGATATTCCGGCACATATTGCTTTTGTAGTCGAATAAAACCACAATAAAAACCTTTTTTAATACATTAATTTCAAATAACATGATGAAATCATTTAGAAAGTCGGGGAGTATCCCTGCAGTGCTTTTTAGTCTTGGCCTGGTTGCCCTTTTAAATTCTTGTTCGAGTGACGACGATAATGCACCTATTGAAGAAGGGAATGCGTCGAGCATAATTCCTGAAATAACGGTATCTACAGTGTCAAGCTCAGAAGAGGAAGCGATTTTCCGCATAGGAGAAAGCGTTACACTGACGGCAAAAAATCTTAACGAGGCTGTTTATGAGGAAGAGTGGACATTGAACGAAGAGGTGGTGTCTACCGAAGACGAGTTTGTGTTTGAACCGGAAGCCATAGGAGTGTATAGCCTTAAGTACAGAGCGTTTAACGATGCTGGAGAATACAAAGAAGAGTTTCAATTTGAGATAGCAATCAGGATAAGACCTATAGTGGAAGACAGCAATAGCTATGTGACCGAACTTTTTGATTACCTTCCGGCACCGGGACAGTTTATAAATACAAGTCTGGGGAATATGGAAGGTGCAAAGGGCATAGTCGGTAAAACGGGAACGGTGAGCCTCGGAGCTTGGGGAGGAAGTGTAGTACTTGGTTTTGACCATACTGTACTCAATAAGGAAGGAGAGCCGGATTTGCTGTTCGAAAATAATGCCATGAGCAATTTTTCTGAACCCGGTATAGTTTATGTAATGGCCGATGAAAACGGCAACGGACTGCCAGACGATACCTGGTATGAGATAAAGGGAAGTGCTCACGATATGGAAGGAGTCGATCGCAATTATGAAGTGACTTATTACCGTCCTGAAGATCCGACACAAAATGTGCCGTGGACAGACAATAGAGGAAATAGCGGAGAAGTACTTGTCAATAGTTTTCACAAGCAGCCGTATTATCCGGAATGGATAGAGGAAGACAACTATACACTCAGAGGAACCCTTTTGCCCGATGTGAATATCGACAGGAGTAACCCGAGTTATATTACCAGTAATCCCTTAGATTACGGATATGCCGATAATATTCAGGGAGGTGATCAAATCGATATTTCTGATGCTATTGATGCCAACGGAGAGGCGGTATCGCTGGAAGGTATAGATTTTGTCAAGGTGCAGACTGGAATTCAGGCCGATATGGGATGGTTGGGCGAACTATCTACCGAGGTACTAGGTATTTCTGATCTCAATTTGCAGTAATATTGTTCGGAGTAGACCTATCTGTTCAGTATTATTGTATAGGAGAATTGCACGGCCTGATTTTTTTAAGCAGGCCGTGTTTGATTTTGTGCTTAAAGCTTTGAAAATTAGGTAGTAGTTTTTGTTGAGATTCTCACCAAAAAAAAGTATTTTTACACAGAGATGACCCCAAAAAAAATAAAATTTATCTTCCAATATGAGTCGCCCGATTCAGTTTAATGGTTTTGTGCTTATCGGAGTAGTTGTTTTATTACAATTTTTGAGCTGTAAGTCTGATACTGTTCCGGATATTTATATAGATCAGCTATTGGAAACCGTAGACGATACGGGAAATAATGTTGTAAAGCGACGTTATCTCGATGCTGTGAATATATGTCAAGAGGCGGGACGTAAGGTGGCTAAACTTTCGGCAAAAAGCCAAAACTTACTCGGAACCAGGAGATATAGACTCAGTGTCAATGAGAAAAAGATAGTAGAGCGCGTAGAATCATGGGGGTTCGGAATGACGGGACATTATGAAAATCCTGATGAGTGCCGTTTCGAATTGGTGTATGAGGGTAGCCTTACCGTACGCACTCCTGGGCGTACAGTGGTGTACGACCTGAAAGAGGGAACAGTAGTTGACGATGAGGCGGGAATTCCCGAGGCTTTCCGACTTTTTTTTCAACCGGTATCTCTGTCTAAAACACAACGAGATAGTCTGTCAAATGTGACTTTTGAAGAAGGCGTTCTATTCGATCAACCAGTATTGCATTGGGTTCATGCCAATGGAAATAGAGAGACGATTTGGTCCGGTGGAACAAATTGGGGCTTTTTGAAAGAGCCTTCCGAAAACATAAATGCTTCGACAGAAAGTATAGTGCTCCAGGCAAAGAGAAAGGGACGTTTTTATACAGTTCGCGTAAGTACACAGCAATTTACAATAGGCAAGCCCATGCCCGATCTCGAAGAAGGATTGTCGATAACAGCGGATCGAAAAGGAAAGGAAATAGATAAGCTGGAGGCGAGTAAGCTGTAAAAATACCTTATTTTAGGTATAGTAATACCAATTATCTCGAGATACCTTTGTTAAAATCATCCAGAAAAGCAGTATAGCAAATAAACCTCAGTGTGTGGCATAAAGTATCAAACTCGATTATAGCCTTGTGGCTTTTTCTCGGACTTACCTTTGTGGTAGGGCTTCCGGCAAGAGCACATATAGTAGAAGACTCTCTCCGCCTGGAGCTTGCGCGACAGAATTTGTCTGTGCAACAGCGGGTCATGACGATGGCTCGACTATCGGAAGTGGTGTACTACCGCAGGGCTCACAAAGATGGTTTTGAACTTATACAACGGGCCTTGAGGTTGGCCGACAACGTGGACGACCAACACTATAAAGCTTATCTGTTTGCGGTACTTGCACGATATTACGAGGGAGATGATCAGAGACGAGAGGCTACAAAGAGTATAGACAGTGCTTTTTACTATTTAAAAAATTCCAATCACAGAGCGATGATGGGATATGTGCTGCACACAAAGGGCTGGATGATGGCAAGGAAAAATAATCTTAGAGAGGCCATAGTAGATCTTTTTAGAGCATTGGAGGATTTGGAAGATACCGATAAATACGAATGGAGGAGCGAAGTCTATGCCGATATTTCGGAGGTTTATGCCCAGTGGAGCGATACTCAGAATCAGCGTAAGTATGCTAATTTGTGTATGGAAGATGCGTACAGAAGTGGAAATCCCGATGCTATTACTACCGCCATTCAGTTGAAGGCAAATAGTTTTTTCGACCGTTTTAAAGAAGATGTCTCCAGAATTCAGCTTCGCGATTCCGCACTGTCTTATTACAAGCGTTCGGCAAAGTTGTTGGAGCGCCATCGCGACCGTGTGGTACATCTCTCTCGCTTGCCTATGGCCGCTTACCATATCGCTGAAATATTTTCGGAATATCTGCCCGTATCGTACCGAGATTCGGTATTTAACTATCTCAATTTGGCGGTGACTGAAGCAGACCGAATAAGGGAACATTCCGTACTGGCCAGAAGTTATATAATGCTGGCCGATTACGCCATCTCTGAAGGCGATTACACTCGGGCAGAATTTCTGGTGGGGAATGCAGCTATTTCTGCACATCAAGATCCGGTGGGTAACCAGCCGATAGTACCCAAGATATCTCGGTATTTTTCCCTCATCCGTGAAAAACAGGGAAAGCCCGAGGAAGCTCTTCAATACTACAAGCAATATGTGAGAGATTATACCGATAAGTTTGATATGGAAAAAATGACTCTCGCTCAAAAACTGGAAGCCCAGTACGAAGCCAGTAAGAAAGAGCGAGAGCTAGCAGTCTTACAGGAAAAATTGGTATATGGGAAAAAGCTTAATATCCTCTATATAGGTTTTGCAATTATCGGTTTTGTGGCAGTGATTTTTCTGTTTTACGCCAATCAGCAGCGCACTAAAGCCATGAAACAGCAAAAGCAGTTACACCTTATGGAAATGGCCGAGATAGCACAGAAAAACCGTATAGCACTTCTCTCCGCAATGCTGGAAGGGCAGGAGCAGGAGCGGAGTAGATTGGCACGAGATCTGCACGATGGCTTAGGAGGATTGCTGTCTGGGATAAAGATCGAGATGTCGGCGGTGAGGAATATACTTTCAGAAACCAAGGGACAAGGACTTGTGGATAAGACCATGGAACACCTGGATGATGCAGTGGATGAATTGCGCCGAATTGCACATAGTATGATGCCGGAGATATTGATAAGATACGGACTTGGAGAGGCGATAAAGGAGTATTGCGAACGCTTCGGAAATTCGCGAATACGCATAGATTGCAGTGTGTTTAATTATACCAACGCTATGGATCAGTCGCGACAAATGGTAGTCTATCGCATTATGCAAGAACTGGTAAACAATGCGATAAAACACGCTAAATCGTCTTTGATCTATGTGCAATTACAACAGGTAGAAGACAAGATATTTCTCACTGTGGAAGACGATGGGGTCGGTTTTGATATGGAAGCAATTTCCGGTAAGCGAAGTGCCGGGTGGACTAATGTCAGGGCGAGAGTAGAATTTCTTGGAGGAACTATGGATATCTTATCCGAAAAAGGAAAAGGCACCACAATTACTGTAGAGTGCTTGATGAATGTGGAGAAAGTATAACCCATCGAATATACACGCTTCCAATTTCGACGGAATTATAACAATTTAAATTCCGTCGCGTATTTGATGATAGCCGTCATATTGTTGACTTCAAACTTTTCCATAAGGTTTTTGCGGTGGGTTTCTACGGTATAGGGGCTTATAAACAGTTTGTCTGCAATTTGTGCAGAGGTGTATCCTTCTGTTACCAACTGCAATATCTCCTTTTCCCTTCTGGTTATTTTTGGAATCACATCGGGTCCGTTACTGTTGTCTTTGCTCTCGTAAATCTGTCGCGTTTGCCTGCACATATAGAGTTCGCCATTTATCACTTTTCGGATAGCTTCGAGTATATCGTCGCCAATAGAATTTTTAAGGACATAGCCGTTTACTCCATTTTGTAGTACACTTCGTATCACAGCTTTTTCGTTGTGTACACTCAAAATGATAATCCTAAGCTCGGGATAGGAGTCTCGTATTTGCTTGCTCAGCTCTATTCCGTTGATGTCTGGAAGGTTGATGTCGAGTAGTAAAACATCGGGCTCCTTTTGTTTCAAGGCGCTGAGAGTGTCTTTTCCGTTTTGGAAAATACCCACGGGAGATATGTCTTCACTGGTTTCAATGAGATTTTTGAGTCCGTCTAATACAATGGGGTGGTCGTCTGTGATAAATACTTCTGTCATCGATACTGCATTTAGTGTCAAAACTTGGGGCTAATATAACGGAGAAAAGGCATTGTTTACATCCCTCATTTCAGGTATTTTTTAAAGATGGATACAGTGTTTCATTTAGAAGAACGATTTTAAAAGCAAACAAGACCGTCCTGAAAAACAGGCGGTCTTGTTTGCGGTATTGAAACAAATGTGAAAACTATTCCTGTGGCATAGCCTTGTCAACTACCAGTCGCTTGTCGCGATTGGCTACCTCCCAAGCGGTGTGAAATACCAATCTTGCACGGTTTTCCAGAAGATCGTAGTTGATCTTGTCGGGGGTATCTCCGGGTTGGTGGTAATCGTCGTGAGTTCCGTTGAAATAGAAAATTACAGGAATGTTGTTCTTCGCAAAGTTGTAATGATCACTCCTGTAGTAAAAACGATTCGGATCGTTGTCGTCGTTATAGGTGTAGTCCAGTTCTACATTGCAGTATTTTTTATTGACCTCTTCGGAGAGCTCGTGCAATTCGGTACTCAGTTTATCCGAACCGATAAGATATATGTAATTGCGGTCTCCTGTCCTCTTAGGGTCGATACGTCCTATCATATCAATATTGAGGTCGGCAACAGTGTTTTCAAGTGGGAAAATTGGTTTTCTGGTGTAGTAATCAGATCCTAATAATCCTTTTTCTTCACCGGTAACATGAAGGAATACTATGGATCTTTTCGGGCCATTTCCTTCGTCTGCTGCTTTTTTAAAGGCCTGGGCTATTTCCAACAAGGCTACAGTTCCCGATCCGTCGTCGTCGGCACCGTTATTGATCTGTCCGTCCTCGTTTACCCCGATATGATCTAAATGAGAAGAAATAACGACGTATTCGTCTGGTTTTTCACTTCCTTTGATATAGGCTACCACATTTTCAGAATCTACGTGTTTAGTTTCACTGGTAAAGTTCACTTTAAAATCGGCTTTGATTGCGGTACCGCTTTTAGTGTTTGTAAGATCAGATTTTATAGCCTCACCCATTTTGGGGCTGATAAAGGCAAAAAAGGAGTCATTACCTTCCTCAGTGTCGAGTTGCATGTTCCCGCCGGCAGAACGGTTTTTCATAAAATTGTACTGTTGCAGTACCATATTGAAAAGGGATCCGTCGAGAATAAGAACACCTTTGGCTCCTTTTTTGTCAGCTATATCCAAACGGTCGGGCAGCGATATTCTCAGGTCAGACCATTTTGAGGGGGTGTCGGTACCAGAAATAGTATAGGTGCCGTCGTCGTTTTTAGGCTCACCTATGGAGACAACGATAATTTTGTCTTTTACGTCTATGTCTTTAAAATCGGAGTATTCGGGAGTATCGATGCCATAACCGGCATAAATAAGTTCATCGGCAGCGTATTCTTTTTTAGCGGGTGCTTGCAAAACCACCAGGTCTTTTCCTATCTGAAACTGTTGTCCTGATATACTTGTTGTGCCTTCGGGCATGGTGCTTAGAATAAGGGGAACTTTTTGAAAGTAGTCTCCGTTGCTTTGTGCGGCGGGAATGCCGAGGGCTTCATAGTGTTTTTTCAAATATTCTACTGCTTTCTTCTGACCGGGTTTTCCGGTTTCTCTCCCCTCAAATTCGTCGGAGGCATAGGTGTACAGGTGATCTTTGAGTTCTTCCTGAGTAATGGTACTAGCATAGGGAACCGGATCAAAATCTGCTTTGCTTTGAGTTGAGGCAGTGGTCGTGGTCGTCTTCTGAGAGCTGTTGCACGCAAAGACCAGTGATAGGGCCAGATAAACTAATTTTTTCATTTGTCAGTTTTTATGTTTTAAGGAGATCGGAAAACCTGCAGTGCCTGAACGGGTCTTCAAATGCCGTAGCACCGTATTTTTATACACCTCAGGATCCTTTTATTACAAAAAAATTTTTCAAATATATACAAAAAGGAACAATGTGAATGTTCGCGATGTTACACAGGAAAATTTTGGAATTTTTGTCTTGAGCGTACTCAAGCTAACCTGCCATCAGGGGATAAATGTGTCAATTTGCAATTTCGCTGATAAATTTAATTCTGTATAGTCTTATTTCTTCGTCTTCATAGTCTCCGTCAAATTCTTCCATGGCCCTAGAGATTTTGTCGGTATCGGCTTCCAGAAAGTATTCCTGAAGCTCGTCTTGCTGATCTTCGTCCAGTATTTCGTCTATCCAGTAATTGATGTTCAGTTTGGTGCCGCTGTACACAATCTGTTCCATTTCTTTGATAAAATCTTCCATTTCCAACCCTTTGGCTCTTGCGATATCGTCGAGGGGAAGTTTGCGGTCTACATTCTGAATGATATACAACTTTAAAGCTGAATTAGCTCCAGTACTTTTGACGACTAAATCGTCGGGCCTGACAATGTCGTTTTCCTCCACATAATTTGCGATAAGTTCAATAAAAGGTTTGCCGTATTTTTTGGCTTTTCCCTCTCCTACACCGTGAATGTTGAGCAATTCTTTCATCTTTACGGGGTATTTCAGCGCCATATCTTCGAGAGAGGGGTCTTGAAATACGACAAAAGGAGGAACTTCCAGTTTTTGTGCCTGTTTTTTTCTCAGGTCTTTTAGCATTCGGAGCAAGGTGGAATCGGCCGACATGGTTCCTGCTTTTTTTGCGGTGACCACGCCTTCATCACCTGTGTTTTGATAGCTGTGATCTTCAGTCATCATAAACGAATGTGGCTTCTTGAGGAAACTGTTGCCTTCAGCGGTCAAGAAGAGTACGCCGTAGGTTTCTATTTCCTTTCGAAGTAGTCCGGCGACGAGTACTTGACGCACTAATGCCATCCAGTACTTGATGTCTTTTTCCCTTCCAGAACCAAAAAAGGGTTTCTCATCGGTTTTGTGAGATTTAATCAATGCATTTACCTTCCCAACAAGCACGTTGACAATCTCTTTGGCCTTAAACTTCTGGTTGGTACTCTTTACCACAGATAGCAATTTGACCACTTCTTCCTTGGCTTCGTGTTTCTTCTTGGGGTTTCGCACATTGTCGTCCATATCTGCTCCTTCTCCGTTGACTTCGTCAAACTCTTCGCCAAAATAGTGGAGAATGAATTTTCTTCTCGAGATGGAAGTCTCAGCATAAGCCACCATTTCCTGTAGTAAGGCATGACCGATTTCCTGCTCTGCCACGGGTTTTCCAGACATGAATTTTTCCAATTTTTCGATGTCTTTATACGAATAAAAAGCGAGACAGTGTCCCTCTCCGCCATCTCTTCCAGCTCTTCCGGTTTCTTGGTAATAGCTCTCTATACTCTTGGGAATATCGTGGTGTATTACAAAACGCACATCGGGTTTGTCTATCCCCATTCCAAAAGCTATAGTAGCTACTACCACATCTACATCTTCCATCAGGAACATATCCTGGTGTCTAGCCCTTGTTTTAGCATCTAGTCCGGCGTGATAAGGAACAGAGCTAATGCCGTTTACTTGCAGAGTCTGTGCCAATTCTTCCACTCGTTTCCTGCTCAGACAGTAAATAATACCCGATTTTCCTTGGTTGTGTTTTACAAAACGTATGATATCGGCGTCTACATCCTTGGTTTTTGGTCTTACTTCGTAGTAGAGGTTAGGGCGGTTAAAAGAAGCCTTAAATGTATTGGCATCGGTAATAGCAAGGTTTTTCAATATGTCTTCCTGTACCTTTGGGGTAGCCGTGGCCGTAAGAGCAATGATCGGAATGTCTTCGCCCAATCTCCCGATGATATTGCGCAGATTGCGGTATTCCGGACGAAAGTCGTGTCCCCATTCCGAAATACAATGCGCTTCGTCTATCGCTACAAATGAAATTTTTACAGAGCGGAGAAAGTCGATATATTCGTCCTTAGTGAGCGATTCCGGAGCTACATACAGCAATTTTGTAGTGCCTTCCGAAATATCCTTCATCACTGTTTTTACTTCGTTTTTGGTGAGTGAAGAGTTGAGTACGTGGGCAATGCCTTCGTTGGAGGAGATTCCTCTCAGCGCATCTACTTGGTTTTTCATCAGAGCGATAAGCGGAGAAACCACAATGGCAGTCCCCTCTTTTACCAATGCGGGAAGTTGATAACAAAGTGATTTTCCTCCTCCGGTAGGCATAATCACAAATGTGTTGTGATTGTCAACTATACTTTTTACGACATCTTCCTGTAATCCCTTGAACTGGTTAAAGCCGAAATATTGCTTTAACTTTTTATGCAGGTCAATTTCAACTGAACTCATTCTATCGTTTTACTATTTTACATACATTTGCACAACTAAAGATATAACAAACTTTAATTTTGACAAACTATAAATCCCTAAAAAAATCTTGAGTAATAAGGAGGCTATAAAAGCAGTTGCAAAAAAAGTCATTGAAACTGAAAGTACCGCTATAAATCATCTTAAATCTTTGATAAATGATGATTTTTCCAGTGCTGTAAGTCACATTTTTGAAAGTACGGGACGGGTGGTTATCACCGGAATTGGGAAAAGTGCGATTATCGCTACAAAGATAGTGGCAACACTAAATTCGACTGGGACTCCTGCAGTGTTTATGCACGCGGCAGATGCCATTCATGGGGATCTGGGTACCATTCAGAAAGACGACACAGTGATTTGTATTTCCAAAAGTGGAAATACTCCGGAGATAAAGGTGCTGGTGCCCTTACTCAAAAACGGAGGCAATACGCTTATAGCCATCACTGGGAATAAAGACTCACTGCTTGGACAGCAGGCTGATTATGTGTTGAATGCCTATGTGGAAAAAGAAGCTTGCCCAAACAATCTGGCTCCTACAACCAGCACTACAGCACAGTTGGTTGTTGGCGATGCTCTAGCTGTATGTCTACTCGAACTGAAGGGCTTTACCAGCAAAGATTTTGCAAAGTACCACCCTGGGGGAGCTTTGGGAAAAAAATTATACCTGAGGGTGAGCGATGTCTTAACAGCAAATATGAAACCTGAAGTGCGCCTGGATACTCCCGTAAAAGAGGTGATTGTAGAAATTTCCGAAAAAATGCTGGGAGCTGCTGCAGTGACAGAACAGGGGAAGTCGGTTGGGGTAATCACCGATGGAGATGTGAGAAGGATGCTAAACAAACACGACAATATCGGCAAACTCGTTGCTAGAGATATTATGAGTGTAAATCCGAAAAGCATCAAAGCGGATGCCCTGGCTGTAGACGCTATGGAAATGATGGAAAAAAACAATATCTCTCAACTCCTAGTAGAGGACGATAAGGGATATGTCGGAATTATTCACTTGCACAATCTGATAAAAGAGGGTATACTGTAATGGCTAAAAAGAAGAATCAGGAGGAGATGTCGTTCCTCGACCACCTGGAAGAGCTCCGCTGGCACCTCATTCGGGCTACTCTGGCGGTGGTTGTGGTAGGAGTCATCGCTTTTTTTGCCAAGGGGTTTATTTTTGATACCATTATTTTAGGACCGAAGAAAGCGGATTTTATCACTTACGAATTTTTTTGTGAGATGTCAAAAAAACTCGGAATGGACGATTCGTTTTGCAATCAAGAGCTGCCCTTCCAGATTCAGAGTCGTACCATGGCCGGGCAGTTTTCCGCACATATATGGACCTCCATCTGGGCGGGCTTTATACTAGCTTTTCCTTATGTGCTCTACGAGTTTTGGAAGTTTATAAGCCCAGGTCTGTATGAAAAAGAGAGAAAGAATGCCAGGGGCTTTATATTTATTGCCTCCTTTCTGTTCTTTCTCGGAGTGCTGTTTGGGTACTATATGATATCCCCGCTGTCTATTAACTTTTTGGCAACTTATCAGGTAAGTCAGGAGGTACATAACGATATAGACCTGAGTTCGTATATTTCGACCATCAGGTCGTCGGTGATCTCCTGCGGATTGATTTTTGAATTGCCTATACTCATTTTTTTTCTGACTAAGGTAGGGTTAGTGACCCCCGATTTTCTCAGAAAGCAGAGGAAGGTGTCGCTCGTTATTGTACTGATTCTCGCCGCGGTGATTACCCCTCCTGATGTGGCAAGTCAAATTGTGGTTTCTATTCCGATTCTAATCCTGTATGAGATGAGTATCTTAATCTCTTCTTATGTGTTGAAAAAACAGGCTAAAAGAGAAAAAGAAGAACAGGAGGCATTGCGTAAAATGTAAGATAATTAAGGTATGGTAGAAAATATTGTAGACGAATTTAATGAGTATCGCTCCAGGATGAACGATCGTATTTTGGACGATAACAACAAATTGATAAAGCGTATCTTTAATTTGGATACCAATGCCTATATGCCGGGAGCACTCGATGTGCGTACCAAGGAATTATTGGGGCTGGTAGCATCGGCGGTGTTGAGGTGCGACGATTGTGTGAAATACCACCTAGAACAATGTCATAAAGCTGGGTTGACGAGCCAAGAGGTAACAGAAGCTCTCGGGATAGCCACCTTAGTAGGGGGTACCATTGTTGTGCCTCACCTGCGAAGAGCTTACGAATTTTGGGACGCTTTGGAAGCAAAGAATTCGCAATAGATAGGGCTTGCCCCAATCGGAAAGCAAACCGGATGTTTTTCGTACTTTTATACCGGAAGTTTGCAGTTATTGGTAGAACAAGGTTGGAATAAGACAAATTGAAAAAGTTAGATGTAATCCATGAAACTCAGAGCCGATAATATTATGAAGTCCTATAAGGGGCGAAAAGTAGTTAAGGGAATTTCACTCGAAGTAAACCGGGGTGAGATCGTGGGACTGTTAGGCCCTAATGGCGCAGGCAAAACCACCTCTTTCTACATGATAGTCGGTCTTATTAAACCCAATGGAGGGAATATATATCTGGACGATCTCAACATCACCCGTTTCCCTATGTACAAGCGATCGCAAAACGGCATAGGTTATCTCGCTCAGGAAGCGTCGGTGTTCAGAAAATTAAGTATAGAAGAAAATATTCTCAGTGTATTGCAGCTCACCAAAATGTCTAAAAAAGAGCAGCATATGAAGATGGAAGCACTGATCGAAGAGTTCAGTTTGGGGCATATCCGCAAGAACAGAGGCGATTTGCTCTCTGGAGGAGAAAGGAGAAGAACGGAAATAGCACGCGCATTGGCTACTGACCCTAATTTTATCTTGTTGGACGAGCCTTTTGCTGGAGTTGACCCGGTAGCGGTGGAAGATATACAGCGTATTGTAGCACAACTCAAGAACAAGAATATCGGTATTCTTATCACCGATCACAACGTGCAGGAAACCCTCGCAATTACCGAGCGTTCTTATCTGATGTTTGAAGGAAGTATACTCAAGGCCGGCGAACCGGAAGAACTCGCTGCCGACGAGATGGTGCGCAAGGTGTACCTCGGACAGAACTTTGAGCTCAGGCGCAAAAAACTCGACTTCAACAATTGATGTTTCTTCAGGATTAGACTCTCATTTTAAACCTTTGTATTTCTTTGTTTTATACAGTTGGCGGTACAGTAGCTGGATTTTGTGATGCTTGTATGTTATCTGTCGGTCTTTTCCTGTATTTTTGCCCGACAAGAACACCGTAATTATGTACAGATATTTTATTCGCCCTCTACTCTTTCAATTCGATCCGGAAAAAGTGCATCACTTTACTTTTAGCTTTATCAAATGGATAAACAGGATTCCAGGAATGAGAGCTCTGATCACTGCCCTTTATAGTGTAAAAGACCCCGGCTTGGAACGTGAGGTTTTCGGATTGAAGTTTAGTAATCCAGTAGGACTGGCGGCAGGATTTGATAAAGATGCTAGATTGTACAACGAGCTTTCGGGTTTTGGTTTCGGATTTGTCGAGATAGGTACGCTTACCCCTAAACCACAGCCGGGAAATCCGCCCAAACGATTGTTTCGTCTCAAAGAAGACAGCGCGATCATAAACCGTATGGGGTTTAACAACGGGGGAGTGGAAGCAGCGGTTGAACGACTGAAGAAAAATAAAGGCGTACTGATAGGTGGAAATATAGGAAAGAACAAAGTGACCTCCAATGAAGAGGCTGGCGACGATTATCGCAAGTGTTTTGAGGCTTTGTATGCTTATGTAGATTATTTTGTGGTAAATGTGAGTTCTCCCAATACGCCAAATCTCAGGGCGCTGCAAGACAAGGAACCCTTAGAGCAACTTTTGCACGGCTTGCAGCAGCACCCCTTGCAGCTGGAAAGAGCTAAACCAATACTGCTGAAAATAGCTCCTGACCTTACCGACAATCAGCTGAGGGATATTGTAGCTATTGTAAAGGAGACGGGAATAGCCGGAGTTATAGCGACCAATACAACAATCTCTAGGGAAGGACTTGCCTCTTCCAATAGAAGTGAAACAGGTGGATTAAGTGGAAAACCTATGAGAGAGCGTTCTACTGATGTGATACGTTTCCTCCACAAAGAGAGCGGTGGCAGCTTTCCTATTATTGGTGTAGGGGGAGTGCACTCTCCGGAAGATGCCTTAGAAAAACTCGAGGCTGGGGCCAGTCTGGTACAGGTCTATACCGGTTTTATCTATGAAGGGCCTTCTCTGGTAAGAAGAATAAACAAAGCGCTGCTGAAGACAAAGGCTGGCAAGTAGTAGTCTGCATCTGAACAGAATTTACAATTCGGTAATTAATTTTTACATTTGAACAAAACCGCTGTGATATGAAACACATTATTTTTGATATGGACGGGGTGCTGGTAGATAGCGAACCTATACATATGCAGATTCTCGAAGAAGTGATGCAGAAGAGAGGAGTTCATATCACCAGAGAATATCATTTTGATTTGGTGGGTATGGGAGCACTGATGATGTGGGAAAAACTGAAAGCGGATTTTAAGCTGGAAGAAAGTGCTTCTACACTCTTGGAGTCGCACAAGGCTTATTTTTTTGAAGTGATAGCGCAGAGAGAGGTACCTTTAACTCCGGGGATTAAAGAATTTCTCGACAGACTGAAAGCAGAGGGGGTACAGTTGTCACTGGGGTCTTCTTCGCCGATAAGGCTCATCGATATTTTTATGGAAAAAGCCGGACTTTCAGATTATTTCGATTACGTGGTAAGTAGCGAGCATGTGGCACAGGGAAAACCCTTTCCCGATATTTTTCTTCGCATAGCTGAATTGTACGGACTTCCGCCAGAAGACTTTGTGGTAATAGAAGATAGTACTAATGGCGTAAAAGCGGCTCGAGCCGCGGGAATGAAAGCGATAGGATATCACAACCCGAATTCGGGAAACCAAGATTTGTCGTCGGCCGATTTGCTGATCGACGATTTTAAGGAGCTGACTTTCGATGGGATAAATACACTTTAAAGGCGAATGGATAAGGTGAAACTCATAGAATGCCCGAGGGATGCCATGCAAGGTATTAGGGATTTTATACCTACGGAAAAGAAGGTCTGTTATATCCAGTCCCTTCTGCGAGTAGGGTTTCACACCGTCGATTTTGGCAGTTTTGTATCGCCCAAAGCAATCCCACAAATGGTCGATACCGCCAAGGTACTCGAGGGACTCGATCTTTCGGATACACAGAGCAAATTGTTGGCTATTGTAGCCAATGTGAGAGGTGCTGAAGACGCTGCGGTATTCCCGGAAATAAGTTATCTAGGGTATCCTTTTTCTATATCGGAGAATTTCCAGATGCGTAACACACACAAAACCATAGCCGAATCCACTGTGGTATTGCAGCGAATATTAGAGATAGCCTCAGCTTCAAACAAGGAGGTGGTAGCCTATCTCTCTATGGGTTTTGGAAATCCGTACGGAGACCCGTGGAATGTGGAGGTAGTAGCGGAATGGACTGAAAGACTTTCGGCTATGGGAGTTCGAATACTGTCGCTTTCCGATACCATAGGTAGCTCTACTCCAGAGGTGATACGCTATCTGTTTTCTCATCTTATTCCGGCTTATCCGGAAATGGAGTTTGGTGCACACCTCCATACCACACCTTCTTCGTGGTACGAAAAAGTGGATGCTGCCTATAAATCTGGCTGTAAAAGATTTGACGGAGCCATTCAAGGTTTCGGAGGGTGTCCTATGGCAAAAGATGAACTTACCGGAAATATGCCTACCGAAAAGATGTTGTCTTATTTTACTACAGCAAAAGTAGAGACAGGGCTTTCGCCCATGAGTTTTGAAAGTGCTTACAACGAAGCCGTAAAGGTGTTTGGTGTAAAATGATCTTTAATTGTGGATTAAAAAAATGCAAAAAGCGAGTGTTAGTCCCTGAAATTGACGTACATTTGCGTGCAACTAATTGATAAGTTGCAGATGAAAGCTCATAGTTCAAAAATTGTAGGAGAAGGGTTGACATATGATGATGTCCTTCTCGTTCCGGCCTACTCCGAAGTCCTTCCAAGAGAGGTCAATATCCAAACCAAATTTACGAGAAATATTACGATCAATGTCCCGATTGTATCGGCGGCAATGGATACGGTAACAGAATCGGCTATGGCCATAGCTATGGCCAGAGAAGGAGGAATAGGTGTGCTGCACAAGAATATGACGGCAGAAGCCCAGGCCTTGGAAGTGCGCAAAGTAAAGCGAGCTGAGAGCGGTATGATTATAGACCCGGTCACACTACCCCTTACGGCAAAGGTGATCGATGCCAAGAAAAATATGGCAGAACATCGTATCGGGGGAATTCCGATAGTTGATGAAGGGGGCTACCTCAAAGGAATTGTAACCAATAGGGATTTGAGATTTGAGAAAAACGACAATCGCCCTATTCAGGAGGTCATGACCTATGAAAATTTGGTAACTGCCGGAGAAGGAACTTCATTGGTAGATGCTGAGGTGATATTACAGGAGAACAAGATTGAAAAACTACCTGTAGTTAATACCGAAAATAAGCTGGTAGGTCTCATTACTTTTAGAGATATCACCAAGCTCACTCAAAAGCCTTTGGCTAATAAAGATAAATACGGGCGACTGAGAGTGGCAGCGGCCATAGGAGTTACTGCCGATGCGGTAGACCGTGCTGAAGCCCTAGTTAATGCAGGTGTAGACGCCATCGTTATCGATACGGCTCATGGGCATACTAAAGGAGTGGTCAGTGTTTTGAAATTGGTAAAAGAATCTTTTCCTGAACTGGATGTGGTAGTAGGTAATATCGCTACCGCCGAAGCAGCGAAATACCTTGTTGAAAACGGTGCGGATGCTGTAAAAGTAGGTATAGGTCCAGGTTCTATTTGTACTACAAGGGTGGTAGCCGGTGTTGGTTTTCCGCAGTTTTCCGCAGTCTTGGAAGTGGCCGCAGCCATCAAAGGCTCTGGAGTTCCGGTAATAGCCGACGGTGGGATTCGCTATACTGGCGATATTCCTAAAGCCATAGCGGCCGGCGCAGATAGCGTGATGCTCGGATCGCTATTGGCAGGAACCAAAGAATCTCCAGGAGAAACCATTATTTACGAAGGACGTAAGTATAAAAGCTACAGGGGGATGGGGTCTGTAGAAGCGATGAAACAGGGAAGTAAAGATCGCTATTTCCAGGATGTTGAAGACGATATTAAAAAACTGGTTCCCGAAGGTATTGTGGGTAGGGTAGCCTACAAAGGAGATCTGGTAGAAAGCATGCACCAATTTATAGGTGGATTGAGAGCCGGTATGGGATATTGCGGTGCCGGCGATGTGGAAGCTTTAAAGGAGCAAGGGAAATTCGTACAGATCACGTCTTCCGGTATTCACGAAAGTCATCCCCACGACGTAGCTATTACAAAAGAAGCCCCGAATTACAGTCGAAGAGGCTAATAGAGGGTAGGCCGACATTGTGTTTCAATCCTTAATAGTCTCCCTAAATCTTTGTTAAACGTTTGGCTGCCGATTTGCAATATTTTATCGAATTGTTATTTTTGTTTGTTTCCAAACATACTGTTCGATAGGTGAATGACAGTATTAGACCTGTTTGTACAGCTTGTGACAGTGTAAAAAGACGAGATGTATAGAAATTTTGCAATCGCTTTTTTGATCTTTCTCACCTTGGTGAGCTGTACTTATTTTGCTTCGGAAGACAAGAAAGATGCCGTGGCTAAGGTAGGGGATCACTTCCTCTATGCACGCGATCTGACAGGGATATACGGTGAGAATATGTCTGCAGAAGACAGTGCTGTGGTGCGCAATAATTTTGTAAATTCTTGGGCTTTGAGGCAGCTTTTAATGGAAAAAGCTGAAATTAATCTGCCGGAAGAACAACAGCGAGAATTTAAAGAACTCATAGAAGAATACAAGCTAGACTTGTATACCAATACGTATAAGGAAGCTCTGGTAAATAGTACTATGGACACAACCATTACCGCTGCGGAAATTACATCCTATTACGAAAAGGGGATGGACAATTTCAGGCTCAATGAAGAATTGTGGCGGTTTCGGTATATCGAACTGAATCCCGATTTTGAAAAGCTCGACGATGTCAAAGAAAAGTTTGAACGTTATGAGCAGGAAGATCGAGAAAGCCTGGAAGAGATGAGTATTCAGTTTAAATCTTATGCTTTAGATGATTCTATTTGGGCAAAAAAGGAGCAGATATTGCGAAAAATTCCCGTTCTTGCAGCGAAAGAGAATAAAAATAAGATAAAAAAATCAGAATTTATTGAACTAAAAGACTCCTTAGGAGTATATTTGATATATATCAACGATATTTTGGAGCGCAATGATACGGCTCCTATCTCATACGTAAAACCTACGATAAGGCAGATACTGCTTAACAGAAAAAAATTGGATTTCGTAAGGAGGACGGAGAGAGAAATAGTAGATGAGGCTTTGAGAAAAAAGAAATTTGAAATTTATGAATCGGATAAGTAAGATTGTGGGCGGAATTGCCTTGTGTGTCACGCAGTTGACCGTAGGACAAGAAACGGCAGTAGCGGAAAATACTGTAGGAGGAAACAGCGAGACCACAGCGATACGAGATACTACAGAAGTAACTCCCGTTACTGTTGAAGGTAAGGCAAAAATTGATGGAGTGATTGCTGTGGTAGGTGATTATGTCATACTGGAGTCGGATATTGACAAGAGTTATATAGATTTACAGAATCAAGGAGCGTCTATCAATGATATTACGCGTTGTCAGCTACTCGGCAAACTGATGGAAGACAAATTATACGCTCATCAAGCGGTTCAAGATAGCCTGGAAGTGTCGGACAAGCAGATTTGGGCCGAGACAGAACAACAACTCAATTTTCTTGTGGGACAGGTGGGAACCATGGAAAAACTCTTGGATTATTACAAGAAATCGGACGAACAAAGCTTTAGGGAGGAGCTTTTTCAGATCAACAAAATCAGAATTCTGGCAGAGAATATGCAGAATAAGATTGTTGAGGAAATAGAAATCACTCCAGAAGAAGTAAGGCAGTGGTTTAATAAAATTCCCGAAGACGAACGCCCTGTTTTTGGTGCGGAATTGGAGATCTCTCAAATAGTGAAAGAACCTGAGGTGCCCGAATCTGAAAAACAAAAGGTAATAGACCGTCTCAAAGAGATGAAACGGGATATAGAAGAAAACGGTTCCAGTTTTGCTACCAAGGCTATACTGTATTCTAAAGATCCGGGGTCCAGTTCGAAAGGTGGTTACTATCACGTGACGAGAAGTACCCCTTTTGCCAAGGAGTTTATGGATGTAGCCTATAGTTTACAAGAAGGTGAGATATCAGAACCTTTTGAAACCGATTTTGGATGGCATATTATTATGGTAGACAAGATTATGGGACAGGAGCTCGATTTGAGACATATACTTATCAGTCCTGAAATTCCGAAAGAGGCTCAAGAAAAAACGAGAAAGGAATTGGAAGAGGTGCGTCAGAAAATCGTCGACGGAGAGGTCTCTTTTGCAGATGCAGCTAGGGAGTACTCAGATCAGAAGGAAACCAAATTTGAAGGGGGACAATTGAGAAATCCGACCAATATGGATACTCGGTTTGAACTCACCAAATTGGAGCCAACCTTGTACAACCAGATCAGAAATCTCAAAACCGGAGAAGTGTCTTCTGTTTATAGAGAAGAGGATCCGAGGTCACCGGGAAAAGTGTCTTTTAAAATTTTAAAGGTTACCAACAGGTACGACGATCACAAGGCCGATTATATCCAAGATTATATCAAGATAAAAGAATTGGCACTCAGAGAAAAACAGATCAAAGCGGTACAGGAATGGATGGAAAAAACCATAAAAGACACCTATATCATGGTGAATACCGACTACAAAGGCTGTGATTTTTCTAATAAGTGGGTAAAGCAATAAAACCTGATCATAGCTGCATTTTAAAGATGATTGCTTACACGGTAAATTTACTTAATTTTCAAAACCGATATATCTATGTCTGATGTAGAGGCTTTAAAGAAATTGCAAAAAAGGCATCAGTTCCTGAGAAATCAGATAGGTAGGGTGATTATCGGTCAAAAGGAGGCGATAGACGAAATACTTCTTTCTGTTTACGCTGCAGGTCACGCTCTACTAATCGGTGTTCCGGGATTGGCCAAGACCCTGATGATACGTACGGTGGCCGATGTATTGGGTTTAGACTTTAAGCGGATACAATTTACCCCAGACCTTATGCCCAGTGATATTCTCGGTAATGAGATACTGGATGCCAATCGGGAATTTCGCTTTATCAAAGGGCCTGTTTTTGCCAATATCATACTCGCAGACGAAATTAACCGTACTCCGCCTAAAACACAGGCGGCATTGCTTGAAGCTATGCAAGAAAAATCAGTGACGGTTTCGGGCAAGCGTTACGAATTGCAATCACCTTATTTTGTGTTGGCCACTCAAAACCCGATAGAACAGGAAGGAACATACCCACTTCCCGAAGCACAGCTCGACAGATTTATGTTTGCTATCGAGCTTGGTTATCCTTCTTTTGAGGAGGAAGTTGCTGTGGTGAAATCTACGACAATAGACAAAGAAATAAAATTATCTCCCGTGTTTAGCGCCGAGGAAATAATAGCGGTACAACATCTGGTCCGCCGTATACCCGTAGCCGACAATGTGGTAGAATACGCGGTGCGCTTGGTGGGAAGTACACGCCCTGGGAGCAGTGGAGTGGCAGAGATAGTTAAAGAGTATGTAGACTGGGGAGCGGGACCTAGAGCCTCTCAAAATTTAGTATTGGCAGCCAAGGCATACGCGGCAGTACACGGCAAGTTTTCTCCAGACATAGAAGATGTAAAGGCTGTGGCTATGGGTGTTTTGAGACATAGAGTTGTAAAAAATTACAAGGCTGAAGCCGAAAATATCAGTATAGAAGATATTGTAAAAGCTCTTTTATAGGCACTTTCAGAAGTAAGCTAATTTCCGAAAAAAACAGACAACAAACTCTGGTGATTTTATATGGATCACCGGAGTTTTTTCTTTTTTGAGGATACCTTAGGTGTTTTAGCCGGATTGTCGTACCAAAAAGACATAG
>JAJUFH010000005.1 GCA_029266035.1 Sinomicrobium sp.
CTCTGATACTTTTAATTCTCCCTTTTCAATCTGACTTACCAAACTTAATTTTAAATCCAAGTCAAAAACTCGTCGGGTTCCTGATTTTTTCATGTTGTATTATCTTGCGAAAAAGGGCAACCTATTTCAGGCGTAGTCATTTTGTTTTTCTGTGCTTTTGTTTTTTTGCTTAAGATGCTTTGAGCTAGAGTGGAGATTTCCTGCCTATGCTTTGGGTATAAAGACCTCAATACTAACATCTCCATACTAACCTACACCTCCCCAATTTTTTCGAGTACGTAGGTTACGAGTTGGGCTATCACCCGATCCGGATCGGAAGCAAAGCTACCACTTGCTCTGTTGGCGATAATAGCGCTTAGAGAGATAGCTTGGTGTCCCAGGAGTTGAGAGAGACCATATATGGCAGAGGTTTCCATTTCCAGGTTGGTTATTTTAAGGGAATCAAAAGTAAAACTCCGGATCTTACTGTTTAGCGAAGGGTTTTGTAATGGGAGTCTTAGCACTCGTCCCTGGGGACCGTAAAACCCGCCGGCAGTGGCGGTAATGCCCTGGTGTATTTCCGGGCTGTGAAAAATGTCGAGTAGGGTATGACTTGAGGGAATAAACAATGGTCTAGCTCTATTCTCATCCCATGCGGTATGAGCGATAAAAGCGTCTTCTACAGCTACATTTCTCAGACTTTCGGTGCGATAGGCGTGTAGCATTCCGTTGATGTCGAGTGCATATCGGCTGGCGAGAAAGCTCCCTACTGGAACTTCTTGCTGAAGACTTCCCGATGTTCCTATACGGATGATTTTTAAAGGGGTAAAGCGCTCTTTTGGGACGCGTGTTTTGAGATCGATATTGAACAGAGCATCGAGTTCGTTGAGTACGATATCGATATTGTCGGGGCCTATACCTGTAGAGATTACAGAGATACGGCGTCCGTTGTAAGTACCTGTTTGTGTTTTGAATTCTCTTTTTTGTACACTGAGCTCTACGGTGTCGAAATGGCGAGTAATCTTTTCAACCCTATCGGGGTCACCTACAAAAATAATGACAGGGGCAATATGCTCGGGTCTCAAATTGAGGTGGTATACACTGCCATCTGCATTGAGTAGGAGTTCGGAAGCTGCAATTTTCATATTTAGGCCTGTACTGTAATTACAATTTCAGAAGTTTTGAGGTGTCTTCATGATACAGAAAACTGTATTTTTTTGCCCCACCGAGGTATATGTCTTCACTCTTTATAAATGGATAATAATTTTCTGCTCTGCTCAATACATTTTTACCTTCCTGATTGAGTCTAACGGGACTAAATGACTTAAATAAAGGCTTTAAGTGTCCGAGCATATTTATGTATTGCATATCGCCATAGCCGTATTGCGTATCCATTTTTACCAGCGATTGTACAAATTTGCTTTTACTTGCTATTCGCTTTTGATCTGCCGTTTGGAGCACCTTATTTTCAAGTTCGTTCAAGCCGTTTTTAACCGTGGGAAAGCGATGGAGGTGAAGGGCTATGGCATCGGTGAGATACGGAAACTGAGAGGAGTTGAATTTAGAGAAAGTTTCGAGTCGGAGCGGAGTGTCGCTACAGTACAGCTGCCAGAGATAGTCGGCGTATTCTATATCGTCTTGTGTAAGTGTAATACGCGATTGATAGAGTTTGTGAAGTTGTTCTTCCGAAAAGTTGGTGAGGATAAAAGGAGTAGATTTTTTCTGTTTTTTACAGACCAGTGATATCTGGGCTCCCTTGCGGTGTTTCTTAAGCCAGCTGGCTACTGCAATCATATTGATCTGACAGAAGAGGTCTTCGTCAAACCACAAAACGATTTCTTCTTGGGACTTCTGATTGCACAAGCGTCGGTATTCTTTAAGAGTAGCCTCTATAAAATTGGCTTTGCTGATTTTGTAGTACCGATGTAAATACTCGTAGCGTGTTTTCCAGAACGATTCACTTCCTACCTCTGTGAGGGTTTTCCCTTCGCAAAGCATCTCACGCCAGGTAATAATTTCTCCTTCCAACTTTAACTTCTTGAGATAAGAAGTAAAGTCATCCCCATTGGTAATGTGCAAGGTTGTAGTCATTTTCAGAATTTTTGTTTACAATTAGCCAAAAACTTGTTTTATAAATGAACCTAAAACCACTTTATTTTCTTTACAAAAACGTTTAAACCAAACTGTTGTACAATACAAACATACGTCATATAAATCACATTATTCGAATCGCACATCAGAATTAACCTCCCACGCGTTTTACGTGATATCCTTCACTTTTAAGCAATTCCATAACTTTATCTCGGTAATTGCCCTGTACTATAATCTCGCCATCTTTTACCGAACCTCCTACGCCGCATTTGGTTTTCAGCATTTTTCCCAAGGTCTTTAAATCGTCTTCACTACCCTGAAATCCGGTGACCACGGTTACCGTTTTTCCACCACGTCCCTTATTGCTAAAACGGGCTTCGAGATATTGCTCATTCGGAGGTGGTGTTTTTTCGTCATTTTCCTCGTCATTCACAGGCAGGTCGCCCGTAGAAAACACAAATCCCCCAAGATCCTCAAGACTGTTAAGTCTGTTGCCTTTTGCCATAGTGTAACTCTCTGTTTGAATTATGCTTTAATAAGACCGAGTTCAATAAGTCGTTCGTTTAGAAACTCTCCCGCAGTGGTATCCTCATACAATTTCGGATGTTCTTCATCGATGCAATTTTCCAGGCAATTCAGAGGCATATCACTTACCGGATGCATAAAAAACGGAATGGAATAGCGCGAGGTACCCCATAGCTCTCGAGGTGGATTGACCACTTGGTGTATGGTCGACTTGAGTTTGTTGTTGGTATGTCTCGAAAGCATATCGCCCACATTAATCATCAATTCGTCGGGTGCTGCAATGGCATCGATCCATTCTCCGTTGTGATTTTGTACTTGTAGTCCTTTTCCTTGTGCTCCCATGAGTAGGGTAATCAGGTTGATATCTCCGTGTGCCGCTGCCCTAATGGCATTTTTTGGTTCGGAAGTGATGGGAGGGTAGTGTATTGGACGCAATATGGAATTACCGTTTTTAATCCATTGGTCGAAATAATTCTCATCGAGAGAGAGGTGAAGCGCTAGAGCTCTCAACACGTATTTAGCCGTCTTCTCCAGCATTTTGTAGGTTTCCTTGCCCACTTCGTTAAAACGAGGCAACTCGTCTACAATTACATTTGGAGGATATGCCGCTTCTAGTTCCGGATCGTCTTCTACATATTGACCAAAGTGCCAAAACTCTTTTAAGTCACCTTCCTTTCTTCCCTTGGCGTGTTCTTTTCCAAAGGAGGTATATCCCCTTTGTCCGCCTATACCTGGAATTTCATATTTTTTCTTTACCTCTTCGGGTAGGGAAAAGAAATTCTTGATCTCTGAATATAGGCTATCAACCAGAGTATCGGAGAGAAAATGTCCTTTGAGAGCCACAAAGCCTATCTGTTCATAAGCGTCGCCCAACTCCCTGATAAACTTGTTCTTTTTTTCGGGATCGTCGGAAAGAAATTCCCTCAGATCTACACTTGGTATCTTGTTCATTGTATCCGTATTTCCCGTATACTTGTTTACGGGTATATTGTCCTTACTTTTACAAATTTAGGTAATTAGCTTGTTATACTAAAAAGATAGTTATCAACAATCGAGATTAATATAACAATAATACTGCGTATTGTTATTTTATTTACATTTGACTATGCAGACAAATTATGTGTTTTTATGAATTCTTATACTTCTATTCCCGATACACTCCAATACGACGTAAAAAATATAGATAGCGACCAATTGCTAAGGCTTTACCGTCAAATGTTATTACCTAGACTCATAGAGGAAAAAATGCTGGTACTCTTGCGTCAAGGCAAGGTGTCGAAATGGTTTAGCGGCATCGGACAAGAGGCGATTGCGGTAGGGGTAACGGCAGCTCTTAAAAGCGAAGAATACATTCTTCCCATGCATCGCAATTTAGGGGTGTTTACTACGAGGGAAATACCGCTCAAAAGGCTTTTTCTGCAATGGCAGGGAAAGGAAGGCGGATTTACCAAAGGGCGAGATAGAAGTTTTCACTTTGGCAGTCGAGAACATCACATTGTGGGGATGATATCCCATTTAGGTCCGCAATTGGGAGTGGCAGACGGAATTGCGTTGGCGCACAAATTGCGCAAAGAAAAAAAAATAACAGCAGTTTTTACCGGAGAGGGAGGAAGTAGTGAAGGCGATTTTCACGAAGCCCTCAATATAGCTTCTGTATGGGATTTGCCCGTTTTATTCTGCATAGAAAACAATGCTTACGGCTTGTCGACTCCCACAAGAGAGCAATATCGATGTGAGCATCTCGCCGATCGCGGACAGGGATACGGCATGGAGTCTTTTATTGTAGACGGTAACAATATTTTGGAAGTTTATAACAAGGTATCTGAACTCGCAGAGAGCATGCGGGCAAACCCACGTCCTGTGTTGTTGGAATTTAAGACTTTTAGAATGCGTGGACACGAAGAGGCCAGCGGAACAAAATACGTTCCGGAAAAATTGAGGGAGTACTGGGCAAAAAGAGATCCCATTGAAAATTACAGAAAGTTTCTGATAGATGTGGCTATACTTACTGAGGAGGCAGATGAAAAGATTCGAAAGGAAACAATCTCGTCTATTAACGATGAATATGAATTAGCCTCTAGAGTTCCCGAGATAAAGTTTGACCAGGGCAGAGAACTGGGTGATGTGTTTTGTCAGCATACTCAAGAACAACAGCCTCCGACAGGTTTGGAGCGAAACATCCGTTTTGTAGACGCGATTTCAGAAGGACTGTATCAATCTATGGAGCGCTTTGATCAATTGGTGATCATGGGACAGGATATTGCAGAATACGGAGGGGTCTTTAAGGTAACTGAGGGATTTTCCGAACGCTTCGGTACTGATAGAGTACGCAATACTCCAATATGCGAATCAGCCGTGCTTTCCGCTGCGATGGGCTTGGCTGTAAAGCAGATGAAAGCCGTGGTAGAAATGCAGTTTGCCGATTTTATTTCCAGCGGTTTTAATCCGGTGGTCAACTATCTCGCAAAATCGCATTATCGATGGAGTCAAAATGCCGATGTGGTCGTAAGAATGCCCTGTGGCGGCGGAGTAGGAGCAGGTCCTTTTCACTCTCAAACCAACGAAGCTTGGTTTGTCAAAACACCCGGACTCAAAGTGGTTTATCCAGCTTTTCCAAAAGATGCTAAGGGGTTGTTGACTGCAGCTGTAGAAGACCCAAATCCGGTATTGTTTTTTGAGCACAAAGCTCTGTACAGAAGTCTGTACGGGCAAGTTCCTGAAAATTATTACAATATTCCTATAGGTCGGGCAGCGGTGTGTAGAGCGGGAGATAAACTTACGATAATAAGCTATGGAATGGGAGTACACTGGGCACTGGAAGCCGTTGATGAAATGCAGCTTACAGCCGAGGTAATCGATCTGCGGACACTACAACCACTGGATACCACAACGATTTATCAGTCCGTAAAAAAAACGGGGAAAGTAATCGTGTTACAAGAAGACAGCCTCTTTGGAGGTATGGCTGCGGAGATTGCTGCACTCATATCAGAACACTGCTTCGAATACCTCGATGCTCCTGTGCTGAGAGTGGGCGGACTGGAAACTCCTGTGCCTTTTGCGAAGGCTTTGGAAGAAGAGTATTTGCCAAAATCTAGGTTGCGAAGTGCATTACAACGATTATTGGCATACTGATGTCGATTGCTTCAGTATGATTTATTTATTGTCTGCTCTTGTACAATAAATTTCTTTTTTTTTCGTACTTTTAAAAATAAAAAACACATATATCATGACGAAAATTCGTGCTATCATTGTCTTGTTAGTTGCCGCTGCGGTAAGTTCGTGTTCGCTGTCTAAAGCCAATAAAGAATACCGTGGAGCCATAGTAGGCAATTGGATATTGAACGATGTTACCTATACTGGAAGCAGTGGTAATTTTAAATCGGTATTGTTCAACGACGTATCTGACGACTGTTTTAAAAACAGCCAGTGGTTTTTTAGAAACAGTAATAGTACCGGATCGTATACTATTAATCCTGGGGCAGATTGTATGGAAGGCACCCGCAATATCAGATGGTCTGTTTATGAAAGGGGAGAAGGTGGCAGTCAATTACAATTCAAATTTATTGATGACAAGAAAAACGATGTGAGTGGAGGATATGGCTATCGCCTAGATATTGTCGCACTCGATCAGCAACAAATGACTTTACAAACTCAAACTACGGTAGAAGGAGAACCCATTACGGTGGTATATCACTTCTCAAGATCTTATTAAATTAAATACAACACAAAAATTATGATTAGAAAAACATGGTTTAGAGCGGGGGCAGCCATAGTAGCGCTCTCTTTGATAATTTCAGGTTGTGACACTGTTAGAAACGCCGGAAACAAGGAAAAAGGAGCTGTAATAGGAGCTGCCGGTGGAGCCGTTATCGGTGGCATACTTGGAAACAATATTGGCAACAAGCAAAATTCGGCCTTGGGCGCGATTATCGGTGGTATTGTAGGTGGTGCAGCGGGTACCTATATCGGAGATAGAATGGATCGCCAAGCAGAGCGAATAGAAGAAGAAATTCCGGGTGCGGAAGTGACAAGAGTGGGAGAGGGGATTAATGTGACTTTCGACGAAAAGAGCGGAGTGTATTTTGCGACAGATAAATACGATATCAATGCTGAATCGGCTGAAACACTCAACAAACTCGCCGGAATTTTTAAAGAATATCCCAATACCCTTATTCTTGTAGAAGGCCATACCGACAATACCGGAAGTGCAACCTACAACACCGGACTCTCACAGCGAAGAGCAGAATCGGTAACTAATTATTTGTCAGGCCAAGGAGTGTCTTCGGGAAGGTTTACCACCAAATGGTACGGAGAAGATCAGCCTAAATACGACAATAGTACCGCAGAGGGAAGAGCTAAAAATCGAAGGGTAGAAATAGCTATCATAGCTGATGAACAACTCAAACAGGAGGCCAGACAGAAAGCACAGTAAGCTGGGATAATAGAATAATATTGAAAAGGAGTACGTTTTGTAAAAATGTGCTCCTTTTCTTTTTCAATATTTTTTAGAAGCCCGGGATATTGTATGAAGAAGGATTCACACTATAGAAATATAAAGAATTAAGACAATCTTTGGTAGCGCGCTTTCCCTGTGCTATTTTTTATATTTTTGAAAAAGGCAAAAACGTATTGTGATTTTTGGTGTTTTACATACCGACAGAAATCCTGAAATAATTAGAAAAAGGATAGTGAAATAGCTGAGTTAGGATTTCTATTTCTCTTCATTTTGAAGAATGAGCAAGGGGATATCGATATGGTAACACATATCTCTGGTATGGCTCAAACCGAACAAGTGATGCAAAAAGTGGTGTTTCTTGGCTACCATACACAGCAATTTAATATTGTGGCAGTGTACAAAAACACGAGTAGCATTGCTCAGTGATTTTTCCGGGAGCATATAGAATTTGGTATTCGGAGGGAAGTTTTTTTCCATCCTTTGTCTACTGCGCTCCTGACCGTCACTTAGACTTTCCTTTTCCGAAACGTGGTACACTCTGATTACAGAAGAAAATCGATTGGCTATACCGAAAAGTACATCCAGATTTTTTTGTCGATAGACGGTGTCGTAATCGGTGGCAAAGGCTATTTCTTCAATAGGAGAGAAGGTAGCACCGTCGGGGACGGCGAGGAGTGGAACTCCTATTTTTCCTATAAGATTGGCCGTATTACTTCCCATAAGAGCCTCTTTAAGTCCACTGTTCCCACCGGTACCCATAACTACCATATCGATGTTTTTTTCTTTGCATACATCGGCAACTGCATTAGTGAAATAATCAAACTTTGAAATCGTAGAAAAGCTGTGTGATTCATTACTGCGGTTTGCAGTCAATTCGGCCTGAAGCTTTTTAAGCCCTTCTTCAGAAGAAGCCTTTACGGCGTTGAAAAGAGTTTGAGTAGCTCCCGAAGAACTCATCGCATCGCCCGAGCTAATGGCGTTTGGGGAGTAGGAATTAAGGATAAAAAAGACCGTTTGCTCTCCTGCGTAAAGCGCCATGGCGTAATAAATGGCATTTTCGGCATTTTTTGAAAAGTCCGTGGGAATAAGTACGTGGTACATAAGCCGGGTCTTTAAAGATTAACACTCCAAAAGGTAATAAAAAAAACGCATTAGGGCGCTATAAATCATCAAAAAAATGCCATCTCTTGAGCGAGATAAAAGGCTATTCAAATAAAAAGTAAGAATTTATTTGGGCTTTTTTTACTGTTAGGGTGTATCTATACTAAAGGGTGCTCTCTAATTGATAATCAAAACAAAGATCGATATGAATGCGAATACACAGAAAATAGTCCACAGAATAGTCAATTTGGTAAAAGTTGAATACATATATCACTTCGTAACGGGAGAGGAGGAGAATCGTCTGGAATGGATTCTCGTGTTATATCCGGAAGGAACTCTGAACTTACAACAAGACCAAAAGGAAGTTATTTCAAAGATTTTGGAGGATAGGAGCGGCTGTGTAATCCGGTTTTATTCTCTGCAGTATGCGCTGCGACAATTGCGAGAAGGCAATCTGTTTTTTCTAAGGGTATACGACGGGAGTAACCTAGTGTATAACCACACGGAAGACACCCCGGAAAGCCTTATGGACGATATTTCTCCCGAAGAAGCATTGCAATGTGCAGAAAGTCGTTTTAAACGGGATATTGACAGAGTTAAAGCCTTTAAAGCTGGAGCTGGATTTTATGCCGACAAGAAAGATTTTTCTCAAGCGCTATTTATGATACATCAAGCCATGGAATTAGGGCTCAGGCTTATCGAGATTATGTTAGTAGGTAAAGAAAGGGTTTGTCATAATATTCAAGATCACCTAAAGTATATAAAGACATTTATTCCGGAACTCGACAGCCCGTTCTCCGACGGAGAAGACAGCTTGTTGCGCCTGCTGAATTCGGCATACAAAGGAGTGAGATACGACAATGATATAAAGGTTTCGGAAGCACAGATCACACTCTTAAATAAAAAGGCCAAAAAGCTAATACAAGATATTTCAAATTTGTTTGATCAACACCTTCAATCTATACGATACAGATTTTCGGAAATACTGGAAACTTCGGACAACTTTTACAGTTCAAAGCAACTCAGGGAAACAAGGGAAAGAATCAAAGAGTTGTTGCAAAAGACGTTTTTTAAACACGACCAAAACTCATCTCAGGTGTATTACAAGGGTCATTTACCAATAAGCAGTCCTCAGGAAGTACTCGACGGAATATCCAGTCTTATAGCATTGTGTATTATGGCCCTTCACAATACAGATAATAGTGAGCCCTCCATGAATACACACCTCAAACGCGTGTTGGAAATGGCCGTGACACTTTTGCCGTATGAAGCGATGCAGTGTCTTGAAGAATTGGTGGGGAATGACAATATAGACAAGCACATCCCATCGATTTCTCCATGAGGCAATTTCAATAAAAAAACCAGGGCCAAATCGGCCCCGGTATTATAAATTTATGAGACATTATAGGTTGGGTACCTTAACGCTACCCCCAATCCAACAGCTGAAGGTCAGTGTTTTTCCGGCCATTCCTGAACTAAATATATCTTGTTTACTGGGAGCACGACCTTCATAACTCGACACCGCCTGAGCCGCTTTAGTTTTTAGTGAAGGATCCACTTGCCCTGCTTTTCGAGCCATTTCGGCAGCTTTCCAGTACACTGCTCTTTTCTCAAAAGGAGTACTTCCACATTCGTTAGCACTACTGGCGTAGAGGTGGGCTATAATGAGATAAGGAGTACCGTTAGCCGGATTTACATCCAACGCTTGTTGCGCATAGTTTCGCGCTGTAGTCTTTTGTCCTCTGCTACTTGCTTTAGAAGCAATACTGGCCAGTCTTTGAGCCTTTTTAACAGCATCAGTTTCCAAGTCGATAGATTGCTTAAAAAACTCCATAGCTTTGGTGTTATCTCCCTGTTCTTCATACAGCGAACCCAAATAATATTTCGAATTTGCAGAAGGTTCTATCTTGTCGAGTGCTTCCACAAGTTTTACAAACAGAGGATCTCCGGCACATCCCTTTTCATCCATTTTTCCCGCAGCGCTTTTTAACCAATCGGGGTCGTTTTGTTTGGCATCAAAATTCTTTTGATACAAGGGGATAAGATTGTCGCAATCTGCTAAGTTACCCAGCTTGGTGTCGATACTGCTACTTATGGTTTCATAACTCGCTCCATTTTGTCGAGCGGCCGCAAGTATTTGCTTTTCTTTTGCAGAAAGTGTTCCCGCTTCTTCCTTGGATACATACTTTACAATGGTCTCTGCGAGTTCCTGATTTTCTTCAGAAATCTTGGCAGTAACCTGGTCGTACACATCAAAAACTTCCTGAAGATCCTTTTTGCCTTTCTCTTGAAGGTCCACAAGAGTAGAGAAGTAGAGGTATAGTGCTTTCGGACTTTTAAAGGCAGATTTATCCGATTTAAAAGCCTTGTCGAGAATACCGTATATCTCCTCTTCGCTACCCAATTGATTATCCTGCTTTAAAAGAGCCATATCTATAAGACTCCCTGTTTCAGTATATCGATCTGGGAAGTTTTTTGGAGCGGTCTCATAAAGTCCGCTCAACATTTTGATGTACTGATCCTTGTTGGCTACATCGCTTTTAATCTTGTGCTTTAAAATCTGTTCGCCGTAATGATAAGTGGCCCAGTGTAGGGTAGGGCAATTTTCATACACCATTTTCCATGCATCATAGGCCGAATCGTAATCTTTCTTTTTCGCATGCTCAGCAAAAATGGATAGGTTTTGAGTACACTCAGCATTCTGAGCCTGTCCGAAGGCAAAAACAACAGCGCCTAAAACACTTGCTAAAACAGAAATTTTCCTTTTCATGATCTACTTTATAATTGTGAATTGATAAACGTATAAGTGTAATAATAGCAAACTTAAAAAAACATACCTAATTACATCCCTCTCAGAGAGAAATTTGACGTTGCAAAATACGAAATGTATAATTTTATCGCTATAATTAGTGTAAATAATTTAAAAAATTGTGTTATTTAATTCTAAAAAATAAGATAAGTTGTATAATTACATAAGTTAAATAAAAAGATAATTTACGGTTTGTAATGAAAAAATTTTACTGTATATTCATTTTTTTAAACTAATAGAGGCTTTTTTATGAGTCTTTTGCCACAAAACTTAATTATTAATTCAATGAGAAAACACTTTCCACTTTATTTGGTGCTTCCAGTGCTATTTGCCTGTAACAACCAACCAAAACAACAAAAAAAGGATGACGACACTAAAAATGATACTGTACAACGTGCCCATGTAATTCACGACAAGGTACTTACAATGGATACACACGTTGATTTTGACCCAAAAAATTTTACCGATAGTATCAATTACACCCAAGATTTAAATACTCAGGTTAACTTGCCAAAAATAGAATCTGGTGGTTTGGATTTAATTTGGTTTAGCGTGTATACCGGACAGGGGAGTCTAGATCAGGAAGGATATGATAAAGCATACAAAAACGCTATTGACAAGTTTAATGCAGTGCATTGGTTTACCGAGGAATTTGCTCCGGATAAAATGGGACTTGCTCTGACTTCTGAAGAGGCGCGAAAAATAGCTGCGGAAGGAAAAAAAGTAGCTATGCTCGGGGTAGAAAATGCTTATCCCATTGGGACTGATATCAGCCGTGTAAAAGAGTTTTGGGAACGAGGAGCGAGGTATATGTCACTGGCTCACAACGGTCACAGTCAGTTGAGCGATTCCAACACGGGAGAAGCCGATAGTACATGGCTGCACAACGGACTGAGCGATCTTGGAAAACAAGTTGTCGCTGAGATGAATAAATACGGCATTATGATCGATATATCGCATCCGTCTAAAAAAGCTATGCGGGATATGTTGGATATCACAACAGCCCCTATAATCGCTTCACATTCCGGAGCCCGCGCACTCTGTGACCACAGTCGTAATTTGGACGACGAACAACTGGAGTGGATCAAAGAAAATGGAGGAGTGGTTCAAACTGTTGCATTTGCCGGATACGTAAATCTCGAGAAGAGCAAAAAGATGAGAGATGCGATAAACAAAGCCTATGACGAAGGCGCTAAAGCCAACGGATTTGAGATTTTAAGAGGAGCTAAACTACGCGCTTTATCAGAAGCCGACCGAGCTGACTACGATGCTAAATACGAAGCGTTGAAAGTGGAACTCAAACCGACCATTGATTCGCTATACACAAACGGTGATCCGGTTACAGTGGCCGATTTTGTAGACCACATAGATTATATGGTGAATAAAATCGGAATTGACCACGTAGGGATTTCTTCCGATTTTGACGGTGGCGGTGGTATATACGGCTGGAATGACGCCTCAGAAACATTTAATGTCACTCTGGAATTGGTTAAAAGAGGTTATACCGAAGAGCAAATTGCAAAACTTTGGGGAGGCAATCTCTTTAGAGTATTGGATGAGGTTCAAGCAGCAGCTACTTATAATAAAGAATAAGTAAGCGGTATAATAAAGTCTAAACCGTTTGAAATAAACTCGCTAAATGATTTTATTTTAAACGGTTTTTTATTTGACCAAGTTTTGAGAAGTTAATACTCATATTAAATTAACCGTGCTTGGCGACAGTCTATTAAATATTTATCTATAACAATATCTATACAATGGGGAAGTATTTTACAAAATACTATTTTACATAATATATATTATAATACAATTTGAAAATTGATAATTCCAGATATAGTATTTTATTTTTCTCTTTTTCTCACCTCAATCTCTATAAATGCCGGCAAATAGTTTGGAGTACATCCTTTTGCAACTTTTTCATCCTTGTACAAGGCGGAATCTAGGCCGATTTTTATACAACGGTCGCGGTAATTTTTATCGTATACCCCAATCCAACCCGCGGTGAAATTCATAGCCCATTGAACTTCTGGTTCTTCCGTAGCCATATTGTTTTCTATAGCTGAAAGCAAGTATGCTGTATTTTCCGGAGGGGTTTGTCCGGTCCATCTCAACCTGGCTTGATAATACCAATAAATGCGCCTTTGCAGCGGAGAAGAACTGTTTTCCCAGCTTTCAATAAGTGCTATGGTCTCTTTACTCTTGGTAAGCTGATTAGCCATTAGCCAATCCATCAGATAATTGCGTTCGTCAAAGTTGTGATTTTGCATATCCCCGACCAGATTGTCGACGACATCTTGTGAGAGCTGTTTTTTATCCATTACAAGAATGGCAAACAATCTGGGTAAATACTCGCCTGTAGCCCACAATTCCAAAGCTAATTGATGATTGTTTCCAGTCTCCTTAGCAAGCTTTCTCAAGGTTCCAAGTTTGGTAGATTCAGCGCTTATCTGTGAGTAAATATCTCGAGCTTTCTGGGTTAGTTTCATAGCAATTACTTTTGTTATACAATTTAAGTAGCGGTTCCGTTTCTAGTAACCAATATTTTGTCTATTTTCTGTCCGTCTTTGTCGATCACCTCCAAAATGTAGTCTTCTACAAACACCCGGTCTCCAACATTGGGGATTTCATTTGATTCGAATATGACCAGTCCGGCTACGGTGGTAAATTTGTTGTATTGCTCGTCGGTCAAGTCGATTTCGAAGTATTTGGTAAACTCGTGTATGGCGTATTTGCCGTCAACCAGCCAACTGTTTTCATCCCGTTGTGTTATCTGATATTCTTCTTGGTCTACCTCTGTGGCTTCGCCAATTAAAGCATCCAATATATCGTCCATAGTGACCATTCCCTGTACCGTTCCGTATTCGTCAACTACGATTCCGTAGTGTATTTTTTCCTCCTTAAACACTTCTAGAACTTTATAAGCGCTTGTACTCTCGTTGAAATACATAGGGGTAACAAGGTGATCTTTTAAATGGAACTCCCCTTCGGTATCGGATGTAAACAAATCCTTTATCAGTACAATTCCTATAATATCGTCTATACTATCTGAAGTAGAAACAGGATATGCGGAATGTTTTTCTTCGTTGATCTTGGTCTTAATCGCTTCATAGCTATCGCCTACATTAAAATAGACAATATCGCTCCTATGTGTAAACAGCGAGTTTACCCTCCTGTCTCCAAATTCAAAAACCCGATTTACAATATTCTGCTCTATATCTTCAATCTCGCCACTTTCTGCGCTTTCTTTTACAATAGATTTTATCTCTTCTTCAGACACCGCATTTTCTACATTGCTTTTTATCCCTAACAACCGCTGTAAAAAATTATTCGAAACTGTGAGCAACCAAACAAAAGGCGAAGTCAGTATAGACAGCCATCTCATAGGTTTGGCGACTATGGTAATAATCGGTTCCGGAAATGTCATTCCTATTCTCTTGGGTAAAAGCTCGCCCAGTACAATGGAAAAATAAGTGATGGCTACTACGATTACAACGGTGGCTATCTGCTGTGAATACGGCTGTAAAACTTTAATATTGTTTAGAATATCAACTACATCATTCGTCAAGTTTTCGCCGCTGTAAACACCCAATAAAATTCCGATAAGCGTTATTCCTATTTGGACAGTAGATAAAAATTTGGTGGGGTGTTCGTATAGATCTAATGCGATTTTGGCTCCTTCACTGCCTTTTCTTTTAGCGTTTTCGAGCTTGAATTTTCTAGAAGACACCAATGCCAGTTCCGACATAGCAAAAATACCGTTCAGTACGATGAGTGCCAAGATGATGATTAATTCCATTGAAGTTTAATAATGTTGTGCTTTTATAACAGCTTATATACAAATATAAACAATTCGCCAATCTCATTCCCCATTAACTTAGTAACTCATTAACCTATTACCCCATTAACCCACAAACCACAAAAAAGCCCCATCGTATCGGCATAGCCTACAACGATGAAGCCTTATCAAACGGTGACGGTGGATATATAAATTTTTCTCTAATATCCTACAAAATATAATCTGTATTGACAAAGTTGGAAGCCTTGCTGTCTAACAACTCTTCGAGTATTTGTCTGTTGTAATCGTTGTCTTTAGACGCTACAAAAGTTCGGATAGAAAACGAACGCAGGGCATCGTGAACACTGAGGGTTCCCACGGCAGAATCCTTTCTTCCCGTAAACGGATAAACGTCAGGACCTCTTTGGCAAGAACTGTTGAGATTTACTCTGCACACCAAATTTACCAGGGTATCGATGAGCGGAGCCAGGGTTTTGATGTTTTTTCCAAACAGACTCACCTGTTGCCCATAATTAGAATCGGCCATATCGTCTAGAGGCTCTCGTATGCTTTTAAAGGGAAGTATGGGAATCACGGGACCGAATTGTTCTTCACTGTACACGCGAGCCTCTTTACTTACGGGATAAAGTACAGCGGGAAAGATATAATTTTCAGATACTTCTCCTCCCCTTTTGTTGATCACCTTTGCTCCTTTGTCTACCGCATCATCTATCAGTTGTCGTATATAGCCCGGTTTTTCGGGTTCAGGAAGTGGAGTAAGCATCACTCCGGGCTCCCAAGGGTTGCCGAACTTAAGGCTATCAACTCTCTCTGAAAACCTCTTGTTGAACTCATCTACAATGTCTTCGTGTACATAGAGCACTTTGAGTGCTGTACAACGCTGTCCGTTAAAAGACAAGGTTCCTGAAATACACTCGTCTATGGCCAGGTCGAGATCGGCATCGGGCAATACAATGGCCGGGTTCTTAGCTTCCAGTCCCATAACCAATCTCAATCTGTTCTTATTAGGGTGTTGGTCTTGTAGTGCAATGGCCGATTTGCTATTGCCAATCAGTGCCAATACATCAACGCGACCGGTAGCCATAATCGGGGCTGCCACTACCCTTCCTCTACCGAAAATCACATTTACCGCTCCTTCCGGAAAGCTGTTTCTAAAGGCTTCCAGCAGCGGAGTAAGCAACAAAACCCCGTGCTTTGCCGGTTTAAAGATTACGGTATTTCCCATGATGAGTGCGGGAATAAGCAGTGCAAAGGTTTCGTTTAGCGGGTAGTTGTACGGCCCCATACAGAGCACCACTCCTAGCGGTCCTCGGCGGATATGGGCATATACCCCGTCTTGCTTTGCAAATCGAGCGCTATCTCTATCGAGCTGTTTGTAATCTTCTATAGTGTCGTAGATATAGGCTACAGTTCTGTCGAATTCCTTTTCAGAATCGGGCAGACTTTTTCCTATTTCCCACATCAAGAGTTTGACTACCTCTTCTCTTTTGGTTTTCATTTGAGTCACAAACTTCTCCATACAAGTAATGCGATCCTCTACTCTCATGGTAGGCCATAAGCCCTGTCCTTGATCGTAAGCATTACAGGCTGCATCTAGAGCTTCCAAGGCCGAATCTCCATCCATATCGGGTACTGATCCGAGTAAGGTAGGACCGTACTCTCCTTGGTCATTTTGGGTTCTAATCGTAGAATACACCTTGGTAAACGGACCTTCCCACTTCCGGAGAATTCCCTTAGAGAGATAACTTTGCTGATGTAATAACTCTTTGATTCTGAAGGCTTCTTCTACATTTTTCATGGCTTTAGATATTTGTGGTTAGCAGTCTGTTTAAACCTGATTACAAACACCTCTAATTTACACTAAAAACTGAAACAAATCTGGTTTGTTATTCAGGTAATCCCCGTAAAAATGGTGTTTTTTCATACGCTCAATAAGCGGGGCCAAATCGGCCTCACTTTTGAGTTCAATACCCACCACTGCAGGAGCGTTTTCCCTGCTGTGTTTTTTGGTGTATTGAAAATGGGTAATGTCATCGCTAGGACCGAGTATATCCGCTACAAATTCTTTAAGTGCTCCCGCCCGTTGTGGGAAGCGCACAATAAAATAGTGTTTCAAATTGGCGTATAGCAATGCTCTTTCCTTGATTTCAGGGGTTCGGGTAATATCGTTATTGCTTCCGCTTATCACGCAAACTGCAGTTTTACCTTTTATTTTATCCCGGTAAAAATCTAGTGCAGAAATGGTAAGCGCACCGGCCGGTTCAACGACTATAGCATCTTTGTTGTAGAGGTCGAGTATGGTTTGACAAACTTTTCCCTCGGGTACAGTGATGACCTCGTGAAGCAATTGTTTACATATTTCAAAGGTTTTGTCCCCTACCCTTTTTACAGCAGCTCCGTCTACAAATTTTTCTATATGCTCCAGCTCGGTATTTTGGTTATTGGCAATAGACTTACTCATTGAAGGAGCCCCTTCGGGCTCTACTCCTATAATCTTGGTGTTTGGAGAAAGGGCGTTGAACACTGTAGACAAGCCAGAAGCCAGTCCGCCTCCACCAACGGGAACAAACACATAATCGATAGGAGTATCTGTTTGCTGCAGTATTTCCAGCCCCACTGTACCCTGTCCTTCTATCACTTTTTCGTCGTCGAAGGGGTGTACAAAAGATTTGCCCAATCTCTTGCACTCTGCCAGAGCTGCCTTATTAGAATCGTCAAAAGTATCTCCCTCCAATACGATATCTATATAGTCTCCGCCAAACATTTTCACCTGACCTATTTTTTGTTTAGGGGTAGGAACGGGCATATAGATGGTTCCTTTTATTCCCAATTTATTGCACGACATCGCTACTCCCTGCGCGTGATTTCCCGCGCTGGCACAGACAATACCACGAGCTTTTTCGTCTTCAGAAAGCGATCGGATTTTATTGTATGCTCCTCTGATTTTGTATGACCTAACCACTTGCAGGTCTTCTCGTTTCAGAAAAATATTTGCATCAAATGCACTTGAATAGGTGATGCTATAAGAAAGTGGTGTACGCTCTGCTACTCCTTCTAAGGTCGCTGCTGCTTCTTTTACCTGTTCTAATGCAGGTATATATTTTGTAGTCACATCCATAAGTCTTTTCTGTTTTCGGCTTGTTGTTTATAAAATGAGGTATTTCTCCTTCGTTATTTAATGCCACCAAAAGCGGCAAAACAACCATTTTTATGTAAAATTTCCACCTTTTGAAAGCCGGTCTTTCTCAGTAATTCCATTTGACAGGTCACCGATCTGGGTGAATCTTCTTTTTCTATATATTCAAAAACGTGCTTGCTGTAATCGGCGCCTCCAATATCGTCTAAGTAATTGCCGTAATCTTCCCAGAAAAAGGTATGTACTTCTTCCGAATCGTGAGCGACGAGGTCGGATATCCAGAAACTTCCTCCGGGTTTCACAATGCGATATACCTTTTGAAAAACACTTTCCCAATCGGCATCATCTCTAAGGTGGTGCATCACTGCACCTGCAAGCACAATATCGAATTGCCCGTCGGAAAATTGGGCGTCTCTGATATCTCCGTGAAAGCTTTCTATGCGTCCGTTTGTATTCGGACTAATACGCTCTTCTGCTCTGCGAAGCATGGGGAGTGAAAAATCTACTAGGCTACAGTTCAGATCGGGAATCTCCGACAGCATTTTAAGGGTGTAGTTACCTGCACCACAGCCCACATCGAGCAGATCGGTGGCATTTGGATTGGCCGCTTTGGCAGCCTTGGTAATGAGTCTCAGTGTAATTGGGGCATCTATGGTTGTCTTCTGACCGGTTTCAAGATTAGAAAAGCGCTCCACATCGTTGTCGAAACGCGACCTGATCTCGTCGTTGGTCGATTTGTGTTTAAAGTCCTGCTTTTCGAATCCCACTTTTATAATAATATTTTCTGATAAGAGCAATAGGTATAAAAACCATTACCCCGGGTTTGCCGGGGTAACAGTCTTAGCTGCTTTATGTCATTAAACTATTTTTTTCATTTCGGTCATTGAAGCGCGGAGATAGGCACCTACTTTTTCTACAGGGTGTTGTCTTATTGCGTCATTGACTTGTATGAGTTCTCGGTTGTCTACGGTATTGTCTGTACTGAACGATTTTCCTATGACGTTGGTATCTATCTTTTTCATAAAGTCGGCCAGTAGAGGCTTACAGGCGTGATCAAAAAGATAGCATCCGTATTCAGCGGTATCGGAGATAACCCTGTTCATTTCGTAGAGTTTTTTCCTGGCAATTGTATTGGCGATAAGGGGAGTTTCGTGCAGGGATTCGTAATAAGCCGATTCTGCAATAATACCCGCTTCCGTCATGGTTTCAAAAGCCAATTCTACTCCCGATTTTACAAAAGCTACCATGAGTACACCGTGATCGAAATATTCCTGTTCGGCAATAGGTGCTGAGGTAATCTCTGTTTTTTCAAAAGCAGTTTCTCCTGTTGCTTTTCTCCAAGTCAATAGGTTTTTGTCGTCGTTTGCCCAGTCTTCCATCATGGTTTTTGAGAAGTGTCCGGTCATAATATCGTCCATATGTTTTTGGAACAGCGGACGCATAATGTCTTTTAACTCTTCCGAAAGTCTGAAAGCTTCTATCTTGGCGGGGTTAGACAGTCGGTCCATCATATTGGTAATTCCTCCGTGTTTCAAAGCTTCGGTAATGGTTTCCCAGCCGTATTGTATCAATTTGGCAGCATAGGCTGGATCTATACCTTTTTCTACCATTTTGTCGAAACTGAGGATAGAGCCTGTTTGCAACAATCCGCACAAAATAGTCTGCTCACCCATAAGGTCAGATTTCACTTCTGCTACAAACGAAGAACGCAATACTCCTGCACGGTGTCCTCCGGTAGCTGCAGCATAGGCTTTAGCCTGCTCAAGTCCGTCACCGTTAGGATCGTTTTCGGGGTGAACTGCAATCAGCGTAGGCACTCCAAATCCGCGTTTGTACTCTTCTCTTACCTCAGACCCCGGACATTTAGGGGCTACCATAATAACAGTGATGTCTTTGCGAATTTGCATACCTTCTTCTACGATGTTGAATCCGTGAGAATAAGACAGTGAAGATCCTTTTTTCATCAGAGGCATGATGGCATTGATTACAGCAGTGTGCTGTTTGTCTGGGGTCAGGTTGCACACCAAGTCAGCTGTAGGGATGAGCTCTTCGTAAGTACCTACTTTAAAACCATTTCCGGTAGCATTTTTATACGATTGTCTTTGCTCTTTAATAGCTTCTTCGCGAAGGGCATAGGAGATATCCAGTCCGGAATCTCTCATATTGAGCCCTTGATTGAGCCCTTGAGCACCACAACCTACGATTACGATCTTTTTACCGAGAAGTTTTTTTACACCTTCGTCAAATTCGGAGCTATCCATAAATTCGCATACTCCTAACTGTTGTAACTGTAGCCTCAACGGAAGCGTATTAAAGTAATTTGCCATTTTTATTATTTATTTTAATATTCAATTTAGATTGTTTAATTTACTGCAATACAGTAGTTTAATTTTAAATTTCATCAGACACTTTGGAATTCTTCTAGCAGTGCAGATATGTTCATTTCGCTTTTCGATACCGATATTCTTCCCGAGCGCACAAATTGCATAATTCCGAAAGGCAATAGCTCGTTATACAAGGCATCGGTTTCGTGACGTCGTCCTGTCTTTTGAATTACGAAAAAATCTCGAGCCACAGTAACGATACTGGCATTGCTGTTTTTTATGATGTTTTGTATTTGCCTTTCGTCGAAAAGCAAGCTCGATTTGATTTTAAACAGTGCAGATTCCTGATAAATGGTCTCATCATCGGTGTGATAATAAGCCTTGATAACCTCTATCTGTTTTTCCAATTGTCCTACTATTTTCTGCACCTGATCTTCACTCATCTCTGCAACGATAACGAAGCGGCTCACATTTTCGATTTCAGACTCCGAAACTGTAAGGCTTTCGATATTGATATGTCGTTTTAAAAAGATGGCCGAAATGCGGTTTAGCAGCCCTATATTGTTTTCCGAATATACGGAAACGGTATACGTATTGTTCATTTTCGTGTTCTGGTTTTTATTATGGCCTTTTGTTTATTCGAGTCTGCAATCGGCTACCGATGCTCCTGTCGGAATCATTGGGAATACATTGTCTTCTCTTTCCACACAAACCTCGAGAAAATAGGCTTCTTCTGAGGCTATCATTTCGTCGATGGCTCCGTCGAGCTCCTCTCTTTTGGTCACCCGTTTTGCTGGGATATGATATCCTTTAGCAATAGTGATAAAGTCGGGGTTTACCAATTCGGTAGACGCGTATCGCTTGTCGAAGAACAGCTGTTGCCACTGTCGTACCATTCCTAAAAAGTCGTTGTTGAGTACCACGATTTTCACCGGAATCCTATTTTGGAAAATGGTTCCGAGTTCCTGTATAGTCATCTGATATCCGCCATCACCGATAATAGCAACTACTTCTCTTTCTTCAGCTCCCATTTTGGCTCCAATAGCTGCCGGAAGCGCAAATCCCATAGTTCCGAGTCCGCCCGAAGTCACATTGCTCTTACTTTTACTAAACTCGGCATATCGGCAGGCGATCATTTGGTGCTGACCAACGTCGGTAACGATTACCGCCTCAGAATTTGTACGCTTATTAATACGTCTGATGACCTCTCCCATAGTGAGTTTTTCTTTCTCGGGGAAAAGATCGTTTTTAATCACTTTGTCGTATTCTATGGCATATTTGTCTTTAAACTCCTGATGCCAGGCTTCGTGCTTATTTTCGTTTACCAAAGGCAACACTTGTGCAAGCGTTTCTTTGAGATCACCGAGCACGGCCACATCGGTTTTTACGTTTTTGTCAACTTCAGCCGGATCGATTTCAAAATGAACTACCTTGGCCTGTTTGGCATAGGTTTCCAGATTACCCGTAACCCTATCGTCAAAGCGCATTCCCAATGCGATGAGAACATCACATTCATTAGTCAGTATGTTTGGCGCATAATTACCGTGCATCCCTACCATTCCGGTGTACAATTCGTGATTGGAAGGCAAGGCCGAAAGTCCTAATGCGGTGCTAGCAGCGGGAATTCCCGTCTTTTCTATAAATGCTTTTAATTCTGTCTCAGCCTTACCGAGGATTACTCCTTGTCCGAAAACGATAAATGGTTTTTTAGCTGCATTGATCAGGGATGCTGCTTCTTGAACCTTTTCCGGTTTTACCGAAGGCTTTGGTGCATAGCTTCGAATTCCGGTACACTTCTTATAGGTGAAATCAAATTCCTCAAATTGTGCATTCTTGGTGATGTCGATTAACACAGGACCCGGACGTCCGGAACGCGCTATATAGAAAGCCTTAGCCAGTGCTATTGGAATATCAGCAGCTTTGGTAACCTGATAGCTCCATTTGGTAACCGGAGTAGATATACCGATAATATCCGTTTCCTGAAAAGCGTCGGTACCTAGTAAATGACGGGCTACCTGACCGGTGATACACACCAAGGGAGTAGAATCTATTTGAGCATCTGCAATACCGGTAACGAGATTGGTTGCTCCGGGTCCGGAAGTAGCCATTGCGACCCCAACTTTTCCGCTGACCCTTGCATAACCCTGAGCGGCATGTGCAGCTCCTTGTTCGTGACGTGTGAGTACATGACGCAATTGATCCTGAAATTTGTACAATTCGTCATATACCGGCATAATAGCTCCTCCGGGATATCCGTAAATCAGATCTACTCCTTCTTCGAGAAGGCAACGGATAACGGCTTCTGCACCACTTATTTTTATGGCAGCTTTTGTTTCCGTTTCTGCTAATCTTTCCTTTAATGTTTCCATACTTATGTGTTATTGCTGGACGATTATAGGGTGCGCAACTTTTGTTTTTTGCACCCTATTGGTGAAAAATTTTAGAATTCGTCTGTCACACAACCTTCTGAGGCAGACGAAACTGTTTTGGCGTATTTGTAAAGTATTCCTTTTTTGTGTTTTAGCGGTGGTTGTTGCCACTTGGCTCTTCGCTCGTTCAACTCCTCTTCGGTAAGAGCGACATCTATGGTGTTTTTTACCGCATCTATGGTGATCGTATCTCCGTTTTGTACCAATGCGATATTCCCTCCGTCTTGAGCTTCGGGAGATACGTGACCTACGACAAAGCCGTGAGAACCACCTGAAAAGCGCCCATCGGTGATAAGAGCGACGTCCTTGCCGAGTCCGGCACCCATTATGGCCGCTGTAGGTTTGAGCATTTCCGGCATTCCAGGACCTCCCTTAGGTCCTTCATAGCGAATAATCACAACGTCTCCTTTTTCTACCTTACCTTCTCTAATCCCTTGATTAGCGGCAAATTCACCGTCAAACACCTTGGCTTTTCCGGTAAAACTAAGCCCTTCTTTTCCGGTAATTTTAGCCACCGCACCTTCTGTGGCAAGATTGCCAAACAATATGCGGATGTGTCCGGTTTCTTTGATGGGTTTGTCCAGCGGATGTATGATGTCTTGTCCTTCTTCCAGATCGGGGAAAGCCTCGAGGTTTTCGGCCAGAGTTTTTCCGGTAACTGTCAGGCAGTCGCCGTGTAGCATTCCCTCTTTAAGCATAAACTTCAACACAGCAGTAATACCCCCTACCTCGTGCAGGTCTTCCATAACGTATTTTCCACTCGGTTTTAAGTCGGCCAGAAGTGGAGTACTTTCGCTGATCTTCCTGAAATCATCTAATGAAAACGGTACCTCTGCGGCTTTGGCAATAGCCATAAAGTGAAGGACTGCATTGGTAGATCCTCCCAGAACTGTTACTAGTCGGAAAGCGTTTTCTAGCGATTTACGAGTAACAATATCTCTGGGTTTAATATCGTTTTCCAACAAGTATCTCAAGGCCTTTCCGGCTGCGATACAGTCTTCTTTTTTTCCGTCGTTTTCTGCCGGAACAGAAGAACTCTGAGGTATAGACATCCCCATAGCCTCTATGGCCGAAGCCATGGTATTGGCGGTGTACATCCCTCCGCAAGCTCCAGCTCCCGGACAGGCTTTGTGTATTACATTTTTATACTCGTCTTCTGAAATACTTCCGGCCACCTTACTACCCCAAGCTTCAAAGGCAGAAATCACATCCAGTTTTTTACCGTTGTGGCAGCCTGCAGCTATAGTTCCTCCATAGACCAGTACTGAAGGCCTGTTTATTCTCAACAGCCCCATAAGAGCACCCGGCATGTTTTTGTCGCAACCCACTACGGTTACAGCTCCGTCATAACACATTCCGTTGACCACCGTCTCTACGGAGTCGGCTATAATATCTCGGGAAGGAAGGGAATAGCGCATTCCTTCGGTCCCCATAGAGATACCGTCGCTCACCCCTATGGTATTAAAAATAAGACCTACAAGATCGACTTCTGTCGTTCCTTGTTTTACGTATTCGGCTAATTTGTTGAGGTGCATATTACACGGATTACCTTCATAACCGGTGCTCGCAATACCTATCAGCGGCTTCTTGAGGTCTTCATCACTGAGCCCCAATGCGTGTAACATCGCCTGAGCAGCGGGCTGTGTAGGATCCTGTGTAACTTGTCTGCTATACTTATTTAACATTTTTTAATAAAAATTAGTTTTTCCTATAATACTTTACGGGCAGCTAAAATATTTCATATAAAATCTCTAGTATTTTAACACGATTTCCGTTCTTTAAACTCAAATACTCCAATGAGATACTACATTGTTGATACACAGTTGTTTAAGCTGTATTCTGTTATCATATCCAAAAATTAATATTCTAAAAAAACAAAAGACCTGTGTCTTGCTTTCGGTCGACACAGGTCTTTTGTACAACACACAAAGTCACCGCATCAACCCGAAAACAGATCGACGACAACAATGACAATAATAATGCTATACTGTATCACAATAACTACTTTAAAACAAAAAAGCCTTTCCAAGAATACAGGAAAGGCTTTTCAAATCGTTTTATACATACCATTTCCCGCTAAGGCGACAGAATCACCACAGTAATGACAGTAATAATATGTATAAAATGTCTTTTCATGCTTGAACAAATATCCAAAAGTTTTTTTAATTGACAAGCAGTTAGGTATAATTTATTTGCTTTTACTTTCAAAAATCATAATCGTAGTGTATTGCGTTGTAGGAGATGAAACGCTGAATAGCTATTCTTTGACACAACCCGACAATTCTCTACCCTTTCAATTCTTATTTTCCAACAGCGGCACAAAACGAAATTCTCCGAATTCACTTTTTTCAAATTCCTTTGCTGATTTCCGAATAAATAAGGTCATAATCTGGGGGTCATCACCTACTGGAATCACCAGTCTCCCTCCTATTTTTAGTTGTGCCAATAGTGCTTTGGGCACTTCCGGTGCTCCGGCAGTAACTATAATTCCGTCGAAGGGAGCCTCTTCGAGGAGTCCTTTATAGCCATCGCCGAAAATCATTTTTTTAGGTCGATACCCCAGCCTGGGAAGGAAAAGGCTGGTTCGCTTAAACAGCTCCAATTGCCGTTCAATAGTGTACACCTTAGCTTTCATTTCCAGAAGCACTGCCGTTTGATATCCGCTTCCTGTACCTATTTCCAAAATCTTCCTTCCCGGGTCTACTTCCAGCAATTCGGTTTGGAAGGCCACGGTATATGGTTGAGAGATGGTTTGTCCGGCAGCTATGGGAAAAGCCTTGTCTTGATAGGCGTGATCTTCAAAGCTGCTATCCATAAAAAGATGTCTGGGTACCTGCCTCACGGCATCGAGCACCCGGGGGTCTGAAACCCCTTTACTCGCAACTATTTCTGCGAGCTGATTGCGTTTTCCTCTGTGTTTCAGGGTATCTTTCAAGGTCGTAATAAAAATTGATGTGCAGGTAAAGTTACAACGAAAAAACAATTGGGCAAATCCGTAATGTCGGTTTGTGGTTTGTAGTTACTCATTAACCCCATAACCCATTAACCCAATAACCCAACAATAGTTGATTAATTCTTAACTGGTAGTTCTTAGTTTGTGGTTAATATTCCCTATATTCTTAAGTGGGATTGCTCTGAAAACCTTATTTTTGTTGAAATCAATAAATTGTTTTTATGCTTAAAGCAGGAGTTCTGGGTGCCGGACACCTTGGAAAAATTCACCTTCGATTGCTCAATCAATCTGATAAGTACGAATTGGTCGGTTTTTACGACCCAAATCAGAAAAACGCTCAGAAAGTAGTCAAAGAATTTGGTTATACTTCTTTTACTTCCATAGATGAGCTTATTGATGCCGTAGATGTGGTAGATATTGTCACTCCTACCCTTTCGCATTTCGACTGTGCAGAGAAAGCGCTAAAAAAAGGCAAACATATCTTTGTAGAAAAGCCCATCGCGAATACGGTCGAAGAGGCCGATGCTATCATTGCACTCGCAGAGAAATACGGACTCAAAGGACAAGTAGGACATGTAGAGCGGTTCAATCCGGCTTTTATGGCAGTGAAAGATAAGATCAGTAGTCCGATGTTCATTGAGGCTCACCGTCTGGCGGAATTCAATCCGAGGGGAACCGATGTGCCTGTGGTATTAGACCTGATGATACACGATATCGACATTATATTGAGCTTGGTAAACTCTCCCGTAAAGAGCATCAATGCCAGCGGTGTATCGGTAATCAGCAATTCGCCGGATATTGCCAATGCGCGTATCGAATTTGAAAACGGCTGTGTGGCCAATCTCACGGCCAGTAGAATCTCCTTGAAAAATATGCGCAAGTCTCGATTTTTTCAAAGAGATGCTTATATCTCAGTCGATTTCCTCGAAAAGAAAGTAGAGGTTGTCAAAATGAAAGATGCAGCTAAAGAGGAGGACGAATTTGCATTGATTTTACAAAATGCCGAAGGGGTGAAAAAACAAATCTATTTCGAAAATCCGAAAATAGCGGCAAACAACGCCATACTCGACGAATTGGAAACCTTTGCCGATGCCATAGTCAATAATACTACGCCCGTGGTGACACTCACTCACGGTAAAGAAGCTCTTAAAGTAGCAATGGAAATCATCGCCAATTTCTAAACAAATTAAACATACACTATGAAAAATATTGCAGTTATCGGTGCCGGAACCATGGGAAACGGTATTGCACATACTTTTGCACAATCGGGTTTTGAGGTACAACTCATCGATATTTCAGCACAGGCGCTGGAAAAAGGAATAGCTACTATAGCAAAAAACTTAGATCGCATGATCGCCAAAGACACCATCAGTGAAGCGGACAAAACTGCAACTCTGGCAAGAATAAACCCTACTACTGACTTAAAACAAGGGGTGAATGGCGTTTCTCTAGTCGTAGAAGCCGCTACCGAAAACATCGATCTTAAACTCGACATCTTTCGCAAACTGGAAGAGTACTGTAGTGCAGAAACTATTCTGGCTACCAACACCTCGTCTATATCCGTTACCCGTATCGCTTCGGCAACTCGAAGAGCCAATAAGGTGATTGGGATGCACTTTATGAATCCCGTACCCTTGATGAAACTGGTAGAGATCATACGAGGATACGACACTTCCGATGAGATTGCAAATACGATCATCTCGCTTTCTGAACAACTAGGAAAAGTGCCGGTAACGGTAAACGACTATCCGGGATTTGTGGCCAATCGCATACTGATGCCTATGATCAACGAATCGATAGAAACCCTTTATCACGGCGTAGCCGGAGTTGCCGAAATCGATACCGTGATGAAATTGGGGATGGCCCACCCTATGGGACCGCTACAACTGGCCGATTTTATCGGATTGGACGTTTGCCTGTCTATACTGAATGTGATGTACGACGGATTTAAAAACCCGAAATACGCCCCCTGTCCCCTCTTGGTAAATATGGTCACCGCAGGGAAATTGGGAGTGAAATCGGGAGAAGGATTTTACGATTACAGCGAGAGCAAAAAAGCAGAAAAAATATCATCGATGTTTTTGTAACTCGTAGAGCCGTTGCACTGCAACGGCTTTATATGTACAGCATATATGGTTGTTGTAGTATATGTAAGGTCGTTGCACTGCAACGACCCCACAAAAAGGTTGCAGTGCAAAGCCCTCACAAAAAGGTTGCAGTGCAAAGCCCCCACAAAAAAAATAATAATGAGCATAGCAGAGAATCTAAAAATAATAAAATCAGCATTGCCCGAAGGGGTTAGTCTTGTTGCAGTTTCCAAAACCAAACCGGTGGCCGACCTTATGGAGGCCTATGAGACCGGACAGCGAATTTTTGGAGAAAACAAAATACAGGAAATGACCGAAAAATGGGAGCAGTTGCCCAAGGATATCGAATGGCATATGATAGGTCATGTCCAGCGAAACAAGGTAAAATATATGGCCGAATACGTCTCCCTCATTCACGGGGTAGACAGTCTGAAGCTCCTGAGAGAGATAAACAAACAAGCGTCAAAATACCAACGCAGTATTTCCTGCCTACTGCAGGTGCACATCGCAGAAGAAGAGACCAAATTCGGACTGGATGAGAGTGAGGTATTAGCATTGTTGCAATCGAATGAGTTACGGGAGTTGACTCATGTAAAGGTGGTCGGACTTATGGGGATGGCTACTTTTACAGATAGTGAAGCCCAGATAAGAAAAGAGTTTGGCGGACTAAAAGAACTATTTGATCAGGCAGCCTCTATCGATTCAGAAATCCGGATTCTCTCCATGGGGATGAGCGGGGATTACAAGATAGCTATAGACTGCGGCAGCACTATGGTTAGAATAGGAAGTAGTATATTTGGGGCGAGGAATTATCATTAATTTTTTTCAGAACACCTCCCAACAGGACGGTTTCTGTGCACAGAGTCAGAGCATAGCATATATGTACGCAATACTAGACATCGAAACGACGGGAGGACAATACAATGAAGAAGGTATCACCGAAATAGCCATACACCGCTTTGACGGACACAAGGTAACCGACCGTTTTATCAGCTTGATCAATCCTGAAAGAGACATACAGCCCTTTGTGGTAAAACTGACCGGGATAAACAATGCTATGCTACAGTCGGCCCCAAAGTTTTACGAGGTGGCAAAGCGCATTGTTGAGATTACAGAAGGCTGTACTGTCGTAGCTCACAATGCTCAGTTCGACTACCGTATACTCCGTACCGAATTTCAACGCCTCGGATTTGATTTTAAGAGAAAAACCCTCTGTACAGTAGAACTCTCCAAAAAACTAATTCCCGAAGCCGAGTCGTACAGTCTCGGTAAACTGGTGCGATCGCTCGGCATCCCGGTAAGCGACAGACACCGGGCAAACGGCGATGCTCTGGCCACGGTAAAACTGTTTAAGTTACTTCTCGCCAAAGATCAATCCAAAACCATAGTCACAGAAACTATCAAATCTGAAGATACCGGGACACTGTCGCCCAAACTGCTCAATATTATAGAAGACCTTCCGGAAACAACGGGTGTGTACTACGTTCACCGCAAAGACGGCAATATTGTTTTTATAGGAAAGAGCAAGAACATAAAGAACAAGCTAAACAAAGAGTTTTCGCGTACCGGAAAAAAGTGGAAACTCATACAGCAGGAAGTCAGCGCAATCACCTATGAAGAAACCGGTAGTATTCTTATCGCAGCGCTAAAGGAACACGACGAGATCAGAAAAAACAAACCAAAATACAACCCTCAATACAGAAATGCGCTGTTCTCTTACGGACTCTATTGCAATGCCGATGAAAAGGGCTACCTCCGCCTCTATGTAGAGCGTGCAGGGGGGAGATACAAAAAGAGTTTGAATCCGATAACCACCTTTACCTCCGAACACGAGGCCAAAAACCTGCTGTACAAGCTGACCGAAGAGTTTGAATTGTGTATGAAACACAACGGATTATCTCAGGCGAAAAAGCACTGTCACAATTATACCGTGCAAAAATGTCACGGAGCTTGTATAGCCGAAGAGTCGGCGGAGGAATACAACAAACGAGTGCAAAGCGCGCTAAGCAAATACAGCTATCCCCATCCCAATATGCTTGTCGTAGATCGAGGGCGCAGTACTGGTGAACGAAGTGTAGTGATGATAGAAAACTCTGTTTTTAAAGGTATTGCATTCTTTGATCTCAACTATCAAATCAACAATATTAAAATACTTCGACAGGTGCTTACTGCTATGAGTAATACGGCAGATACGCAGCATATTATACAGTCTTATCTCAGAAAAAACAAAGGTTATAAAATTGTAGAATTCACCAATACTTGAAACCAAAACACCACAAATATCTGATTAGCGTTATAGGGCCAACGGCTATTGGCAAAACTGCCCTCGCCATTCAACTTGCCAAGCATTTCAACACTGCTATTATCTCTGCAGACTCCAGGCAGTTTTACAAGGAAATGACTATAGGTACCGCCGTTCCCTCGGCGAAAGAACTCGCGGCGGCTCCTCATTACTTTATTCAACACAAAAGCATATTCGAGACCTATACGGTAGGTGATTTTGAGAATGATGCCATAAATCTTTTGGACAAACTCTTCCAAAAACACGATATCGTAGTCATGGCCGGAGGAAGCGGTCTGTATGTAAATGCCGTGCTATACGGACTCGACGATTTTCCCGAGGTGCCACAGGAAGTACGCAATGCGTTAAATAACACACTACAGCAAGAAGGCATTACCGCATTGCAGCGGGAGTTAAAAAAACGAGATCCCTCTTATTACCATCAGGTAGATCTCCACAATCCCCATCGGCTTATCAGAGCACTCGAAATAAGCAGAGGAACTGGAAAACCCTACTCCTCCTTTCTCAAGGGCAAAAAACAATCCCGCCCTTTCCAGATTATTTCCGTAGCTCCCGACGCCGATCGAGAACTGATTTACGACCGCATCAATCGCCGAGTAGATATTATGATGCAAAACGGCCTGCTGGAAGAAGTTAAAAGACTGCTCCCCCACCAGAATCTCAATGCCCTTCAAACCGTTGGCTATAAAGAATTGTTTAGCTACCTCAAAGGAGATTGCGAATTGGAGTTTGCCGTAGCGGAGATCAAAAAAAACACCCGAAGGTTTGCCAAACGACAGCTTACCTGGTTTAACAAACAAACGGATACCATCAAAGTAGATTTTCAAGCGGAAAGCTTCGATATTATTGCTAAGATTTCAGAGCAGATAGTTTTGTAGTTGATTAGTTTGTGGTTTTTTAAAGAGATGACCACGTCGCGCTTTGCTACGCCGGCGCTCCTCGCCATGGTCTTGCAGTTGGTTAGTTTGTGGTTTGTTAGTTGATAGGACTTTCTCCCCTTCTCCAAGTCTCAGATTACCTCGCTGCGCTCGGTGATCCGTAAGGGTGCCCCTTACTCAAAGATTTAACCCCTCCAGCTTACAAAAACCTGTGGCTTTTGACGCTGGAGGGGTTAAATCTTTGTGGGGAGAGCAGGATTCGAACCTGCGAAGGTAAAACCAACAGATTTACAGTCTGTCCTCGTTGGCCGCTTGAGTATCTCCCCAAAACCATATACAGCGCTAGCTGTACCGCAAATTTTGAGCTGCAAATATAGGATTGTTTTGCTTTTGTACAAGTAAAAATTTGAGGAAGTTATAGCTTAAAATTTTAACTGTTTGACGGTAAGGAACTTTGTGTGTGCAATTCATTGTACATCGATATGCAACTTTTGTTCCTGTGGTATTCTCATGTAAAATCACGAAAAAATATGGGCCGAAAAATGAATGCTTAAATGATTATTCATATTTTTTGATAAAATTTATACCTTAGCCCTATGAAGTATTTGGCTGTTATTATGGCTGCGCTTTGCCTAAGCTTGGCTAGTGTTCCCTGTTGTACTTTTACCGACGACTGCAGGGACAACGGCATACACCTTGATTGCAACGATACACATAATGAACCCGACGATCACAGTTGTGCTGCCTGTTCTCCTTTTTTTACTTGTAATGGTTGTCCGGGTTTTATACTTCAATCTTTTGATTGCAAGCTTGTGGTGACAGAAAATCCTTCTCCTATAAAAGTCTCTTTTTATAAAGCTAATTCCTATACCGCACTTTTAAAGACTTTGTTTAGACCTCCACGTGTGTCTGCCGCATTTCGTGTCTAATCATTTTTTTTAACCTTATTTATTTTACCCGTGAAACATTGTATTTCTCTCACGATTATGTTGTTATTGGTATGCGGCATAACCTATGCTCAATATACTTTTGAAGCTACTGTCAAAGATCAAACTTCTAAAAATCCGCTATTTGGAGCGTCACTGTTTATTAAGTCGTTAAACAAAGGAACTTCAACCGACAGTAATGGACAGGCTTCCCTTTCCGATATTCCTGAAGGATCGTACACCCTTTTTATCCAATATATAGGATATGAACCCCTGGAGGTCGAACTGTCTTTTCCCCTTCCCTCAGATCGGCAACATCAGGTGTATTATCTGCAGGAATCTCATGAAGAAATGGAGGAAGTAATTATCACTTCTACACGCAGTACGCGAACCATCGAAGATATTCCAACTCGTATAGAATTTATCGCCGGAGAAGAACTGGCCGAAAAAGAAAATATGAAACCGGGAGATATTCGAATGTTGCTCAATGAAAGCACCGGGATACAAACACAGCAAACCTCGGCAACGAGTTATAATTCGAGTATTCGTATCCAAGGTCTGGACGGAAAATACACTCAGCTCCTACGGGATGGTTTGCCCTTGTATTCGGGGTATTCCGGAGGACTCAGCTTGATGCAAATTGCACCTTTAGACCTCAAACAGGTGGAGGTGATTAAGGGATCTTCTTCTACACTGTACGGCGGCGGGGCTATTGCCGGACTGGTAAACCTGATTTCTAGAACTCCCGAAGAAAAACGACAACTCAATTTTATGGCCAACGGAACTTCGGCACTCGGACTCGATCTCAGTGGTTTTTATGCCGAAAAATACGGAAAAATAGGGCTTACCGTCTTTTCTTCTTACAATAAAGGAACTGCCTACGATCCGGCTGATATAGGACTTACGGCTATTCCCGATTTTGAACGCTTTACTCTAAATCCAAAAATGTTCTTCTACTTCGAAAAAACAGAATTACAATTGGGACTTAATTACGTTACCGAAGATCGCTTGGGTGGAAGTATAGACTTTATAGATCGTAAAAGCGATACGGGATATTTTGAACAGAACAACACCGATCGGATTTCCACTCAATTACTGGTAACACATAAATTTTCTGAACGCACAAAACTGCAGATTAAAAACAGTATAAGCCTTTTCAATCGTGACATCAGCATACCGGAATACGCTTTTGGCGGAGAGCAACTGTCATCATTTTCAGAGGTGAATATAGCTGCTTTGGGCGAAAAAACAGAGTGGGTTGGCGGACTTAATCTGTGGACTGAAAATTTTACACAACACCAGGGAGATCCAGAGCAAAATCTCGGTTTTTCAAATACTACTATCGGAGCTTTTGTCCAAAATATCTGGAATATGTCGGAAAAATGGACTCTGGAAACCGGATTGAGAGCAGATTATCAGAGTGATTACGGCGGTTTTATCCTTCCGAGGTTTTCGCTGATGTACGAACCTTCCAAGCGCCTGACTTTTCGGGCAGGTGGTGGATTGGGATATAAAACACCGAGTATTTTTACCGAAGATACCGAGCGTTTACAGTTTAGAGATATACTCCCACTCGACATTGAAAACTGCGAGGCCGAAAGATCGACTGGAATAAATCTGGATATCAACTACCGATGGCCTATATCGGGTGATCTAAGCCTCTCTACAAATGCTCTCCTGTTCTATACCCGAATAGACGATCCTTTGATACTCTCGCTAGGAGAAGATCATTTTTACAGATTTATACAACCGGATGGATATGTAGATACTCAGGGTGTCGAGGCCAATATGAAATGGAGCTACAAAGATTTTAAACTGTTTGTGGGTTATACCTATGCCGATGTAAAACAACACTATGGCAACAGCAAACTCGCATACCCCCTAGTGGCAAAACACCGGCTAAATAATGTACTGATGTATGAGAAGCACGAGAATTTCTGGATAGGACTTGAAGCGTATTACTACAGTCCCCAAAAACTCAGTGACGGAGCCTCCGGGAAATCGTATTGGATCACGGGAATTATGTCGGAAAAGAAATTGGGAGAACATCTTTCCATTTTTTTTAATCTAGAAAATATACTCGATACACGACAAACTCGATTCGACACTATTTACACCGGCAGCCTGAGCAACCCTCAGTTTAGAGATATTTATGCTCCCGTAGATGGCTTTGTAGTGAACGGCGGATTCAAACTGATGTTCTAATTTCTCGTTAAAGAAAATCAAAACAACAGTTGCTCTGAGGTTAGTGCTATATCCTAAAAATCTGTTTGGGGTATAGCACTATACTTCTTTTAAAACCACAGTCGAATTATGTCCGCCGAATCCAAAGGCATTGCTCATGGCTACTTTGACTTCTTTGTGAAAAGCCTTGCCTGTTACGATATTAAATCTCGGGTCGATGGCTTCGTCCAATTGCTCCACATTGATGGTCGGTGGAACGATATTGTTGTTTATCGCTTTTACACACAAAATAGCTTCTATAGCTCCAGCGGCGCCGAGTAAATGTCCAGTCATGGATTTGGTTCCGCTGATGTGTAATTTTTCAGGAAAGCCAAAGGCCTTTTCCACTCCGTTTAGCTCCGCCAAATCTCCGAGTCCGGTAGAGGTAGCGTGAACATTGAGGTAGTCTACATCTTCAGGAGATAATCCGGCTTCCTGTAGAGCCAGTTGCATGGATTTTGCTGCTCCTATTCCTTCGGGGTGTGGTGAGGTCATATGGTAGGCATCGGAGGTCATTGCCGTACCTACTACTTCTGCATAGATTTTTGCTCCGCGTTTTTTGGCATGCTCGTATTCTTCCAATACCAGTGCACCGGCACCCTCTCCCATCAAAAATCCGTCCCGGTCTTTGTCGAAAGGTCTACTTGCCTTTTCCGGATCGTCGTTGCGCTTAGACATGGCTTTTAAAGCTGAAAATCCGCCTATGGAAGCTGAGGTGATACCCGCTTCTGAACCTCCGGTGATAAAAGCCTTGGCCTTGCCGAGCTTGATGTAGTTGTAGGCATCCATTATGGCAGTATTGGAAGTAGCACAGGCAGAAACGGGAGTGTAGCAAATACCCATCAATCCCAATTTCATAGAAATCATTCCAGAGGGCATATTGACTAGCAATTTGGGAATAAAGAAAGGATTGAACCTAGGTTGTCGGTTACCTTCTACATAATTGGTTACCTCGGTCTCATAGGTTTCCATACCTCCTTGTCCACTTCCCCAAATAACTCCTACGTCAAAAGGATCCATTTGGCTTATATCGAGCCCCGAATCCTTCCACGATTGTACCGCTGCATACATCGCGTATTGTGTAAAGAGATCACTCCTCTTGATGTCATTTCTGTCGAGTAGAGTTTGGGGTGCAAAATCACGGACCTCACAAGCGATCTGGGTTCTAAATTGTGAAGCATCAAATCGGGTGATTTTTGAAGCACCGCTCTTCCCTGCCACACTGTTATTCCAAAAATCGTCTACGGTATGTCCCAAGGGAGTTACCGCTCCTAATCCTGTTATTACAACTCTGGTCATATTTAGCTTGACTTTACTGATTTGCGCGCAAAGGTAATCCGTACAGTTGTAATTCAAGCAATAATACGGTAAAAACAGTTTTCTCCAACTTTTACTAAAGGGCATAGAACATCGCAAAGATTGTTGTATATTGCGGAAAGCCTTATACGTTAAAGAAATGTTAAAATAGCATTTTTACAGCTCGGAGTATACAAGATACCCGTGTATAAATCGTTATTAAAGGGACTAAACTTGTAATTCTAACTTATATCAATTATGATCAATAAAGCAATAGCTCTATCCGTATTGGTCGCGGTAGCATCCACTTCTTGTGTTTCAAAAAAGAAATATGTGGCGCTTGAAAATGACCTCAATAACACTAGGAGTGTTTTACAAAAAACAACAGTAGAAAAGGAAGCACTGGAAGATAAGTTTTCCAAAATAGAGTCGAGAGTGGCCGACTACAATGCCAAAATCAGCTCTCTCACGGCCGAAAACGATGAAAAGCTAGTACAGGTAGGCGATTTGGCAGTGATGTCAAACAATACTAAGAAAAAAATGCTGGAAACGCTTTCAAAGGTAGATCCCGCTGAACTGGCCAAGGCTCGTACTCTTGAAGATTCGATCAATATCGCTATTTCATACAATTTGAAGAAGTCTATTACAGATAATTCAAACAGTGAAGATATCGATATCAATGTAGACCAAACCGTGGTGATGATCTCCGTTTCCGACAAGCTATTGTTTAGAAGTGGTAGCTACCAAGTAAACAGCAAAGCTTACGGATTGTTGCAAAAACTTGCTGATGTGATTAATTCAGAACCCAGTATGGAAGTTATGGTAGAAGGTCATACCGATTCGCAAAAGGTAAAGGAAGGCGCTTATATCAAAGACAACTGGGAGTTGAGTGTGCAGCGATCTACCGCTATTATCCGATTGTTGCAAGACAAGTACAAGGTAGATCCTAAACAGCTTATCGCCGCCGGTCGCGGAAGTACTATGCCTATAGCGTCTAATGACACACCGGAAGACAGAGCCAAAAATAGGCGTACTCGTATCGTGATTATCCCAAATCTCGACAAGTTCTTTGCGCTTCTCGGATCGTAAATACATCTCAAATATTTACAATACTACCCGGATTTTTCCGGGTTTTTTTATGTGTATTATCGAGTACAACCTTTTTAGTTATTCTTAAAAAGTTTTTCTTTTCAGTTTTCCAACTTACATTTGCACTTCACAATCCCATCAAAATTAGTTTTTATGCAATTGCAACTGGAATCGGTATTTGAATGGAGTCGTAAATTTTATAATTTTGCCATTGAACAAGGAGTTTCAGAAGGACTCGCAAAACACTTAAATTTATGGGTGAATATACTGGTACTGTGTTTTGTAATATTTCTAATCGATCGATTACTCAAATTAATTATAATCAAGTCGTTTGATGTCTTTTCGGTAAAGACTAAGACAACTTTCGACGATTTTCTGGTGCAGAGTAATTTTCCAAAATACATTGCACATATCATTCCTCTTATCCTTATCATTAAACTCATTCCTATTATATTCACTGATTTCCAAGGATGGAAGGTTTTCTTCTTGAAACTCACCGACCTCTATATCGCCGTTCTTACTGTATGGCTGATTAGGAGTCTACTTCGCTCCATGAAAAACTACCTGCTTACCAAAGAAGCGTACAAAGACAAACCTTTGGACAGTTTTTTACAGGTGTTTATGATCTTTACTTGGATTATAGCCGGTATTTATATTTTTACCATGCTCACCGACAAAGACCCTATGGCCTTTATTACCGCTCTGGGAGCTGCTTCTGCCGTTATTCTACTCATCTTTAAAGATTCTATCTTGGGGTTTGTAGCAAGTATACAGGTAGCTGCCAACGATATGGTGCGTATAGGTGACTGGATTACCGTGGAAAAATACGGTGCAGATGGAGATGTGATGGAGATCAATCTCGCTACGGTAAAGGTGAGTAATTTTGACAAAACCATCACCACCATCCCTACTTATGCCCTCATTTCAGATTCTTTTAAAAACTGGAGAGGGATGCAGGAAAGCGGAGGACGAAGGATTAAAAGATCAATCTATATTGCCGTAAACAGCATAAAATATCTGTCTGAACAAAATGTGGAAAACTTGAAAAGAATTCAGCTTGTAGCTGCCTACCTCGATCACAGACAAAAAGATATTAGTAAGTACAACACCGACAATCAGGCCGATAAAAGTTTGCTGATCAATGGAAGAAACCAAACTAACTTGGGGGTTTTTAGAAAGTATGCTGACTCTTATATAAAAAATCACCCGGCCGTCAATAAAGATATGTCCATTATGGTTCGCCACCTCGCTCCCACTCCCCAAGGGATTCCCCTGGAAATCTATATGTTTTCAAGCGACAGGCGTTGGGCCAATTACGAGCATATCATGGCCGATATTTTTGAGCATCTTCTCGCGGCAGTAAAGTATTTCGATCTCGAAGTATACGAAGCTCCCAGCGGCAAGGATTTGAAAAGACTGTCGCCCGAAAAATAAGAGAGACTACTTCAAGTTCTTAAAATAATCGGTCAGAACCACATCGTTTACGGTTCGAGGTGTAAAGACTTCCAGCAATTTCGGCTGTCCAGTGGGTTCGTAAAATTCGTTGAGTGCCAACTTCAATTCGTCTTCGTTCGAAACCGCAGTATATCCTATGCCGTACATCTTACACAGGTGTTCGGCAGTGAGTTGATGAACAGTTTCGAAATAGGTGTCAAAATTGGGCGTATTCTTATGTCCAGGCAATATGCGAAATATACCGCCGCCGCCATTGTTTACCAGTACAATTCGGAAATCTTCTTTTATATATCGATTCCACAGCGCGTTGCTGTCGTAAAAAAAGCTTAGATCTCCGGTTATCAAGGTAGTGGGGATCGATGTCTTTACCGAAGCCCCTATTGCGGTAGACGTACTGCCATCGATGCCACTGGTTCCGCGATTGCAGTATATCTGCCAGCCTGGTTTCATTTTAAACAATTGGGAATACCTGATGGTAGCGCTATTGCTCAGGTGCAAAACCCTCGGTTCTGGCATGCTGGCAAAAACACTTTCGTACACCTTCATATCGGAAAATGGCTGTTGATTCACATATTTATTGTGGTACAGCTCTCTGCTGTCCCTCTCCCTTCTCCAATAGCTTGCATAGTCTCCTTCTCCTCTTGTCAAAACCGGCATTATTCTGTCAAAAAAAGTATCCGGATCTTCCTTGAAATGATGGGTGAGACAAAAATAGGTGTCGTAGGCTTTTTTAGAATCTATGTGATAATGCCATTTCGGACTGTACTTTCGGAGAAAGGCCTTGATTTTTTTAGATACGATCAATCCGCCAAAAGTGAGTAAGAGATCAGGACGAAGTTTTTCCAACTCCTCCTCTATCTGTTCTACAGGAGCGATAATCTTGTCTATTCCCGGAAAAAAATCAGGGTGGTGAAGGTTGGAGGTCGTCTCGGTAAACACTAGTACAGAAGGGTCGTCCGCCAGTTGGTCGAGCTGGTATTGCGATATGCTTTTGGGGGCATTGACTCCTACCAGTATCAGCTTCCTATTGGCATTATTCCATCGTTCGATAAAAATATCTGTCTCTTTTTCATCCTCTGTTTTGTCCGATGTAAAATAAAGCTCTTCTGCCAAAACTTCTACTTCAGGAGTTTCTACCATCTCGTACAGGGGTTCTTCAAAGGGAACATTGATGTGTACAGGTCCTCTCTCCTTTTCAGCAATGTGCAGCGCCCGTTGTATCTCACCGGCATTATAACGGTCTTCATCCTCGCGAAGATTGGCCGAATACAATATGTGATTGGCATATACATTCTCCTGTCTTATGGTTTGCCCGTCGCCGATATCGATTTTTGAAGTCGGACGATCGGCAGAGATAACCACAAGAGGAATATCGCTGTAATAAGCCTCGCAAACCGCGGGATAATAGTTGAGTAAAGCCGATCCGGAGGTACACACCAAAGCCGTCGGGCATCCAGACTCACGGGCCATACCCAGTGCAAAAAAAGCAGCACACCTCTCGTCTACTATACTGTAACAACTAAAAAAATCGTCGTGTGTAAAACCTATGGTCAAAGGCGCATTTCTGGAACCTGGCGATATGACAATATCTCGAATCTGACTTTTTTTACACCATTGTAAAATATATTGAGCGAGAGGTATTTTTGGGTATATCATTTTTAGTGTTTCTTAAACTACCACAAAAGTAAAGCTCATGTGGTGAAGTAGCAAGCAATCTGTTTAAATATGGCAGTCTATAAGCTGACAGACCAACTTATAGCAATACCTTTCTCATCGTCTCCAGCTTGTTTACGGTTTCCTGCCATTCAGCCTCTGCATCAGATTCGGCTGTAATGCCCCCACCTACATACAAGACTGCTTCGTCTTTAGTAAACTGCATACACCTCAAGTTGACATAAAGCGCTGAATTCTCGTCGATTTTCAAACCTTCAGAAACAAGACTACTCATATTCAGCTCACCGAGAAATCCGGAGTAATAAGTTCGCCTATACCCTTCGTGCTCACAGATAAACTGCAGGGCTTTTTCTCTTGGAAATCCGCATATAGCTGGAGTAGGGTGAATTCCGTGAAGCAAGGACTCCAGCTGTTCGCTTTTAAAATCACTGCCCAGTTCGGCTTCTATATCCGTTTTGATATGCAGTAAATTTCCAGCTTTCTGAGTACTAGCCGGACTTATCTTTAAACGGTTTACTTTATACTTTAAACTTTCTACTATGGCATCGGTAACCAGCTGTTGTTCCCATATTTCCTTGCTTCCCCATACAGCCTCCTGTCCTTCTACAAATTTCTGGGTGCCTGCAAGAGCCATAGTATATAGGTGGTTGTCTCTGATATGAAGCAAAACCTCGGGGGTAGCTCCAAACCACAATCCCACCTTGGGGTGGTACCAGATATAGCAAAAAGCATCTCGATACATATTCAACAAACGCTTAAACACACTTATTGCATCCTTTTGATTTACTGGTATTTGCTTTTTTCTAGATAGTACTACCTTTTCCAGTTTGCCAATTTTTATGGCGGCAATACCTTCTTCTACCAATTTTATGTGTTGTTCTTTGGCTGTAGAATTCCCCTCGAGCTTCTCCAGAGATTTATTATCTTCCACACCCTCCCTTATCGCAGTATACGAGCTGTGCAAAACCTCCGAGCTTGTCGCACTGTCAGATACAGGAATCAATACAGTATCACCTGATTGGTTGAAAGGTGAAAAGACAAATCCGTGTTCGGAATAATCCTCCACTATATGCAGGTTGTCGTCTTTCTGAAGTACAGCGTACAACTCCCCTTCTCTTTGTTTAGACAGCGGTGGTTTTCTATACGCTACAAACGGCAGTTGTTTCTCGTATTGCAGCCGGAGTTTGTAAAAAAAATCATTTTCAGATACCCTCATAATTTACACTATCACATTAACTCATCCTCGCTAGGGCTATAGTGGTAAGTTTGCATACCGAAACGAGATTGTCATCATCATCTCTGAGCATTATTTGCCACAACTGTGTAGTTTTCCCTTTGTGTAATACAGTGGCACGGGCATATACTTTACCCGATGCGACACTCTTTACATGATTGGCCGAAATTTCGATTCCTCTGATTAAAAAATTGCTGGTGTCGAGAAACACAAAACAGGCCGCACTGCCTACACTCTCTGCCAGAGCCACCATAGCTCCGCCGTGCAGTACGCCGTCGGGTTGATGTACCCTGCTGTTTACCGGCATACTGGCCTCTAAATAGTCTTCTCCCACATCGGTATAAGTGATGTTGAGCGTCTCCATAAGCGTACCGCTACATATAGCGTTGCAGCGATCCAGTATATACTGTTTGTTTTCCATTCCGCAAGTATTTCAATGGGTAAAAATACGAAAGAAAGCAGGAAAGCCGAAGTTTACAGGCTATCAGAAATAAAAAAAGCGCAGCACCAAATCGAAATGGTCTTTTAAAACCATAAGGTAAAATGCTGTGCTATAGCTTTTTTGTAGTGCTTATTGGTCTCCGTACAAAATACGAACCGCTGAGGGGATTGCAGGACGAAAATCGTGTGCAGCGCCGGGAACAACATCCAAAGTCCACGCAAAGGGACTCCCTTTATCAGCAGCTATCTGCTCAGAAGTATGGAAAAAGTACTGTCCTCTTTCGTAGCGATTGAGTCCTTGTTCGTCTACAATATCATTGTGTCTCAATCCCGCACTGTCGGGATCCACATCGTTCTCTCCTATCTGAATAATCATTTCTTTGGAAAAATAATCTTCCGGAGCCACTCGTGTTATTGGACTTCCGCCAATACCATAAGGGAATGCAATACTTTCGTCCGGTACTGAATACCAACCAGCAGAAGATGCAATAAGTTTTCTCACTCTCGCTTCGGGTACAGACATGATAAATCGGTGTCCGAACTGAGCTCCGGCAGAATGGGCAAACATATCGTAGGTTTCTGCATGGCTACCAGTTCGCAATTTAATCTCGTCAAATAGGGGTTCTATAATCGAAAAAGCCCACTTAGAGCTGGCATTCAGGCCGCTTGGTGATGGATTATTACCGTTGGAAAACATATTTCCCATATTGTATCCACTCCCTCCCGGGTAAAATTCCTCCGAAAATTCGGGAGCCACGATGATAACTTTTTCAGACTTGGCCGTAGCCGTCCAAGCATCTCTGTACTCATCCCCATTTCTCGACGAACCGTGCATGACAAAAAGTACAGGCATATTTGCAACATCTCCTTCCGGAATATAGTAATACACACGTACAGGAGCATCGCTCAATGGAGCGTATCCGGTATAGCTAAAACTTCCCGCCCCGGAAAGGAGCTCGTTATCGTCTAATGGTGCTGCATCGTTATTGTCACATCCCCACAACACTACAGCGGTCAGTAGAGCAACTAAAATGTTTTTCATAGCTTATGAAATTAAACGTGTAAATTTACGGTACAGGTACCGCCCAAAAGCATACCTGTACTGCTCATCTCTGCATACCAGTAGTGTTCCTTATCAATCGGTGTACTGCTTCACTATCTTATTGTACACCACTGCTATTTCCTTTAGCTTTTTAGAAATCAATTGTTTTCTCACAGCCGCATACCCCAGGATGAGTCCGTTTTGAGGTCTATCTACAAAACACTTGCTATAGGCATGTGCCGTGAGGTGTTTTTCCTTGAGTCTTTTTATAACTTCATGATCGGATATGGGCAAGTGGAAATCTACCAATAAGTGTAAGCTCTGTGCACCGCCCTCTCGCAACTGAAAAGAGGGATGAAATTCGTTCTTTACTATTTCTGAAAAAAGTTGTCTGCGTTCGTCGGCTATTTCTACGACATTTTTGATGTGGTGATACAGATAATTCTTTTCGATAAACTGATTCATCACCACCTGATTGGATGGAGAAACAAAGCGATGTGAATGTTTCTGTAATGCCTTAATCGTATCCATTAAGTAATAAGGCACCACCATATAGCCTAGTCGGATAGACGGGTGCAAAAGGCGGTTGAAGGTTCCCAAGTAAACCGTTCGCTGCTCCTGATCTAAACTAAATACAGAAGGTTCTTTTAGACCCCAGTTGCTCACTTCGTGTTCGTAGTCGTTTTCTATGATGATACTTCCGTGTTTTGAAGCCCATTGTAAGAGTTCTTTTTTGCGTTGTAAACTCATTTTTACTCCGGTAGGATAATGTCCTGAAGGGGTAATATGAACCAGTTTCGGAGAAACAGCAACCTGGGGAAGCTGCATTCCCTCTTCGTCTACCGAAGCTGGAATAATATTGGCTTCCAGACTGCGAAAGATGGAGTGTACATTGGGGAAAGTCGGATTTTCCATCACCATACAATCAGCACGATTTACCAGTGCATTCCCGATGAGATACAGTGATTGTAAGGAGCCCGAAACAATGATAATCTGTTCGTGATGACATCGAACTCCCCGTATCATATTCAGGTACCCGGCAAGATTTCGTTTGAGTACCTCTACTCCGGAAGAATTGGAATAAGACAGTGAAGAAGCCCTTATAGTTTGCCAGTAGTAATTAGAAAGCTTCTTCCATTGGTTTACAGGAAAAATGTCTAGAGGTGGAAGACCTGGTCTAAATGCTATAGCCTCTTCAGAAGTGGTGTTGATCAGGTGTACATTTTCCCTAAAGGCCCTGCCTTTTTCTGAAATTTCGGGATATGTTATATCTTCGGGCAACTTGTAATCAAATAGAGAATTCTTGGCTGCGCTTCTCACTCTGTACCTCGCCCCCTGACGAACTTCTATAAGGCCTTCCAGAAGTAAGAGGTCGTATGCCTTAATCGCTGTACTCCTAGACACTTTCAAATGGGTAGCAAGCCCTCTTGTAGAAGGAAGAGCAGTGCCCTCAGAAAGCTCATTACTCAATATCTTGTTTTTGAGATATTCGCTGATGCGGAGATACAGACTGAGATCAGGACGATAGGTCTTTAAATCGAACTCTCTAAGTACCTTTCTGGTGACGATATCAAAACTGGTGTTCATAATTAATTGCAACTGGTATGCTAAAGATAGTAAAAACTTTAGTCAATTTGGGATGTAATTTTGATTGCGAAAAGACTGTTTATTTTTATTATTGACATTTTTAGATAGAATTTTTTCACACAAATAACATATTTCGCAATTTCCTTTTTTTACGCCTAGCCCATAGTGTGAATAATCTCTTTGAACCGGATTTACGGTAGGAGAAAAACGAAAGAAAATACAGTTGCAATATAACCAAAGTCTACAGATGAAAACAACAATTTCTTTTTTGTATATTTTAAGTGTCACAGCACTCCTATTGGGTGTTGTGTCGTGTAAAACAGACGATGTTGAAGAAGGGAGTATAATTGTCCCCACCGATCCGGTGCTGATTCCCGATGCCGCTTTCGGCGAGTATTTGCTTTACAACCAAACGCCGGGAGTATACGAACAGCAGGATGGGAATGAAATTAATTACTATCTCAATCCGACGGAAGTGATTTCGGTAAGCGAGCTCCTGCTCAGCAAAACAGCCAGCAATATCGAAACCCTACAAAAAGCGGGATTGGCAACAGCGGATGTAAAGATTACCGATCTCAGTGGACTGGAATATTTTATCGGTTTGCAGCGATTGGCACTCACTTCCAACAGCGTGAGAGAAATAGATCTGACCTCCCTGAGTGCTCTAGAACAGTTGGAAATTAACTTCAACCTTATCGGTCAGCTCGATCTTTCTGGAAACCCGGAGCTCACCACACTGAGATATCACGGTAGTGGAAATGCAGAAGAATCGGAACTGCTCTCCGAATTAGACTTAAGTGCCAATACGCAACTGCGTCATTTATTCCTGCCTGATCACAACTTAGTAAACATCGACCTCTCCAACAACCCCAATATAGACGAAATGCTCGACTTGAGTGGTAACCCTGGACCTGATAGTGATACAGACACTGCCGATATTGTCGTACCAGATGCTATCTACAACCAACTGGGAGAAGGCAATCGCCTCGGGGTAATCTCTGACGCTCATGCCGAGACAATAGTAACTCTGACTGCAGCTCCCTCTACATTTTCTGAAGATGAAGGTGCTTCTGTCATTACAGCCAGTCTGAACATGGCAACCGATAAGGATGTGACTATCAATCTAAATTTTTCCGGATCGGCTACCTTGGACGAGGATTATACTGTAGAAAATACAAGCTTGGTAATTCCCGCCGGAGAAACCTCTATTACCACTACTATCACCGCGATACAAGATGCCGATGAAGAAGGTAACGAAACAATAGAAATCACCGCTTCTGACGTCCAGAATGCCGAGCTCAATACAAGCTCTCCCCTAATACTTACCATAGAAGACGACGACAAGTCCATTCCGCTAGTACTAAACGAGATTCTTTACGACCCTTCCAACAGCGGATTGGATGGCGACGCCAACGGAGATGGTGTGTATGCACAGAACGAAGATGAGTTTATAGAGTTGTACAACGATTCGGATGAAGCTCTAGATGTAAGTGGATTTAAGGTATACGACACCGAAAATTTGGCTGCAGATATTCCTAATCACCTTATACCCGAGGGTACGGTAATTCCGGCACATGGTGTATTGGTCATCTTTGGAGGAGGAACCCCAACAGGAGATTTCGGTGGAGCTATTGTACAGACCTCTACTTTTGGCGATCTCAACCTGAATAATGACGCTGATATACTAACGATAACCGATGCCGACGGCAAAGTGATTATCACTTTCGATGTAGAACCCTACTCCAACAATCCCAATGAAGCCCTGACGAGGTATCCGGATGTAACAGGAGAGTTTACAAGGTATAAAGATATAGACAACGGTTTCAAGTTTACACCTGGAACCAAGGCTGACGGCAGTCCTTTTTAATCTCACAAAAAAGTAGATATATGTCTTATCTAGGACCCATAACAGCCATCATTTTTATAGTAATCGTAGCCCGCTTACTGCTCAAAAAGTACTATCCTCATGCGGTATTGCTCATCGCCGGATTGCTTATGCTAGCCGCCTCCTTGTGGTTGCCAGGCCACGATCCAGTAGTCAAAACTACTGATGGTCCCTTTTTGTTCGATCTATTTCGATACATCAATACCTCTTTTTCTGAAACCAATGCGGGTGTAGGTCTTATGATTATGGCTATTGGAGGCTTTGTGGCTTATATCGATAAAATAGGAGCTTCTGAAGCTCTGGTTTATCTGGCGCTAAAGCCGCTGCAATTGTTTAAAAAGCGTCCTTATCTACTGGCGGCACTGGTTATCCCCATAGGTCAATTGCTCTTTGTCTGTATTCCGTCGGCTGCCGGATTGGGATTATTGCTAATGGCTTCCGTGTTTCCTATACTCATCAACCTCGGAGTGAGCAGACTGTCGGCCGTATCGGTCATCACCTCTTGTACCGCTATGGGTATGGGACCAGCATCGGCCATAACGGCAAGTGCTACAGACATCATCCAAAAAGACACCGTGCTCTACTTTATAAAAGATCAAATTCCATTGGCTATTCCACTGAGTATTACCATGATGGTAGCTTATTATTTTGTAAACAAGCACTACGATAAAAAAATGGATAAGGAAGAAAAGCCGATACCTAAAATTGAAAAGTCGAGCTTACAGGCTCCTCTGTACTATGCTATCATTCCGATAATGCCCTTGGTACTACTCATACTGTTTTCTCAACTATTCGACTTTTTTGCAGTGCCTGTCGAACTCAATACGACTACTGTTATGTTTATATGCCTGTTTGTAGCTATTATTTTCGAACTGATCAGAAAGAGAAACCTGAGAGAAGTGCTGCAATCTATGTCGGTGTTTTGGAACGGTATGGGAAATATATTTAAAAGTGTTGTTACCCTTATCATAGCCGCTGATGTCTTTTCTCAAGGACTTATAAGCCTCGGGTTTATAGACGGATTGGTAGATACATCTCAACACCTCGGATTGGGCGGTAGCGGAATTGCCATAGTGATGACCGTAATGATTTTTATGGCATCGGTTCTTATGGGGAGTGGAAATGCCTCCTTTTTCGCCTTCGGTCCCCTGGTACCAAAAATCGCTACAGAACTCGGGATGAAAAGCTCGACTATGATTCTGCCTATGCAGTTTTCAGCCTCTATGGGTAGAACAGTTTCTCCTGTGGCCGGAGTTCTTATCGCCGTGGCAGAGGTGGCGGGGGTATCTACTTTCGAAATTGTAAAACGAAGCCTCATACCTCTTGCCGCTGGATTGGTTGTTATGATTATTTATCTGTTTATATAAATTACAATACTATGTTGACTTTAATAAAAAATGCTAATGTATACGCTCCCGAACATCTCGGGAAAAAAGATATACTTATAGGCAACCAGCAAATACTGGCTGTGGAAGATAATATAGCCCCTCATCAAACTTTTGCGATCTGGGATGCCGAAGGAAAAACAGTAACTCCGGGCTTTATTGACCAACACGTACACATTATCGGTGCGGGAGGAAAACACGGATACGCTTCTATGACCCCAGAAATCATGCTCGGAGAGTTTATGTCTTGCGGAACAACTACAGTGGTAGGTTTGCTCGGTACCGACGGTACGGCGAGAAGTGTTAAAACACTATATGCAAAGACCAAGGCGCTGACCGACGAAGGGATGAGTGCTTATATGTTTACCAGTTATTTCAGTATAGATCCCGTAACCATTACCAGTTCTATACAAGACGATATGGTGTTTATAGACAAGGTGTTGGGCTGTAAGATAGCCATAAGTGATGAACGCTCTTCCTTCCCTACAGCTATAGAGCTTCTCCGGCATCTTCGTGAAGTGCATGTGGGGGGACAAATCTCAGGAAAAAAGGGAATTCTCCATATACATCTCGGAAAAATGACGTCTCAGATCGATGTACTTCTCGAATTGGTGGAAAAATACGAATACCCTATTGAAAATATCTCCCCTACCCATGTAGGGCGCACCAAACCGCTGTTTGAGCAATCACTCAAATTTGCCAAACTCGGTGGAATGATAGATATCACAACGGGAGGTACTAAGTATACCGACCCGTACAAATCGGTGCTCTACGCACTCGAACAAGGGGTTTCTATAGACCAGCTCACCTTTAGTAGTGACGGCAATGCAGGATTGGGCAAAACCGATGAAAACGGAAAACTAATCGGCTTTACCAAAGCCCCAATAGACCTCAATCTGCAACAGACTACAGCGCTGATACGAGAAGGTGGACTTCCAATATCGGAAGCCATTAAACTGGTCACCTCCAATCCTGCTAAAAATCTCGCGCTCAAACAAAAAGGGCATATCAAAGTAGGATGTGATGCCGACCTGTGTTGCTTTGACGACGAGTTTAATCTCACCGATGTCTTTGCCATGGGCAAACAGATGATGAGCGATAAAACCGTAGTTGTTAAAGGTAACTTTGAAGCTTAGTTAAATAAAACTGTTCATGAAAACGATAAAAACACTTCTCCTACTTTCCATACTCACAATTCCTCTTCTGGGAGAGGCCCAGATATACTTGGACAAATACGAGTATGGTGAAGGGCTTAACTTTTCGGGTGAAAAGGGATATAAAATGAGATTGGAAGGTTTTGTACAGCCTTATATGGAAACCAAAAAGTATACGGGCAACGACGATCCGGACATTTATAATCGCTTCCGAATGCGCAGGCTAAGACTGCAACTTTCGGGTAGTTTACCCGATGAGAGGTGGAGCTATCGCCTTCGTTTCGACCTCAGTGGTACCTCGGAAGCAGATCTCGATGAAACTGAAAACAACATACTGCTGGACGCTTATATCTCTTATGATGTAAACGATCATATTTCTGTGACCTTTGGACAGAAATCTACACCCACCGACAACCGCGAACTGAACATCAACTCACAAACCCTGCAGCTTCCTGAGAGAAGTCGGGTTACATCGGTGTTTAGTACCATTAGGGAATTCGGATTGTTTGTAAACGGAACTTATCGCATAAGCAAGGGCGGAATGTACCTGAAACCTGCACTAGCTATTACTAATGGGGACGGACAAAATGTGTTTAAAAAAGATCACGGAGGCTTAAAATACGGAGGACGACTTGACTTTCTTCCATTCGGACTCTTCAACAAGTTCGGCCAGTTTAGGGAAGCTGATATAGCTCGCGAACCGACGCCTAAGCTGGTAGTTGGGGTAAACTACAGCTATAACGACGGAGTGAGTAGCCGTCGCGGACGAAACAGTGGAAGCATTATCTACCTTAACGATGAAGGTGAAGAAGAACTTCCCGACTATATCAAGGCAGGAATAGATTTTATGTTTAAATATAAAGGCTTCTCCGTTTTGGGCGAATATGTAAAGGGTTCGGCCAAAGTGAGCAAGGATATCACACAAAGAGTGCGCAACGATGGCTCTGTCTCGTCGAGCTTCGAAATCGACGGACAACAAAACGTAAGCAATTATGTAAAAAATCGCATGATGCTGGGTGAAGGTTATAACATTCAGGCAGGTTATGTGTTCAAAAACCTGATTTCTGTAGATGCTCGATATACTCACCTGCGTGCCGATAACTACTCTTTTATGAACAACGGCACTTTTTACAACCGGCCCAATTATTACACTATCGGACTCAGTAAATACCTAGGGAAAAACTACGGTGCCAAAATACAGGCATCCTTTACCTATACAGATGCAGCCGAAGGGTCTAATGACAACAACGGAACTCCCATAGCGGGCAATGAATGGGTAGGACGACTGATACTTACTGTCGGTTTTTAAAAACTAATATCATGAAAAAAATAATCTCGATTATCATAGTGCTGCTCATAGGCCATACCAGTATGGCACAGCTGTTTAATCCGCAGAGCAAGGAGATTACATCCACCTATTTTTCAGATCCGGAGGTCGATATTCCCACCCCTGCTTTTGCTAAGAAAAGAGGTTTTACCACCTATTCTGAAATGATGGATTTTTTGTCTGCTCTTGTCAAAAAACACCCAGATGTCCTTCAATTGTCTTATATCGGGAAGAGTCAGAAAGGACGCGATATTCCTTTTTTGCTTATCAATCGTTCAGTACAGAACCATTCTCCCAAGGTAAAAGTTTGGATACAGGCCGGAATTCACGGCGACGAACCTGCCAGTACCGAAGGAGTGCTGTATCTGATTTCGGAATTGTTGGAGAACAGCGATTACGCCTATCTTTTAGACAAACTCGAAATAGGCATTATACCTATGGCGAATATAGACGGCTCTGAAAAACTGTTGAGATATGCCGCCGACGGACGAGATCTCAATCGCGATCAAACCAAGTTGATGGTTCCTGAGAGTATTGCACTAAAACAGACCTTCTCAAATTTCGGTGCCGAAGTAGCTCTAGACTTTCACGAATTCAGACCCTACCGCAGAGATTATATGGCTATGAACCCATTTGGCTTGACCAATCCTTTTGATGTCATGTTCCTCTATTCAGGAAATCTCAACGTACCGGATACACTGAGAAAGTATACCGAAAATTCCTTTGTTAACAATGCCAGAAAATTGCTAGAAGAACACAGTTTAAGCAGTCACCCGTATTACACCACCTCCGATTATCAAGGGTATACCGTTTTTAATCAGGGGGCTGTAAACTCTCGATCAAGCGCCACCTCTTATGCGCTGAGCAATTGTATCTCTACCTTGGTGGAAGTGCGAGGTGTAGGACTCGGGAAAACCTCGTTCAAACGACGAACGACAACTATTTTCCTCACTGCACTCTCTTATTTAAAAACGGCAGCATCGGAGTCTCAAACCGTAAAAGAAGTGCTCAGACTAAGTTTGGAGCAAAGGAAAAACAGCGATGCTGTAGTGACTTCACTCCGCAAAGTGGAAAATACTACCCTCCCTTTTATCGATATGTACGAGGCGACAAAAGTAGATAAAGAGGTTATACTGAGGGATGCACTGCGCTCTAAAGCCCTGTTGTCAAGATCTCTACCTAAAGCTTATATACTTCTACCCGAAGAAAAAGCCTTGGCAGAAAAACTCAAAGTGCTCGGATTACAGGTGAACGAACTGAAAAAAGAGACTACCATTGAAGTAGAGGCCTATCGCGTGACCGACTACTACAAGGTTTTGAAAAAATACGAAGGTGTACAACAACAGCAGGTAAAAACGCGGCTGGAAAACAAAACAGTTACCTTTCCTGCCGGTAGCCATATTGTTTATACCGATCAGAAAAACACAGGTCTCGCCATAGAAACCCTCGAGCCCGAAGCACAGAACAGCTTTGTCTCTTTCGGGCTGCTTCCTACCGGAGAAGGAGAAGAATTGCCTGTTTACAGATATAACAGTAATACAAAACTACAATGATCCAACTACAATATATCATGAAGAACACAATTGTATATGCCCTTATTCTTTTTGCTGCACATATTGCGGTCGGGCAGGAAGTAAAAATCAACAAGAACACTGCCGATTTTGAGTTGGGCAAAGGGCTTAACTTTAATTTCGACGAGGGAAATTATCAATTCAATATAGGTGGATTTATTCAGCCGGGCTTTATTTACTCTAAGGCAGACGACATGAAAGCAGAAAGTCAATTCCGAGCCAAGAGGGCGTATTTTCACCTATCGGGAACAGCATTGCGCGAAAAGGTAAGCTTTTTGATCCGAACTGATTTCAGCTTAAACAAACCCCTGCTCGACGCTTGGGTCGCCTATCATCCAACATCAGAAATCTCCATTACATTCGGACAAAAGCGAACCTTTACCAACAGTCGTGAAATGACATACGACGAAGACAAATTGCAGTTTACCGAGCGCAGTATGGCCAGCACGGTATTTAGCGATACCGGAAGGGAATTCGGATTGTTTGTCGAAGGGCGTTTTAAATGGGGTACTGTAGGGATCTCTCCTCAAGTGGCCATCACTTCGGGAGACGGAAGGAATTCTTTTGGTGCAGATTCAAGAGATACCGATAAAGGCGGACTCAAATACGGCGGAAGGCTGGATGTGTATCCCTTGGGATATTTTAGCCCCGGCAACGACAATCTGACCGCCGACCTATTGCACGAACAGTCGCTGAAAATGGTCATCGGTGCTGCAGCCAGTTATAACGACGGTGCCAGTAATGCTGTGGGAGAAGGACATGGAGAATTTGCCATCTACGATGCAGATGGAGAAGTACAACTCCCCGATTACCGAAAGTTTTATGCCGACATCCTGCTCAAATATCAAGGATTCTCACTGCTCGCTGAATACGCAAATACCTCCGCAACCGAATTGCAAGAACTCTTTGTGAACGAAGCAGCCAATGTTCCCCTGCTCCCACAACAAATCAGTTCCTACCTGATTATAGGTGATGCTTGGAACACTCAGCTGGGCTACACCACCTTGTCGGGATATGGCATAGACCTGAGGTATACGCAACTCCTTCCTGAATTTAACACTTATTCTGCTTCCCTTTTACAGGAGTCTAAAGCCTATACCTTAGGATTGTCTAAGTATTTTAAAAACAACAACTTGAAATTACAGACCAGCTTTTCAAAAATTGAAAATCCGAACGGGCTCGATGAGTTCCGTGGAGAATTGTTATTACAATTGGTTTTTTAGTGCAATAAAAAAAGTATTTTTACAGCTTTATTCTGTTTAAAAAAGTAGAAGAAAAACACCATTATTGCAACGAAAAAGCCAAACCAAAATAAATGAAAACATCCAATTTTAACAATCAGACTGCCAAAAATATATTTTTTAAATTACTGGGTCCGCTGTTATTCCTGTTACTGGAAATAATCGGAAAGCCCGAAACCATGTCGGAAGGGGCATTTCATATGCTGTGTGTAGCCGCGTGGATGGCATCTTGGTGGGTAACAGAAGCTGTGCCTATTGCAGTTACTGCGCTGTTGCCCATAGTATTGTTTCCTCTTACCGGTGCCCTACCTATAGCAGATACTACAGCTTCTTTTGGACATAAGTATATCTTTCTGTACATGGGCGGCTTTATGCTGGCCATTGCTATTGAACGATGGAACCTTCACAGGCGTATCGCACTGAGTATTATCGCGTTGATAGGTACAGAACTCACCCGTATTATTCTCGGTTTTATGGTGGCCAGTGCTTTTATCTCTATGTGGATATCCAATACCGCCACTGCGGTAATGATGCTTCCCATCGGAATAGCCATCATAGATCAGTTTCCTAAGGACGAGTCCGGACATTCTACTAATTTCGGAAAAGCGATGATGTTGGGAATAGCTTATAGCTCATCTATCGGCGGTATAGCTACGCTTATTGGCACCCCTCCCAACCTTGTTTTGGCGGGGATATTGGAAAAGTTATTTCATTTTAAATTAGGCTTCTTAGAGTGGTTCAAAATCGGGTTTCCCATAGCTGTAATACTTTTGATCATTTGTTGGAAATACCTCACCCGCTATGCTTTCGACTTTAGAGGGATATCCTTTCCGGGGGGACGTGAGGAAGTTTTAAGGATGAAACGCGAACTGGGAAAAATAAGCTATGAGGAAAAAGCGGTACTCGTAGTATTCAGTATCACATCACTGGCTTGGATATTGCGTTCTTTCATTCAAAAAATTATTCCTGGATTGGACGATACGGTCATAGCGATGGCAGCAGGGATATCTCTTTTCCTAATCCCGGCAAAGAACGAAAAACAAAGTCTAATCACTTGGAAAGAAGCGGTTAAATTACCTTGGGGAGTAATCTTACTCTTCGGCGGAGGAATGGCTCTGGCGGAAGGGTTTACGCAGACAGAACTGGCCAATTGGCTCGGCGGAAACCTCACCCTGTTGGATGGTATGCCGTTCTTGTTGGTGCTGCTTATTTTAGTAGCCGCAGTAAACTTCCTTACCGAAGTTACCTCCAATATGGCCACTACGGCCATGTTATTGCCCGTACTGGCTCCTATGGCACTCTCGATGGACCTAAATCCGTTTGTCATGATGATCGCTGTAACCATTGCTGCTTCCTGTGCCTTTATGTTACCTGTAGCCACCCCTCCTAATGCCATAGTGTTTGGATCGGGGCACCTCCGCATACCGGATATGATAAAGACTGGAATCGCGATGAATATATTATCGATTATTATTATTACACTGATCGCTTATTTTCTGCTTCCATCTATACTGGGTGCCGAAGTCAACTCTTTTCCTGAAGAACTCAAGAAAATAATGGAAGTATCCCCCTGATTTTCATCTGGCACATATTTTGTTCAAGCATTGGCTTATAGTACTAACCATCATTTGTAAAAATTTAGATGAGAACACTTTTAGCCATACTTATAATCGGACTATTCTATTCGTGCAATTCAGAGAAGAAAAAACTTCTGGCGGAGAACAACAAGCTGAAATTAGAAATCGACCATTTAAAAACTCAAATAGATTCCCTCAACGCCCTTCCAAGCGTAAAATTTGAAAAACTTGCGGTTCAAGACAAGATCTTAGACTCCCTCAGAACGATAAAAGGAAGTAGCTACATATCTGATTTGAAATGGAACAAACTCAAGACGGACGATTCCCTAATGACGGATTCGTATATGAAGTTTGCCAAAGAGAACCCCGGTTCTATCCTGTCGGTAGTGGCATATGACAGGATAGGCAATATCTACAACAGTCGCAATGGCTTGGACTACAACCAAATTACAGGAACCTATAAACTGGATAGCATTAAGGGACTTTGCTTTACCCCCGACTACAAGGTGAAAGTAAATGAGAGACTCGAAATTACCAGCGATAAAAAATTTAAAGTCTACAAAAATGGTGTGCTTGTAGAAAATAGGGACTTCGAATTAGTGCCTATTCCGATATGGTATTACCACACCAAATTGTATATTGAAGGAAAAGGATTTTACGCTATCTCTGTTAAGACAAACAAATCGATCGCAATCGGTAAGGCTGCGGTTATAGGAGGTGAATTTAAAGTATACGAGAAGGTGGATTGACATAAAAAAATTGCAGATAGCGATCTACCATCTGCAATTTTTTATTAGGCACTATTAAAACTAATTCTTCAAGCTCGCCATATCGATTACAAAGCGGTATTTTACATCGCTTTTTAAAAGGCGTTCGTAGGCTTTGTTGATGTCTTGTATAGCAATCATCTCTATGTCTGAAGTGATATTGTGTTTTCCACAGAAATCGAGCATTTCCTGAGTTTCAGCAATACCGCCAATCATAGAGCCGGCAAAAGTTCTTCGCGAAGAAATCAGGCTAAATGCCGCTACGGGAAGCGGATGCTCCGGTGCGCCTACAAGGGTCAGCGAACCATCTCTTCGCAACAGGCTCAAGTACGAATTGATGTCGTGCTGTGCGGAGACGCAGTCCAATATAAAGTGAAGTGATCCTGCATTTTCTTTCATCTGTTCAGCATCGGTAGAGAGGACAACCCTATCGGCTCCCAACCGTTTTGCATCTTCCACTTTAGAAGCAGAAGTGGTAATCACCACGACTTCAGCACCCATAGCACTGGCGAGTTTTACCGCCATATGACCTAAACCGCCTATACCTACAATTCCCACTTTTTTACCGGGTCCTACATTCCAGTGCCTCAGGGGAGAATAGGTAGTAATCCCTGCACATAGCAAAGGTGCAGCTGCGGCGAGATTCAGGTTTTCCGGAACCCGCAATACAAAATCTTCATCTACTACTACACGTTCTGAATAACCACCAAAAGTCTGAATGTTTAAATGCTTGTCGTGTGAATTGTAGGTTCCCGTATTTCCCGCTTCACAATATTGCTCTAAGCCTTCTTTACAACTTTCGCACTCTCTACAACTATCTACCATACAACCTACCCCTACCATATCACCTACTTGAAATTTGGAAACCTCATTTCCGATTCTCGTGATACGGCCTACAATCTCGTGTCCAGGCACATTGGGATATACAGTACCACCCCATTCGTTTCTCGCCGTGTGTAAATCGGAATGGCAAACGCCGCAGTATAAAATATCTATTTCAACGTCTTTGGCTGTTACTTCCCGACGTTCAATACTCAATTGTTTCAAGTCGGCTGTCGGAGCCTCCGTTCCAAATGCTTTTACAGTTTGTGTGCTCATAATTTTTTTTATAAAAATATGAAACTGTTTACTTTTTGAGGTGTTTTTCACCCTCTTTTTTCCCGGCAAAATTGGTGGTAGCAAAAAAAATCAGTAAAATTGTCTATTATTTCACCCGAACTTAACAAAACTCCCAAATCGCGAATAATCTTGCTATTTTATAAGGGATTTTGGTATTTGAAGCAGTGGCTTAACCGAAAAGATGATATAATGTCATGAAGATGAATTGTATAATTGTTGATGACTCAAATATACAGCGTATGGCTGTGGCGAAGTTGATAAATAGTATTCCTCATCTCCATCTCGTGGCCGAATACGGAAATGCCATGGAAGCTAAAAACGGACTAAAGTCTAAAAACATAGACTTAATCTTTCTCGATATCGAAATGCCCATTATTACCGGCTTTGACCTTCTCGAATCACTACAAGATCCTCCCCAGGTAATCCTGATTACAGGAAAGGCAGAATACGCGCTAAAAGCCTTTGATTACGACGTTACTGATTATCTTCACAAGCCTGTATCACCAGAGCGTTTTGAAATGGCTGTAAAAAGAGCGCTCAACACACATAAGTTGAAAGTGGCAGCCAAGGAAGATGACGATCATATTTTTGTAAAGAGCAATCTCAAAAAACATAAGGTTTTCCTCAACGAAATTAAATGGATTGAGGCGTTGGGTGATTACGTAAAACTGGTTACCGACAAAGAAGGGATTGTGATACTTTCTACCATGAAATCTTTTGAAAAAGAACTCCCGCCCGATCGTTTTATGCGCATTCACAAATCCTTTATCATCAATCTTGACAAGGTAAATCGCTATAACAGCAAAGAGGTAGAAGTTAGTGGCACCATACTTCCGTTGAGCAGAAATCGCAAGATGAAACTAGCCGAAATTCTCGGTAAGTAGCACTGTCTAATAGCAATCCACATCAAAGATAAGCCGCACGCTGCGATAGGTCGATATGGCAGAAAAACTGTTTTTTATACGCCACAGCACGCCTTTAACAGTTTTGAGGGATTGATCTCTCGGAATCTTAATGGTGATGTCTTTGATATACTGATTCCTTATACGACCAATAGCGGGAGATTCGGGGCCTAGTATATAATCTTTTTTCCACTCTCCTGAAACAAAGGAGTTTCTAACGCTGCCTGCAAACCAATTTGCAGCCTCTTCGGCTATCTGATAGTTCCGATGGCGTATCGATATCCTGATCAGCCTAAAAAAAGGTGGATAAGCAAATTGTTTTCGCTCGTTGAGCTGGTCGTTTAGCATATCTTTATACTTGTTCATCGAAGCCTGTTGCAGAATTTGATGATAGGGATTATATGTCTGAATAAGTACTTTCCCCCTTTTTTCAGTCCGCCCCGCACGGCCGGCCACTTGTATAATCAACTGAAAGCTGCGCTCAAATGCTCGAAAATCCGGATAGTTGAGCAGGCTGTCTGCATTCATTATGCCTACAAGGCTAACTTTTCTAAAATCCAACCCCTTGGTAATCATCTGTGTACCTACCAGTATATCGATTTCATGCTGTTCAAAAGCGCTGATAATCTTCTCATATCCGTATTTACCACGAGTGGTATCGGAGTCCATTCGCCCTATTCGAGCATGCGGAAACAGTGTTCTCAGCTCCTCTTCCACCTGTTCTGTACCCAGTCCTTTCACATTCAAACTATGACTCCCACAGGCTACACAGCTTTTGGGCAAAGCCATTGCATATCCACAATAGTGACATCTCAACTGCTTGCGGTTGCGGTGGTAAGTAAGGCTAACGTCGCAGTTAGGACACTGTGGGGTATGTCCGCATTCCTCACATTCCATAACGGGGGCATACCCCCTTCTGTTCTGAAAGAGAATAAGCTGTTCTCCTTCCGACAATACCTCTTCAATTTCCTCAATCATCCGATCGGAAAAATGAGCTTTCATTCTCTTTTTCCTCGTCCGCTCCTTAATATCTACAAGCTCCATTTCGGGCAGCAGCACATTTCCGTATCTCCGGCTCAATCCTACCAGTCCGTACTTTCCTGTTTTAGCATTATAACTGCTCTCCACACTGGGAGTAGCCGATCCTAACAGTACTTTGGCTCCGTACATTTTTCCGAGTACAATGGCCATGTCTCTCCCGTGATATCTCGGAGCGGGATCGTACTGTTTAAAAGAAGATTCGTGTTCTTCATCTACCACAATCAAGCCCAAATCGGAAAAAGGCAGGAATACGGCCGACCGTGCACCGAGCACAATCTGCGCCCGGGAAGACCGATCCAGAAGATGATACCATACCTCTATACGCTCGTTATTGGAGTATTTTGAATGATATACACTCACTTTATCACCAAAATAGCGCTGCAAACGACCGATAAGTTGAGAAGTGAGTGCTATTTCCGGTAGGAGATACAACACTTGTTGTCCACGAGCTATGACCTCCTCTATCAATTTTACGTAGACTTCGGTTTTTCCGGAAGAGGTGACACCGTATAGCAGACTTACATCCTTTTCCTCAAACTGGTCCCTTATCTCTTTTAGTGCCTTGTCTTGATATTCATTTAAAGTAACTGAGGGCTCTGTACTACCACCGCTGTATTTCACCCTGTCGGTTTGCAGGTAATAATCTTCCAGGATTTCCTTGTCGAGAAGACTTTTGATGACCGCTGCAGAAGCGCCGCTACTTTCCTGTAGTGTTTTTAGTTTTACTGGCTTTCGGGTGGTTGCAGAAAGGGAAAAAAGTGAAAGTAATACCTCTCTTTGCTTTGGAGCTCTGCTCATCTCATCTAGCAATTCCCGCAGTGAGGCTTCGTCGGCATAGCGGGATGCTATTTGCACAAATCTCAGGAGTTTGGGTTTGTAACGCTCTTGAATTTTCTCTTTTACCTTTACAATTCCTTTTTCCAAAAGTCGCTTGAGTACCGGAAGCGTATTTTTCTTGTCCAGTATAGCTGCAATTTCATTTACTTTGAGAATAGGTTGATGTTGTAAGGCCTCAAAAATAAGCCATTCGTCGTCTTTTAACTCTTCTTCGCCACCCTTAAAATCGTCATTGCGCAACACTATGGTCTCACTTTCCAATAACAGCCCCCCCGGCAGAGCTGCCCTAAAAACCTCACCTACAGTACACATATAATACGAAGCCATCCAAAACCACAATTCCATCTGTTTGTTTGTAACCAGCGGAGTCTCGTCCAATATCTTGTGGATCTCCTTAGCTTCGTACAATTGCGGAGGGGTGCGGTGCACGCGAAATGCCAATGCTGTATATACTTTCGACTTGCCAAAGGGAACGGCAATACGCATTCCCGGTTGCAGGCTATGGTATTCCTCTTCAGCAATGCGATAGGTAAACTGTTTTTCTAAGGGTATAGGTAGAATAACATCTACAAAATACTGTTGCATAAAACAAAGATAAGAAAGGGACGCTTATCGGACTACCGGAATGCAAAAAATCAATCCACTCTAAACCAATTTTGGGTGCGAAACAAAAAGGCCACATATCCCCTGACGTTCAGTTTTCCCTGATCCTCCTCATCGACCCATATCTTACACTTGTATTCCTTTCCTTTGTTGGGATCGAGAATAGTGCCTCCGGAATACTCATTTCCGTCTTTTTTCAAACCATCGATAATGATCATATTGAGTATGGGTTGATCTTTTTTCTCTCCCTTGCATTTATCACAGCGGGCATCCTGCCTGTCCTTGTTTAATATTTCTACAACCTTACCGTAAACCTTACCGTCTTCTTCGTATATTTCAACGATAGATTTTTCCTGACCAGTCTCGTCGTCTATAGTTTTCCACTTTCCGAATACACTTTGTGCACTCACCGAAAAAACAGTACACATACACAGTACTGCAAAGCATATTATTGCCTGTTTCATAAGTTTGTGATTTATAATTTAACCAACCCCTTTACATACTAAATACTACCACCTAAATATACTAAAAATTCCGTTTCAGACTGCGAAGGGAGGCGTTAAGTTCAAAACCCAATAGCAGTATATTGGAGTTGAGCCATATATACAACATCAGTATGAGTAGAGCCCCTATGGAGCCGTAAAGTTCGTTGTACTGAGAAAAATTTTCTATATACACCCCAAAAAAATAGGAAGTAAGCACAAACAAAATTGTGGTGAGTAGAGCCCCTGGAGAGAAAAAACGGGTGTTTTTACCCTCTATAGTACCGTAATAATAGAGTATGGCTGTAAAAAGATAGGTGATAAAAACAAAGAAAAAGAATTTGATCACATTGATCCACTGGTCTGCATTTTCCACATATCCGCTATTGCTCAGTCGCTCTATAATATCGGTTTGCAAGAACACTAAGACTACCACAGAGAGCAGTAGTAACAACGCCATAATCACCGCTACTCCAAGGGCTACAATATACTGTCGTATCACATTGCGGTTGAGGCTAACGTGGTAGGAGTTCTCAAAGCCTCCGAAAACGGCGTTGATTCCGTTGGTCATTAAAAAAACGGACAACAAGAAGACAGAAGAGAGCAAACCTCCCCTTTTCTTGTCGGCTATATCTCCAAAAACAGGGTTAAAATAAGAGGCCGTTTCCGGGGGGAGTAGGCCGTCGATAAAATGGAGGAATTCCATTCTGAAATCATCTGCCGTCATATCGGGTAGTACAAAAGGGATATAAGGAATTAGGTTAAGTACAAAAAGTAAAAATGGAAAAATAGCCATAAAAAAGCTAAAAGATATGGCGCTGGCTCTATAGGTGAGCGCGCCCTTCACTATACCCAAAGCATACATTTCCAGCAGGTCGTATACAGAAAGTCCCTCAAATGCTTTGAGTTTGATCTTCTTAAAAAAAGCGACCAAGGAGCGTACCACCGGTATTTTTTCCAGTTTTTCCTCTATTTCTACAGACATATCGAGTCTTGATTATAGCTCACAGGCATCGTATTTAATATTTTCCGTATATCCCCTCACCTATTCTTCTACAGCTTTTAGGCTGAGATCCATATTGTACACCGAATGCGTAAGCGCCCCCGAAGAGATATAATCTACACCGCATTCCGCATATTTTCGAATGGTATTTTCGTCAATACCACCTGAAGATTCAGTCTGACACTGCTCTGCAATACGTCGCACTGCCTCGGCGGTCTGTTTATAGTCGAAATTGTCTAACAAGATGCGGTATACTCCACCATTGCTCAATATTTCTTCTACTTCGTCCATATTTCGCGCCTCCACTACAATTTTAAGATCCTTTCCTTTCGACTTCAAATACGCTTTGGTTTTCTGCAGTGCTTTGCTTATACCTCCTGCAAAATCGATATGATTGTCTTTGAGCATAATCATGTCGTACAGGGCAAACCGGTGATTTTCTCCCCCTCCTATTTTTACCGCCCATTTTTCAAGGGCTCTCATTCCCGGAGTAGTCTTACGGGTGTCCAGTATCTGTGCTCCCGTACCCTCCAGCAATTTTACATACTTTGCCGTTTTGGTCGCAATAGCACTCATGCGCTGCATGGCATTGAGCACAAACCGCTCTGCTTTTAAAATAGACTGCGAACTTCCCAATACATAAAATACTATATCGCCGGGTACTACCTCGGTACCGTCTTTTACAAGAATGTCTATCTCTAAACCGGGATCTACAAATTTAAAGATGCGCTGTGCAAAATCAACACCGGCAATTATCCCCTTGTCCTTTACCAATAGCTTGGCTTTTCCCTGAGCAGTATCGGGTATACAGGCCAGCGAGCTATGATCTCCATCACCCACATCTTCGCGAATGGCATTGACTATAATCAGGTCGATTTCTCGTTCAAATTGTTCTCTTGATATCATTGCTATCAGGTTTGTGCTAAAATACTAAAATTATAAGTCCGCCTACAGCTGATTGTTCTAAAACGGGAGCGTGAACGGCCCTACTCCAAAATCAAAGGTACAAACTGAAACGCTAACAATATATATATATTCACATATTTTTCACCTTGCTACAATCACTGCAATTTGACAAAAAATTTCTTGTGCATATCTCTAGCTCTGCTTACTTTGCGACGATGAATATAAAATTGCTAGCCATAGGTAAAACGGACAGTAAAACACTGCAATCGCTGATAGGGGAATACGAAAAGCGACTCGGACATTATGTGCGCTATTCTGTAGAACAGATTCCCGATCTTAAAAATGCCGCCAAAATGAGCGAAGCACAACAAAAGGTTAAAGAAGGTGAGCTGTTACTAAAAAAGCTCCAGGCCGGAGATACGCTCCTATTACTGGATGAAAACGGCAAGGCATACCACTCTGTAGGGTTTTCAGATTTACTGCAAAAGAAAATGAATGCCGGCACCAAACAACTGGTGTTTGCCATAGGAGGTCCCTACGGTTTTTCCGATGCTGTTTATTCGAAAGCTCAGGGAAAAGTATCCTTGTCGCCTATGACCTTCTCCCATCAAATGGTACGACTGTTCTTTACCGAACAATTGTATCGAGCTTTTACTATACTGAACAACGAGCCCTATCACCATCAATAAGTACTAAGCCTCTAAAAAAACATAATATGAAACTGGTTTTTGCCACTCACAACCTCAATAAACTAAGAGAAGTACAATTGCTGTTCCCCTCCGATATCACACTGTTGAGTCTTACCGATATCGGCTGTAGTGAAGATATTCCTGAAACCGCCGATACCATTGAAGGCAATGCCCGTCAGAAAGCCAATTATGTAAAGGAAAAATATGGCTACGACTGTTTTGCCGACGACACCGGTCTTGAAGTCGACGCTCTTAACGGCGCCCCCGGAGTGTATTCCGCTCGCTATGCCGGAGAAGAAAAAAATGCCGAAGCCAATATGGAAAAACTGCTTTCTGAATTAGAGCGAAAAGAAAGTAGAACAGCCCAATTTAAAACTGTAATTGCATTGTGTACAGATAAATACACTCACGTATTTGAAGGTGTGGTCAAAGGATGTATTACGACAAAAAAACAGGGAGACAGAGGTTTTGGTTACGATCCCATATTTCTTCCAGACGGATATACAGAAACCTTTGCTCAGCTTCCATTGGAAATAAAAAACCAAATCGGACATAGAGGAAAAGCCATCAAACTTCTCTTAGATTTTTTAAAAGACTAATATGAAAAAGTAAGCTTACTTACATAAAACTATATTACTCATCGCATCCTCAAAACGTACCAACAACACCTATGGTACCCGCTCCGACATTAAAGTTCCAAGATATCTTATTTTTTCGATGTCCATAAGATGCTGCATATCTAGAATCTAGGTAGTGATCTATGGCTTCTACGGTCGCCACACTGATCGCCAGGCTCAACACTACATCGGAAAGCCAGTGTGCTCCTTCCCACAAACGAGAGACAGGAGGAATAAGTCCCACAGTATAAATTCCGGCCTTCGCCCAGGGATTATTTACCAATTTAGCTAAAGCATAGGCATTGGTAAACGATAAAATAGTATGTCCGGAAGGGAAAGAGTGATAGTCTGAAGTATCGGGAAAAGGATCGAAAGTAGCCTTTGATTTTCCCGTTCTCGGTCTCGCTCTCCCTACTGCCAGCTTACTTATTTGCTGTAACAATCCTGCTGTACTGGCCGAAGAGATAAGCAGCACTCCTACTCTCCTCCACTTCTCACTCTTGGTAAAGAGTCCGGTGAGGTATACCGCTCCCGTAAGCATATAATTGTTTTGAGGGCTCCCGTAATACCAGCCGTAATCTCTGATCACTCCCGGTATATCATCGGCTTGATTCATAAAGAATTTACTAGTCCCCTGATCGGCCAAGAATACCAATCCCGTACCTGCCATTACTCCGCCAAAAACCAGCCAATCGTCACCTTTCCAGTGAAAAGGTCTACTGTACGCATATCCCATACCTCCAAAAATACTCGCGCCGTCGTACTTAAACATTTGCCAAAGTGTCTGTTTACTGACGGTATCGCGATCAAACAGAGTTTCCGATTCCTGAGCATAACTTTTCACTTCACTGACCAACAGTAAAATAACCATCACAATTCTTAAAAAAGACGCCTTTTGGTTTATCATAACTTGCATTTTTATTGTGCTGTGGAGAAAAGCTGCAATATACAATAAAGCCAAATACGCTGTGACAAAGTAGGTAAAAACCTGTATTTGAAGTTAGTCATTTCTCCGATCCGTACGGTTGAATTCAATTATTAGCACAAAAAAACAGTCATTAAACGCGAATAAAGAGTACCTTTGCCCCCTATTTTAATTTTATTTATGAACAAATTTGAACAATTAGGACTTGGTGAAGAGCTTTTAAGCGCTATAGAAGACATGGGGTTTGAAACACCCTCGGAAGTACAAGAAAAAGCTATTCCCATCCTGCTTGCCAACGATACCGACATGGTAGCACTGGCACAAACCGGAACCGGAAAAACGGCAGCATTCGGTTTTCCGCTAATCCAGAAGATCGATTCCGGCGACAAGACCACTCAAGGTCTGATTTTATCTCCTACCAGAGAATTATGCCTGCAGATTACAAACGAACTTAAAAACTACGCCAAGTATGTAAAAGGACTTCGTGTAGTAGCTATATACGGCGGTGCCAGTATTACCGAACAAGCTAAGGAAGTAAAACGAGGAGCACAGATTATTGTAGCCACTCCAGGACGAATGCAGGATATGATAAACCGCAATATGGTAAACATAAGCCATATCGACTACTGCATATTGGACGAAGCGGATGAAATGTTGAATATGGGATTTTACGAAGACATCTCTTCTATACTCTCTCACACTCCGTCTGAAAAAAACACCTGGTTGTTTTCGGCTACTATGCCTAGAGAAGTCGCTTCAATTGCTAAAAAGTTTATGTCGCATCCCGAAGAGATCACTGTAGGTACCAAAAACTCGGGGACAGATACCGTACAACACGAGTACTACTTGGTAAATGGTCGCGATCGATATCTCGCTCTAAAGCGTCTTGCCGATGCGAACCCAGATATATTTTCGGTGGTGTTCTGTCGCACTAAAAGAGACACTCAAAGCGTGGCCGAAAAGCTGATAGAGGACGGATACAATGCCGCTGCACTACACGGAGACCTGAGTCAGAACCAGCGGGATATGGTTATGAAATCTTTCCGCAACCGACAAATACAAATGCTGGTTGCTACCGATGTAGCTGCGAGAGGGATTGATGTAGACGATATCACCCACGTCATCAACTACCAGCTACCCGATGAGGTAGAAACCTACAACCACCGTAGTGGACGAACCGGACGGGCAGGTAAATCGGGAATTTCTATGGTGATCTTGGCAAAAAGTGAACTTCGCAAGATCAAAGCCATAGAAAAGATTATCAAAAAGCAATTTGATGCCAAGAAAGTTCCGGGTAGCATGGAAATCTGTGAAATACAGCTCTATCACCTGGCCAATAAGATTAAAAACACGGAGATCAACGAAGAAGTAAACCACTATCTTCCCGCCATAAACGATGTGCTCAGGGATATAGATCGGGATGAACTCATCAAAAAGATGGTATCTGTAGAATTTGGAAGGTTTTTCAATTACTACAAAAATGCCAAAGACCTCAATGTCAATGCCGGCAGTCAAAGAGAGAGAAACCAAGGCGCTGCCGATATTCCTCAAGAGGGAAGCGTGCGTTACTTTATCAATATAGGAGAACGCGACGGCTACGACTGGAGGACTTTGAAAGACTTTTTGAGGGCTAATGTAGAAGAACTAGGACGTGACGATATTTACAGGGTTGACGTCAAGGATAGTTTTTCATTCTTCAATACAGATGCGGCATTTACCGACATCATACTGGGCATCTTTACCGACTTTAAAATGGACGGACGTTTTGTCAACATCGAGATTTCTCAAAATCCCGGTGGTGGCGGAGGTCGTAGAAACCGCGGTAGGAATAGAGGAAAATCCTTCTCTTCAGATCGGGGAGGTTTTGGAAAAAAAGGAAAAAAAGGAAAAAACCGAAAATGGTAAATTGTCAGAAGTAAATTATTTCTTATCTTTCCGTAAAATGGTAAAATTAGCAGGGCTGTACTGCAGTTCTGCCAGATAGAATAGCAACAGCCGTATACCGTATAATTTATGGTTTACGGCTGTTAATTGTATATTAAAAAAGTACAGGATTATCCGCTTATTTGATTTTGGTTTAGTATTTTTAGCCCGGGACAAATCCCGGTAATTTGGGCGCTCGGGCAAAGAATAATCCGTAAAAGATTGTCTTAATACGCCCTGCCCCGGAAAAATAAATTGATCTGTGAATAAGACCATTTCTTTCATTATAGCCTTGTTATGCACTGTCTATTGCTTTTCGCAGCAAAGTGAGAACCTGCACGGAGTAGTATTCAACACCAGTACCGATGCTCCCTTAGACAATGTACACGTAGTAAACCTCAATCAGGTAAATGGAACGGTTACCGACAACAATGGAGTTTTTGATATTGCTGCCAGCGTAAACGATACGCTGTATTTTTCTTTTCTAGGATTTAAATCCATCAAGATAAGGGTTACCAACGACATGCTAAAATTTGGCAATACCCGTGTCGGACTTACAGAATTGGCCTATGCCCTTGAAGAAGTAGTGGTGAGACCATATAGACTTACGGGTTATTTGGAAATAGACGCTAAAAATATTCCGATCAACACAGCCGGACGCTATAGTATTTCAGGATTGCCCACAGGTTACGAAGCTGGTGATGCCAATCCGGGAGCCATATCAAAAGTACTAGGAGCACTCTTCAATCCAGTCGATTTTCTCAACAATATGTTTGGGAAGAAAGCCAAGGAGATGCGAAAACTGAGAAAAATTAAGGAAGATGATGAAATAAGGAATCTACTAGCTTCAAAATTCGATCGCGAAACTCTATCGGAATTGCTGCAGCTAGAGCGTGTAGATATCGATGAGATATTGAGAAACTGCAATTACTCCAAAGACTTTATCCGCATGGCCAACGACCTTCAGATTCTCGATGCCATACACGACTGTTACGAAGAGTACAAAGTGCTAAACCGTGTCAAAGAATAAGGAAATTTCTAAATGGCACAGAGCGCTATTTAAAATGAGATATTAGGCTTCTTGATAGTATCTCTTCAAGACGTAATCTATACTGCGAATTGATTTTTTTGACCAGTCGATATACTTCTCGGTCTTTTCCTCCTCAGATAAACCCCACTGAATATCGCTGCGTCTCAAACGAGAACTCAAACTGTGTAGAATAATAGCAGCCGAAACAGAGATATTCAAACTCTCGGTAAATCCCTGCATCGGAATTTTGAGATAGCCATCAGCCTCGCTGAGGATCTCTTGCGAAAGTCCGTCGCGCTCCGTACCGAAAAACAAGGCCGACTTCCTGCTTACATCAAAATCTTCCACATAACAGTCGTCGTCGTGAGGCGTCGTAGCAATAATAGCATAACCTTCTGCCCTCAAGCTATCCATACACTCCCGGGCACTTTGATAAGTGTATACATCCACCCATTTCTGGGCTCCCATAGCAATATTCTTATCGAGCTTTTTTCTAAAGCGCTTTTCTATGATGTGGATGTCCTGTATCCCGAAAACATCACAACTGCGAATTACCGCACTGGTGTTATGCATCTGGAATATATCTTCTACTGCCACGGTAAAATGTCTAGTCCTACGCGACAATATATCTCTGAATTTTGCCTTTCGCTCTTCTGTTAAAAAACCTTCCAAGTATTCCAATAACGCTAAATCTGCCATTGGTGCTTAATCTATTTCAATCAGTATTAAATCGAGTTCTTTAATTTTGGAAAAATCCTTATTGCGATAAAATCAATCTTCATTTTCTCTTATGGCAATTTGATATTCCAAACCGTCAATTTTTCTTTTTAACTTTCCGTAATGTTTGGCCAAATTCCCCATTCCCTTCTTCTTTTTAAGCCTATCAGCAAGAATCTCATTTACCTTTTCGGAGTTATTTTTAGTGATTACTACCGTCATCTTTACACTGTTTAAAATTGAGAATACAAAAATTAGGTCTACCATAACTTCTCCAAAATTCAGTTCATCATAGGGAAGTTCAAAGGTGCATTAAGATATTCATACATCAAATTTACCATTTTTTTTTAAACATCTTCTTATCCGACAATACCATAGGTCTATTCAAGGCGAAAATGCAACTATACATACAGTGCTTTTTTATATTTTTATACGGCGAAGTTTATTTTTAATTCACAAAAATAATGAAACCCAAAAAAATAGTGGTCCTCACCGGTGCCGGTATCAGTGCAGAAAGTGGAATCAGTACTTTTCGGGACGCCAATGGCTTATGGGAAGGGCATGATATCACAGAGGTAGCCTCTCCTGAGGGGTTCCGAAGAAATCCTGCGCTGGTATTGGATTTTTACAACCAGAGAAGACAACAATTACTACAAGTATCCCCCAATCAGGCACATCACGATCTCGCGGCGCTCGAAAAGGATTTTGAAGTGAGTATCATCACCCAAAATGTAGACGACCTTCACGAAAGAGCTGGTAGCAAACGCGTTGTACACCTTCACGGCGAACTCCTCAAAGCGAGAAGTACGTTTGACGAAGCATTGGTGTACGACTGGAAAAAAGACATACAGCTCGGAGATTTCTGTGAACACCTACATCAATTGCGTCCGCATATCGTATGGTTTGGAGAAGATGTGCCAATGATGCCGGTTGCCATTACCGAAATCTCTCAAGCAGATATCGTTATGATTATAGGAACCTCTATGCAGGTTTATCCCGCTGCCGGACTTATCGGCTATGCTCCTGAAGACATCCCTATTTACTTTATCGACCCCAAGCCCAATATAGATTCACGAGCTATTCCCAATCTGGTGGTAATTCCGGAAAAGGCTACGGTAGGTGTCCCCCAGGCCATAGCCCATCTCAAATCGTCCTTATGAAAAATTCCATTTACGACAAGCTCACCTATGTCAATGCGCTCAGGAAAAACAGGAAAAAACTCTCCGACGAAGTACTGACCGCTCCTTCTCTCTTTCCCGAATTGCTGGAAGCCTGTTTTTCAGGAGATCCTCAATACACCTCCAAAGCCGCATGGGTATTAGAACTTGTATGTATTCGAGAACCGGAATGGATACTCCCGCATCTCGATACTTTTATTACCGGATTGCGTTCTCTTAAGGAAGACGGCGCTAAACGCTCCTGCGGTAAAATATGCGAGTTGCTGTGCGACCATTATTTTAGCGGTACGGCCAACAAAACAAAAGACCAACTTACAGATCAACAACTTAAAAAACTTGCAGAAGTGTGTTTTGACTGGCTTATAAGTGACGAAAAAGTAGCGCTTAAGGCTTATGCCATGCACTGCCTTTTTTTACTAGGTTCGGTCATACCGTGGATACATCCTCAGCTCTGTTCTGTATTAGAAGATGGTTATCCCTACCACACTGCCGCATATCAATCGAGGGCTAAAAAAATCCTTAAAAAATGCACAAAAACTTCCAAATAAGAGAATATGCTCATACAAAGACAGGACAAATAGCTCGATTTTCTTTAAATTCGCAGGGTTGTCCTCTCTAAAGGATTCACTTACATACAATACAAACACAAAAAACAGTAATAGCATGTCAAAAAAAGTAGTCATCGTATCGGCGGTTCGAACTCCCATCGGTAGCTTTCTTGGAGGGCTTTCAAGCATTCCGGCTCCGAAACTGGGTGCCTTGGCCATAAAAGGCGCCATGGAAAAAATAAATCTCGACCCTAAATCGGTCGATGAAGTACTTATGGGAAATGTTGTTCAGGCGGGTAACGGACAGGCTCCGGCCAGGCAAGCAGCCCTTTTTGCCGGTATTCCAGATCATATTCCTTGTACTACAGTAAACAAAGTTTGTGCTAGCGGTATGAAAGCTGTCATGCAGGCAGCGCAAGCTATTGCTCTTGGCGATGCAGAGATCGTCATTGCAGGAGGTATGGAAAATATGAGCTCTATTCCACATTACGTGCACATGAGAAAAGGCACCAAATTTGGCCCGGCTACCTTGGAAGACGGTATGCAGAAAGACGGACTTACCGACGCCTACGACCACAATGCTATGGGTGTATGCGGGGACCTTTGTGCAGCGGAATACGGTTTTTCGAGAGAAGATCAAGACAACTTTGCCATAGAGTCGTACCAAAGATCAGCAGCGGCGTGGAAGGAAGGAAAATTTAAAGATGAAGTGATTCCGGTGGAAGTACCCCAACGCAAAGGAGATCCGATTGTGATCAGTGAAGACGAAGAGTATAAAAATGTATTCTTAGAAAAGATTCCATCACTTCGACCCGCATTTACCAAAGACGGCACTGTAACTGCCGCCAACGCTTCTACCATCAACGACGGAGCAGCTGCCTTGGTGTTGATGAGCGAAGAAAAAGCACAACAACTCAATCTCACCCCTCTTGCCGTGGTAAGAGGATATGCCGATGCTGCACAAGATCCGAAATGGTTTACCACAGCTCCTGCAAAGGCTCTTCCAAAAGCCCTTGACAAGGCAGGGGTTAAATTAGAAGAGGTAGATTACTTTGAATTCAACGAGGCTTTTTCAGTGGTAGGTCTTGCCAATACCAAAATACTCGGACTAAGCGCAGATCAAGTCAATGTAAACGGAGGAGCTGTATCGCTGGGACATCCGCTGGGATGTTCCGGAGCGAGGATATTGGTCACCCTTATCAACGTGCTTAAACAAAATAACGCAAAAATCGGCGCTGCTGCCATTTGCAATGGCGGTGGAGGTGCTTCGGCCTTCGTAGTAGAAAGACCTTAAACCAAGAATATTCGGAATTTAAACCGATTTTTTTATATGCATTACGGAATTTGTAACCTCAGTGTCGTTCCCCTTCGATCTACTTCATCAGACAGTGCAGAACTCTGTTCGCAAGTGCTGTACGGAGAGCACTTTAAGGTACTCGAAAAACAAAAATACCGGAGCAAAATCCGGCTTGCATACGACGGCTACGAAGGCTGGATAGACAACAAACAATACCTGCTTATTGAAGAGTCGGTCTATACCGCTATCGACAAACAAACTCCCTCACTCTGTGCCGATATGGTAGAGTTTATCACCGATCACAACGAACAGCTTATGCCGGTTCCCATTGGGGCTCATGTTGGCAACGCTTCTTTCCTCTCCCACAGCTATGACGGGAGAATACAGCAGGAAGATAAAAACAAGCAAAAGCTCGTCCCCACCGCCTATCTCTTTCTCAATGCCCCTCACTATCACGGTGGCAGAACCCCATTCGGTATCGATGCGGCCGGACTGGCACAAATGGTGTACAAACTAAACGGTTACCAACTAAAACGTGAAGCCGCCCTACAGGCTACCCAAGGTGAACCCCTGAGTTTTATAGAAGAATCCGAACCCGGAGATCTGGCCTTTTTTGACGACGACGAAGGCAATATCGTACACACGGGAATCATTATGCAAGATAATTATATCATACACACCGATGGCAAAGTCCGCATAGACCGTATAGACCACACCGGAATCTTTAACGTAGACACCCGAAGACATACACATAAATTGAGAGTGATAAAAAAAATTGTGTGAGGGAGGTTTTGCTGGATAACTCGTTATGACGAGGAGACTTGGAGATGGGGAGACGAGGAGACGAGGAGAAAATCCCTAACAACTAACAAACTACGAACTAATCAACCACAAGAAATCGTCATGGCGAGGAGCGCAAAGCGACGTGACCATCTCGTCGGGTTGAAAGCCGAGCTCAATCTTTATAGGTTAGCTGCCCTTTCAGGGCTTTGTTCGCATTGTGTACCTTTACTCAATGTACTGCATTAGGCTAAAGTGAGTTGCCCTTACAGGGTGTGTTATCGTTACAACCCAAAACTCCCTATAATTACTTTTACCTTATCAACTTCTTATACTTAATACGTTTAGGAGTCACATCGGTACCGAGTCGCTTGCGTTTGTTCTCTTCGTAGTCGGAGAAGCCTCCTTCAAAGAAATACACTTCTGAGTTGCCTTCAAAAGCGAGAATGTGGGTACATATACGATCTAAGAACCAGCGATCGTGTGAGATGACTACGGCACATCCCGCAAAATTTTCCAAGCCTTCTTCAAGCGCTCTAAGGGTGTTTACATCCAGATCGTTGGTGGGCTCGTCAAGTAGCAACACGTTTCCCTCTTCTTTGAGGGTCATCGCCAGGTGTAGCCTGTTGCGTTCTCCACCAGACAGGGTAGATACCTTTTTGTTTTGTTCACTTCCAGAAAAATTAAAACGACTGAGATAGGCTCGCGAGTTTACCTGCTTCCCTCCCATCATCACCAATTCCTGTCCGTCGGAAAAATTTTCCCATATCGACTTTTCAGGATCTATATCGGCATGACGCTGGTCCACATAAGCAATTTTTACGGTCTCCCCTACTTCAAACTGTCCTTTATCGGGGGTTTCTTCGCCCATGATCATTTTAAAGATAGTGGTCTTACCCGCTCCGTTCGGACCGATAATCCCCACAATACCGGCCTGTGGCAATTTAAAATTGAGATCGTCATACAGCAATTTTTCACCAAAAGCCTTGGCTACCCCTTTGGCTTCGATAACATTGGTACCCAATCGGGGGCCGTTAGGAATATAAATCTCCAGCTTTTCATCCAGCTGCTTTTGATCTTCGTTGAGTAATTTGTCGTAGTTGTTCAGACGTGCTTTTTGTTTGGCCTGACGTCCCTTTGGCGCCATACGCACCCATTCCAACTCTCGTTCGAGTGTTTTTTGCCTTTTTGAAGCCTGTTTTTGTTCCTGAGCGAGTCGTTTCGCCTTTTGATCTAGCCAAGAAGAATAATTCCCTTTCCACGGTATACCTTCGCCGCGATCTAATTCCAGTATCCATCCGGCCACATTGTCTAAAAAGTAGCGGTCGTGGGTCACGGCTATTACCGTACCGCTGTACTGTTGAAGGTGCTGTTCCAGCCACAGTACCGACTCCGCGTCGAGGTGGTTGGTAGGTTCGTCGAGCAAGAGTACATCGGGCTGTTGCAACAACAGTCGACAGAGCGCCACCCTTCGGCGTTCTCCACCGGACAACACCTTTATCGGAGTTTCAGGATCTGGTGTACGCAATGCATCCATAGCAATTTCCAATTTGGTGTCGAGTTCCCAGGCATTGGTAGCGTCGATTTTGTCCTGCAATTCCGCCTGCCTGTCCATCAACTTCTGCATCTTGTCGGCATCTTCGTATACCTCAGGCAGTCCGAACATATCGTTGATTTGGTTGTACTCGTCCAAAACAGCGACTACTTCGGCTACCCCCTCTTTTACGATTTCCAATACGGTTTTGCTCTCGTCCAGTTGCGGCTCTTGTTCGAGATACCCCACTGAATACCCCGGAGCAAATACTACATCGCCTTGGTAATTTTTCTCTACGCCGGCTATAATCTTCAACAAGGTAGATTTTCCCGAACCGTTAAGACCTAGTATACCGATCTTAGCTCCGTAGAAAAAACTCAAATAAATATCTTTGAGTACTGTTTTATTAGTACTCTGGTACGTTTTGGAAACGCCCGACATCGAAAAAATAACCTTTTTATCGTCTGACATTTTGTTGTATTAGTTTGTTCGTTTGTAGCTTTTTAGTCTTAAATATCTAAACCCTCCCTTTGAGCGCATTAAAAATCCACGACATGGCAAAAAAGCCTATTCCTACTACCGAAAATCCTATGGCGTAATCTTGGTATTTCAACACTCCCAAGAGTACTAAAGCAGTACCTACGAGGAACATGATAAGGGAGGCCCAGCCAAATATGGTATTTTTATTCATTCCCATTGTGATCTCTATTAAAAGGGGCAATTTACGGAATATCCCCGGAACTTAGAACTTCGGGCTTCTTTTTGTATTTTAGCCTCATGCTAACTGAAAGCTATGGATATCAATTTCAACAAGAACGAAGACCACAACAAACTATTGGTCTCTGAATGCCGTAACAGGCTTGCACGTATCAAAAAAGGAGGCGGACAGCAACGTATAGACAAGCTGCATTCTGAAGGGAAAATAACAGCGAGAGAACGTATCGATTACCTATTAGACAAAAACAGTCAAAGTATAGAAATCGGTGCTTTTGCCGGAGATGGTATGTATGAAGAACACGGCGGTTGCCCTTCGGGGGGAGTGGTAGTCAAAATTGGATATATTAAAGGCAGGCAGTGTGTAGTAGTGGCCAACGACGCTACAGTAAAGGCTGGTGCCTGGTTTCCCATCACCGGAAAAAAGAACCTGAGAGCTCAGGAAATCGCCATGGAAAATAGACTGCCCATCATCTATTTGGTAGACAGTGCCGGAGTATATCTTCCCATGCAAGACGAGATTTTTCCCGACAAGGAGCACTTCGGACGTATTTTTAGGAACAACGCTGTGATGAGCAGTATGGGTATCGTACAGATTGCCGCGGTAATGGGTAGTTGTGTAGCAGGGGGTGCCTACCTTCCTATAATGAGTGATGAGGCACTTATTGTCGATAAAACGGGAAGTATATTTCTGGCGGGGAGCTATCTGGTAAAAGCTGCCATAGGCGAAAGCATAGACAACGAAAGCTTAGGAGGGGCCACTACGCATTGCGAGATAAGCGGGGTTACCGACTACAAAGCTAAGGACGATAAGGATGCCTTGGATAAAATCAAAAATATAATAGATAAAATAGGAGACTATACCAAGGCGGGATTTAATCGTATCACTCCTTCCCTACCTTCCGAAAATCCGGAAGATATATATGGTATTCTCCCTCGATCGAGAGCCGATCAGTACGATATGAGAGAGATTATAAAACGCCTGGTCGACCGTTCGGAGTTTGAAGAGTACAAGGCTGGTTATGGCAAAACCCTACTCACTGGTTATGCCCGTATCGACGGCTGGGCTGTAGGCATAGTGGCCAATCAGCGGAAAGTAGTAAAAACCAAAAAGGGAGAAATGCAGTTCGGAGGAGTGATTTACTCCGACAGTGCCGACAAAGCCACTCGATTTATCGCCAACTGCAATCAGAAAAAGATTCCCCTTATCTTTCTACAGGACGTCACCGGTTTTATGGTGGGTAGTAAAAGCGAGCACGGCGGTATCATAAAAGACGGAGCCAAAATGGTCAATGCCGTGAGCAATAGTGTAGTACCAAAGTTTACCGTAGTAATAGGCAATTCATACGGAGCCGGAAACTACGCCATGTGCGGAAAGGCCTACGACCCCCGACTTATCTTTGCCTGGCCCAGCGCCGAACTGGCAGTTATGGGAGGTGCACAGGCAGCAAAAGTATTGCTACAAATAGAAAAAGCCTCCCTGAAGAAAAAGGGAGTGCCTATCACCGAAGAGAGAGAAGCAGCGATGTTCAACGATATAAAATCTCGCTACGACCAACAGACCTCCCCCTATTATGCCGCAGCGAGATTGTGGACCGATGCTGTGATAGACCCTGCAGATACCAGAAAATGGATCAGCATGGGAATAGAAGCCGCAGACCATGCTCCTATTGAAAGACCTTATAACCCGGGAGTGATTCAGGTATGACAGAAAACGGACTTCTCCTTGTAGAATGTCTCTAAAAACAAACCCTTTAACACCATGAAAAAAAATTTCTATCTACTACTGATAAGTATCGGATTTCAAACCGCTACAGCTCAACTTTTGCATGAGAAAGATCGCTATACTCGAGGTGATACTCTGAGAGGATCGCTGCGCACAGAGCGCAATTTCGATGTAAGAGCCTATCACCTCAATATCACGGTAAACCCAGACAAACATTACATCTACGGATACAATCGCATAGTATTTGTCCCTCAGCAAAAACTAAATACCATACAAATTGACCTTTTCGACAATTTGCAGGTCGATTCTATTGTTGCCCACGGACAACAACTGACTTATCGTCGGGAGTTTAATGCAGTGTTTATAGATTACCCTAAAGGCTTTGCCAACAACAAAAAAGACAGTATTACTTTCTATTATTCCGGACAGCCTGTTACCGCAAAAAGAGCGCCCTGGGACGGTGGCTTCGACTGGAAGACAGACAATAACGGAAATCCCTGGATCGCCACTGCGGTACAAGGGCTCGGAGCCAGTGCCTGGTGGCCGAATAAAGACCACCAAAGCGATGAACCAGAAGATGGTATGACTATAAAAGTAGCTGTTCCCAACCGACTGATGAATGTTTCCAACGGAAGACTTACTGGCAAAAAAGATCTTGGAAATGGCTATACTCGATGGGACTGGAAAGTGATAAACCCTATCAACAATTACGACGTGGCACTCAATATAGGCGATTATGCGCATTTTGGAGAAAACTACAAGGGATTGGACATGGATTTCTATGTGTTGAGTTATAATTTAAACAAAGCAAAAAAACACTTTGAAGAAGTGAAACTCATGATGGACTGCTTTCAGGAAAAGTTCGGGGAGTACCCTTTTAAGGAAGACAGTTACAAACTGGTAGAAACCGCCCACCTCGGTATGGAACACCAAAGTGCTGTCGCCTATGGAAACCGATATATGGAAGGTTATCTCGGCCGAGATCTCTCCGGAACGGGGATAGGGACTAAATGGGACTATATCATCGTTCACGAATCCGGACACGAGTGGTTTGGCAACAGCATTACCGCTGCCGATATTGCCGATATGTGGATACACGAAGGCTTTACGTCATACAGTGAGTCGGTTTATGTAGAATGTCGATGGGGATATGAAGACGGACAGAAATACATCAATGGACTTAGCAGAAATGTGAGAAACGACCGTCCTATTATCGGCGATTACGGGGTGAACAAGGAAGGTTCGGGAGATATGTATCCAAAAGGAGCACTTATGCTCAATACCATAAGACATATAGTAAACGATGACGAGGCTTGGTGGAAATTGATAAAAGACTACAGTGAGACTTTTAAACACATGATAGTAGATACCGATATGGTGGTCAATTTCTTTGAACACGAAACCGGTATCGAGCTAAAACCGGTATTCGACCAATACCTCCGCTACAAAGACATTCCCGTTTTAGAACTTAAAACAGAAAACAGTATCACCTCTTACCGCTGGGCAGTTGATGTAAACAATTTTAAAATGCCGGTAGATATCACTGTCAAAGACCAAGAGAAAAGGCTTCACCCCACTACTCAATGGCAGCAATTGGATGAAGCCTTAAATTCTGATGATATAAAAGTGGCTACGGATAAATTCTTTATTGGGGTTGAGGTTGTTGGTTATTAGGCTACTAAGTTATTAGGTTAGTTAGTCAGCACTCAATAACCCAATAACCCAATAACCCAATAACCCAATAACTCATTAACTCAATAACCCCATAACTTACTCCCCCTTATTCTTCACATATTTCTCCAACCACTGATCTTGTTCCCACAGTACGTGGAGTACAGATTCTAAGGCAGTGTAACCGTGACTTTCCATAGGGAGCATCACCAGTCGTGCCGGAGCACCAAAACCTTTCAAAGCATTGAAGTAGCGCTCGCTCTGCATGGGGTAAGTTCCCGAATTGTTGTCGGCCACGCCGTGGATCAGCAATAGCGGAGTTTTCATTTTATCAGCGTGCATAAAAGGCGACATCCCGTTGTATATCTCGGGGGCCTCCCAGTAATTTCTCACTTCACTTTGAAATCCGAAAGGTGTTAAGGTACGGTTGTATGCCCCACTGCGCGCAATACCCGCAGCAAACAGATTGGAATGCGTGAGCAGGTTGGCTGTCATAAAAGCCCCATACGAATGTCCACCCACAGCTACTCGATTACGGTCAATATATCCCAGGGCATCTACGGCGTCTATGGCAGCTTTTGCATTGGCTACCAACTGCTCTCTAAAGGTGTCGTTTGGCTCTTGGTCGCCCTCACCAATGATAGGGAATGCCGCCTTGTCTAATACTGCATAACCTCTGGTAATCCAGTAAACCGGAGAGCCATAGCTGGGATAAGTAAACGAATTAGCATTGGCGGTAGTCTGAGCGGCACTGTTTCTGTCTTTGTACTCCCGAGGGTATGCCCAGAGTATCATGGGAAGCTTTTCTTTTTTGTCCATGTCGTATCCCGGAGGCAGATAGAGCGTACCACTCAATTCTAGTCCGTCGCCTCGTTTATAACTAATCACTTCCTTATAGGCATCCTTAATACTCTCGAAAGGGTTTTTGAAATCGGTAACAGGAATGGGAGCTATTCGCTTACGAAGGTTACGTATAAAATAATTGGGATACTCGCTGCTAGATTCTATACGTACGAGCAACTCGCCTCTTTGGGCGTCTATCAAAGCACTGATTTCCTCCAACTTATCGGTAAAAGCCGATTGATACAATCGGTTTGTCTTGAGATTGGAAAGGTCTATTTCGTCCACAAAGGGGAATTGTCCTTTTTCAGAATAGCCATCACCTATAAGATAAGCCTTAGATCCGTCCATCTTTAGCACTCTTACTCCGTATTGGTTTTCTTCAGTTTGAAATTTACCCGGGTCGCTATAGCGATCTTGGTAATTCCTGTCAGATATTACTCTTCCCTGTTTTCCTGGAGTAGAAGGATTAAAAACATAGGTTTTAGTATTCCTGTTTACCCTCCAGGAATCTGTAATCACCGCATAATGGTCGTTGCCCCAGATAATATTAGAAAAGCGATTTACCGTCTTTACGAGCGATACGGGCTGCCCGCTAAAAGGGGCATCTAGGGTAAATAATTCATCTCTGAAAGGTACTTCCTTAGCCGGATCTCCCCCATCGAGGGCCACTACCCAAGCAAGAGTAGCAGGTTGGTCGGTGCGCCAGCTGATGTTTCGCTTTCCAGTATGCGTAGCCATAAAGCCCTGTGGTAAATCTTCGATAAGCGGAGTTTCTTCTATGGTTTTTACCAGAGCTCCTGCCGCGTCGTATACCGCAGTAGTTCTGGGAAAACGACTAAGGGGAACGATATACGAAAACGGGCGTTGTACAGTGACTACTTTGACGTACTTTCCGTCTGGAGAAAAACTCAAACTGTTGTACATTGCTTTCTCTTTCCACAGAGTCTGGGTACCGTCCAAGTCCAACTTATACAGCTCTGAGGTTGCCAATACCTCAAAATTGTATTCGTCATTTTTGTTTTTCAACAAATCTTGATAAGTTCTATTTTGGGCCAATACACCACTACTCACGGTAATGGTAGGTCCTTCAGGAACCATCTCTTCTTCGTCTATCAATTGCGGACGCTCTTTGGGCAACATACGCACCAGCATCGACTTCCCGTCTTTAAACCAGCTGATGGGATTACCCATATTGGCATTTGCTGTAGCATCGGTAAGTCTTTTTGCCGTGGCCGAAGCTATGTCGAGCACCCATATCTCTACACCATTTGCTGCCGTATGTGTAAATGCCAGTTTTTTCTCGTCGGGAGAAAAGCGGAAATTGGCAAGTCTGGCATTTTCGGGCAAACCCTGTACTTGTTTTGCTTCAGGACCTTTTATTTTCTTTATCTCTATATTGTTGTAATACCTCGCTCTGCTGGAGATATTGGTCTTCGGATTGATGCGAAGCCCTGCCAAGCGCAATTCGTCTTCGGAGAGTTCCGCTATGGTTTTAAAACTGTTGCGATACAGCAGCAGCATATTTTCCTTTTTGCTGTCGGTCATTACCGAAGGCGGTCTCTTTATATCGACCAAGTCGACAATTTCTTTAGGAGGTTTTTGATAGGTCAGGTGTTCTTGTGCTACAACGGGTATCGACAATCCAATACACAAGCTGTAGAGTAAAAGTAATCTGAATTTCATAAAAATATTTTTTAGGTCAAGGAATAAATATACAAAAGCCGCCGCAAAAAATACGGCGGCTTAGTAAAAATTAAGCTTAAATTTGTTCCGCTATAGCGGATTTTGGTCTATCTCTGGGTTGGCGTTAATTTCCTGTATTGGAATGGCCCATTGCCAACGACTATCATTAGCTTCTACTTCCCAAAGATTGTTGATTACACTTCCTACAGCATTGGTGCCGTTGCGATCAACTTTTCTTCCGAGGCGTTTTAAGTCAAAAAATCGGAAACCTTCTCCCCATAGCTCCATACGTCTTTGTATGAGAATTTCTTCGTAATAGGCCTCACCAGTAATAGAAAATCCGGAAAAATCTGGATCTCTGGCTTCTACGAGTTCTTCCAATATTGCTTTTGATCCAGGTTCATCTCCGTTTTGGTATTTTGCTTCGGCCTCTATCAGATACATTTCTGCAACTCTCATGAAAGGAACATCACCCAAACTAGATGCCGTAGATTCAGACAAAAACTTTTGGGAGGTATAGGGAAACTTGCTAAAGTTATCTGGTAGATTCAACTCTTCGTGCTCTCCGGTAGGATCTACCAGTTGTTTTCTGACATCACTATCAGGAAAAGCATCATACAAGTTGACATTCATGACCTTTGGAGCTTGTCTAATTTGGGTAGAATTGTAGTTTCTAGACATATAGGCGTGAAAGTTTCCAAAATAATCAGTTTGATCTTCACGTATGTGTACACCCCACATCCACTCCGGATTGGTATAATCGTTAAAGCCCATTTTGTAATCTTCTACAGACATCAAGCTATAGCCTTCTCTCGCCATCGCGGCATACTGTTCAGCTTTCAGGTAATCCTGCTGTACCAATGCCACACGAGCCATCAGTCCGCGAACGTTGCTTACTGAGAAGTGCGAATTATTGTCTTGGTCTGCATTTTCGAGACGCTTTTCAGCCTCCTCAAGATCGCTCCATATTTGTGCATAAACTTCTTCCACAGTAGCTCTTGGCTTAGGGTCTCTATCTTCGGGATCGGTCTGAATAAGCACTCCCTGATTGCTGTTATCGCCCCCCATCACATAGCGTTTACCGTAGGTTTGCACCAATTGAAAATGACCAAAAGCACGATAAGCATAAGCTTCTCCCATCACTTTTTCAAGCAATTCCTGATCACCTTCGGCGTCGCCTCCATTGACGATAATCAGGTTGGCATTTTTTATCATAGAATACCAAAAATTCCATGGATAGGCAGTATAGGTAGACGATTCATTATCGGTGTGTAACCAGCGTAGAATATCTCTAAACCAGCCATTACCTGTAGTTGGAAAAATCAAATCTTCCCCCATAACATCTGCATTGATGATTTGGGCAGTATAACCGTTTTGTCCCTGACTGTCATTCTGCCTTACATACATATTTCTATGCATACCATTGATGGCGGCATAGAGATTCTCCACTGTAGAGTACACGTCCTCTTCTTTGACAGAATCGGTAGGGTTTATATCCAGAAAGTCATCACTACACGAGCCGAGCATCAAACTGCTGAAAAATGCAATATATATAATTTGAAATTTATTTTTTTTCATCTTTCTGATTTTTGAGTTAAAATGCAACATTAAGTCCAAGCGCAAATATTCTCGATGGAGTGTACCTATAGGTAGTTGTTCCATTAAAGGACTGCGCTGGTTCTAATCCCTTTCTATCCGTAATGGAGAACAAGTTTTCTGCACTGAGATAAACTTTCAGGTTAGAAAGTCCTAAACTCTCTGTAAGGGATTGATCAAAATTATATCCGAGGGTTGCAGTCTTAAAGGTCAGGTAACTGGCGTCAGAAAGCCATCGTGAAGATTGTGCAGCTGCATCGACGGCATTTTCAGTACTCATAATTGGTACATCGGTTATATCACCTGGATTTTGCCAGGCTTTCAACATATCGGTATGCAGTGCATCACCTTCCGGATTAGAAAGCATCAGCATACTGTAATTGCTGTCGTATATCTTACCTCCGAGCTGATAGGTAAACAGGGCATTAAAATAGAACCTCTTATACGAGAGATCTGTGCTAAAATACCCTATAACATCTGGTATTGCAGATCCGGAATAGTCGTATTTGGCATTAGATTGATTTGTCGTAACCTTATTGCCATTGTCCATAACGCGAGTATCGGAATCATCAGCAATATCTGGGTCCTGCAAAAAGAGTGGAGCTCCATCAGAAGGGTCTACTCCATACCATTGTCTGAGCCAAAAATCGTAGATAGAACGACCTACTTTTAGCTTTTTTGTACCGTTAATAATTTCGTCTTGAGGCAATTTCAACACCTCGTTATCGTACAGTGAGGCCGACAGTCCGAGATTCCAGTTTACTCTGTTTTCGTCGTTGTCATTTCGAAGAATCTCAAAATTGAGTAAGAACTCCCATCCGGTATTTTTCATCGTTCCTATATTGGTAAAAATTCCATTACCTGGGTCTCCAGCTGATCCTCTTACCGGAAGTTCAAAAATCATATCTTTAGTCTTGCGATTAAAATACTCTACAGAACCACTCACTCTATTGTCTAAAATGGCAAATTCTACCCCTACATCAAACTGGTTGTTAGACTCCCAAGTAAGCATGGCATTTCCGGTTTGACTATAGTACACTCCCGGTTCGCCTACATTGAAATACGATCCGAGATTGTAGAGGTTAAGATCGGCTTGCCATCCAGGTTCGGTACCAATACCTCCATCGTTACCCACCTGTCCATAAGAAGTACGAAGTTTTAAGAAATCAAAGACATTGTTGTTGGCCATAAAATCCTCACGACTAACATTCCACCCCAATCCGGCAGACCAAAAAGTACCGTTATTACGACTATCAGAAAATCGAGAAGTTGCATCATTACGCACAGAAAGCGAGGCGATATACTTGCTGTCAAAATCGTAATTCAAACGAGAAAACCAAGATTCTTTAGTCAGCTTTCTATTGTAGCTATTATTGCTGGTAGTATTTAAAAAGTTAGCAAATTCGTATATGCCATCAACCACCTGATCTGTCTTTCTGGCGTATTCGTAATCATAACCGTATTCAAACGATTCGTGACCTACTAATATATCGAAGTGGTGTCTGTCAAAAGACTTGCTGTATTGTAACAATTGGTTAAAGGTTACACCTGTATACTTGTATTTAGTATGTGCCAAGGCTCCGGTACCGGCTGCATCACCAATCACTTTATTTTGGTAATAGCTCCTTTTTTGATTGCGAATATCGTATGTCGCATTGGTGGTAAACACCAGATTTTCAGCCAAGGTAAACTCTGCAAAAGCTCGAGACATTATACTGTTTACCTCAAAGTATCTTCTGTTTAGCAGGGTTTCCTGTATCACATTCCTCCCTGAACTGGCTCCTGCTCCTCTACCTCTGGTATCTACACCGTCGTATGCCGGATTTCCGTACAAGTCCATTACCATGTTTCCGTTCTCATCGTAGAGATAGGGAGAGTAAATTGGTCCCATTCCACGAGAAAAGTAAAAGGGGTTGATATAGGACGACGAACCTTCGTCTTCGGCCAGATTGCTATGCGAAGAGTTACCGTTGATAGACACTCCGAGTTTCAGCCAGTCTGTTACCTGTCGATCTGTCGAGACTCTTGCCGTATAACGTTCGAAGTCGGATTTGATGACATATCCCTCTTCGTTGTTGTAAGAGAAAGAGCTGAAGAAATTCCCTTTTTCGGTGGTATTTCCATAGCTGAGATCGTATTTTTGAACGATACCTGTACGGGTTAGCGGACCTTCCCAATCAAAGTTGTCGTACAGCATGGATGCTTCGGGATTTAGTGCCCCATCAATAATTAGCTGATCGTCTGGAACATTGTAAATATTGTTTTGAAGATTTCCGGAGATCAGTTCTGAGGAAGCATAAGCGTTTGCTTCTTCAAGTGTTGCATCATCTTCACTCTGAAGATAACCATTCCTCATAGAATTCCAGGTGAGCTTATAGTAATCTTCGGGTCCTACCCTGTCGTATTGTTTAATACCTCGGGTAACCACTCCCGTATAGGCGTTAAAATTAAAAGTCCCTTTTCCGCCTTTTCCGCCTTTTTTAGAGGTAATCATCACTACCCCGTTTGCTGCAGCTGCACCGTATAGTGAGGTTGCAGAAGCGTCTTTCAGCACGTTGATAGAAGCGATATCATTGGGGTTAATATCAGCGAGACTACCAGAAAAAATGGCTCCGTCAAGAATGTATAGCGGCTCGTTGGAAAGATTGTAAGAAGAGACTCCTCTCACCCTTACACTGAGACCTTCACCAGGTTGTCCGGTAGAGGTTGCTACCTGTACCCCAGGAACATTACCATCCAAAGATTTGGCCACGTTGGTAAGCGGTCTGTCTTCTATATGTTCTGTACTAACTACTGCAGAAGCACCTACCATGGTCTCTTTTTTCTGAGTACCATAAGCCACAACAACAACTTCTTCCAGCTGCTGAGCATCTTCTTTCATAGTTACATCTATTACATCCGAACTTCCTACGGTCATCTCTACCGTTTCCTGCCCGATATAGGTAAATACAAGTACCTGCCCTTCAGTGGCAGCAATGGTATAGTTTCCATCAAAGTCGGTTTGAGTCCCCACAGTGGTTCCCTTTACAACCACATTAACTCCAGGCAATGGCAGTCCGTCTTGATCGACCACCGTACCGGAAATTGAGGCTTGAATTTCGGCTTGAAGGTCAGAACTTCTGACCGACAAAGAGGGTACAGGCTGAAACAACATCCCATTTCCAGATGTCTTTTCATTCCTTCGGATAAATTCCTCCATCATCTTAGCCATACTCTCATCCCCGCGAGGATAGAGTACAATTTGATCTTTTACCTTTTTGAAATCTATATCCGTATGTTCAAAAAGCTCTTTTAAAACCTCGTCCAGATTTCTTTTTTCCGCAGCAATAGATACCAGTATAGTCTCATCCACCAACAAATTGTTGTAAAAGAAATGGTATTCTGTCTGTTCTTCTATGCTGGCAAGTACATCAGAGAGTTTCTGATCTTCTAGTTCAAGTGAAACCACCTGTGCTTTGACATTGGTGGCAAGAAGTTCACCGAGTGTAAAAAACGCCAATAAGGCATAAATTTTCATGATCCTGACAATTTGGGTTGGAAAGATCTTTCCGGGATATGGGCATACTCCTCCCCCCAACAATTTTAGACAATTGTTTTTTTTCATACTTTTACGTGATTTTGGCGTCAGACAACGCTGATTTCTACTAATTTACTACCTATGGAGAAGGTGTTGCAGCACCTTCTTCATTTTTTTAAAAAAATGTTCTTATCGTCTGTTTTTGTATAAAATTATTTCACCTCCTTTCTTATCAAAACTTATAGACGACGATATCCGAAACACCCGAAGCACCTCCTCAACACTGAGGTTGTCAAAGGTTCCGGTAAACAGATTATCGTACAAACTGCTATCGTCAACTCTAAAATGGACATCGTATTTGCGTTCTAAATCTTCAAGTACATCTTTAAGCGGAGTTCCCTTAAACACCAGTTTTCCCGATTTCCACGACACTGCCTCTTCTACAGATATATCCCGTATGTCGAGCTGTTTTTCGCTGCGGTCAAATAATGCCGTTTGCATGGGTTCTAGTATTATCGGCTTCATATTGTTGTTTTCCAGCTTAACACTCCCCTCTACCAAGGTGGTCTTAATCTCGCTGTCATTGCGATACGAACGCACGTTAAACGAAGTTCCCAACACCCGTACATTCATCTCTCCGGCATATACTACAAAAGGTCTTTGTTCGTCTCGTTTCACTTCAAAATAAGCCTCTCCTATAAGATGTACTTCTCTAATACTGTCTTGAAATTCTTTGGGGTAGCTCAACTCACTGTCTACATTGAGCTGAACTACGGTGCCGTCGGGCAAGGTTACCGTCCTACTCACTCCCCTTGGAGTTACAGCTCTTACCAACTGTCCATCACCCCCATCAAAAACATCGAGAGTGTCGGGTTTCAACACTCCAAACAATAAAACACCAATCAGTAATACCGCCGCTGCACCAAGAGTTTTCTGTATGTCGGTAGGTTTAAAACGTCTTGTGGCTCGGTTTACCTTTTGATACGACTTGATAGTATCCAGACTTTTGGAGTTAAATTGTGAAGCACTGTATCGCGCTACAAGCATATTGTAGTGCTCTTGGTTTGCTTCCGATCTCCGAATCCAGTTTATAACCTCAGACTTTTCTTTACCAAAAAGCTGACCTTTGACAAATCGGATCAGTATCTCGTCATCCATTTTTATTGTTTATTTAAACAACTGTTAAACCTGTATTAATAAGACGTTAAGAAAAGGGTGTACCCTGAGTTTTTTTTTGATTTTTTTAACTCAAAACACACAACACACTGAATACTAGGTCTTTTTACAGTAAAATATTTAGTGCAGTTATAACAGGCATGAAAGAAATTCACGTAGATGGAGCCTCATATGCTTGAGAGCTTTGGTCATATGGCTCTCCACAGTTTTTACGGAAATATTGAGTTCTTCGGCCGTTTGTTTGTAGTTTCGTCCTTCCAGTTTTGTCTTTACGAATACTTTTTTACAGGTTTTGGGAAGTAGTGCTACGGCATCAGATATTCTTTTTTTCAGCTCTTCTTCCAAAAGTTCAGAAGCTCTTTCGTCTTGAAGGGCTTTGATGCTTATGTATTGTTCTTTCAGTTTATCTTCATCCTCGATAGAAATCACTTTCAGTGGTTTTCTCAAAACATCCATACATCGATTTTTAACCATCTGATAGAGATATCCTCCTACGTTTCTTTCTATATTGAGCTTTTTTCTTTTATCCCATAAATTCACAAAAACTCCTTGTACAATTTCTTCCGCTACATAATTGTCCTTGCAATAAGACTTCGCAATGACGTAGAGATTGTTGGCATACAAATGATACAAAGTCTCAAAAGCCTTCCTATCGCCTTTACTCACTTTGTATAATAAGTCATTTGTCTCGCTAATGTTCAATGTACAATAGTTTTTTATTAATCATAAAATTACAAAAAACTCTGTTTGGCTGGTGTTGTGGAGAAAGCAAAGTTATGAAACTGAATACTTCTTTGAAAACACTGCAATAAAACACCTACTGATAAAAGTGTAAAACATTTATCGCTCACCCGCAAAGTAAATTTTGCCTTACAAGATGGCGCTTGCAAACACAAAAGGTTTTAGATGCAATCATACTTCAAAAACGATTTTGTAAAAATAAAAGAAATATTTAAATTTGCAGCCAATTTCAAATCAACCTCTGGCGAGGGACGTGAATGTTGGTTCGAATTAATTGTTTATAAACACTTTAAACATGGAAGATCTTGTAAAGTTTGTACAGGACGAATTTGTAACCCGAAAAGATTTCCCTGAGTTTGCTGCAGGAGATACTATTACAGTGTACTACGAAATCAAGGAAGGTGAAAAAACACGTACTCAGTTTTTTAGAGGAGTGGTAATTCAGCGAAGAGGGAGCGGAGCTTCTGAAACCTTTACCATCCGAAAAATGTCTGGTACTATAGGCGTGGAACGTATATTCCCTGTGAATATGCCTGCCTTACAGAAAATTGAGGTAAACAAAAAAGGTAAAGTACGAAGAGCTCGTATATTCTACTTTAGAAATCTCAGAGGTAAAAAAGCGAGAATCAAGGAAATCAGAAAATAATTTCCTTTTTAGCTCAAAAAGACAAAAGAGACCGTCTAATTTTTTTTTAAGGCGGTCTTTTTTTGTTGGGTTATTGTGAGAGAGCTCAATGTCATTCAGATCGGAGCCATAGCGGAGTGATGAATCTCCAACCAAGATCAATGAATCTTTAGAAGAACAAGAATTCTACATCTCCAAGTCTCCGCGTCAACAAAACCCTTCCTTCATTTTGTCTTGATACAAAACGAAGCAAAAAATCAAGAAGCCTTTAAGGAAATTTCCCCAGCTATCGCGGGGAACCAGCTGAATTCTCGCTCCACGCTACTTTTGCTATCGCAAACGCGATTCCGCGGGAATTCAGCTTATTTCTGAAAAGGCTTCGAACTTGGGAATAATCGGAATGTCAGCACTTCAAAACGAAAAACAAAAGCACAGAAAAACGATAAAAACACTACGAACCACCAACTAATCGACTACCTCATGTCTCCTAATCTCCTCACCTCCGCGCCTCTCCATCTCCAAGTCTCCGTGCCAACACATTCCCTTCCTTCATTTTGTCTTGACACAAAACGAAGCAACACACTTAAAAACAATAGTCTACAAGAAAACAATGGAAAAGGATTTGACGGAAAAACTTCGTTTGAAATAACAAAAAGTTTGATTAATAACTATCTGACTGCAGACTACAGAAACAATTTCAAAAGGCTATGAATGCTTATTAAGCCAAACAATTCTAGTATTTAATATTGAATAATTTTCCGAAATAAAACTTAAAACACAAAGTTTTCTTATTATTATAACAGGGCCTTTTCGTTATATTTGTGAAATCAGATTTCCAGAAAAAGTGAGTGTTGAACAATCAAAATATACCGAACTAATTAACGAAATTGGCACTTTGCTACAAAAAGGCAGAGAGCAGGTTGCTCATTCTGTAAATACAATTTTAGTGCAAACATATTGGTTAATCGGCAAACATATTGTTGAGTTTGAACAAGGAGGAAAAGAAAAAGCGGATTATGGCAGTCAACTTTTAGACCAACTTTCCAAAGACCTTTCGAAGCAATATGGGAAAGGGTTTAGCCGTTCCAATGTATTTCAAATCAGACAGTTTTATTTGCGTTTCTCAAAAATCCAGACGCTGTCTGGACAATTTGAAAGCACTAAATACCAATCAAAATTAAGTTGGAGCCACTACATTGAAATCTTAAAAGCAGATAGCGACCTTGAAGTCAGTTTTTACATCAAACAATCTGAAAAAGAAAATTGGAGCGTTCGAGAACTCAAACGACAAATGAAAAGTATGTTGTTTCATCGTTTGGCTTTGAGCAAAGATAAAAAAGGAGTTTTGGAACTTTCGGAACAAGGACAGGAAATTCAAAAATCGGAAGACATTTTGAAAGACCCTTACGTATTGGAATTTTTGGACCTTCCCGAAAATTTTCAATACCTTGAAGGCGAATTAGAAGAAAAACTGATTTCTAACTTGCAAAATTTCTTATTGGAACTTGGTAAAGGTTTTACGTTTGAAAAACGACAATACAGAATATCAATAGGTGGAAAACACTTTTACGTTGATTTGGTTTTCTATCATCGTATTTTGAAATGCTTTGTTCTGATAGACTTGAAACGTGGTGAAGTAACACATCAAGACGTTGGACAAATGAATTTATATCTCAACTATTTCAGAAAAGAGCAAAACACAGAGGGCGACAATCCACCAATCGGAATTGTTTTAGGAGCTTCAAAACACAACATTTTAGTAGAATATGCCACCGAAAGTATCGGCAATCAATTGTTCATAAGCAAGTATCAACTTTACTTGCCAGACAAAAAACAGCTAGAAAACGAACTGAATAAATTGTTAGACGAAAACTATTAAAAAACCAGCCCATAACAAGTTAACCGTTGCACAACTCCAATTTTCAGGAAAAGAATCATAAAACAGACTTCGTTTAAATCTTTTTAGGAGAGGGTTATTGGGTTAATGAGTGATAACGAATCACCGCGTCTCTTCACCTCTAAATCTCCTCCTCTCCAACTAACCAACACCTTTATATCATTCTACCCTTATCGTATTCTCCTTTGTCAATTTGAAAATATTTACTTGCTTTTTTTGAATTTTTCACTTCGTCCTCTTTTACATTTTAATCGTATATTTGCTACGCTTTAAAAGCGTTGAACGCATATTGTCTTACACAAAATCACCTTTTAAAATCATGTCGAATACACCCAAGATAATCTACACAAAAACAGATGAGGCTCCTGCCCTGGCTACACGTTCTTTATTGGCCATAATTCAATCGTTTACAAAGTCTTCCGGCATTGAGATCGAAGTCAAAGACATCAGCTTATCCGGACGTATACTGGCTGCCTTTCCCGATTTTCTCACCGAAGAACAGCGCGTAAACGACGCTTTGGCAGAATTGGGAGCACTTGCCAAAACTCCTGAAGCCAATATTGTAAAACTCCCCAATATCAGTGCTTCGATACCACAGCTCACTGCTGCCATCAAAGAATTACAAGACAAGGGATTTGCCATTCCCAGCTATCCCGACGATCCTCAAAACGAGAGTGAAAAAGAGATCAAATCGCGCTACGACAAAATAAAAGGTAGTGCTGTAAACCCCGTATTGAGGGAGGGTAACTCCGATCGTAGGGCTCCAAAAGCTGTTAAAAACTACGCCAAAAAACACCCTCATTCTATGGGGGCTTGGACGGCATCATCTAAATCTCACGTAGCCACTATGAGCGAGGGAGATTTTATGCACAACGAAAAATCGCACACCCTATCTCAAGATGATACGCTTACCATAAGCCTGAAAAAGAATGACGGCAGTGTGCAAGTACTCAAAGAAGGGCTTTCCGTATTAAAAGGAGAGATTGTAGACGGCACGGTGATGAATCGAAAAGCGCTGATTGCGTTCTTACAGCAACAAGTAGAAGAAGCAAAAGCGCAAGGCGTACTGTTTTCACTACACATGAAAGCCACTATGATGAAGGTTTCCGATCCTATCATCTTTGGCCATGCAGTACGAGTATTCTTTGCCTCTGTATTTGAAAAATACGGTGCATTACTGGAAAAAGTCGGCGGGGACCCCAACAACGGTTTGGGCGATATTATAGCCGCAGCAGAAAGCCTCGATGAAACCGACAGAAAAGCAGTACTCGCGGAGATAGAAAGCTGTATCGCCAATGGTCCGGATTTGGCTATGGTCAATTCCGATAAAGGAATTACCAACCTCCACGTGCCTAGCGATGTCATCATAGATGCTTCTATGCCTGCGATGATAAGAAATTCCGGACGCATGTGGAATGCCGAAGGAAAAACAAAAGACACCAAAGCGGTAATTCCCGACAGCAGTTATGCCAGTGTTTACGAAGAAACTATAAACTTCTGTAAAGAACACGGCGCTTTCGATCCCACCACTATGGGTACTGTTCCCAACGTAGGACTTATGGCTCAAAAAGCTGAAGAATACGGATCGCACGACAAGACTTTTGAAATCGCGGCAGATGGTACAGTAGAAGTCACCGATGCATCTGGTACTGTTATCATGTCACACAAAGTAGAACAAGGTGATATCTGGCGTATGTGTCAGGCCAAAGACGCTCCTATACAAGACTGGATAAAGTTGGCCGTAAACCGAGCCAGGGCAACACAAACCCCTGTGGTTTTCTGGTTGGATGAAAATCGCGCACACGATGCCGAACTCATCAAAAAGGTAAATCAATACCTTCCAGAACACGATACAAGCGGATTGGACATACAGATACTCTCTCCTGCAAAGGCCACGAGATATACGCTGCAACGTCTAAAAGCGGGACAAGATACCATTTCGGTAACAGGAAATGTACTGAGAGATTACCTCACAGACCTCTTCCCTATACTCGAATTGGGTACCAGTGCAAAAATGCTTTCCATCGTTCCCCTGATGAGTGGAGGCGGACTGTTTGAAACCGGAGCCGGCGGATCTGCACCAAAACACGTAGAGCAATTCCTCCAGGAAAACCACCTGCGTTGGGATTCACTCGGAGAGTTTCTCGCCCTTGCGGTTTCTTTAGAGCACCTCGGAAATAAATACGACAATCACAAAGCTATTGTACTTGCCGAAACGCTGGATATCGCCACCGAAAAGTACTTGGAAAACGACCGTTCACCCTCGCGTAAAGCAGGTGAGCCCGACAACCGTAGCAGTCATTTTTATCTGGCTTTATACTGGGCACAGGCTCTAGCTGCACAGGATAAAGATAGTGAACTCAAAGCTGAATTCGGTCCGATAGCCAGCCAATTACAAGACAAAGAACAACAAATAGTGGACAGCTTTAACAACGTACAGGGCAAGCCCACAGATATAGGTGGATATTACCTACCCGACGAAGCTCTGGCCAACGGCGCTATGCGTCCTATAGAGGAATTTAACAAGATATTGGAAAAATAAAAAGTATAGCTTGTAGAGCTTTGAGGAAGCGACTGCCTGAAAATTTCCGGGCAGTCGTTTTTTTATCATATATTACTGTCACTATAAAAAATGAGGCGATATTCCATATATTTTCCTACTTTAGCAATACAACTCGTTGCGGATTATTTCATTGAGGCAAAAGGCCACAATTAAAAACGAGTTTATCACTAAGACATAAGATTTATACTATGAAAAAAAGTAACCTATCTAATATCGGTCTCGCACTGCTTCGTATCGTTCCCTCTGTATTGCTGATGACACACGGCTTCGGCAAGGTACAAATGTTGTTTCAAGGAGGAGAGATACAATTTCCTAATCCCTTAGGCTTGGGTACAATCCCTTCTCTCGTTCTCGCCTCACTGGCCGAATTTATAGCTCCGATATTTATCATACTCGGCTTTAAGGCAAGATGGGCGTGTATCCCGGTTATTATCACTATGGCCACTGCATTTTTTATCGTTCACGGTAACGATGCACTTCAAATCAAAGAATTGGCATTGGCATATCTCACTGTCTTTGCCAGCATCGCACTTTGTGGTCCGGGAAAATTGAGTATAGACGGGAGGTAACAAAAGTATATCACCGATGAAGAATTACTGGCTTTCCTCACATCTATACAATAGCAATCAATTCATAATTTTCACGAGTAATTCCTTGAGCAGATCAGATTGCGGCATATTGGCGGCTCCTACTCCTTTTCCTTTCATGTCCAGTTCCCGCAATGCCGTTACTGCTGCACTTACTCGCTTCATAGGGTAATTTCTCGCGGCGATTTCATATTCTTTTACAAAATAGGGATTGATTCGCAATACCGATGACGCATTTTTAGGTGATTTGTCGCTAAGTCCGTGATACTGCAGCAACTGTGAGAAGAAGTTAAACAGCAAAGATACCGTAACCACAAAAGGATTGTCTTTAGTGTTCTGTCCGAAATAGTTAATAATTCTCGTCGCCTTGACCACATCGCGCTCCCCTACTGCCTTCCGCAATTCGAAGTTGTTGTAGTCTTTGCTTATTCCAATATTTTCTTCTATATGCAAGGGAGTAATCTCCGTATCTTTAGGTAATACCAACTGCAGCTTGTCCAATTCGTTATTGATCTTTCCGAGATCGGTACCGAGAAATTCTACCAGCATCGACGCTGCCTTAGGGCTTATACTGTAATTCTTACCGGCGAGTACTCGTCGTATCCAGTCGCCCACCTGGTTTTCATAGAGTTTTTTACTCTCAAACAACACTCCGCTTTTCTTCGCGGCCTTATACAGTTTTTTGCGTTTGTCTAAGGTTTTATACTTATAGCAAATAACCAATACTGTAGAGGGTTGCGGTTGTTCGGCATATGGAGCGAGATTTTCAATAGTACGGGAGAGCTCCTGAGCTTCTTTTACAATCACCACCTGTCGCTCTGCCATCATAGGGTATCTCTTAGCCGCTTCTACGATATCCCCAACGCTCACGTCTTTGCCGTACATCACCATTTGGTTGAATCCCTTTTCTTCTTCGGCGAGTACGTTGTCTTCTATAAATTCGGCTATTCGATCTATGTAATACGGTTCTTCCCCCATTAAAACATAAAGTGGTTTTATATTACCGGACTTGATCTCCGATACGATCCGTTTTACCTCTTCCATATTTATTGTTTGTTTAATGGTATTATCTTTCGGCTTTAGTTATATTTTCACCTCCAATTACCGATAACGCCCTATATTTGTCGTATGCAGTCTTTAAATTTTCCACAATACGACTTTCGCTTCAAAAATAGAGAAAATAAAACCTATATTTTTGATAGCATCCGTAAAAAATTCGTCCAACTCCAACCAGAAGAATGGGTACGGCAACACGTGGTTCAATTTCTAATCACCGAAAAGAACTACCCTGTCTCACTGATCAACGTAGAAAGGGAATTGCGGGTAAACGGTTTAAAGAAACGCTACGATGTTGTGGTATACAGTCCACTAGGAGAAATCACCCTTATTGTAGAATGCAAGGCCCCTTCGGTAGAAATCTCACAGCAGACCTTCGACCAAATAGCCAGATACAATCTCGCACTCAACGGACAATTCCTGATGATAACTAACGGAATCCGCCATTATTTTTGCCGAATGGATTACCAACAGGAAAAATATATCTTTTTGCCTGATATTCCCGTTTATAGTCGTTAATTTGCAACCTTGACCGATAAAATTACATACAGACGGCGTGTTCTCTGCTATTTTACATCGCCTAGCCTTAACTATGAAGACCGCTATTGTTATACTCAACTGGAATGGAAGATCGCTATTGGAAAAATTTATTCCCTCTGTATTACAGCACACTAAAGGGGCCGATATCTATGTGGCCGACAATGCTTCTACCGACGATTCTATCGCCTACTTAAACGCCAACCATCCCGAAGTCAAAATTATTCGAAATAAAGAAAACGGCGGATTTGCCAAAGGGTACAACGATGCTCTTCAACAGGTAGATGCCGACATTTATTGTCTGCTCAACTCCGATGTAGAAGTGACCCCAAACTGGTTATCTCCCATTTTAGAGATCTTTGAATCCGGAGAAGAGATCGCCATCGTCCAACCTAAAATACTGGATTACTACCGCAAAGATATGTTTGAATACGCTGGTGCTGCCGGCGGATTTATAGATATGCTAGGATATCCGTTTTGCAGAGGACGGCTGTTTCAAACCCTCGAACAAGATCTCGGTCAGTACGACGATAGCTGTGAGATATTCTGGGCAACCGGTGCCGCTATGTTTATAAGAAGTGAAGTGTTTCACGAGTTGAGCGGATTTGACGAAGACTACTTTGCACATCAAGAAGAAATAGACCTTTGCTGGAGAGCCAAAAACAAAGGATATGTGGTGTTGTATACCGGAAAAAGTCATATCTATCACATGGGAGGAGCTACCCTGAACAATATGAACCCGAGAAAAACCTTTCTCAACTTTAGGAATTCGCTATTCTCACTCACTAAAAATGCGCCTGCAATTCGTATTTTCCCCCTTGTTTTGGCACGTTTGTTGTTGGATGGAATTGCGGGTATACGTTTTGTGTTTCAACTAAAGTTCAACCACTGTTGGGCTATTGTAAAAGCCCATTTTAGTTATTATGCAAATCTGAAAAAAATACTAAAAAAACGAACTAAGAGTAATAAGACGGGGTATTATTACGTTATTAGGTCGGTAGTTTGGTCGTATTATATTGCCGGTATAAGAGTATACCCGAAATTGTTTAAAGATTAATAAAAACATCTTGAATAATAAGAAGATTTTAATACTTTTGAGGCGAATTTTAAACCGAATGAACGCAATCACAAAAACAGATCTGCTAAGGCAGGCATAAATTTTAAAAAGATGAAAAAAATAGTATTATTTGGAGCAGGTATTGCCATTTTCTTTTCTTCGTGCGTATCGCAAAAGAAGTATTCAGAACTAGAGGCAAAACAAAAAGAAACCCAAGACTTGCTGAATTCAGCTACAGTGAAATTGAATTCTTGTTTGGAGAGTAAATCGAGACTCGAAGCCGACAATCAAAGTTTGAGATCGGAAAAGAACGCACTTATCGACAATATGGGAAATCTGACCACCTTGTCTAAAAAAGGTGCTGAAAACCTAGAAAAATCACTGGAAAGTCTAAGAGAAAAAGACATGCGTATTCAGCGTCTTCAAGATGCTATGACCAAAAAAGACTCTGTAACCCTCGCTTTGGTTACCAGTTTGAAAGGTGTTTTGGGCAACCTCAACGACGAAGACATCGAAATCAGTGTTGAAAAAGGTGTGGTATTTGTTTCTATTTCAGACAAACTGTTGTTTAGAAGCGGAAGCTATACGGTAACCGACAGAGCTAAAGAAGTACTCGGAAAAGTGGCTACAGTAGTAAACAACAAACCCGATTTTGAGTTTATGGTAGAAGGTCACACCGACAATATGCCTATCAAACGCGCCGGTATAGAAGACAACTGGGATCTCAGTGTACACAGAGCTACTGCAGTAGTGCGCATATTGCAAAACGAATTTAACGTATCTCCTGAAAGAATGACAGCTGCAGGTAGAAGCTACTACATTCCCGTAGCCGATAACGACACCGCAGCCGGACGCGCTAGAAATAGAAGAACTCGTATCGTTGTACTGCCCAAATTGGATCAGTTTTACGGTATGATTGAAGATACTATGAAAGATATGTCTAAGAAATAATTAGACCTTTCTTACAAGGCTTTAGAAAAGGGCTGCTCGCATTTGAGCAGCCCTTTTTTTATGGTAATTAATGACTATCTTTGCTACAATATCACAAGTTTAGCTAAGCATGAACAGACTAAAAAAGCGCTGGGGGATCCATTCCAATATACAACTCTTCGTTATCATTGTGGTGTTTGCAATTACAGGATCTTCTTCCGCTAAGCTGTCCGGACCTCTACTCGAATTTTTACAGTTAGATCAAGACAGTATGCACAGTGCATTGTACTGGTTACTGCGCCTAGTACTTATTTTTCCCATATACCAAGTATTACTCGTGTTATTCGGGTGGCTATTTGGTCAGTTTGCCTTTTTCTGGAATTTTGAAAAGAAAATGCTAAGGCGTATGGGACTGGGGTTTATATTCGGAAACGAATAAAACCAAGTCTGTATTCAAGAACAATTTTCGCAGATACCACTCAACAACAAAGACGATTTTTTGACTACAAATCCTTTTGGAGTGTGTACCCCCGGGATCTCAGTATCGGGAAGACAATAGGTCTGATCGCAATTATCGCATTTAAAATGCACATGAGCCGCTTTGCCCTCTTGTAAGGTCAGAGCGTATTTAACTCCGCCACTACCGTCGTTTACCGCGTGGATTATCCCCTTGTCCTCAAAGCTGTTTAAAGTTCGATACACGGTAGATTTATCAAAGCCCTCTCCCAACTCTTCGCTGATATCGTTATAAGATATGGCGTGACTGCTGTTGAGCAACAACGACAAAATATCGATACGAGTGGTAGTCCGTTTAAGTCGATTGTTTTTTAAAATATGATCTATTGCTTTTTCCATACGTCAAATCGTCATCATCTGTGTCCGTGTCCATATCCTTCCCTATAAAAAATATGCTGTGGAATGGGAGGCGATGGACGAGCCATCCCCCTACAGGGCAAAACCGTTGGCATTTTTCAAAATGTAGTTACAGTGGTTTATATCGTTTACATTGAGCTCCAACACACCGGTAATGGTGACTACCTCGTCGGTCTTAAACTCAGGGGTTTCGGTAAACTTGATTTCAATTACCGATTCCGGTCCGCCACCACCACAGAAAAAACAAGAAGCCATAGGGTTTTGAGAGAGCATAAATATCCCATCTTCAGGCGACAGGTTTAGAAAATAGCCAGTTACAGAAATCTCTTTGCCCTCCAATGCTTTTACACTTTGTCCGAAAGTGGGTACCAGAAAATATCCATCGCTATCGTCGAAGTATTTTGAAGCAAACTCAACATCGGTCAGATCGTCCCAAGTCACTTCTTGCTGTGCCTGTGCGCTACACAAGCCCCACAATAACAATGCTGTACTGTATATTATTTTTTTAATCATCCTCAGATAAAATTTTAGACACATTCAGATAAAAGACCGGCACTGCGGCCAATACCGTAGCAAATATCGTCAATATTACGGTAAAAATAAACAAAAACACCTCCTCTTTCATTATGCCTGCACTCCCTAAAGCATAGCGGTAACTCTCTTCTACATAACTGCCGAGTACGAACATTCCCAGTCTGCTGAAAACAATGCCTGCCAGAAAACCTACAACACCGATTAGCAGTCCTTCTACCACTACAGCCAACAACAGCTGTCCTCTCGATGCCCCGTAGGTACGCAACAGTGCCATTTCGTATTTTCGTTCCCTCACCGCCTTGTAGAGATTCACAAAAATGCTGATACCCGATACCAACATAATTACCCCGGCAATAAACGCAATAGCCCTGCTCCCTGCACTCAGCAAAGTGGTAAGCCTTTCAATCTCGTAATTGGGCAAGGCGGCCTGCATATTGGTGTTGTCGTTTATCATTCGCGGCAAACTTACCATCCCCATAGGATTTTTAAATTTGATAAGCATAGAGGTAATCTCTCTATCAGCGTCAGCAATTGGCGCTTGCTCGCGATGCTCTTCTCCGTGATCGTGTACCATCCACACACTTTGTAAATCACAAATAATCAACTGGTCTGCCACTGTATTAGTGGGCTTAAGTATCCCCACTACAGTAAAAGGATGGTGGTCGTGATGTTCCGCACTCTTGTCCATCAGTCCGTGTGAGCCCGAGAAAGTACTGCCTACTTCCAGCTGCAACCGTTCTGCGGCAAGAGCACCTACCACTACTTCAAGAGGTTTCTCCCATACACGTCCTTCCCAGATCTCTGCATGGTATAACTCCAAGAACGGCTTTTCGGTACCCAATATGCGATAGCCTTTGTAATTGTCGCCATAAGAAACCGGTATCCCTTGCTTTACCAGCGGATTTCGCACTATCTTTTTAGCTTTGGCAAAATTGATATTCCCGGTAGGGACATCTACGTGCAATACAGACGACAATACCAGTTGCAACGGGCTCCCCTTAGCTCCCATCACCATATCGATTCCTCTGATATTACCAGCCAGCTTGTTGTCTAGCTGTCGGGTTACCTGAAACATCAGCGAAATAAGGCCAATACTCAACAACATCAATACAATGCTAAGCAATGTGCTCAGCGGATTGGACAAGGCGTTTTTTATACCTAACTTATATATGTTCATAATCGGATACTATTGGAAAATTGAGAAGATAAACGACTATCGTGGGTAATTACCAGCAGGCTTGCTCCGGTTTGTTCGGCCTGCTCTCTCAGCAAATTGATCACTGCACTACAGTTCTTGTCGTCCAAACTAGAGGTAGGCTCATCTGCCAGAATAAGATCGGGCTTGTTTACCAAGGCTGCTGCGATAGAAACCCGCTGTTTCTGTCCCTCGCTTAAATTTGCCCCATAAGCACTCGCCTTATCGCCTATATTGAGTCGTTCCAGTATTTCCATGACGCCTTTGCGATCTTGTCCCACCCCGGAAAGATGTTGTATCAACAGTAGGTTCTCCACTACCGTAAGTGCTTTTACCAACCTAGATTTTTGAAACACTATGCCTATGTGTTGTCCCCTAAACTGGTCCAGTTTCCGCTGCGACAGTGTACTTATATCTGTCTCCCCTATTTGTATCTTCCCCTTTTGCGGACGAAGCAAGCCCGCCAAAAGGTGGAGAAAAGTGGTTTTCCCTACCCCCGACTCCCCTAAAATAAGGAGATAGCCGTGTTTGTCTATTGCTATATCGGGAAAGTCAAAGCTGTGTTGGTCGTCATATCCAAAACGGAGACCAGTGGTTTTTATCATAGTAGTACAAGGGTTTTATAACTGTCACAAAGGTATAAAAGACTTTCTTTAATGCAATTTTGTTGCATTTAAATTTTAGTTAATTATATTCGCACACTGCGGTACACGAACTCAGGCAAGCCGTACTTTATACACCCAACACTTATTTATCCAGCTCATCTGTAGTATCTACCTCTATCACTTCCGGGGCTTCTTTTTTGATCACATAAACATAGAGCCAAGTTAAGGTAAAAGTCGGCACTACATCAAATCCCGGTGCCAATTCTTCTACCAGTGACACCACTGCAGCAATTTTACCGGTTTGTCCTTTGTACATTCTAGCTATTAGCCAGGCCGAAACTGGGGCCCATATCACATCGGTAAACTCTCCGACACCTGGGATTGCAAAAGACAGATATCCAAGGGCATCGAACAGTAAACCGAGAAGCAATTTTTTGTATTTTCCACTCATATTTTCGAGTTTTGTCATATCGACAACGATATGTTTAAGAAAGATCCGATCCGATAAGGCGGAGAAACTCTGTTCTCGTCTCTACCTTTTCAAAAACACCTCTAAAGCCCGAGGTGGTGGTCACCGAATTCTGTTTCTGTACTCCTCTCATCATCATACACATATGGCAAGCTTCGATCACTACGGCAACTCCCTGTGGTTTTAATGTTGAATTGATACATTCCAGTATGTCGTGAGTGAGTCTTTCTTGAACTTGCAAACGCCTGGAAAACACATCTACCACCCTCGGAATCTTGCTCAAGCCTACAATCTGTCCGTTCGGAATATAAGCCACGTGTGCCTTGCCGAAAAAAGGAAGCATATGATGTTCACAAAGCGAATAAACCTCTATATCTTTTACCACCACCATATCGTTATAGCCTTCGCGAAAGGTAGCAGCTTTCAATATCTCTTGCGGATTCTGTTGATACCCTTGGGTGAGAAACTGCATGGCTTTGGCTGCCCGCTCCGGAGTTTTGAGAAGTCCTTCCCGTGTGGGGTCTTCTCCCAAATCTGAAATTATGGTTTGATAACGTTGCTTTATCTCATCGGTCACCTCGAGGTTGTATTCCTCAAATTTTCTGTATCCCATATATTGTTTATTGTATTGTATCTAATATTATTCTTCGCCAAATCCACACCCAACGCTACAGACCAATCCACTTGATTACATCTGTGCCTTCCCTGCCGACCGACTTATTCCAGCGTTGTTTTAAGTCCGTTTTAAAGGTAATAATAAAAATTCACATCCCATTTTGTTTACAACTCCCATATAAAAGTTATTTTTGAACTTTCACGCTCTAAAAAGCGGAAACAACTATTGCTATGATAAAAGCTGTAAATATCCACAAATGCTTCGGAGATCTCGAAGTACTCAAGGGAGTTTCTCTCGATATCGCCAAAGGAGAGATCGTCTCTATAGTAGGTGCTTCTGGAGCGGGAAAAACAACCCTGCTGCAAATTCTCGGCACCCTCGATACCATGAGTAATGCAGACGGAAAACTATTTGTAAACGACATAGAAATATCGGGGCTCAACGCGCGCAAGCTCGCTCGATTCCGAAATACACATATAGGTTTTATCTTTCAGTTTCACCAGCTTTTACCCGAGTTTACCGCTCTTGAAAACGTTTGTATACCGGCCTTTATTGCCGGAAAAGCACGCAAAGAAACCGAGGCTAGAGCTGTTGAGCTCCTCGATTTTTTAAATCTCTCTCACCGCAAAAACCACAAGCCCAAAGCTTTATCGGGAGGCGAACAGCAACGCGTAGCCGTGGCGAGAGCTTTGATTAACAAACCCGACATTATCTTTGCCGACGAACCCAGTGGTAATTTGGACTCCGAATCGGCAGAAGCCCTTCATCAACTCTTTTTTAAACTTCGCGACGAATTCGAACAAACCTTCGTAATCGTCACCCACAACGAGGAATTAGCCGATATGGCCGACCGAAAACTCGTGATGGTTGACGGCAATATCATTTAGGAAAAATCATTTTGGCACGCTCATTGATACACTGCTAATAACTGCCCCGTTATTTCTTAATTTAAAAAGTGAAGCTATGAGACGAATAATGATGACAATCGCGGTTATAGTCCTGAGCCTGAGCCCAGCTTTGGTGTCGGCCTCGGCTCCCGGATCCGCTAGGTATAACGATTCCTTTATATTTGTAGAAGACGGTATTACATTTTCGGTATTTCCAAATGGAGAATTCGACTTTTATGTAGACAACAGCCCTCATATAAGTGCCGGTGTAAATCTAGGTAATGTAAACATCAGTTTTAACTCCGGATACAACTACGACGCCTATGTGCAATACGACGATTACGGAGCTGTTATTCAGGTATTAAACACTCCTGTTTTTTACGATTATTACGGTCGTGTTTCTCGAATCGGATCGATAAATGTGTATTACGATGTCAACAGAGTTGTACGAATAGGTGGTTTGCATGTCTATTACGATGCCTACGGAGCCTTTAGCCGCTTTACAGGTTATATCAATGTGTACAACAGAACCTATGTATACAATCCGTTTCACCGTTATTTTGCAAGGCCTATGGCTCAATACTGTATCATAAATACCCGTCCTTACAGAAGGTATTACAACCCTGTGCGATACAGCTATTACAAACCTTATCGCAATAATTCAAGACGTGTGTATGCCAGAGTGGGGCGAACTTATCACTACAAAGAAAACAACAGAAGAAGTATATACGCCAACGACCGTAGGGTAAAAAGACAAGACTATACTTCTTACAGGAGAGAACTCGCCAGCAGAAGCAGTAGAGAAAGTGGTCCGACTACGGTGAGACAAACCAGTAACAACAGAAGAAGTTATACTACACCCAATGGCAACAGTGCAAACACTCGTTCTACCTACAGAAACACTGCTGCATCGCGGAGTGTGAGTAATACCGCTGCAAGAAGAAGTAACAGCGTACAGCGACCAGCTACTAGTACACAGCGGAATACACGTAATAATAGTGTACAAAGATCTACAGCTCCTAGACAGGTAAAGAGATCTACAGCACCCAGACAGGTACAAAGATCTACAGCTCCTAGACAGGTACAAAGATCTACGGCGCCCAGACAGGTAAGGAGATCTACGGCGCCCAGACAGGTAAGGAGATCTACAGCGCCTAGACAAGTGCAAAAGTCTGCCAGAACTACGGTAAAAAGACAGGCGAGTACTCCGAGAAGAGCTTCATCTTCATCGGTAAGAAGCCGAAGATAGTTAGTTTTTTAGGTTAAAGATGAAAAGTCTGCAGTACTTCGGTCTGCAGGCTTTTTTATTGATTTGTTTTACTTTCCGTAGTGATAACGACAGGCTGCAATCAGGATTTCGCCATTTTCATATTTATAAACCAATCGATGTTCTGAGGTTATCCGTCTCGACCAATAGCCTTGTAAATCTCCCTTTAATGCCTCGGGTTTCCCTATGCCTTCAAAAGGAGTTCGCATAACGCTTTTAATCAATTCATTAACGCGTTTTACGATTTTTTTGTCAAACTTTTGCCAATACAAATAGTCTTCCCAAGACGATGTAGACCAAACCAATCTCATCTATTCGATCAAATCCTTTTGAATGCCTTTGCCAGCCTCTAGTTCTTTGATAGAGTTTAATAGAACATCTCTGTTTGCCCCGGTCAATAAATAAGTGGTTTCTTTTAAAGAATTGTATTCGTCCAATGATATCAATACCAAATCTTTACCGTTTTTACGTTTGATAACGATATCACTCATATCATTGATTACCTTGTCCAGCCAATGCTTTAGATTGGAACGAAATTCTGTGTAATTCACTGTCTCCATAGTACAAATATACTAAAAAAAGTACTTGATTAAGTACCTTATTTAATCTACCCCTCCCCTCCCAAGACTTCCAACACCAAATTGGCCATACGGTTGGCGAGTGATCTTCGGCTGTACTTTTGAATACCGGAGGGAGTCATGATGTATTTTTTGGCGAGGAATCGCTCGTAGCACTTAAAAATTCTGCTTTTTATCAATTCCTTTTGCTCGTAGGTATAGGTAGGTCCCATTCCGGTTTCTTCCATAATACGGGTCACATCCCATCCTTGTGGACCCACAGCAATAATCGGCCTTTTGGCGTCGAGGTATTCAAAGAGTTTACCGGGGATGATAGCTCTGGTCTCCGCTTTGTCGATCTCTATAAGCAACAATACCGACGATGCCCTTTGCAGTCGCAGGGCTTCCGCGTGAGACACATAGCCTTGTAATTGCAAATAAGGTGCTAATCCGTATCCCTTTATCGTCTCAACGACCTCTTCGCTTACCGTACCCGCAAATTTGAGTACCACATTGTCGGCAAAATCTTTGTGTTCGGCAATCAATTCAGACAGAGCTTCCCAAACTACCACAGGGTTTCGCTCGGTGAGCAGCGAACCGATATGCGCTATGGTAAAGGTTTCATCGGGTTCTACCGTTCCGGTATAGGTGCTGTCGTAACCATTGGTAATCACCTCTACAGCCCTGCCCGACTTTTCACGGAATTCGTCGGCCGTAGTATAACTGGTAGCCACTACCCTGTCGGCCTTCTTCAATACGCCATTTTCAAGAGCTATATGTTTTTTACGAGCATAAGACGACAGTTTTAGTTTTTGGTGATAGCCTATGGTAGTCCACGGATCGCGAAAATCGGCTATCCACTTTACGCCAGACTGCTGTTGGAGCTTCATTCCGATCAGGTGAAGACTGTGAGGCGGACCGGTAGTGATGACTGCTTTTATATTTTCTTTTTTCAAATACGATTTTAGAAACCGTACCGAAGGTTTTACCCAAAGCACTCGGGCATCAGGAATAAAGACATTCCCCCTCACCCACAACATCAGCTTTTCTGCAAACGACTGTTTTTCACTCCCGATAACCCCCGCGCTGATCTCTTTCGTCTTTTCTTTGCCCGAGAATCGCGAAGCCAAGGCATAGGGTTCGAAGATTTTACCTTTTACCACCTTAAGATCGGAGGGCACCTCTTTCACGAAACCTTCGTCTACCATAGGGTAGGTCGGATTTTCAGGTACGTATACCACCGGCACGACCCCAAAATCGGGCAGGTATTTTACCAGTTTTAACCAGCGTTGCACTCCCGGCCCTCCTGCAGGAGGCCAGTAGTAGGTAATGATGAGTACTTTTGGTTTCTGATTGTTCAAAACAGCTGTAATTTCCCCGCTCTAGTCTTCCTTTTCTCTCTTTTTAATCCCGTATAAGATTCCTCCCGCCAAGGCGAGAAACAGTACTATATTGCCTGCCAAGGCAAACATACTTCCTCTTTTTACCACATCCGGATCGAAACTAAAAGTGATGGTATGTGTACCTGCCGGAACCTCGAGCGCTCTTAAAGTGTAATTAACTCTAATAAAAGGTACTTCCTCTCCGTCTATGGTTGCCTTCCATCCGTAGGGATAGTACATCTCTGAGAACACTGCTAGTCCGTCATCTGTATTTTCCGAACGGTATTCCAACTTGTCCGGGCTGTAGCTCACCAATTTTATCGAAGCTTCAGGACCAACTGTATACGAAGATTCTCCCGATATTACATCTCCAAAAGCCTTGCTGTCGTAAACCGCAGTATTTTTAATTTGCAGTGTATCCAATGCATTCATTTCGCCGTCGGCATCATCTGCGGCAACTAAGCTTTTTACAAACCAGGCATTTCCTGCAGCCTCTTCGTTTAGTATCGCTTGCTCCTTACCTTCTTGGTTTTTCTGAATAATATATTTTACATTGAGCATATGGAGCACCTCCATATTATTCTTTGTCATCTGATAGTTAAAGAGCTCCTGTAATCTTCCGGGCTTTGCCGCATGATATCCTCCAAGAGAATGGTGAAAATAAGAAGTACGGGCTCCGTTGAGTCCTATAGCCGGTTCGAAGACTCTAAAATACGAACTATCCTTCATAATCTCCTGATCGGCTGCGGTAGCTTGGAAAGGCATATCCATAGCCTTTGCCTGTACAAAATCGTCACTGTTTACATAGCGCTTAGCCACTCCGGCTAGGTCAATCAACAACAGCGCGGTGAGCCCTGCCACTATATGTATACGTTTTGCCACCCCTTTTAGTCTTACCCACAGCAAAGCCGCCGAAAGCAAAACGAACAATAAAGATCTGAACAAATCGCTGTTGTACATGGCTTTTCTATCGGCTTTTATCGCATCTACAACCTCACTGCCGTAATACTGCCGATAAGCTTGATCGTTTACTCCTACAAAGTCAAAACCTCCCTTTCCTAAAAACAGAAGTACTACCAATCCCAACACTATACCCGAAGCCCATTTCAAGGCTCTTAGCTTTTCTTCTTTAGACACATTGCCATCCAAAAAACGAGCTACACCCAACACTGCCAATACCGGTACACAGAGCTCTAAAATTACCTGTATAGAAGATACTGCTCTAAACTTGTTGTACATGGGGAAATAGTCTATCATAAAATCGGTGAGCAATCCGAAATTCTTACCCCACGACAACAATAGAGACATCAGTACTCCTGCAATCAACCACTTTTTAGTATTTCCTTTCACCAAAAATATCGCCAGCACAAACAGAAAAAACACTACTGCTCCTATATAAGCCGGACCGGCAACTATGGGTTGGCTGCCCCAATAAGAAGGCAGGTTGTCGGTAAAATCGAGGGCTTGTACCCTAGGTACTCCACGGCGCACTAAAAACTGGTATGTTTCAGAATCTTCTCCCAGTTTCTCCCCGTTAGAACCTCCGAAAAGACGGGGTACAAACAAGTTTAGAGTTTCGACTATGCCGTAGCTGTACTCCGTGATATAGGCCTTGTCCAATCCCGCCGACTGCTGTTTAGGCGAACCGTCCGGATTTACCGTAAGTTCGCTGCTGCCTCGGGTACTCCACTCGGCATATTCGCGAGTAGCCATAAGATTGGTCGCATTGGTGAGCACTCCAAGCACTACAGCAGCGAGCAATATACCACAGGTCTTGAAAAATGTGGGAAGCTCCTTTTTTTTCACTGCGTCTATCAGGTATACTACTCCCAAAGCGAGTACCAATAGCATCAGGTAATAGGTCATCTGTATGTGATTGGCACTGATTTCCAAAGCCATGGCAAAAGCGGTGAGTAAAAAGCCCGCTATATATTTCTTTCTAAAAGCCAAAATAATACCCGATAGTACCAAAGGAAAATACCCAATGGCATGAGCCTTGGCATTATGGCCTACACCGAGTATAACAATGAGGTAGGTAGAAAACCCAAAAGCCAATGCCCCGAGAAAGGCAAGTTTGTAATCTACCCTCAGCACGAGCATCAAAACGTAAAAGGCTATAAAATACAAAAAGAGATAATCGGCCGGCCTGGGCAAAAAGCGTATAAGTCGATCCAGTTTTTTGATATAGTCGTGTGGGTAATTGGCTCCGAGTTGGTAGGTAGGCATCCCTCCAAAAGCGCTGTTGGTCCAATATGTTTCTTGTCCGGTATTCCTTTTAAAGTCCCGCTGCTCCTTGGCCATACCGTTAAACTGAACAATATCGCTCTGAAATATCTTTTTCCCCTGTAGTACGGGCGAAAAATATCCTACAGAGATTACGACAAAAGCAAGGAGTACAAGCAGATGAAGAACTATAGGTTTAATGCGCATAAAAAAGATTTGGTTTCAGTTAGTCTACTTCTTCAAAATCAATGTATTCTCCTATCTTTTTTCCAGATGTAGGTGCTTTTCGATTGGTTTTATTCTCAGGCATCTTATCGATTACCACCTCTCCTTCACGCTGTCTGTAGTCTGCCCGAGTATCTCTGCGATATTGCCCTTGATATCTTTCCTGTGCTTTTTGAGCAGCATAACGCATGAGCACAGGGGCAAAAATCCGGCTCAAAAACCGAATCACATAGTAAACGATAACTATAACAAATATGGTTCTCAGTAACTGCATTCAAAACACGATATTGATTCTAGGTCAAAAATACAATTCTATTGCCTTAAAACCCCCTTCAATTTCATAAAAAAATAATAAAATCTATATATTTGGCCCATTATCCCGAAGATAATATACAGATCTCTCAAACAGAAAAACTGGTGATGGCATATTATACCATAACCCCAACTATTGACGTTATCACTATCCAGATCTGTAGTATTCAACTACAAAGGCGCTAAACTGAGGCAATATTTTGACAAACAACTCATGAGAAACACTTCAATAAAGTACATTTTCACTACAATTTTACTTAGTGTAGGCTTGACGACACAGGCTCAATACACCGATATTATCAATTCCGATCGTCCCGGCAGGTCTATGAGTGCCTATGCTCCTGGAAACGGAGTATATCAGATAGAAATCGGCGGTTTTTACGAGCGTAGAGAGCACGACAAACTCAATACCGAAAACAGCCAATTTGGTACCGATTTCGCCTTGAGAGTAGGGATGCTCGAAGAAAAATTGGAATTGTCGTGGAGGGGTACCTATCTCTGGGATCGGTTTACACAACACGACGGTCAAGATCCACATACATTAAACCAGCACAATTTTTACGACAATACCATAGGTGCTAAATACTTGATTTTTGAACCTAAATCCCGCGAACCCAACCTGTACAGCTGGCGGGCAAACCACACTAATTTTGATATTAGAGACCTGATTCCTGCCGTCTCAGTATATTTGGGAACCAATATCTTTATTGGAGATAACCCTTTTTTTCCTAACGAATCGGGAAGTATTTCGGTCAAGGCAGGAGTCATTACTCAAAGTCATTTTGCAGGAAGATGGGTGCTTACCACCAACTTTTTTATCGACCGCCTCGGGGGTGATGAAGAACTGTTTAACTATGCGCTTACCCTTACTCATGCGCTCTACGACGGCCGCTATTCGGTTTTCGTAGAACACCAGGGTTACAGTAGCTCATCGTATAGCGACGGTATCTTTCGCATTGGTGGTGCGAGACTTATCAACAGCAATATACAAGTAGACCTCTCGGCAGGTATCAATACTAAAAATACCCCTTCAAGAGTGTTTGGAGGAATCGGACTGTCGTACAGATTGGACTACCACAAAGACTTTCTTATCCCCCAACCCATACAAGAAGAAGATAAAAATGGTACATTAGACAGCGAAAAGAAGGAGAAGAAAAAGACTTTACACCACAAGGCTGGCAAAAAGACAAGAGAAGACAAACGCAAACAAAAAAAGGTGAGGAAGAAGAGAAAGAAGTCCAATCCTTTCGACATCAACTACTAAGCCATCATGATTACAATTAAAGAAGTAAAAAATAAAAAGGATCTAAAAGCCTTTGTAAAATTTCCATTCAGACTTTACAAAAAATCTCCATACTGGGTACCTCCCCTTATCGACGAGGAAATGGAATCGTTCGACCCCGACAAAAACCCGGCCTATAAAAATGGAGAGGCTCAGCTGTACCTCGCCTATAAAGACGGAGTGATCGCAGGACGTATCGCTGTGATAATCAACCACCTTGAAGTTGACGAAATGCAAAAGAGAAAAGTTCGCTTCGGATGGTTTGACGTTATAGACGATGTAGAAGTAACCGCTGCTCTACTGAAAAAAGCTGAAGAAAAAGGCAAGGAACTCCAACTGGAATACATAGAAGGCCCTGTGGGATTTTCAAATATGGACAAGGCGGGAATGCTGGTAAGAGGCTTTGACGAAATCAGCAATATGACCACCATTTACAACTATCCGTATTACCCCGAACACTTTAAGCAACTGGGATTCAAAGAAGGAGCGGCTTGGGTGGAATACCGCATTTACATACCCGATAAAATACCTGAAAAGATAAATAAATTTGCCGATATCATCCTCAAACGTTACAACCTCAAAGTACTAAAGTTCAAATCGTCTTCCGAATTGATCGCCTATGCCGACGATATGTTTGAACTGATGAACCAGTCGTTTAAGCATTTGCAGTCTTTTATCCCTATTCAAAAACCTCAAATCGAACTTTACAAAAAGAAATACCTAAAGTTTATACATCCCGATTTCGTCAAGTTTATCGTAGATGAAAACGGTAAGATGGTCGCATTCTCTATCACCATGCCCTCCTTTTCCGAGGCGCTTCAAAAAGCTAACGGACGCCTGTTTCCCTTTGGTTTTATCCATATTCTCAGAGCTCAGAAAAAGAGCAAAAAAGCTTCGCTATACCTTATCGGTATAGATCCGGCTTTTCAGAACAAGGGGGTTACCTCTATTATTTTTAAAGAGACCACCAAGGTATTTCAGAATAGAAATATAGATGTTGTAGAGTGCAATCCCGAATTGGAAGAGAATACCGCCGCGCAACTTATGTGGAAACACTACGAAAAGAACGAACAGCACAAGAGAAGGGTTACTTGGGTGAAGGATCTTTAGCCTCTTGCTGTTGTTTAATTCTTTCTCCTGCATAGACGTACCCCTGCTCCCACCACGTGGCCATAAGTTTTTTGTTAAACACCAGTGAATTCTCTGTCAGCTTGGTTGGTGTATAGTACAGGTTTAGCTTCACATTCTTGTTTATGGCCGATAATTTGCCTTCTACTATATCGTGAAACTCCACTTGATCGAGTAGAAAACCAAAGAGACTCACCATAAGGGAAAATGGGTTTTTACCCAATACCTTGTTGTACTCCATATTTTCAGCTTCCAGAATAATAGCATCTACCTCAGTGGCTCCTCGCTTTATAGCCTCCCGTATGGGGACCACACACCCAAGACCGCCATCAGCGTATTCAAAACCTTCCTTTTTGGCCAAAGACATAAAGGGTATATAATTACAAGATATCCATATCCAATCGCAAAAATCTTCGTAACTGCACTCCTTGATCGATTTATACTCCACTCTGTTCTTAGAGAGATTAGACACGGTGACTATCACTTCCTTGTCTTGTCGCAAACGTTCAAATTCAGCCTTGGTAAAGTTGCGCCTGATATTCTTACGGAGGTTTTTACTCTCTCCAAAAGTTCTTTTTCCCTTTATAAGCTGCCATATCACATTGAAATAATTGATAGACACATACTCCCGTCCGTCCTTTTTTTTCACTACAAAAGGATTATTGCTAAATATCTTGCGCTGAGTTACAGAAGTGTAAATGTCGTACACTTTCGGAACATTATTATCAGCCAAATGAGGAATGAGAAGACTTCCGGTAGAAGTTCCGAGAAACATATCGTATTTTTTATTCTCCTTTTCAAGTAGATATTGAGCTACCCCACCGGCAAAAGCACCCTTACTCCCCCCTCCTGAAATTACCAGAGCTTTCATAGGTTAGTTGTTTAGTTTGTAGTTTATTGTGGTTTATTGTTTGTGGTTTGTGGTCTGAGATTCCTTCCTTCCTCCTTCGGCGGACAGGCCTACCGTCGGGATGACAGTGGACAATCACTGTATCTCCGAAGTGCTGTGATTTTTCAAGCGGGCGTAATCATAACCGTTCTGCCACCATTTTGTCATTTTATTTCTGTTAAAGATAAGAGAATTTGTGGTTAAGACCGTAGGGGTGTAATAAAAATTAATAATTGCACCCTGATGTGAAGCGACAAACTTCCCGATCTTGATATTTTGGTATTCTATACGATCGAGCATATAGTTGAACATGGTAGTCATCAAATCGAAAGCGTTTCGAGAAGGCATTCTGTTCATATAATTTACTTCGGTGTGCAATATAATGGCGTCGATTTCTTTGGCTCCTCTCCGTATAGCTTCTTCTATGGGCACCATAGTCGAAAGTCCGCCGTCGGCATACTCACAGCCATTCTTTCGAACTAGCGTCATAAACGGTATGTAATTACAGGATATCCACACCCATTCACAAAAATCGTCGTATTCAAAATCGTTGATCGACTTGTACTCCACCTGATTGAGAGAAAGGTTGGACACCGTAATCACAATATCTTTATTCAACTCCGTAAGTCTCTCAAATTCGTCGGGAGTCAGTGTGTTTCTAATCAGAGATTTCAAATTATAGCTCTCGCCAAAAGTCTTGCTACCCCTCAAAAAATTGTACAACACATTCAAGTGATTGATAGCGATTTGCTGCCCTTGATACTTCTGTTTTATCCGAAAAGGATTATGACTAAAAATACTCTTTTGGTTTACCGAAGTATACACCTCTTTTATCTTTTCCACCTTCTCCAGGGCGAGATGAGACACCAGTAAACTTCCCGTAGAGGTACCGAGATACAATTGGTAGTCTTTCCGCATATCCTCTATCAGATATTGAGCCACACCACCTGCAAAGGCTCCTTTACTCCCACCTCCTGAAATCACCAGGGCTTTCATAGATTAGTTTTTTAGTTTTTTAGTTTTTTGGTTCGTAGTTGTTAGTTCTTTTGGTTTAATGGTTTTTAACCGGCTCATCGTCAAGACCAGAGATCCCTCGACTATGCTCGGGACAAAATCCTTATCACAAAATTCACTTCAAAACACTTTCTAAATATTTTCTCTCCTTAGCTTCCAACTGTGGTAAAAGTTCTTCCAATCGATCTTTATACTCTTGTTCCTTCAGCAATTTAACCAAAGTGTTTCTCGAAGTGCTGGCAAAACTCCAGACGTGGTGCACACAGGCATTGACTAGGTTTTTCAGTGCAGCATTATCTTTAAACAATCCAATCTGTGAAGCGATGGCAAAAGCATTACGTCTCACTTCAAAGGCGTAGTTTTCTGAAGTGTACCCCAACAATTCATTCCGCCATCTCGCTTTGGCCTCCTCTCTATTTTCAGCTACATCGGGATAGGTGGGTGTGAGTATAGCAAGAGCGAGCCAAAGTATTCTCAGGCTCTTATCTCTAAAACCACTCAGCTGTTTTGTCTGGTCTAAATAGCGTGGAGCATCTGCATTAAAATTTCGCCACAGGCGAAACAAACTCTGTTCTGCGGTAATATAGCTATGGTCTTGCAACAGACTTTCGTATTCCGACTTCAAGTCCGGAGGAATACGCTCCAAACTCATAGCCAGTACCTGCCTGAGATGAAAATCGCCTGATGCAAACAATTTTCTATTCCACGCCACATCTACGGTATCTGCATTTCTCTTAGCAATGATATACTGTTTTACGGGGTAATACACATCAGCTTCCAACAAGGCGTTTTCCTCTTTTTCAGAAAACTCACCAGCTACCAATCGCATATAGGTATCTACAAACTTGTTTTTTCTCAAGTCGCTCATTATCTCTTCGGTAGGGAAAATGCTGTCCTGAAGCCATACTTGATAAAAGCCAGTGAGGTCTTTGCCCGAGCTCGCTGCAATCTCATCCAAAAAATCGGAGGTCTCTACACTGCTGTAAGCGTGCTTTTGAAGATAATCCTTCACCCCCTTTCTAAATGCAGCATCTCCTGTTATCGCTCTCAAACGGTGAAGTGCAAGCGCTCCTTTCTCATAAAAAGTAAGACTGTTGGCCTTGGGATCCATCACCGCTTCTCCCATACCTTCGGCCGACTGTTCTGCAAGCATTTCGGCAGAGCGGTACAATTTCCAGTAGTAATAATCGTCTCCCAATAGCTTTCGTTCGGCCAACAGAGCGTAATAAGTAGCAAAACCTTCCTGTAACCAATGATGAGTATCACTGCGAGCGGTAACCAGATTGCCAAACCACTGATGAGCCATCTCATGAGCACATACATTGGAGTAGTCCCTATCTTTAAGTCCGATAGAATCGACCATAAAATTATCTGAAAACAGCGTTAAAGTAGTGTTTTCCATTCCCGCGTGAAGAAAATCACGTACCGGAACCTGTTTGTAGTTTTGCCAAGGGTATTTTACTCCGATCTCCTCTTCCAGATGATTAAATATAGTTGTACTGTGTTTGTAGGTATATTTTGCCAGCTCTTCATCATCTGGATAAAAATAACATTCGAGCGGTACTCCTCCGCGCGATACCGCAGTAGTCTTATGGTAATTTCCTATAGCTATAGCCAATAGATAACTGCTCATAGGACGCTTCATATCATAGCACCATTTGGTTAAAGTATCATTATCATTAACATCTTTTAACTCACCATTAACCAGAACATTATACCCTTTTAAAAAACATATACACAGATCGTATTCCACCTTTTCATTTCTGTCGTCTATAGTAGGTATCCAATGACTGGCATATCGCCCCTGTCCCTGTGTCCACAGCTGTTTTTTTCCGATACCGCTACTGTCGTTCCATCCAATAAAATACATCGCTTTTTCCGGATTAACCCGATAGGTCAGTTCCAGCTTGTTTTTCGACAAATTCTCAAAACTATCGTTTAACACCAGATAACGACCGTTGTAGGTATACTGTGCCGGACTGCCGTTAAGTACCACCTTGTCAAACTTCATATTTCGCGCATCTAAGTATACAGTATCTACTTGTTTGCGCAATTGGAAATCATAACTCACGGTTCCTGAAACTTCTCTTTTATACGGATCTATACTAAGTTGAGCCTCGGCTCGGGTAAAATCGACATCGCGGTATTGTTGTGCTGGTAATTTCAAGATAGAAAAGACCAGAAGCACGCAGTAAAAAAGTTGGTTTTTTAGAGTAGTGGTACACATAAGCATCTAAAATACACATTCGGGAGCAATTCAAAAATTTTTCCTCGTACAATTAACTCATTTTGGATCAGAAAACGATATGGCTAAGCTGATTTAGGGATTTGTGTACAAAATTATACAAGCCTGCAATAAAGAGTTTAATTTTAAACAGTTTCTGATTATCTTCGCTCTTATGAGTGCTCAGCTACTACAAACACCTATCGATTATCTGAAGGGAGTGGGTCCCAGTCGGGCCGATTTGCTTCGAAAAGAGCTAAGCATATACACCTACGGCGATCTTATCCAGCTCTTTCCAAACCGCTATATAGACCGTACCGCTTACTACAAAATAAGGCAATTACAAGACAATTCGTCGGAAGTGCAAATTGTAGGCAAGGTCGTACACCTTAAAATGGTAGAACAGAAACGAGGGAAAAGACTGGTAGCCACCTTCAGAGACGATACAGGAGAGATGGAACTGGTGTGGTTCAGGGGACACAAATGGATAAAGGAAAGTATCAAAATCAATGTGCCCTATGTGATTTTCGGAAAGTGCAACCGCTATGGAAGTGTATTCTCTATGCCTCATCCGGAAATGGAATTGCTGTCGGAACACGAGCAAAATCTGCGCACCGCCATGCAGCCGGTATACCCTTCTACCGAAAAACTGGCCAATAAGGGAGTGAGCAATAGGATAATCAGCAAGATAATACAACAGCTGTTTATAGAAACCGGCGGACGCTTTGCAGAAACGCTGTCGGAACCACTAATACATCAGCTCCAATTGCTATCCAAGCGAGAGGCGATGTTCAATATTCACTTTCCAAAAAGTCAAGAGCTACTAGCCAAGGCACAGTTTCGACTCAAATTTGAAGAGCTGTTTTTTATTCAACTACAGTTATTGATGCGAAACCTTCTGAACAAACAGAAAATTAAGGGTTTTGTATTTGACAGGGTTGGCGAACTTTTTAAGGATTTTTACGACCATCACCTCCCCTTCGATCTCACCGGAGCACAAAAACGGGTAATCCGAGAAATTCGTCACGATATGGGAACCGGAGCGCAGATGAATCGTCTCTTGCAGGGCGATGTGGGTTCCGGAAAAACCATCGTCGCGCTGATGTCAATACTCCTCGCCATAGACAACGGATTTCAAGCCTGTATAGTAGCACCTACCGAGATTTTGGCTACTCAGCATTTCAATGGAATTTTAGAATTGATTAAACCACTGGGAATAAACATTAAACTACTAACGGGTTCAACCAAGACTTCAGAGCGAAAAGAGATACACGAAGCATTAGAAAATGGCAGTCTGCACATCCTTGCCGGTACTCATGCTGTTCTGGAAGACAAGGTGCGTTTTCACAATCTCGGACTCGCCATTATCGACGAGCAACACCGGTTTGGAGTAGCCCAACGCGCCAAGCTGTGGCATAAAAATACTACCCCGCCACATATACTGGTTATGACCGCTACGCCCATACCGCGCACACTGGCTATGAGCCTTTATGGCGATCTCGATATTTCGGTGATCGATGAACTCCCCCCAGGCCGGAAGCCTATAAAAACCGTACACCGATACGACAGCAATAGGCTTAAAGTATTTGCTTTTATGCGCGAAGAGATAACCAAAGGCAGACAGGTGTATGTGGTGTATCCGCTCATTCAGGAGTCGGAGAAAATGGATTATAAAGATCTGATGGACGGCTATGCCAGTATAGAACGAGAATTTCCAAAACCGCAATATCAGATTTCTATTGTTCACGGACAGATGAAGGCGGCCGACAAAGATTATGAGATGGAGCGATTTGCCAAGGGTGAAACTCAGATTATGGTAGCTACTACGGTAATAGAAGTTGGTGTAAACGTGCCCAATGCCTCTGTGATGATTATAGAAAGTGCCGAGCGCTTCGGACTCTCACAACTGCACCAGCTAAGAGGTCGTGTAGGACGCGGTGCAGAGCAGAGTTATTGTATACTTATGACTGGTCACAAACTCTCAACCGACTCCAAAACCCGACTGGAGACTATGACGCGTACCAACGACGGCTTTGAGATAGCCGAAGCCGACCTAAAACTTCGAGGCCCGGGAGATATTATGGGTACCCAGCAAAGCGGAATACTTCACTTAAATATTGCCGATATCGTAAAAGACAATCAAATCTTAAAACTGGCGAGACAATACGCACAGCAACTGCTCCGCGACGACCCTTCGCTAGCTTCAGAAGAAAACCTTCCCATAAGGCATACGTACGCCAAAATCAGCCAAAAGAAAAATATTTGGAATTATATCAGTTAAAGGAGGAGCAGGACTTCTATAACTCAATAAATTCTTTCAGTGTACCATTGTCGTTAAACATCATGGCATAAGCTTTTCTTCCGGTTTTTAAATCGGGGGTATACCAGCGAAGCTGTCCACCTCTTATCCGCACCCTAAAGGTATAATTCACATCTATTGCCCCGACTTCTTCGGCTTTTTCAACCAGGGTCTGATATACATTGTTAGCGTTGACAAACGAAACTCTACTGAGAGGCACACTACTGCCCTCTACATCATCACGACGTGTAATAACCACCATCTCAGGCGGTAACCACTTTCCGTTTTTGTAGATATAAGTATCTACCTGATCCGGATGATCCGGATCGATTATGCCCAACATAATACGTCCGTCCTCATAATAATAAACAGAATTATAAGCTCTAATCTCCTTACCTTTAAACTTGGGTAGGTTGCGAAGTGCAGTTTCTGCCGCCTCCAAAGCTTTCTTGTCGGAGGTAAGAGGCAGCTTAGGCTTAGGTTTAGGTTTAGGTTTAGGCTTAGGCTCTGGCTCTGGCTCGGGTTCAGGAGTAGGACTTTGATCACTTTCCACTTCGGCTATTTCCCGATCGTTGGAAATATCGCTTTCTGTAGGAGTGTCCACCTCCTTTTCCGTGTCGTTTAAAGTGGACTTCTCCTCTTCCTCTATTGCCTCTTCTTTGGACAATACTAGCTCTTGCTGCTTATTGTCTTCTTCCTGTAGTGTTTCTCTTATCGTTTGTGAAAGCTGCTCACAAGACCACAACGATCCGAATACCAGACAACAGCACATCCATTTAAACACAGTGTTTACTCTCATAATGCTCCATTCGTTTTTTCGTTTGAAAATACCACCCGATGCGGATCCTCCGGAAGGTAAAAAATATCCCTTTCCCCTACTTCCAGTTTTCCGATTTCGATAAGGGAGACTATTTTTTTAATACTTGTTTGGTGAACTGTACCCCTTTCATCTTTAAATTCCAAATCGAACTTCACCTCGGGCTGTTCGTTGATATAAGTACCCGTCTGCGAAATATCGAAAACCTTGGCACGCGCTTTTAGTCCGAGGAAATATAATTTATCCGAAGCCCTTCCATTTCGCCTAAACACAGACGAACTAATGGCTTTAAATATAAAACCAAACAGCAAAAACATAGCCGCAGAGGTAATCAACGGATGCTCCCAAGATATAAAACGCCATCCGTAACCCGCACTCTCATTGATATAACAGTAATAATACCACCCAATTATACCTAAGGCAAACACCCCCCAAACTACAAACAACCCGTAGTTGATCTTAGTCTTTACTCCTTCCAAAACAACATAAGGGTGTTTTGAATACTCCGGATCGACTCTTAAAAAAATATGATTCCCCGGCACATAGCGATTGAGTCCGGGTCCGCTGTCGTTGAGCTGCATTTTATACTGTATCTCTTCACCTCTGAGGTTTCTAAATTCGAGAAGTACTTCCCTCTTCACCATCTCTTTTGCTAAAGATTTCAGCTGCTTTGCCTCCAAGACTTTCGCATCGATCCTCACTCCTTTTTGTAGCAGGTATTCCACATTTTTACGCGCTACAAACGAATTTTTATAAATCTGAAAAAGTGTGACGAGCAATATACCTCCCCACAACAATAAACTCAGTCCCAGATACATCAACGCCGTTTTCCCATCCCTCCCTGCCAAATCTACATTTGTATTTACATTGTAGTAAATAATAGCCGGATGCACAAAGACAAAATAGAGCGTAAAAGGAATCCAGATATACAAAAAAAGCTTTTTCATAGCATATTTGTTTTAAGTATTCCAAATACAATAAAACTTTATCACCGCTTTCAGGAATACCCTGTAAATATATATCAAAAGGGAACTACCGGAAATACCGGATTTCAGGGAGTTCAGATATTTTTTGGGGAGACTTAGGGTAGCGAAAGAACTAATCAACTAATCAACAATCTGCATTTTCTTCAACAGAAAAGAGGCATTCATATTCTGACAGATTCCCTTTTTAAAGCGGTAGTCGAAATGAAGCTCGTCGTTTGTAATCTCTGCATCGAAGTAGTAGTTACTCACCTGTGGCAATATCTCGGCTACCTCGCAAAGGCTCAAGTCGTGAGTAGCGATAATACCGGTAGCCCCTAGAGCTACGAGTTTTTCCACAAACTTACGCGACCCTATGGCTTTGTCTGTACTATTGGTTCCTTTTAGTATCTCGTCCAGCACCACAAAATACCGATGGTCTTCACTTTGTAGTATATCTACAATATACTTCAGGCGACTCAACTCTGCGAAAAAATAGGATGCCTCATCTGAAAGTGAATCGATCGCACGCATACTGGTAATCAGTTTTACCGGCGAGTACAAGCAAGTCTCAGCACATACTGGGAGTCCGGCATTACCCATTATAAGTTGTAGGGATACGGTGCGTAAAAAAGTACTTTTCCCCGCCATATTGGCACCGGTAATAATAAAGAAATTGTCGCGTTCAATCGTATAATCATTGCGAACAGCTTTATCGGCAGGAATCAACGGATGCACAGCACCTGTAGTTCGAAGCACCACCTCGCTTTCCGTGATATCTGGAAATACATAATGCGGGTGATTGAACGCAAAATTCCCCAAACTGTTATATGCATCTACAGCATTAACCGTATCGAACCACCGCCCTACCTGATTGCGATGAGTCAGTATCCATTGTTCTATACGGTAGCACTGCCGCAGGTCCCACAAAAAAAATCCGTTGCCCAACAATGCGATAATGAGATTATTCCTCTGGTCGAAGGCATCAATAGCCCTTACCAGTTGCCGCAGCAATGGGGAAGCATTTTCCCCCGGTGTAGCAATAGGTCTGCACAGGGTGACCAATTCTTCAGATGAAAAAGTCTCCTTTTCCAACATATCTAAAAGTTGCTGATACCTCGAGAAGAAATCCTGTACCCTTGCTGTATGTTGAGCAAATTGATTGATTTTCTTTAGTCTAAAACCTGTCACAAACAAACCGGTCATATAATACAACAGTATCCAAGTTCCGGATAGTATCCCGGCAAAAAACAATATAATCAACACTATCGATACTATCGAAAAAGCAGTGGGTAGCCAGCGCATAGCAGTTGGTATAAAGGCAGTGTAATTGTCTATCCACCTCTTCACCTCCTCTGCCGGAGTCTTAACTTTGAGCATACGAGCAGTGGCGGTAAACTCCTGCCTGAAATCTGTTTTTTCGGCCAATTCTCTTACCGCCTCCTGCCTTTCCGAAATGCGATGTGTATTATTTGCTGTTAACCACGATGCCAACACTAATTTACCCGATGCCAATCCGGTTCGGTTGAGATACTGAAAAAAAGAACGAGCCCCGAACAGATCTACATCGTTGCTATAAGGATGTAACGGATCTATAAATTCCGCCCCGTTGGGTAAATCCTTAAAATCACCTTGAAGTACGCTTAATTCGGTGTGATTTAGTTTTATTAATTCCTCCAGCTTATTCTTCTTCTCTTCAAAACGACTGTTTCTCACCACCAAAAACAGAAACAGCACTATCCCCGTCAAAGCTACGATTGCCATAATAATCACATCGGGCGATAAGATGTAAACCGATGCGGCCGTCAGTGCAAATACCAGCAATCTCAACACACTGAGGAGTCGCAATCGCTTTCTTGTATCCCCAAGCTCGGCTTCATATCCCAAAATATTATCTCTATACAGCTTTTCCGGTATGCCCATAACCCCTATTTTTCTTTTGACGGGCTAAAATAAATAAAAGTTCCTTTTAAAATTTAAAATTTCCACAGGTAGGGACGTTGCAGTGCAACGTCCCCACAATTCCCACAATCCCAAACAACCCCCAACAATCCCCAACAATCCCTCGACAATCCCAAACAACCCCAACAATTCCAACAATCCCAAACAATTCCAACAACCCCCACAATCCCAAACAACCCCCAACAATCCCCAAAAATTTCCAACAACCTCCACAATCCCAACAATCCCAACAATTCCCAACAACCTCCAACAATCCCCAACAATTCCCAAACAACCCCAAACAATCCCAAACAACCCCCAACAATCCCCAACAATCCCAAACAATTCCAACAACCCCCACAATCCCCAACAATTCCAAACAATCCCAAACAACCCCCAACAATCCCCAACAACCCCAACAATTCCAACAATCCCAAACAATTTCCAACAACCCCCAACAACCCCCACAATTCCCGAAATCCTAACAATCCCCAACACCCCCACAATCCCCAACAACCCCAACAATTCCAACAATCCCAAACAATTCCAACACCCCCCACACCCCCCACAACCCCCACAATTTCCACAGGGCAATGCAATGTTCCAACAGCAGGAATATCATTTGATTTTCTATCGATAATCAAAATACCATGCAGATGATTGGGCATTATCACAAATGCCCCCAATGTCACAAATGGGAAATGATTGGGAATGTCTTCCCAATATGCCTCAGCCAATTGTCCCAATTGGTTTAATTGCATTTTAGCATTGACAATTTTCCTAAAATAATGAACCCGATGGCGCGTGCAGATAGTGATAAAATAGGCACCATTTTCCCCATAGTCATATCCCTTAAGTCGGATGGATATACCTTTGTATTTATTTTTAAATTTAGCAGACATACCATTTATTAAATCAAAAATGCATTTTATGCCAATTCAGATTTAATTTAAAAATACAAAAAATTCCTATAAAATAAGAAAGGTTTTTATTCAATTATAAGAGAATATAATTTACATCTCATTCCATCATACCATATCACCACTGTAGATATCATCACAAGAATACTGTAAACAAAAACATTATAAACAGCTTTGACAATCGGTTTGTTTTAGGGGGAATTATTGTAGGATGTTGGGGTTAAGGAGAAGGGATCTCAATAAAAAAATGGGGATGTTGCAGTGCAACATCCCCACAGGGATATGATTATTCCTAAAGGAATTTAGCTATTTTGTTTCCTCTTTAAACCTCAAGGCTTTTCCGGCTAGTTTTCCGGTGTATTTCCCTTGATCTATGCTCAGTGTTCCATTGACAAAAACATAGGGAATTCCGGAGGGGTATTGTTCAGCCTTGACATAGTCGGCATTATCTTTAATTTCTTTGGGATCGAAGAGTACCAAATCGGCATAGTAGCCTTCTTTTACAAAACCTCTGTCTTTAATTTTAAAGGTTTCTGCTGTTTGTCCACTAGAGCGCTGTATGGCTCTCGAAAGGGATATAACCCCTTTTTTAATAGCGTATTCGCTCAGCAATTTGGCATAGCTACCAAAGGCTCTTGGGTGACCTCCACCTCCATCAGATCCGGTCATCACCCAGGGCTGTTTCATAAAGCGGTTTACATCTTCGTCAGACATGCTAAAAGAGTGAACCATAGGGCTCTTTTTTTCCAGTATGCGAACCACTGTTTCTTCCGGAGAGAGTTTCCATTCCTTTGCTATTTCGGCTATGTTTTTACCGTTTAAGAAATCGTCGGAGGGAATAGACAAATACAAGCCATCGGCTTTACCGGTTCTAATCTTTATAGTTTCTTTTACCTCTTTTACAATTTGGGCACGGGTATCTGGATCTTTAAAACGATTTCGCATGGCGGAACTTCCTCCATCTCTTGCCCAGCTGGGCACCAGGGCAGCGCTCAAGCTGGTACGCGATGCCAAATAAGGATACTGATTCGCCGTCACTTTAACACCTCTAGACTGTGCAGCTTCAATAACTTCAATAATCTCCTTACTCATACCCCACAGCTCAGGACCATCTACTTTGATATGAGAAAAGTGAACAGGTATACCTGCTTTTTCTCCTATCTCAATAACCTCTTCTACAGACTTGCGCACTCCAATGTTTTGTGCTCCTTCATCTCGTTGGTGTGTATCGTATATCCCTCCGTATTTGGCCGCTACTTTAGCCAATTCGATCACCTCTTCGGTATTTGCAAAAAAGGCAGGAGTATAAAAAAGTCCGGTAGACAATCCGAATCCCCCTTCCTGCATAGCTAGGTCGACCAGATTTTTCATGCGTTCCAATTGTTCCGGAGTCGCCAAAACATCATCATAGCCTACTATTTCCCTACGCAGTGTACTGTGCGGAACAAATGAAGCAGCATTTATCCCGATTCCCTGCTCGTCCCATTTGTCGAACATAGGTCCTAAAGGCAGGGGTCCGCCTCCATCACTACCTACAAAAACGGTGGTAACCCCTTGAGTAAGGCAGCGCAATACCGCTCGGGTTTTCGCCTTGCTGCTATTCAGTCGGGCAGTGTGATGTGTATGAGGATCTATAAAACCGGGAGATAAGTACAATCCGCTAGCATCAATTTTTCTGTCAACCGCAAACTGATTTTTAAAATCGCCTACAAAGACGATGCGTTCACCCCGCACTCCAACATCGAGCTGTAGCGAATCACCTCCACTTCCGTCGAAAACCCAGGCGTTTTCAATTAAATAATCGAGCGGCTGATTGTCTTGTGCGCAGAGTTTATTAAACAGTGCGCTACCCACCAATAGACCGGAAAATACAACGGTCTTTCCTAATTTTTCAAATGATATCATAATTTATGACTTATACTTTAATACTAATGTAAGCGTTCCTCGAGTACCCGGATTTTCAATATCGGATATATAGCCAATGGCATAGCTGTCTCTGGCCTTCGATTTAAACAAGACCACATCCCCTACTTCTAGTTTAGTCAACCGTCCTCCCGGCCCTTGCAGCAAAGGGTCGTGACTGTCGTTGTACACTGTATTATTACGACTCACATTAAAAAGTTCTTTTAAAGTCTCCAATGAATTTACACCGTCGAATACCGTTTTAGCATCCTTCTGATCCAATTTGATAAAAGTTCCGTCATTTCTTTGTTTCCATGCAGACACCTTGGCGAGCAAAGATTTTGAGAATGCTCTCAGTCCGGCATCGTTGGTAGGAACCATCAGGTTTGCTCCGGTACTCTTGCCGTGCAGATAGATAAAATCGATATCCCAACTATAGTAATAGCCCTCTACACCGGTGTATACCGCTTCTTTGTTTAAAGACACATAACCTTCCGGCACGGTGCGCTGTGCACCCAACTGATATTCCTTCTGTTTAAGAGGAGTATCTTGAGCCATTAATACCCCTGAAGAAATTAATAAAAATAAAAATACAAGCTGTTTCATCATTTTAAGTCGATTGATTAAAAAGCAGACACCCCCATTCTCAGTAAGAAATATCTACTACTACACAAATATATAAATCTCAGCCCCACAAACAGGCACTTAAATGTTAGATTTAGTAGAATTCGGAAAGTATATTTCTTAAGAACAAGTTATTAGTTTGTTAAAATTATCAGTTAAAAGGCCACACAATGCTTACAGCGGCTTTTCTCTAATTTGAAACACTCATTTCATCGATTAAAAATGCTTTTATTTACTACTTTTGCGAGGTGATACGAACGCTTAAAATTACAGGGATTATTTTTCTGTCTGCTATTTGCAGTCTGGCATTAGCCGGTAAGGAGACTATGAGCTCTCAGTTTACAGACCCTGTATATCAGCATGACGGGGAGCGCTATTCTGAGGTTAACCTCAGAGATATTCCCTATTGTAATATCAATGCAAAAAATTCAAAATCGGCGCGAAATACTTCTTCTGTCAATTCAAAATATAAAAATTTTGGCGGACTTTCAGTTATATCTTTTATAGAAGGAAATAGCATTAGAGCTATTTTCAAACAAAGCCGGAATTTATCGATTTGCTTTACGTATTTAGATCGAAAATCTGATATTATATTTCCCTTTCACAATTTTTGGTAACTGTTTAGATCGGCTGTAAATTTAGGCTTATCACTCAAAGAAGAGAACAGTGATATCTACATTTTGTATCGATACCATTAGACTTCTTTATTCCTATATCTACGGCGTAATCCACTGTGCTTACCCTTTAGCTTTGTATGGTATTCAGATCCCATCCATAAGCACACAGCGACTTTTACCACATATAAAAATTTCATTTTACAGGCACAAGGCCTTATTTAACAATTAGGTTGACATCAATATGGAACTACTGGAAATAATCTTGGATTTTATCATACATATCGACAAATATTTAATATGGATTATCGACGAATACGGAATATGGATATATCTCATTCTCTTTCTAATTATTTTTGTGGAAACCGGTTTGGTAGTGATGCCTTTTCTGCCGGGCGATTCTCTTTTATTTACCGCCGGAATGCTCTGTGCTACCGGTAGTATGAATGTGGTATACCTCGCTATTTTACTGTTTGTCGCTGCTGTTTTGGGCGACAACGTGAATTATAGAATAGGACATTATCTCGGACTAAAAGTGTTTAACAAAGAGTCTAGAATATTTAATGAAAAGCACCTGATAAAAACCAGGGCGTTCTTTGATAAATACGGTGGTAGTACGCTTATCATAGCGCGGTTTGTTCCATTTATACGAACCTATGCCCCATTTGTTGCCGGCGCTTCCTCTATGGATAAAAAGCGTTTTATGCTATACAACCTCGCAGGAGGAGCCTTGTGGATAGTATCACTGCTCTTACTGGGATACTTTTTCGGAAATCTGCCCATCGTACAAGAAAATTACAGTATTGTACTGCTGCTGATTTGTGTGATATCTATGGCTCCTTTATTTATTAAATTTATCACCAATCTCTTTAAGAAAAAACAGGAACAATAAACCCGTAAAATACGCCGTATAAGTATTTACGTTTACGCCATAAGTAGTTCCGGTTGTCGTATAGGTGATTATGTTTGCCGTATAAGTAATTAGGTTTGCCGTATAGGTAATTAGGTTTACCGCATAGGTAATTACGTTTACCGCATAAGTAATAAGGTTTACCGCATAGGTAATTACGTTTACTGCATAAGTAATAAGGTTTACCGCATAGGTAATTACGTTTACTGCATAAGTAATTACGTTTACCGTATAGGTTACTACGTTTGCCGTATACGTATTTATGTTTGTCGTATAGGTTATTACGTTTGCCGTATAGGTTAATACGTTTGTCGTATAAGTAATTAGGTTTGCCGTATAGGTTATTACGTTTGTCGTATAAGTAATTAGGTTTGCCGTATAGGTTATTACGTTTGTCGTATAGGTAATTACGTTTGCCGTATAGGTTATTACGTTTGTCGTATAGGCAATTACGTTTACTGCATAAGTAATTAGGTTTACCGTATAGGTAATTATGTTTGCCGTATACGTAAACCGGTTCGGCGTAAACGTAATCACTTAAATGGTTAAAATCGAGTTTTAAGGCTACTAGCAGCACTTTCCCTTAAAGTTCAAATTGCAATTCGTTGTGAATTGCTTTCAGAAATTTGTAGTTTTACAGGGATTCGTTCCAACAAAATCAGAAGGAATACAACCAAGCGACAGGTTGTGAATTGCTTTCAGAAATTTGTAGTTTTACAGGGATTCGTTCCAACAATGGCTTGATACTATCCTCGGTTTCCTTAGTTGTGAATTGCTTTCAGAAATTTGTAGTTTTACAGGGATTCGTTCCAACATCCATCTTCCATGTTTCTTTGGGTGGGTAGTTGTGAATTGCTTTCAGAAATTTGTAGTTTTACAGGGATTCGTTCCAACCGTTAGAATCCTCAGATACCCAGGCTTTAGTTGTGAATTGCTTTCAAAAATTTGTAGATTTACAGGGATTCGTTCCAACTAACATAATTTCCGTTTGCGTCCTGATACCGTTGTGAATTGCTTTCAAAAATTTGTAGATTTACAGGGATTCGTTCCAACGGAATAGGGTCAATTACCTTTCAAGCGCTAGTTGTGAATTGCTTTCAAAAATTTGTAGATTTACAGGGATTCGTTCCAACAAAGACTGGGTAAATGAAAGTTAACGGAGTGTTGTGAATTGCTTTCAAAAATTTGTAGATTTACAGGGATTCGTTCCAACATTAATAACTGTTCGTCGTTGTACGATCCTGTTGTGAATTGCTTTCAAAAATTTGTAGATTTACAGGGATTCGTTCCAACCTTTAATATTTTATAATGCCCATTTGGGTAGTTGTGAATTGCTTTCAAAAATTTGTAGATTTACAGGGATTCGTTCCAACAGGAGTAGTACAAGCAATGCGCACAATGGCGTTGTGAATTGCTTTCAAAAATTTGTAGATTTACAGGGATTCGTTCCAACTGGCGGGTTGGCGGGTTGAAATCAGTTTTTGTTGTGAATTGCTTTCAAAAATTTGTAGATTTACAGGGATTCGTTCCAACTTTTAAATTCTCTGCCCTTTCGGCGAGGTAGTTGTGAATTGCTTTCAAAAATTTGTAGATTTACAGGGATTCGTTCCAACAAGGTTAAAGACGTGGATGCAAAACGCAAAGTTGTGAATTGCTTTCAAAAATTTGAAGATTTACAGGGATTCGTTCCAACAATATTCTGCGTGTTCAACTCAAATCCGCCGTTGTGAATTGCTTTCAAAAATTTGTAGATTTACAGGGATTCGTTCCAACAGGAATCATGAGCACTACAGTAATGACACCGTTGTGAATTGCTTTCAAAAATTTGTAGATTTACAGGGATTCGTTCCAACGCTGCAGATAGCATTCGCAATTTCAACCAAGTTGTGAATTGCTTTCAAAAATTTGTAGATTTACAGGGATTCGTTCCAACTGGCTGCCGTATGGTCAACTCATGAAGATAGTTGTGAATTGCTTTCAAAAATTTGTAGATTTACAGGGATTCGTTCCAACTGCAGACGTACACAAATGGCATGGCAATACGTTGTGAATTGCTTTCAAAAATTTGTAGATTTACAGGGATTCGTTCCAACCTCCAATTGAATTTCATGATTAACATTTTAGTTGTGAATTGCTTTCAAAAATTTGTAGATTTACAGGGATTCGTTCCAACTAAATTCAAAAAAGACGCGAAAAAAATAAGTTGTGAATTGCTTTCAAAAATTTGTAGATTTACAGGGATTCGTTCCAACTTAGCGCTCCACGTCCAGCTAGAGTGCCTAGTTGTGAATTGCTTTCAAAAATTTGTAGATTTACAGGGATTCGTTCCAACGGAGCAGGAGGTAACCTATTAGGAAGCGTCGTTGTGAATTGCTTTCAAAAATTTGTAGATTTACAGGGATTCGTTCCAACCATACTAACAGTTATGAGCGTGGTTGCTGAGTTGTGAATTGCTTTCAAAAATTTGTAGATTTACAGGGATTCGTTCCAACGGTACAACCGACTTCAACAGCGAAACTATTGTTGTGAATTGCTTTCAAAAATTTGTAGATTTACAGGGATTCGTTCCAACTGGCTGCCGTATGGTCCAGTCATGAAGATAGTTGTGAATTGCTTTCAAAAATTTGTAGATTTACAGGGATTCGTTCCAACATCTAGGTCTAAAAGCTTTCCCAAGAACAGGTTGTGAATTGCTTTCAAAAATTTGTAGATTTACAGGGATTCGTTCCAACAGTCAAATCCGACGAATACGGTTATATTATGTTGTGAATTGCTTTCAAAAATTTGTAGATTTACAGGGATTCGTTCCAACAAGTGACCAGCAAAGCTCTAACGTTGAGATGTTGTGAATTGCTTTCAAAAATTTGTAGATTTACAGGGATTCGTTCCAACTACCGAAACTGATGTATTTCGACATCTATAGTTGTGAATTGCTTTCAAAAATTTGTAGATTTACAGGGATTCGTTCCAACACACTTAACAATGACACAGCTTAATGATCTGTTGTGAATTGCTTTCAAAAATTTGTAGATTTACAGGGATTCGTTCCAACGGTTTAGAAATAATACAAAGTCTAATTGCTGTTGTGAATTGCTTTCAAAAATTTGTAGATTTACAGGGATTCGTTCCAACATGGGCGAGTATAGGCTCACACAGCCAACCGTTGTGAATTGCTTTCAAAAATTTGTAGATTTACAGGGATTCGTTCCAACATGAAGTTTGAAATACAAAAAATACAGGCGGTTGTGAATTGCTTTCAAAAATTTGTAGATTTACAGGGATTCGTTCCAACATTTTTTGTAGCTGTTCCATTTTGTCTTTAGTTGTGAATTGCTTTCAAAAATTTGTAGATTTACAGGGATTCGTTCCAACTCTCTTGTTCTTTATCCATTTATCTTCTTAGTTGTGAATTGCTTTCAAAAATTTGTAGATTTACAGGGATTCGTTCCAACTCGATAGATTTAGGTTCGGCACTATCCGCAGTTGTGAATTGCTTTCAAAAATTTGTAGATTTACAGGGATTCGTTCCAACTCAAAAGAAA
>JAJUFH010000049.1 GCA_029266035.1 Sinomicrobium sp.
CTATGTCTTTTTGGTACGACAATCCGGCTAAAACACCTAAGGTATCCTCAAAAAAGAAAAAACTCCGGTGATCCATATAAAATCACCAGAGTTTGTTGTCTGTTTTTTTCGGAAATTAGCTTACTTCTGAAAGTGCCTAAAAAACCATAAAAAAAAGCCCCCGATTTCTCGAAGGCTTTACCTAAGGTGGTCCCACCTGGGCTCGAACCAGGGACCCCCTGATTATGAGTCAGGTGCTCTAACCAGCTGAGCTATAGGACCCGCATTTTGCGGATGCAATATTACTACATATTTTAATTTGCTGCAAACTTTTCGCTGTTTTTAATCGGCCTTATTTTGCAGTTTTTTCTGCGGATAAAGGCCGTGAAATATCCTGACAAAGTTCTACCAGCACTCCCTTGGTATCTCGGGGGTGTAGAAAGACAACCCTCTTGTTGTCGGCGCCGGGTTTAGGAGTCTCGTTCAATACCGTAAAGCCTTCTTTTTGCAACCTGCTGATCTCCGCTTCGATATCGTCTACATCAAAGGCTATATGGTGTATACCCTCTCCCCTCTTCTCTATAAAACGGTGAATAGGACTCTCCACATTGGTCGCTTCTAAGAGCTCTATCTTGCTTTCTCCTACTTGAAAAAAAGAGGTCTTTACCCCTTCGCTCTTCACCTCTTCGGTTTTATAGGGCGACACACCCAACAATTTGGTGTATACTTCGTTGGCGGCTTCTATATTGGAAACAGCAATACCGATATGTTCTATTTTTTTCATATTTCGGGTGTTTGTACAAATATACTTATTCGAAGGCTGTGCCCAAAAATGTGTTGTATCCCTCGATTTCACTTCTTTTTTACGGGCATCTGAGCGGTGTAAAGACGATTTATCTCCCTTCTCTGGTCTCGGCTTTGCTGTATTTGCTATTTTTGTACCATGGAAAGTAACAGACAAAAGAAAATAGCAGGAGTAATTCAGCGCGATTTGGCCGATATACTGCAGCGCGCTGCCTCGGAGAACGGAATGCAGGGGGTGCTGATTTCCGTGACCAAAGTATCGGTTACTACCGATCTCTCAATCGCTAAGGCATACCTCAGTATTTTTCCAAATGCCAAGAGCGGCGAACTTATGGCGGGTATAAAATCCAACGGCCCACTTATAAAACACGAGCTCGCACAACGCACTCGAAACCAATTGAGAAGGGTTCCAGAAATAGACTTTTTTATAGACGATTCTCTAGAGTATATAGACAAGATAGAGGAATCGCTTAAGGGAACAGAAAATCCCATTCAGAACCCGGATATGCTCGACAAGAGAAAAAAGTCTTAATCGTCCTTGCCTGAGTTAAGAGCTTTTAAGTCCCGACAGTGAGTTACAATAAAAATCGATAAATCCGGTTGCATATAAAGTGTACTTTCCGATATACATAGCAAAGCGATACCTGATCTCTAAAAGCAGTCAGAATGCGGTGAATATCATCAATCTGGTTACTTTTTTGGTGGTGGTTATAGGCGCTGCAGCCCTGTTTATCGTTCTCGCTGCCTTTGCCGGTCTCAAAACCTTTTCGCTTTCTTTTAGCAATGTCTTTGATCCCGACCTCAAAATAACGAGTAGTGAAGGCAAGTTTATTTCCTTTACCGCCAAAGAGGAAGAGCACCTTGCAAAAATTGAAGATATAGCTTGGTATTCCAGAGAAATCGAAGAGCAAGTCCTACTAGCTCACAAACAGAAAAACCACGTCGCCTTGGTAAAAGGCCTCGATACGCTTTATCCAAAAGTAGTACAAACAGATAGCATACTGTATTACGGCAATTGGTTTGACCACGAGTTCCGCGAAGTGGTTACAGGTATAGGTACTGCAAGTCTGCTAGGGCTAGCCTTAAACGACTATCAGTCGCCCTTAAAGTTGCTTGTCCCCAAACCGGGGAAGGGAAGTATCACTTCACAATCTACTCCGTATAACGAAGTGGCTGTCACCGTTTCGGGGGTTTATGCCGTTACGGAAGACCTGGATAAAAAATACGTATTTGCAGATTTGGAACTGGTGCAGAAAATGCTGCACAAAAATCCGAATGAGATTACCGGTATCAATATAAAACTCGCTCCGGGAGGCAGTATTTCACAGGCCAAAACGCAATTATCTGAGGTTTTCGACGGAAAAGTACTGGTAAGGGATCGCATAGAGCAAAACGATGCGCTATACCGTATGCTCAATACCGAAAATATGGCCACTTACCTCATCTTTACCTTGGTATTGGTGATTGCACTTTTTAATGTGGTAGGGGCAATTATCATGATGATACTAGACAAGCGAAAAAATCTGAATACGCTGTTCAGTATGGGAGCTCCTTTGAAGCAACTCAGGCGCATCTTCTTTATACAAGGAGTTATGGTAACTCTGATAGGAGGGGTTATGGGTATCGTATTAGGGGCGTTGCTCACCCTCTCACAGATTGCCTTTGGATGGCTTCTCATCACCCCTTCCCTGCCCTATCCGGTAGAGATTCACCTGTCTAATACGCTTATCGTATTCGGTACCATAATTGTACTGGGACTTATCGCCTCATGGATTGCTTCGGGACGTATTTCGGAAAAACTGATTCGGGAACAGTGACAAAGTTGTTGTACTTCCCTTATACCCTATACAAACTGATAATTTCCGAATTTTTCCAGTACCTCATCAAAAGTTGCAAAAACATCGGCGGCATCGTCTGAGGTGACCATTTTCTGGCGGTATTCTTTAAAATGGGGTATTCCCTTGAAGTAATTGGTGTAGTGCCTTCTCGTTTCAAATACGCCCAACTTCTCCCCTTTCCAATCGATAGCCATATTGAGGTGTCTTCGAGCGGCTTCTACCCTTTCGTCTATGGTGGGTGGTGCGAGATGGGTGCCGGTTTTAAAAAAGTGCTTTACTTCCTTAAAAAACCACGGATATCCTATACTGGCACGCCCTATCATAGCTCCGTCCAATCCGAACTTGTCGCGCATTTCGACTGCCTTTTCCGGACTGTCTACATCGCCGTTGCCAAAAACGGGAATATGCATTCTCGGATTGTTTTTTACCTCTGCTATAGGTCGCCAATCGGCTTCTCCCTTATACATCTGTACTCGGGTTCTTCCGTGTATAGATATAGCTTTAATTCCCACATCCTGAAGTCGTTCAGCTACTTCTACTATCTTTATAGAATTGCTGTCCCATCCCAATCGGGTCTTTACTGTTACGGGCAAATTGGTACGCTTTACTATTGCCTCGGTAAGTTTTACCATAAGCGGAATATCGCGAAGTATGCCGGAACCGGCATTTTTACACACTACCTTTTTTACCGGACAGCCATAATTGATATCGATAATATCGGGATTAGATTGTTCTACAATATCAATTGCCTGCAGCATAGAATCGAGTTCGGCACCGAAGATCTGTATCCCTACCGGACGCTCCTTTTCGTAAATGTCCAATTTTTGTACACTCTTGGCCGCATCGCGTATAAGTCCCTCAGACGAAATAAATTCGGTATACACCACATCTGCCCCCTGCTCCTTGCACAATGCGCGGAACGGAGGGTCGCTCACATCTTCCATAGGAGCCAGCAAAAGCGGAAAATCTCCTAATTCTATATTGCCTATCTCAACCACTATACCACAGTTTATTGCGCTGCAAAGATAAAGTAAAATTGCGAATGCCCTTGCAGATTGTCAAAGTGCAGAGATATCGCCGATTTTCTTTGAGCTCGCCAATGTAATCCTATGGTTGAAAAGAACAGAACTAAGGCTCCTCCCTTCGCCAAATCTTCAATCTCTTTGTCTCCAAAAACCCCAGTTCTATTAGGGTTTTCCTATATCAATAATTTATTCAAATCATATTTGTATTGAATAAATTTATTAAAATATCTTCCGAAAACCTTGCCTATCGTATAACATCAATTCGTCAATGGGGGAGACGCATTCGTCAATGGGGGGAGACGCAAAATTTTGCGTCTCTACGGTTTCTGATATATAACATTACAGCAATCGATACCGAATGACTACGCCTGAAATAGGTTGCCCTTTTTCGCAAGATAATACAACATGAAAAAATCAGGAACCCGACGAGTTTTTGACTTGGATTTAAAATTAAGTTTGGTAAGTCAGATTGAAAAGGGAGAATTAAAAGTATCAGAG
>JAJUFH010000033.1 GCA_029266035.1 Sinomicrobium sp.
CTCTGATACTTTTAATTCTCCCTTTTCAATCTGACTTACCAAACTTAATTTTAAATCCAAGTCAAAAACTCGTCGGGTTCCTGATTTTTTCATGTTGTATTATCTTGCGAAAAAGGGCAACCTATTTCAGGCGTAGTCATTATTCGTCTAACAGATCGGGTCGTCTTTCTCGGGTGCGCAAATAGGCTTGTTCTTCCCTCCATTTTTCAATTTCTGGAAAATTGCCACTTAGCAATACTTCTGGCACTTTCCAACCTTTATATTCCGCAGGTCTGGTGTATACTGGGGGGGCTAGCAAATTGTCTTGGAAAGAATCGGTCAAAGCGGAGGTTTCGTCGTTGAGAACGCCAGGGATAAGTCTGATGATGGAGTCACACAGTACGGCTGCTCCCAGTTCTCCTCCGGAAAGGACATAGTCGCCTATAGAGATCTCGCGGGTGATAAACTGGTCTCTCACCCTTTGATCTACCCCTTTGTAATGTCCGCAGAGAATAATGATATTATCTACTAGCGAGAGCTGATTGGATATTTTCTGGTTTAGCGTATGTCCGTCGGGAGTCATATAGATCACTTCGTCGTATTCTCTTTCTGCTTTCAGTTTTGAAATACAGCGATCTATAGGTTCTATCATCATAACCATACCTGCTCCACCTCCAAACTGGTAGTCGTCTATGGTTTTGTAGTTGTCTGCGGCATAGTCGCGGAGGTTGTGGGTGTGTACTTCAACTAGTCCTTTGTCTATTGCCCTTCGGAGTATAGAAGCCTCAAAAGGACTTCTGAGCAATTCAGGAAGCACAGTGATGATATCAATACGCATACTGCAGGGGTTATTTGGCCTTGGAGATCTTTTGTTTGTTAATCTCATCTTGGAGCTGTCTTCTCACTTTTTGCTCCCTTTCTAGAGCCTTTTTACGGTGATTTTCATACTCCTGCTCCAGCTCTTCCAACGCTTGTTTGGCACTTTGAGTGATGATGTTACTGTTTCTAAATTTGTAGATAAAAAAGAGCAGCACCACAGTGAGCAGCGCTACAATACCCCACATGGTAGCCTTGTAAGTAGATTTGTTGATCAGAGCTCCAAAGAATGAAATGCTGTCTTTTTCATTCGTAAGGGTGTTTAGGTGTTCCTGGTTTTGAGCCAGTTCACTTTTGAGTGATGCGATTTCGCTATTCTGTGATTTTGTGAGATCGATTGCTTCCGATAAATCTTTTTCTACCCGTGCCAGAGAATCTAAAGTATTTTTTTTAAGCGTATAAAGCCAGGTTTTTTTAACGACTTTGTACTCTTGATAGTTGTTGGATCTTTGTATTACGAACTCAAATTGGTTGTTGACATCTCCTTCGGTGAGGGATAATTTGCTTTTTTGGCTGTCTTGACCGTTAGTTTGGGCGTGCGACAGCCTGCTGCAAAACAGCGATATTACAAGCGTGATACAGATGAGGTAAACGTTCTTCATTCTCATTTCAGACGGTAGTTGTTGATGATTATTATTATGCTCCGTAACGCTGTAAAGGCTGCGTTTATTGTAATGAGTGAAAAAAACAGCCCTTCGTCACTGTACTGACTGCAAAGATATGGATTATTGTGGGTTTGCAAAGTGTTGGTGTACAATTGTCTAAATGTATGTAAAGTGCAAGTAAATAAATTTTCCGATCGCGTAATATGGCTTTGAGCTCGACTGGATGCAAGAAAAGCAATGCCTTTCCTCTTGAATGTGAATGCAAGCGAAAAGGCATTGTCTTCTTACAGTAATTTGAGTATGCAGCTTATAACAGCATTTCTCAAGAGGTATTAATAATAGGTGTACCGTCTTACTTTGGCGATGAATTTAGCCAGTCGTACTACTTGTTGACTGTAGCCGTATTCGTTGTCGTACCACACGTATAATACTTGACTTTTACCATCCGCTGATACTATAGTAGCCTGACTGTCAAATATGGAGGGAGCAGAAGTTCCTACGATATCTGAAGATACCAGTTCATTGCTCAGGGAGTATTTGATTTGCTCTACCAATTCACCTTCCAATGCGTATTTTTTTACAAGTGTGTTGAGCTCCTCTCTAGTGGTATTTTTTACAGTCTCTAGGTTTAGTATAGCGAGCGATCCGTTGGGTACGGGAACGCGAATGGCGTTTGATGTGAGTTTTCCCTCCAGAGAAGGTAGCGCCTTAGAAACGGCTTTTCCGGCTCCGGTTTCGGTAATCACCATATTGAGTGCCGCTGCACGCCCTCTGCGGTATTTGTTGTGCATATTGTCTACGAGGTTTTGGTCGTTGGTATAGGCGTGTATGGTTTCTACGTGTCCTTTTGCGATGCCGAGGGTGTCTTCAATTACTTTTAGTATGGGAGTAATGGCGTTGGTAGTACAAGAAGCGGCAGAAAAAATCTTGTGTTTATCGGGGCTGTATTCATTGTGGTTTACACCGTAAACGATATTGGGCACTTCTTTTCCAGGAGCTGTGAGCAGTACCTTATCTACTCCTTTTGCTTTGAGGTGACGACTCAGTTGCTCTTTGTCTCTAAAGGCTCCTGTATTGTCTATTAGCAATGCGTTGTTGATACCGTATTTGGAGTAATCCATTTTTTCAGGATCGTCTGATGAAATCATGTGTACAGTAGTGCCGTTTACAAGCAGGCAGTTGTTTTCCGGATCGGCAGAAACCGTGCCTGGAAAGTCTCCGTGTACAGAGTCATTGCGCAGTAGTGAAGCCCTTTTTTCAAGGGTAGTACTATCTGGTTTACCTCTGGTGACGATAGCTCTGAGTCGCAGCTGACTCCCTTTTCCGGTACGTGTCATAAGCTCACGAGCTAGTAGACGACCTATTCGTCCAAAACCAAAGAGCACTACATCTCTGGGTTGTATTTCTTCGCTGTTTTGAGCGTCTTTCAATTTGTCGTAAACAAAAGCTGTTGCATTGCTGTATTGAGCCTCTTCCAGATGGTATTCGTAAGTGAGTTTCCCTATGTCTATTTTGGCCGGCGGAAGATTCATCTGTTTGATGATCCGAGCGATCTCCACAGTGTCGAATATAGAAATGGGTTTTTCTACAAAAGCTCCAGCGTATTCGTGCAGGTTGATAATCTCACTGACACTTCGGTCGATGAGCTGATTTCGGAAGAGGACCAGTTCTACCGAGTTGTCGTACCAAAGGTCACTGATGGTCTTGATGAATTCAACCGAGGCTCTGCGGCGGTCGGCCTGGAAAGCCAGTTCCTTTTCGTAGGTTTCTGTAAAACTCATTTGTGTTGTGTTTTTGTTCCTATCGACACAGTTAGGTTATTCCTTTTTACAACTGTGCCGAATAGAAGTTTAGTATTAAAATTTCGGCAAAAATATGGATTTCAAACGTTTTCGTAAAGGTTTTTTGAATATAAAGATTTGAGAGGAGATTTGGTGATGGGGAGAGTTGGTGATGAGGAGATTTGGTGAAAAGGAGAAGAGGGGATGTGCGGTGTCATCCGACCACCGGCCTGTCCGCCTAAGGAGAAAGGGATCTCAGGTTTAGATGGTTTGTAGGTTCTTGGTGGTTTTTCGTGTTTTCGTTTTTCTGCATTTTCATCTTTTCGTTTTCTAGCGCTGGCATTCCGATATTTCCCAAGTTCGAAGCCTTTCCAGAAATAAGTTGAATTCCCGCGGAATTGCGTTCGCGATAGCGAAGAGAGCATGAAGCGGGAATTCAGCTGGTTCCCCGGTGTGCCGGGGAAATTTCCTTAAAGGCTTCTTGATTTTTTGCTTCGTTTTGTATCAAGACAAAATGAAGGAAAGGTTTAGTTTGAGACGCGGAGATATGGAGGTGAGGAGACGCGGTTATGGGGAGACTTGGAGATGGGGAGACTCGGAGATGGGGAGAGTTGGTGATGAGGAGATATGGAGGTGAGGAGACTTGGTGATGGGGTGTCCCGGCCGTGGCCGGGAGTATTGAGAACTGTGACTTAAGCTTTTTGTGATTGCTCGTTGTAGTATGCAAAAGATTGAACGAGTAGGTCGTCGTCTGCACGTGCGTCGATCACCGGGGTGCCTATGTCTTTGAGCAATAGGAAATTGATGTGACCGTGCGTATTTTTTTTGTCGTATTTAAGATAAGAGAGAATAGGAGCTATATCTTTTTGTTCAATGACAACTTTAGGGAAGTAGGAGAGGATGACTCGGGTAATGTCTTCCAGTTTTTCTTCGGGAAATTGTTGAGTTTGAACCGATAGCCAGGTTTCCAATATCATGCCAATAGCGATGGCTTCTCCGTGGAGCAAAGTCATTTTTTCCGGAGCCTGAAGGAAATAAGACTCTATGGCGTGCCCCAGGGTATGCCCAAAGTTGAGCGACTTTCGCAATCCCGCTTCACGAGGATCTTGCACCACGATGTTGTTCTTGATGATGATGGAGTCGCGAATGAGCTTGTCTAAATCACTGATATCTAGGGCTGAAAGATCGCGAAATGCTGCCCAGTAATTTTCGTCCTGTATCAGCCCGTGTTTGAGCATTTCTGCGAGTCCGCTTCGCATCTCGTCGAAGGGTAGGGTTGTGAGCATGGAAGTATCGACAATCAGTATTCCAGGAACATTGATAACCCCCACTTGGTTTTTGAGTGGACCGAGGTCGACTCCAGTTTTTCCACCTACCGAGGCATCAACCATAGCCAGAAGCGAGGTGGGAACATTTACAAAATCAATCCCTCTCATAAAGGTCGAAGCTACAAAGCCTCCCAGGTCGGTAACAACTCCACCACCGAGGTTTATAAGCAGACTTTTTCTGTCGGCTCCAAGTTCTGACAGCACCTGCCACACCTCGTTACAAGTGGCGATAGTCTTGTGGATTTCGCCAGCTTCTATTTCGATGATTTCTGCATTAAAATCGGCAGGCATTTTTCCCATAAACGCAGGAATGCAGTGTTCGTTGGTGTTTTCGTCCGTCAGTATAAATATACGCGACGGATTTCGCTGCTGAATATAGTGATTTAGCTGTTCGTAACCGTCTTCGTTGAAGTAGATGGAATAACCGTTGCATGAAATTGGTGCTAACATAGGTGTGGTTTTGCAAAAGAATAGGGTGTAAAGGTATTAAATAATGTTTGAATTTTAAGTCTTATGACAAAATTGCGGCTATGTGTGAGTATCGACAAAATAAGCGGTTTTGGAAGAGCGAGAATCAGGGTTTTATCCGACTTGTACTCGAGCTTTGTATTTTGTTTTAAACAAAAAGAATTCAAGCTTTTGAAAATCAAAAATATAATTGTAATTTTGCACTCCTTTTTGGGCGAAGTAAGAGGGAAAAGGATATTTTAATCTCATTATTAATTTCTTTCGCATTCACAAGCCTAGCCTCTTGTGTGGATTCGGAATACAAATTTAACTCAGCAATGGCTGACACAACAAAAACAGCTCAGGATGTTCAGAGTCCTGAAGAATTTTTAGCAAACTTCGACTGGCACAACTACGAAGAAGGTATTGAAAAGGTTGAAGACGACAAACTCAAGGAGTTTGAGAAGCTCGTAGAAGATAACTTCGTAGACACTGCCGATGAGGAAGTGGTAGAAGGAGAGGTAGTACACCTTACCGACAGAGAAGCTATCATCGACATCAACGCCAAGTCTGAAGGTGTTATTTCTCTCAACGAATTTCGTTACAATCCCAATCTGAAAGTAGGAGACAAGGTAGAAGTTCTTATCGATGTTCGCGAGGACAAGAGCGGGCAGCTTGTACTTTCTCACAGAAAGGCGCGTACGATAAAAGCTTGGGATAGAGTAAATGCAGCTTACGACAATGGCGAGATCGTAAACGGTTTTGTGAAGTGTAGAACTAAAGGAGGTATGATTGTAGATGTATTCGGTATCGAAGCCTTCCTTCCAGGATCTCAGATCGATGTAAAACCTATTAGAGATTACGATCAGTACGTGAGCAAAACCATGGAATTCAAAGTGGTTAAAATCAATCACGAATTCAAAAACGTCGTGGTTTCACACAAAGCACTGATCGAAGCGGATATCGAAGAACAGAAAAAAGAGATTATCAGCCAACTCGAAAAAGGACAGGTACTCGAAGGAGTGGTCAAAAATATTACTTCATACGGGGTGTTTATCGACCTCGGAGGTGTAGACGGACTTATCCACATTACCGACCTTTCATGGAGTCGTATCAATCACCCGAGTGAAGTTGTTGAACTGGATCATAAACTGAATGTGGTAATCCTCGATTTCGACGATAATAAATCGAGAATACAACTGGGTCTGAAGCAGCTTCAAAAGCATCCATGGGAAGCGCTTAGCGATGAAATCAAGATTGGAGATAAGGTAAAAGGTAGAGTAGTGGTTATAGCCGATTACGGTGCCTTTATCGAAGTAGCCGAAGGTGTTGAAGGACTTATCCACGTTTCGGAAATGTCTTGGTCTACTCACCTGCGTTCTGCTCAAGACTTTGTCTCTGTAGGAGATGAGGTAGAGGCTGTTGTGCTTACTCTCGATAGAGAAGATCGCAAAATGTCTCTCGGTATCAAACAACTCACACCCGATCCGTGGACCGATATCACTAGCAAATATCCTGTTGGGTCTAAACACGAAGGAATCGTACGTAACTTTACCAATTTCGGTGTGTTTGTAGAATTGGAAGAAGGAATTGACGGACTGATTTATATCTCCGACCTTTCTTGGACCAAGAAAATAAAACACCCATCTGAGTTTGTAGCTGTTGGCGATAAACTCGAGGTAGAGGTTCTGGAATTGGATGTAGAAGGACGCAAACTGAGTCTGGGTCACAAACAGACTACAGAAAATCCTTGGGACAAATACGAAAGCGAATTTGGAGTAGGTACTGTACACACTACCGAAGTTGACGAGATTGTCGACAAAGGTGCAACTATAAACCTGAACGACGATATCGTAGCTTTTGTTCCTTCACGTCACATGGAAAAAGAAGACGGTAAGAAATTGAAAAAAGGAGAAACTGCAGAATTCAAAGTTATTGAGTTTAACAAAGAATTCAAAAGAGTAGTGGCTTCTCATACCGCCATCTTTAAAGAACAAGAAGAGAGAAATATCAAGGCAGCAAATAACAATAACGCTGTAGAGAAAACCACACTTGGCGATCTCGATGCCTTAGCAGAACTCAAAGAGAAGATGGATAAGGAAAGCAAATAGTTTTTTTGTTCATAATAAGTAGACAAAAACCTGGCGAATCGCAATGATTTGCCAGGTTTTTGTGTTTAAAAGAAAAGTAGTTATTCGAGTAGTCTCATTATGTCAGGGTACTGAACAATATTACGGATAGGTTGATAAAAACACTAGTCAGCAATATGTGAAAAGTGGTTTTCGGTTTTAGACCTGCAAGCACAGCAGTGTTGTATCCCATACAAACGCAAGTAATCAGAAATAATTGAATCATTTCTGTCGTACTAAATCCTTTCGACAACACAATCATAGCAGTAATGCCACCCAAACAGCTCGATATAAGTATACCAGCTGTTATGGACATATAAAACGACTTTTCGAAAGCATTGAACAATTTTTGGTAATAAGACATAGCAATAATTTTAAAGATATTAGAACCGGTATAAAATTAGGCGTTGCACTAGGTTGATTTTATGACCTAGGTCATAAGAACTGGGTTTTCTTAATATCTTTGAGTTTGCAGCACAATGCCGCTTTGATTGAAAAAAGATGACGAATATTGTATGATATCCGGATTTGATTTTCCATCTTTGAATATTACCAGTAGAAGAGAAACCAGAATATTTTATATAAAGTTATGATAGATCCCGATTTACTTATCGATTTTGGAGCGGAGCTCATCTGTTATGACAAGGGTGATATTATCTTTTACGAAAAACAGAGTGCCAGTAATTATTTTCAGATTCTTTCGGGGCAGGTTAAGATGAATAATTTTACCGAAGAGGGGAAAGAGTTTATACAAGGGCTGTTTTCTGAGGGCGAAAGTTTTGGCGAGCCCCCTTTGTTTGTCGATATCAGTTACCCAGCCAACGCAGAAGCACTGACCGACTGCCGCATATACCGCCTTTCTCGCGCCGGACTCTACAGACTTTTGGAAACGCATTCTGATGCGCATTTTAAGGTTACCCGAGCTATGGCAGGGAGGTTGTATTACAAGGCTATCATGGCCAATGAACTTTCAGGACAAGAGGCAGAACACCGAATATTGAGGTTGCTAGACTATTTGAAACAGTATGTGTATCATTTAGAGGACCCATTTTCTTATAGGGTAGATCTCACGCGACAACAAATAGCCGATCTTACCGGTTTGAGAGTGGAAACCGTGATACGAGCCGGGAAATCTTTGGAACAAAAAGGAGAGTTGCGATTTGTAAATCGAAAAATGTATCGCTGATATAGGGATTGCCCTTGGGTGGGAAACTGAAGTGAAAGCAGTTCTTTCACTAGTTTTTTGGGAGGTGAGAATAGATGAAAAGAAAACGGGCAGCTGTAGCGACTACAACTGCCCGTAATAATTATTTAAGCTGATAGCTATTTTGCACCCTTCTCAATAACTTTTCCTTTGATTTTAAGAGCTACGGTTGCAGTTTCTGCATTGGAGGTCACATTGACTGTCTTTCTGATGGGACCTACTCTATTGGTGTCGTACTTTACCTCAATACTACCTTTGGCACCGGGTTTTACCGGATCAGATGTCCATTTAGGAACAGTACAACCGCAAGAGCTGGTTACATTAGAGATAACCAAGGGAGCGTCACCTGTATTGGTGAATTCAAAAACGCGAACTCCGTTGCTACCCTGTTCGATTTCACCGTAATCTATGGTGTCCTCTTTAAAATCAATTTTTGCTACTTTTTCCTGAGCGTGCACGGATAGAGTCAACGTACTGATAAACAGAAAAATTGCTAATTTTTTCATGTGTTTTAATTTGTGGCAGCCTGCATACAGACCGTCTGATTATTTTAACTAAGAACGTTTAAAATAGGGGCTAAAGGTAACTACTTTTTCTACTTCCGCAAAATTATAATCCAATTTACTAAAGGTGAATACACCAAAAAAAATATGTGATTTTTGGCAATTACACCAATTGGAACACCCCTTTTGTTTTCTTTGTTTTTGTCGCTTTTATAATCCTACAGATATAACTACTTTTGCAGCACTAAAGACAAAAATCGTTCCACAATGAATATTCCATCAAAATACGAATCTTCAAAAATAGAAGAGAAGTGGTACACCTACTGGTTGGAAAACGAGTATTTTCGTTCCGAACCGGATCATCGGAAGCCTTATACTATAGTGATTCCTCCACCCAATGTTACCGGTGTACTCCATATGGGACATATGCTCAACAATACCATACAGGATGTTTTGATTCGCCGCGCGCGTTTAAAAGGATATAATGCCTGTTGGGTGCCAGGTACAGATCACGCATCTATAGCCACCGAGGCCAAAGTAGTGGCAAGACTGAAGGAAAGGGGAATATCGAAGAACGATCTCTCCCGTGAAGAATTTTTGGAACACGCATGGGATTGGACCAGAGAGCACGGAGGAATTATATTGGAACAACTGAAAAAGCTCGGAGCTTCATGCGATTGGGATAGGACGAAGTTTACGATGGACGACGATATGTCGGCATCGGTGATAAAAGTTTTTGTCGATTTGTACAACAAGGGGTTGATATATCGAGGCTACAGAATGGTAAACTGGGATCCTGAAGCCAAAACCACTTTGTCTGACGAAGAGGTAATACACGAAGAACGACAAGGTTTGTTGTACTATGTTTCGTATCCCATAGAAGGAGAAGACGAGAAAATAGTCATCGCGACCACCCGCCCGGAAACTATATTGGGAGATACAGCGATCTGTATAAATCCACACGACGAACGATATGCTCATTTGAAAGGAAAGAAGGTTGTTGTGCCTATTTGTAATCGCGTAATACCTATTATCTTCGATGAGTACGTAGATATGGAGTTTGGTACAGGTTGTCTGAAGGTAACTCCGGCGCATGATGTAAATGACAAAAACCTGGGAGACAAGCACAATTTGGAAGTTATCGATATACTCAATGATGACGGAAGCTTGAATGCCTATGGTTTGCATTACGAAGGAAAAGACCGCTTTGTTGTGCGCAAGGAGATAGCGCGAGAATTGGAAGAGAAAGGATATCTGCTGAAAACGGAAAAACACCTGAACAAGGTGGGGACTTCTGAAAGGACTAAAGCGGTGATAGAACCCCGTCTTTCTGATCAGTGGTTTCTCAAAATGGAAGAGCTGGCCAAACCGGCTCTGAAGGCAGTGTTGGAAGATGAAGAAGTTCGTCTGTTTCCGAAAAAATTTGAAAATACCTATCGTCACTGGATGGAGAATATTCGAGATTGGAATATTTCGAGACAGTTGTGGTGGGGACAACAGGTTCCTGCATATTATTACGGGGAAGGCAAAGAAGATTTTGTAGTGGCAGAATCGGCCAGTGAGGCCTTGATTCTCGCTCGTGAAAAAACCGGGAATAGTACGATGTCGCTTTCCGATTTGCGTCAAGATCCGGATGTGCTCGACACTTGGTTTTCTTCTTGGCTTTGGCCGATAAGCGTGTTTGGAGGAATATTAGAACCCGAGAATAAGGAGGTGAAGTATTACTACCCGACCAACGATTTGGTAACCGGACCAGATATATTGTTTTTCTGGGTGGCTCGTATGGTAATGTCGGGTTATGAATATCGCGACGAAAAACCCTTTACCAATGTTTATCTCACCGGACTGGTAAGAGATAGTCAAAGGAGAAAAATGTCAAAATCTCTGGGGAATTCTCCAGATGCACTCAAGCTTATTTCAGATTATGGAGCCGATGGAGTTAGGGTAGGATTGTTGTTGAGTGCAGCTGCAGGTAACGATCTTCTTTTTGACGAGGCACTGTGTCAGCAAGGAAAGGGTTTTGCCAACAAAATATGGAATGCTTTTAGATTGGTAAAAGGATGGGAAGTATCGGAAACCGAGGCGAAGACTCCCGTGTCTGAAGTCGCCGTAAAATGGTACCGATCAAAATTTGCTCAAACCCTTGCCGAAATTGAGGATCATTTCAGTAAATACAGAATATCGGATGCCCTTATGGCTACTTACAAACTGGTGTGGGAGGATTTTTGTTCCTGGTTTCTCGAAATGGTTAAACCCGCATACGGAAGTCCAATAAACAAAGAGACCTACCAAAAGGTAATTGAAATTTTTGAAGATAACCTCAGAATATTGCATCCCTTTATGCCGTTCCTGACAGAGGAAATATGGCAGCATGTCGAAGAGAGAAGAGTTGAAGAAGCTCTGGTTGTAGCACGTTGGCCAGAATACGCCGATTTAGATGAGAATTTGCTGGAAGGATTTTCGCTTGCAGCCGAGGTGATTTCAGGTATACGAACAGTGCGCAAAGAAAAAAGCATTCCTTTTAAAGATTCATTGGAATTGTATACCGTTGGATTGAAGAGTGATTTAGATAGTGAATTGGCAGATGTTGTTCGAAAGTTGGGCAATATTTCAACAATAGGAGAGGCTCAGGAAAAGACTGCCGGAAGTGCGTCGTTTAGAGTTGGAGCCCAAGAGTATTTTATACCGTTGAGCAGTGCTGTAGATGTGGAAGCAGAAATAGAAAAACTTCAGGAAGAATTGATTTATGTAGAAGGTTTTCTCAAATCTGTAAGAGGTAAATTGGCCAACGAACGCTTTGTGAATAACGCCCCCGAAAAGGTGGTGGCGATAGAGAAACAGAAGGAAGCGGATGCCTTGGCTAAAATTGAAACAATAAGAGATAGCTTGGCCAATCTACAAGAGAAGTAATCTTTTTCTCTCTTTTTTTATACTGCCGGTTATTTTAATTGAGAAGAGCTTATACAGGTATAGTTGTTTTTAACTAGCTGGTTTTTAGGAGTTTGTTTGTTTTTTGTAAAAAAAAAGCCTTTTTTTGTAAAGTGAGATACTAAAAAAAGATTAAAAAAGTTATTAAGTTTAGAGAAATCTGTATTACATTCGCGTTAGCATTTGTATATTTTAGGAAACAATCATTTAAGAAATTTATTACTAAACACTTGATTATGATTATGAAAAAGTTAATGTACACATCACTGTTTGTAGGGTTATTTGCTACTGGCATTACTGCGCAGGAGATGAATACTACAGCTGAAGTTCCTGGACCAAACTTTAACAAGTGGTCTATTGAAGTGAATGGAGGTGTCAATAAGCCACTTCGTCCGTTGGCTGGAGGGTATTATTCTAACACTCCCGATTTTCTTCACCTCGACCTGGGTGTTCGTTATATGCTTAACGAAAAATTTGGTTTGAAACTGGACTTCGGATACGATAAATTCGAAGGAGGTAAAAATTCCCTGGATTTCGAAAGTAAATATTACAGGTTCGACTTGCAGGGGGTAGCTAACTTGGGAAGAATTATGAACTGGGAAACGTGGACTAAAACTTTCAACCTTTTAGGACATGCCGGTGTTGGATATTCTTCATTGAGCCCTGATCAAGGACCTATCTCTGACGATAATGACGCAATGGCAAACATTATGGCTGGTCTTACTGCACAAGTTAGATTGGGGAATCACGTAGCTCTTACTGCCGATGTTACAGGTATAGGGCACGCCCTTCAAGATCGTACTTTCGACGGTATGAACAAAACCAATGTTCGCGGGTTTAACGGAATGATGATGACTGCTTCCTTAGGTCTTACATTCTACCTTGGAAAAGCTCAACACCACGCAGATTGGTATCTCAGAGAGAACGATGCTCTTAACAACCTCGCTACACGTGTAGACGATATCGAGGGAATGCTTCAAGATACAGACCGCGATGGTATTCCAGATTACCTAGATCAAGAGCCAAATACTCCTACAGGAGTTTCTGTTGACAGATTCGGTAAAGCTAACGATCTGAATGAAAACGGAGTGCCAGATGATCTAGAAGGAGCTCTTGATATGAGATATGCTTCTAAAGAAAGTCTTGACGGTCTTGATACCGGAGGAGATCCTGTTAAGAAATTGATCGAAAACGGATACGTAAACGTATACTTTGGATTCAACAGCAGCAAACCTGCAGTGTACTCATTCGACGCTATCAACTACTTGGTTAAGTATATGAACGAGAATCCTTCAGCTCAGGCTGAACTGCTCGGATATTCTGACGAGATAGGTGGAGACAACGAATACAATACTACACTGTCTGAAAGAAGAGCTAAAGCAGTATACGATATACTGGTATCTTCTGGAGTTGATGAGTCTAGATTGTCTTATAGCGGTCAAGGTGTTGACAGCAGTGTAGATAAAGAATCTGCAAATGCTCGTCAGATCGTAAGACGCGTGACTTTCAAATTGAAATAATCGATGCTGAGTAGGCAAAATTAGTGTCTCAATAAAATCGAAAATCTAATATCAAAAGATCCTTGGAGTTTATTCCAGGGATCTTTTTTTGTTTGTGGCTATTAAAGCTTTATTTATGCAACACGAATTTCCTACAATCTTGCAGGGGCTTGCCAGTTTTCAACCAATTACTTTGGTTTGCAAGCCGGCGATTCTTGGTGGTTGTTAGCGTTTAAAATCGAAGTAGTAAGGCTTGAAGTGGAATAGCGTTATTAGCTTGGGAGGGTGGAGTAGTATTTGTTCAAAAAAGATTTTTGAAGTAAAGGAGATAGTGAAAGCTAGCCGTATTTTGCGAAACTAGGATTTGTTGAAATGGGCAGTGACGAGGGCGATGTATTTTTCCTTAGCCTCTCTTTCCGAAACATTTCTGGCCTGGAAAAGCGCATTGGCTTTAAAGGCGTTGATGAGTGGTTTTCTACTTCCTGGATTGTCGTAGTTTTTATTGGCTATTTTGTAATAGGCGTAAAGGCGTAGCAGAAAATCTGCCGGTAAGGGGTCAGTGTAATTATTGACGAGCTCTACAGCGTCTTCAAAGGCCTTGTCCAGATCGTCATTCATTTCCTTGGTATTCATTGTGAAAATTGTAGTGGTTGTTATCTTTCAGCTATAACGTTTATACCTCCTTTGACATGTTGATTGAGTTTGACCTTTACATCGGCGTCTAAGGGTAGTAGGAGATCTACTCTAGATCCGAACTTGATAAAACCTGCATCAGTTCCCTGTACGGCTCTATCACCCGGTTTGGCATAGTTTACAATACGTCTGGCCATAGCTCCTGCAATTTGCTTGTACATCACCTCTCCCCAAACAGAATTTTTAACGACCACAGAGGTGCGTTCGTTGTCTTCAGACGACTTGGGGTGCCAAGCTACTAAATACTTGCCAGGGTGGTATTTACTGTACACTACATCGCCTCCAAGAGCATATCGGGTAACATGAACATTTATAGGAGACATAAAAATAGAGATTTGGAGTCGCTTTTCGTTGAAGTACTCTTTTTCTTCAACTTCTTCTATAACCACAACCTTACCATCTACCGGAGCTATGATATGGTGGTCGTTAAGCGGTGTTTTACGCTTGGGGTTTCTGAAAAATTGTATGATAAGTACAAAGAAAACAATAGTGACTATTTGTATAGACAATCCGATCCATTTGGTTGCAATGAGATACTCAGCACCCAATACTACAATTGTAGTGATAAAAAAAGCTGTGAGTATAATACGGTGTCCTTCTTTATGAAACATAATTAAAAAGTTGAATGGTCAGATATACAAAAGGAGCCATAAAGATAAGGCTGTCTAGCCGGTCTAGCAATCCCCCGTGTCCTGGAAGTATGGCACCGCTGTCTTTAACACCGGCCATTCTCTTAAACTTAGATTCTACAAGGTCTCCAATACTGCCAGTAATAACTACGATTAACGCCATAATAATCCATTGAAGGGTATTCATATTGCTGTTGTAATTCGAAATGATATAAGCGCCTAAAACCGTAAAAATACATCCTCCAATAAAGCCTTCTACTGTCTTTTTGGGAGATATACTCGGAAACAGTTTGACACGACCTATGCTTCTCCCCACTAGGTAGGCAAAAGTGTCGTTAACCCAAATCAGTATAAAAATACCTATTATAACATATTTGGCAAAAAAAATGTCTTTATTTTGATAGGGAACCATCGTCAGGAAAATACATCCACCACCTATATACAGTAAGGCGAGGAGGAATTTGTGCCACTGCGAGAGTTTTTTTAACTGACTACCGGAAAAGAGGATGACTATAAGCAGCAGATTTACTGCAAGGGTAGCAGCTAATAAGATGTATACAGCAACTTGTTGTTGTACGAGATGGACAAACAACCACCACAGAAATAGAAAGGCAATAAAAATATAGTAGTGTCTGAGTTTGATAAGTTTTTTGAATTCGTAGATGCATACTAATCCGAAAGACAAAAAGAGAAAATTGAAAGCGTGACTGCTTAAAAAGACAGCGGATAAGAGTAGGAAAACATAGAGAATGCCTGTGATGGAACGCGCAAAAATGTCTTTCATTCTACAAATCTTCGAGAAGTAGCAAATATAGGTTTTTTGAATTACTTCCGTAGGTAAGAAAGTCCTTTTCTCCTTGGGTGTTAAAATGTTTTATGGTAGTAATATTGGTTGGGATATGATCTTTGTTTTTATTTTTTATCCCGCGAAGTCCTTCGCCAATAGTATTTACGAGCTGACTTGTAGTAGCAAAGATAATGAGGTTGTCTGGAAGATCTTTAAGTTTTAACTCACCTATCTGATTAGAACTAACCAAAATAGCTCCATTGTCGGCTACGAGGTTTTCGCAGGTGCTTATAAAAGCTGTACTGTCTTGTAACTTTGAGGAAAACCGCCCTCCTAATGTCTCAAAACGCTGTCTGAGATTGTTGTTGATGCAAAAAAAATGTTCTCCCTTCCAATTGTTTTCCAGTAAAATATTACTAAAGCTATCGTAGATTTCATCTATGGAATCGCAATAGATAAACTTCCCTCCGTTCTTTTTAAAATTTATAGTAAATCTTTCATCGACAGGAAGCTCGAGATCGGGCATAAACTTTCCTCTTTCCTCGATAGAATCTTCCCCGTCTCGAGGTTTGTTTATATAGTCCAAAATCTTTTTAAACAGCTTCATTCAGTATTCAACGAAAAAAAATGGATATTATTATTGCACTATCGCTTATTGTCGGTTCTATAATAGGAGTGCCAACGACTGTACTGTAAAGTTAAATAATATTATTTAGTTATTAGCACCCATGCAGCTTATTGAACCACAATACCTCATTAACCATTAATTCATTATTAACTCAATAACCTACTAACCCAATAACCACTATTTATTGCTCAGTTATCTCCTCTTCCTCTTCGGTTTCTTTTTCAAAAGGTCTCTTGCCAAAAATCCGTTCGAGGTCGTCTTTAAAAATAACCTCTTTTTCCAACAGATGTTCGGCCAACTCTATAAGTTTGTCCTTGTGTTTTGAAAGTAAATCTATAGCTCTTGCGTATTGAATTTCAACAATATTAGAAATCTCCTTGTCTATTACGATAGCGGTTTCTTCGCTATACGGTTTGGTAAAGCCGTATTCATTTTGTCCGCTTGAGTCGTAATAGGTGAGGTTTCCTATTTTTTCATTCAATCCGTATATGGTAACCATGGCTCTAGCCTGTTTGGTCACTTTTTCGAGATCGCTAAGCGCACCGGTAGAGATTTTGTTGAACATTACCTTTTCGGCAGCTCTTCCTCCAAGAGCGGCACACATTTCGTCCAACATTTGTTCGGTGCGAACAATAAGTCGCTCTTCAGGTAAATACCAGGCAGCTCCGAGGGATTGTCCTCTAGGCACTATGGTCACTTTTACCAGAGGGGCTGCGTGTTCTAACATCCAGCTCACTGTGGCATGACCTGCTTCGTGATAGGCAATGGTCTTTTTCTCTTCGGCAGTTATTATTTTGTTTTTCTTTTCCAGTCCTCCAATGATACGGTCTACTGCATCGAGAAAATCTTGTTTGTCTACCGCTTTTTTACCATTTCGGGCAGCTATGAGAGCAGCTTCATTACATACATTGGCTATATCTGCCCCCGAAAATCCCGGAGTTTGTCTCGCGAGAAAATCGAGATCTAGTTCTTCAGAAGTTTTTATAGGCCTTAGGTGCACTTGGAAAATCTCTTTACGCTCGCGTATGTCTGGCAGGTCTACAAAAATTTGTCGGTCAAAGCGTCCCGCCCGCATCAAGGCTTTATCGAGTACATCAGCTCTGTTGGTGGCGGCTAATACGATGACATTGGTATTAGTGCCAAAGCCGTCCATTTCTGTCAGTAATTGGTTTAAGGTGTTTTCTCTCTCGTCATTAGATCCCGTAAAATTGTTTTTCCCACGAGCCCTTCCTATGGCATCTATTTCATCGATAAATATGATAGATGGTGATTTGTCTTTTGCCTGCTTAAACAAGTCTCGAACTCTCGAAGCACCTACACCTACAAACATCTCCACAAAATCGGAACCCGAAAGTGAGAAGAATGGCACTTTGGCTTCTCCCGCTACTGCCTTGGCCAACAGGGTTTTTCCCGTACCAGGCGAACCGACAAGTAGGGCACCTTTGGGTATTTTCCCTCCGAGAGAGGTGTATTTTTCAGGATTTTTCAGGAATTCTACGATTTCTTGAACCTCTTCTTTAGCACCTTCTAGTCCTGCCACATCTTTGAAAGTGACTTTGGTCTCCGTCTTTTCGTCAAACAACCTTGCTCTCGACTTTCCGATATTGAAGATTTGTCCTCCAGCACCGCCAGCACCACCGCCGGCCATTCTGCGCATCAGGAAAATCCATATACCGATGATGAGAATAAAGGGGAGTAGAGAGATAAGGATGTCGCTCCACGGACTCCCTTCCTGCTCAAAGAGTACTTTAGTTTGTTCAGATAAATTGTTTTCTTCAATATTTTTCTTGATGTCGTCTTCAAAGTTTTTGAGATCACCAAACTTTACATCGTATTGAGGGACAGAAGCCGCAGACGGCAGAATCGAATGATCTGTGACATCTTTGTGCACCTCCTTTTTCAAAGCCTCTTCGGTAAGGAATACCCTGGCGTGCCTCGTGTTGGAATAGACCAGGATTTTATCTACATCACCGTTTTTTATAAATTCCTGTAACTGAGAAGGAGAGGTCGTTTTTACGCTGCCTCCAAAACCACTTCCGGAGAAAAAGTTGACCCCTAGAATAATGAATAATATGACGACGTAAATCCAGTACGAACTGAACCTCGGTTTCTTGTTATTATTTTGATTTTCTTTTGTCATTCAAATGTGATTTGTCTGTAATTTTAATAATCTGTTGGTATGGAAGTTACCTTGGCATCACCCCAAAGTCCTTCGATATCATAGTATTCTCTGATGTGCTTTTGAAACACGTGTACAACGATATTGATGTAATCCATTAAAACCCATTCAGCATTATCCGTGCCTTCTATATGCCATGGTTTGTCTTTGAGTTCCTTACTAACAGTTTTCTGGATGGAGTTGACAATAGCGTTCACATGAGTGTTGGAAGTACCGTTGCAGATAATAAAATAGTCGCAGACCGTATTTTCGATATCGCGTAAATCGAGAATATCTATATCTTTTCCCTTAACATCTTCTATTCCTTTTAAAACTATAGCAATAAGTTGGTCTGCACTGTTATTCTTTTTTGTCATTAATTTTCACATGTTTAAATTTGCGCTTCGGTCTGCTCCCCATTTTTCCGGAACAGTCCGGAATTACAGTACATTTTTACAATCAGAAGCATATTACGTACAATTTACGCAAAGTTATTACTTTTTTGTTTCTTTAACTATTCTATTTAACAGAACATTTATATTCTGTATGCATATTATCAAACTTGATGCCATTGACTCTACAAACTCTTATTTGAGGTCGTTGAGTATTTCGGGAGACCCAGACGATTATACCGTGGTGGTGGCTCACAAGCAGACGAAAGGTCGCGGACAGATGGGGACTGCATGGGTCTCAGTTCCAGGTAAGAACTTGACATTTAGCGTGTATAAAAAGATAAACTGTCTTCATCGCGAAGAAGTGTTCTTTTTGAGTATGGCCGTTTCTCTGGCCGTATTACAAGCCTTGAATAAGTTTGGCATTCCGCAATTAAAAATAAAATGGCCTAACGACATTTTGTCAGCCCATCAGAAGATATGCGGAATATTGATAGAAAGTGTGATTAAAGGTGACAAACTCAGTGCGGCAATAGTCGGTATAGGGCTCAATGTAAACCAAACCGGCTTTGAGGCGTTGCCCTCAGCCGGATCTCTGAAATCGATTACGGGTATACACTACAATCTAGACGAACTACTCAACGGAATTATAACTGAATTGAAACAGTGCGAAAAGATGATAGTCGATCGGAAATTCGAATTGCTCAAGCAAAAGTACGAACAACACCTCTTTAGGAAAGACAGACCTTCTACCTTTACCAATTGTGTAGACAACACTGTTTTTATGGGCTTTATAAAAGGAATTTCCGAAGCGGGAAAATTGATTATAGCACTGGAAGATGAGGTAATTCGGGAATGCGATCTGAAAGAGGTGAAATTGATGTATTAGACCTGAAAATCAATGATAGCCTTGAGTTTTGTAGCAACCCAAGTCAGATTTAACCTTACCTCAGAGCCTTTTCATATTGTCGATTAAGGTACCTATGAAATTAGTGATAGGACCCTTTATCATCATGCCCATCATGGCGTTAAATTCTCCTTCAAAAACGAGCTGAACTTCACTTTGCTTAGCGGCAAGCTGATTGATATTTGCGGTAAGGCTAAAGGAAATTTTGCTGTCTGCCGCTCCCATGACAATGCGATCGAATTCCTGTTTTTCATTTATCGTCAAGCTAATCTGAGGCATTCCTTTTAAGGCAAATGTAAAGGTGTCTTCAGATTTAATCTCAAACATACTGGTGCTGTCGGGCATCAGTTTTTCAAAATTCCTCACATCACTCAAAAGGTGAAACATCTCTTCTTGCGATTTGTCGACAGTTGTCGTAGGACTCGTGATTTGCATTTGTTATGGCTATTAATATTCAGTTTGGGTTTACACTGTTTCAGGACTCCATATAGCGGGATTGTTTCTCCACTGTTTTAAGGTTTCCAGCTCGTCTTGACCGATATAATTGGTTTCCAGTGCCTGCTCTAGCAAGTGGTCGTAGTTGCTCAGGGTGTGTAGTGTTACTTCCTGTGCCTCAAAATTTTTGTCGGCCACCTCAAAACCATAGGAAAAAATAGCCAACATACCTTTGATTTTTGCGCCCTTGCTCTTTAGGGCTTCTACAGCCTTTAGACTGCTATTTCCAGTACTGATAAGGTCTTCTACAACAATAACACTTTGTCCGTGTTCCATATATCCCTCTATCTGGTTCTGTCTGCCGTGTTTTTTGGGTTCCGGTCGTACATATACGAAGGGCAATCCGAGGTATTCGGCTACGAGAACTCCGATGCCAATAGCTCCGGTAGCAACACCAGCAATTACGTCTGGCTTACCGTAGTGTTGCTCGATTTGCTTAGCAATCTGCTCTCTGATAAAGTTTCGGATAGGAGGATAAGACAGCGCAATTCTATTGTCGCAATAAATGGGTGATTTCCAACCGGAAGCCCAAGTAAAAGGATTTTTCGGATTCAATTTTATTGCATTAATTTGCAATAAAAGTTCTGCTGTTTTCTTAGCGGTATTTTTGTCTAAAACCATAGTGACAAATGTATGAAGTTTTTGTAAATGACCATCCAATTGTTTTGACAAATATAATTACGAAAGAGTTAAAACATAAACTGTTTTTGTTAGAAAGTGTCAACCTGGAAGAAGTTATCAGGCAGTTGAATAAAGGTGAAATTTCTGAGGCCCACCTCTACTGTCCTGAGGTAGACCAACTTTTGGAAAAATTCTGCCGCAAGATTCCGGTTGTTGTGGCTGCCGGAGGACTAGTGACCAATCCTACCGGAGAAGTGCTCTTTATCTTTCGCAACGGGAAATGGGATCTTCCCAAGGGCAAATTGGAAAAGAAGGAATCTGCCGAGAAGGCAGCCATACGCGAGGTAGAGGAAGAGACCGGTATAAAAAAACTCGAATTAGGACCCTTGTTGAACAAAACCTATCACATTTTTAAAAGGAATGGCGAGTACAAGCTGAAGGAGACATACTGGTTTAGTATGAGTAGCTCTTTTAGTGGAAAATTTCGACCACAAAACGAAGAGGGAATAGAAAAGGTAGCGTGGAAAAAAGTATCGGAAATTCCGCAGATTCTAGAAAATTCATATGCCAATATCCGATCGCTGTTTGTCAATTGATCCGAGATTTTAAACACTTTGTCTAAGTCGAGCTTTGGCCAATTGTAGTAGCTATGTTAAAAAAGCATAATTTTGTGTGATTAAATCCGAAAAGATTATGCCTAGAAAGTCAATTACAGGCTCAAGCGATCAGGAACCGGGATGGAAAGAACGCATGGGAGCACTTCAGTATCTCCCGCGTTTTTTTGGAAAGATCAGAGAGGTATCCCCGCGACTTTTTTATATCAATATTATTTCTCGTATTTTCAATGCGGCAACACCTGTAGCTCTATTGTGGGTGGGCAAACTTATCCTAGATGAAGTGGTGATCCAAATCGATGCTCATGAGAAGGATTTTTCGCTGTTGTGGAAATTGATTGCCCTAGAACTGGGATTGGCTGTATTGTCTGATCTCATCAGTAGGGCTACCAACCTCACCGATACACTCATAGGAGACCTGTACTCCAACAAGTCTTCTGTAGAGATAATAAACAAGACTGCAGAGATAGAGCTCAGTCAGCTAGAAGACCCCGACTTTTACGACAAGCTCGATAGAGCCCGGCGTCAAACCGTAGGAAGAGTATCGCTTATGTCGGGTATAATGTCGCAATTACAGGATAGCATTACTGTGATTTCGCTGGTCAGTGCTCTGGTTGTTTTTGAGCCTTGGTTGATTGTATTGCTCGTGTTTTCTGTAATTCCAGCCTTTCTAAATGAAATAAAATTCAGCCAGAAAAGTTATTCTTTGGCGAGGAGTTGGACTACCGAGCGACGTGAGCTGGACGATTTGCGATACGTAGGGGCAAGTGATGTTACCGCCAAAGAAGTAAAGCTATTTGGTCTTGCAGGCTATATAGCTAAGCGTTTTAAAATGCTATCTGATGCGTACTACAAAGTAACCAGAAAATTAGCGATTCGAAAAAGTCTTTGGGGCGCTGGTTTTAATATACTGGGGGTATTGTCGTATTACGGAGCCTTTGTACTCATTATTATTCGAGTGGTGACAGGGGTTTTAACTGTGGGTGACCTGACATTCCTTTCCGGATCTTTTAATCGCCTTAGAAACCAACTGCAGGGTATTTTCTTCCGATTCAGTCAAATTACTGAAAGTGCACTCTACTTAAAAGATTATTTCGATTTTCTAGATCTAGAAACAACAGCAAAAGAACCGGAAGTAACACTACCCATACCTGATGAAATACGAGGGGGATTGGAGTTTTCAGATGTGTGGTTTCGATATCCTGGACAGGAGAATTACGTCTTGAAAGGAGTGAGTTTCTTGATTCCGGCAGGAGAAAAACTCGCCTTTGTAGGAGAAAATGGTGCAGGAAAGACAACCTTAATCAAACTTGCACTTCGGTTTTACGAACCTGTAAAGGGGAAAATATTGCTCGACGGGACCGATATACGCAAATTTTCCAAAGAGGAATACCAGTCACTTTTCGGAGTTATTTTTCAAGATTTTGTAAAGTACAATTTCTCCGCAGGCGAGAATATAGCTGTGGGTAATATCGACAAGGTGAATGACGACAACAGTATACTGAAAGCCGCTCGACAAAGTCTTGCCGATCAAGTAATCGCTTCACTTCCGGGAGGGTACGACCAAAAACTGGGTAGGCGTTTTACTAATGGAGTGGATCTCTCCGGCGGACAGTGGCAAAAAATAGCCTTGGCAAGAGCCTATATGAAAGATGCAGAGATAGCGATTCTCGACGAACCCACTTCTGCCTTGGATGCCAGAGCAGAGTACGAAGCTTTTCAGAGGTTTATGGGACTTACTAAAGGAAAAACCGCTATTATTATATCGCATCGCTTCAGCACTGTACGTCTGGCTGATACCATAGTGGTGTTGAAAGACGGCAAAATACTGGAGCAGGGAACTCACGAAGTTTTGATGGAAAACAAACAATTGTACGCAGAGCTGTTTACCCTTCAAGCTGTGGGATACCAGTAAACCAATTTAGACGATTTAGTACAGTATTCTATAAACGGGATATTGCATATGTGCTTTTTCGTAATACTCAGAGTGTTGATATATCCATTGCAATTGCTCGTACCAGTTTTTTGAAAAATCGGAATCGCCTTCCTTCAATGCTTCAAATTCGGTCTTTAACGCCGGATTGTTTTCGAGGAGTTCGAGGGCAATATCTTCAAAAACATAAGGAGAGAAATGCTCTTTTTGCTGCAGAATGGGATCAAAGAAATTCCAATTAAAAAAAGAATCAGAGGCTTCGGGCTCTAGAGTTTCTATGAGATATCGTATGGCTGGCTGGTCGGTTTGCACTATGTAATCCCCTTTGTTAAACCGTTTTTTTATTTGTTGTGAACTCACTGCAGTATTGTAGTGGAGGTAATGCCCTTCGAAGGCAGAGGGCTGTGTTTTGAAATCTTCAATTCTGTAAGCCTGTACTTCCATCAATGTGTCGCTGGGCAGGGAATGCAGTGTTACACCGTTCAGTTTTAACAGTTCCACAACACGCCGCCACTGTTTTGGAATGACATAGCTCTTTGGTACTGTGACTCGGTGGGAAGCTTTGAAATAATTGTAGTAAGACACCGGTTTCACAAAGGGTTTGTCTCGATTGTATTTCAACCGGGGAAGCCCTGTGACTGCGCTTATGATGGTATCTGCCTCATATCCGAGAAATTGTAAGGTAGACACTTTGGTGGAATCGACTGTCCACCTCACAGGGTAGGTGTCTGCGGTAGCGTAGTATTTAAAAGCGGTCTGCCTCAACTCCTTTATTTTGAGGTGATCCTTTTCTGTGATATTCACCATTTCGCGAAGTAGTTGATAAGTGCCTTCTACTCTCTTTGGATACGGTTTGAGCATATGGGTTTCGAGCATCATTCCAAGGGTATTCCAGAGAGTGGCATAACCGGTGGAGTATCGTGGGTGATCGGCAAATTGCGAAAATCCGGTTTCCGGAGGCTTGTTGAACACATTGACATAAGGGGTGATGTTCCAGTCCTTTTCGGCGAGCGCCTGTTCCAATTGAGGCATCATTTCACGGTGCAGGTATTGTCCGAGCTCAGATCCCAGTTTGTTGTGCTGTGTAAAAAGATGGGTGAGTGTATACTGATAGTCAGCTCCGTTACTCACGTGGTTATCGATAAAGACATCGGGTTTTACAAGCTGAAAAATCTCGGCAAAGGCCCTGCTGTTGCGAGAGTCAGATTTGATAAAATCCCTGTTGAGGTCGTAGTTCTTTGCATTACCTCTAAAACCGTATTCCTGCGGCCCGTTTTGGTTGGCTCGAGTATGACTGTTCCTGTTTAGCGCTCCTCCTATATTGTACACCGGAATGGTTGCGATAATAGTGTTTTTCGGAGGGTTGAGTTTACCTTGTGCATAATCTCTTAAAAGCATCATGGAGGCGTCTATTCCGTCGCTTTCTCCGGGGTGAATTCCGTTCAGGACGAGTAGAATGCGTTTGTCTTTTCTCAGTTTGTCAAAGTCGAAACTGCCATCGGGGTTGTAAGTAACCAGGTGGAGCGGATAACCGCTATCCGTCATCCCCATAGTTTGTATGTCAATCTCTTGAAATGCCTCTGCCAATTTCTTGTAATAATCTATTACCTCTTCGTATTCGGGGGTTTGTTTACCTTCCGAGCTTTCAAATAGGGTTTGGAATTTCTGATCTTTTTCGGGTTTGTCGGTATGACAGGCAGTGAAGAGTAGTGCAATCACCACCCAAGTAAAGTACAATTTCATAAACAAATAGTTTTGTTACACGAGCAATCTCAACAGATGCTAATATACAAATAGCCTGTTTAATAAATGACAAATAAAAGAATTAGAAGTCTCCCCGTCACCTCGTCGCCAAATCCCTGCCTTACATCAATCCCGCTATCTTGTAGCGTACTTTGATGAGTTCCTGAATTCCCCTAATGGTCTTGAAACAGCGTTTTAGTTTTATTCTCTCTTCTTTGTTCAGAGCTGACAATTCTATATACCTTCCGGAGTCGTTGTGCATAAGTCCGTGTCTGGTTCGGAATTTTAACAGTGTTTTTGAGGCGTAGGAACAGGAGAGGTAGAGATCTCTGTTTTCCGGTTCTAATTCTGCCAGTTTTTCAAAGCGTTCTGCTGTATTGTTTATGTGTCTTATCTGATGCGACAAAGAAAGAAGTCGCGCGGCATCGGTGATAGGAGTTATTGCTCTTTTCTTGAGGTCGAAGAAATCTTTGTACTCTCCGTTTTGTTCTACCAGAAACTGTCTGAAAAAACCGAGGGGAGAGGGGTTGTACAGTACATTTCTGGCCATCATACCGAAAAAATAACGGTTTTGTTCTGCCTGTTTAAAGATGTGGTTTACAAGGCTATCGCTAAATTCGGTATTTCCGTAGCTGATGTCAAAATCAAAAAAAATGGAACACAGCAATATCTGGTCTTCTCCCGGCTCGGCAATCCAATGGCCGAATTGTTCTTTCCATTCAGATAGCGACATACACCACCTGGGGTTGCCCGCCATCATATCGGCCGGACAGTATTCGTAGCCTATGGTATTCAGACGTTTGTTTACCTTTTTTCCCAGACCTGTAAAATAGTTGCGAACAACCTCCAACTGGTCGGGTGTAGTATCTTCAAAAACGATGGCATTATCCTGATCGGTGTGGAGTAATTGTTCTTTTCTACCCTGACTCCCCAACGACATCCATGCAAACGAAACCGGTGGCGGATTGTCAGTTTTGCGAAGCGATAGTTCTATACAGCGTTTAATGGTGGCGTCGTTGAGTTCTGCGATAATCCGCGCGACATGTGTGATTGGGATATTTTGCTCCATATAACCCCTGAGTAAAATCATCATCTTTTGGTGAATGCGTTTTAGGTGCTTTGTCTTTGTAGCCCTCTTTAAAGCTTTCATCAAAACCGAAGGGTTGTTTCCCTGACTCAGTGTGATATCGTGATCTGATACTAGTCCTACAATTTTTGATTGCGTTGTTCCGTCTTTGGTGATACACAAATGACCTACCTTGTGCTTCATCATGGCCATCTGTGCCTGTGCGACCGTGATGTCTTTTGGATAGCAAACCACCGGAGAAGTCATGACTTCACTGATTGGAGCGTCTATAGAAACGTCACCGGTAACTACTTTGTTTTTCAGGTCGCGATCGGTAACGATGCCCAAGGGGATTTCTCGATCTGTAATAACAACCGATCCGATATTTTTTTCTCGCATAATCAGAGCCACCTCTTTGATAGGAGTATCCGGTGTACAGCTAACGACATTTTTGACGTAGTTTACCGCTTGTAGGTCGGAAAGGTCTGTTACTGGGTTCAACTGTATCTCCGGGATATCGTCTGAGTACAGCTTTTTGTGGTATTCTTCAGAAAATGGGGCTTCTGTATTGGAAGCAAAACTCTCAATAAGAAAAAGCCCCACCTTTCTGTTCTGTTCGGTAATAGGGCGAAAGATATCTATGGGAATGCCATAGAGGATACTCTCTTCCTCGCTCACTGCCTTAATGACATAGTTTTCCCTTGCGATGAGAGGTCTCAGTCCAAAAATATCGCCCTCGTCACAGTTGTCTATGGGAGTAAACTTTCCGTTTCTGCGTTTCTGAAGTGATACAGCACCTTTGTGTATGACATAAAATTGCTGGTGACCTGTATCGCCTTCGTCAAAAACAAGTTTGTTTTTCTCGAGGTATATGACGTTTACATGGGAAGCGACTTCGAGCAACTGACTCTCGTTGAGCAAGTCAAATGGAGGCAGACGTTTTAAAAAGTCTGCAATGCGGAGCGCTATCGTATTCCTCATACAATCCCGATTAAACTATATATTGCAACTCCGTTTAGTCAAAATAACTAAAACTGGTTTCCGGAGTAATATTCAACAAGCTCTCATATATCAATCTGATAACATTTTCCACATCGTCGCGGTGCACCATTTCAACCGTGGTATGCATATAGCGCAGCGGTAGTGAGATCAGCGCTGATGTGACTCCTCCGTTGCTGTATGCAAAAGCGTCGGTATCTGTACCCGTGTATCGGGATGAAGCCATTCTTTGGAAAGGAATTTTTTTGCTTTCAGCAGTTTCTATAATGAGTTCTCTCAGCTTGTTTTGAACAGCCGGTGCGTATGAAATTACCGGTCCATCGCCTATTTTGGTCTCTCCTTGAGTCTTTTTGTCTATCATAGGAGTGGTGGTGTCGTGACATACGTCGGTCACTATGGCGACATTGGGCTTTATAGTTTGAGTAATCATTTCGGCACCTCTCAATCCTATTTCTTCCTGAACCGAATTGGTAATATACAAACCAAATGGCAGTTTGTTCTTGTTTTCGTGTAGCAATCTGGCCACCTCTGCAATCATAAAACCACCTACTCGGTTGTCTATAGCCCTGCAGACAAATTTGTCTTTGTTGAGTACCTGAAAGGTATCGGGATAAGTAATTACGCAGCCTACGTGTACTCCGAGTTTTTCTACCTCTTCCTTGTTTTTAGCACCTATATCTATAAATATGTTATCGAGTTTTGGTGTTTCTTCCTTTCCGGAGTTTCTGGTGTGTATAGCCGGCCAGCCGAACACTCCTTTTACAATACCTTTTTTGGTGTGAATGTCTACCCATTTAGAGGGTGCGATTTGATGATCGCTACCTCCGTTGCGTATTACGTATATCAATCCGTTGTCGGTAATGTAATTTACATACCAAGAAATTTCGTCAGAATGTCCTTCTATAACCACTTTGTATGGAGCGTCGGGATTTATCACCCCTACAGCAGTGCCGTATGTGTCGGTGATAAAAGTGTCTACATAGGGTTTGATATAGTCCATCCAAAGTTTCTGTCCTTCCCATTCATAACCGGTAGGAGAGGGGTTGTTTAGGTATTTTTCCAGAAAACTTAGAGATTTTTTGTTTATGATTTGCGCTTTTTTTGCCATAATTCTTTTAATTAAATTTTCTGTACGAAAGTAATAATATTAGAGGAATTAATACGGATAGAAGTGTAGTTTGTAGGTTTGTTTTTTAGAGTGACTCCATTTGTATAACGATGTTTCTAGCGGTAGAGAGTGTTAAATATTCTATTGCAGTTGATGGCAGAGAGAATGTTTGTAAATTTACTCCCTTGTCAATTGATAAAAGTAGGCTTTAAAAAGTATGCTCAAGAGTTTTGTATATACGGCAATAGTCCTTTTGTGGGGAATACAGGTGATGTCGCAGGAAAAGGAGATAGTGCCAGATACCCTGCAAAAGCAATACGTCATCTTAGAAGGAGATTCTGTGGTTCGCGAGGCGATAGACTTGGAAGAGGTCATGGTTTTTAGTCGGCTGAAATTTGATTCCAGAGAAGAACGCGCACTTTATTACTGGTTGAGACGTAAAACACTAAAGGTTTTTCCCTATGCGAAATTGGCTTCAGAACGACTGACAGAGCTAAATGAAAGGCTCGGAATGATAGATAGTAAATCAAAGCGCAGGTGGTATACTAAAAGGGTACAGAAGTACATAGAGGAAGAATTTACCGACGAATTAAAAAAGCTTACGCGTACTGAGGGGCAAATTTTGGTGAAATTGATTCACAGACAGACTGGAGCCACAGCTTTCGATCTCGTAAAGGAATTGCGAAACGGCTGGAGGGCTTTTTGGTATAATAATACGGCTAGGATGTTTAAAATTTCTTTGAAGGAAGAATATCACCCCGAATCTGTCCATGAGGACTACCTGATAGAAGATATTTTACAACGTGCCTTTGCGGACGGATTGCTCGAAAAACAACGTTCAGCACTCGATTTTGACTATATGGAGCTCACAAATCACTGGAAAGATGGAAAGAAAAATGAAAAATAATTGTGGGTTTCAGAAAAAACACTTACATTAGCTGTCCTTTATTTTTTAGTCTAAAATATTGTAGCATAATGTGTTGGAGGATGGGCTAAAAAAATCATCATTTTTTACTTGCAGAAAACAAAAAACAAGTTTTATATTTGCACCCGCTTTGAGAGGGAGTATGGGGTTGAGAGGATAAGCGAATAGGTTCATATACGGTGATAGGGGTAGGGATTTTGATGATGGATTTCACTGTTGATTTTGATGCATTTTTACTGGTTTTCGAATTA
>JAJUFH010000014.1 GCA_029266035.1 Sinomicrobium sp.
CAACGACCACATGGTTCACTAAAAAATATGAAACCAGAAGAATTTGAAACTTTTCTTTTGGGGCGCGCCCCAAAAGAAAGACCAACAGTAATCATTAATTATTAACCTGAAAAAAGGCAAGCTTATTCAGGCAAGGTCAAAAAACACACTACCAACTGTCAACTACGAACTAATCAACTATAATTTAGGTTAATATGGGGCTCTATTAGAGAATCTCTTCTAGGTTTCCTTTGCCTTGTCGTATAAGACGGGGGTCTCCATCGGTGAGATCTACTACAGTAGAAGCGGTATTATCTCCATAGCCGCCATCGACAACCACATCGACAAGATTTTCCCATTTCTCATAAATAAGCTCTGGATCTGTGGTGTATTCCAACAATTCGTCCTCATCGTAAATGGAAGTCGAAACTATAGGATTTCCCAGTCCGCTGACCAAGGCTTGTGCAATACTGTTGTCCGGCACCCTTATCCCTACAGTCTTCTTTTTCTTAAAGTCTTTAGGAAGATTGTTATTCCCTTGTAAAATAAAAGTGAAGGGACCGGGAAGTGCTCTTTTTAAAAGTTTAAAAGTTGAGTTTTCCAGCTGTTTTACATAGTCTGAAAGATTGCTCAAATCGGCACAGATAAACGAAAAATTTGCCTTCTCGAGTTTTATTCCCTTAATTCTGGCAATGCGCTCCAAGGCCTTGGAATTGGTAATATCACATCCCAAACCGTATACTGTATCTGTCGGATAGATCACTAATCCGCCCTTTTTCAACACCTCCACTACCCGCTGTATTTCTCGAGGATTGGGGTTTTCTTCATAAATTCTGATAAGCTCGGCCATAATTCGGAGTTTAAAATTTGAATATCGGAAAGAGTTCCGTACACAAAAATAAGTAAAAAAGGTGTATGCATGTCGTTGCAAATACAGTGATTTACAACAGTTGGAAAAACAATATATAAAAAAACATAACTTTGTTTTCACATACCGTTTTCGGGCAAACAGATTGGCATGAGCATACATATCGACGCAAAAAAAGGAGAAATAGCAGAAACAGTATTACTCCCTGGCGACCCCTTAAGAGCAAAGTGGATAGCAGAACAATTTCTCCAAAACGCTGTGCAATACAGCAGTATACGAGGAATATACGGCTATACCGGATATTTTGAAGGAAAAAAAATATCGGTACAAAGCACGGGTATGGGAATTCCTTCGGCGAGTATTTACATACACGAACTGATAAAGGATTACGGTGCAAAGCAACTGATACGCATAGGAAGCGCAGGCAGCTATCAGCCCTTTGTAAAAGTTAGAGATATCGTACTGGCAATGTCAACTTCTACAAACAGCAGTATAAATCGCACTGTCTTTGGGCAAGACACCTATGCCCCTACTGCAAATGCAGAACTCTTGGTAAAAGCATTAAACATCGCTCAAAAGGACCGCATAAAAGTGTGGTCGGGCAATATACTTACTAGTGATACATTTTACGATTACCGTCAAGAAGATTACAAAAAATGGATGGAACACGGAGTGCTCTGTGTAGAAATGGAAACCGCAGCACTCTACACCATCGCAGCTCGTTTTGGGGCTAAAGCACTATCTGTACTCACCGTTACAGACCACGTCATCACCGGTGAGAGTATGGATGCTGCAACACGAGAGACTTCGCTCACCGATATGGTAAAACTCGCGTTGCAGCTGGCATAAGTTGTGCCCAACTGTATTGGTATCAGAATAAGACGGTAGATATATGACCCAAATTCAACAATAGTTATTACTTTTGCTGTCCCTATGCAAAAAAAGATAAACATACAGAATAAGCGTGCCCGTTTCGAATACGAGCTGTTGGATAAATACGTAGCGGGAATTGTACTGACGGGTACGGAGATTAAATCGATACGCCTCAGCAAGGCTTCTATTGCCGAAAGTTTCTGCGAATTTAACGATCGAGGTGAACTCTTTGTCGTCAATATGTATGTTGAAGAATACGCTCACGGAACCTATTACAACCACAAACCGAGAAGTGAGAGAAAGCTGTTGCTCAACAAAAAAGAACTTAGAAAACTTCGAAAAGAAGTCAAAAATGTCGGTCTCACCATAGTTCCTCTACGACTTTTTATCAACGATCGCGGACTTGCCAAGATTGAGATTTCACTGGCCAAGGGAAAGAAATTACACGACAAACGAGAAACCATCAAAGACCGCGATAACAAACGCAATCTGGACCGCATCAAAAAGAGTTATCGCTAAAACCATCGTTTTTGCTGTCGAGTTCAAACGCGAATTACTCCATCTTAAAAACAATGCGGTCTCCATATTTTTTCTGAGCGAGAGTACATATACCGGATACTGAAAGTTGTAGCACCCTCGGATATCCTCCCGTAGTTTGACAATCTTTCATTAGCACTATCAATCTCCCAGAGGGAGTGAGCTGTACAGTACCTGGTAATGTCCCAGAAGTAATGATACTGTAATTGTTAGGAGGCAGTTGTTCTTCTAACTGATACGCCATGCGATTGTTAAGTGTGGAAACAGAGAAAGTCTGTTTCAAAAGTTCCTTTTCCTCTCGGTTCAACATTTCGTATTCCGGTCCGGCATATACAGTTATAGCAGAAGAAAACAGAAAATCGTTGTTTGGCTTGATCTCAATGAGATCGTTTATATTTCCGTCAAATACTTCACAGTCTAACTCCTGTCCCTTTTGCAAATGAGCAAAATTGGTAAGGGGAAAATAGTACGATTGACTGTTCATAATAAGTGCACTCTTAATCCCACCTTTTACCGCCATATAGGCTCTTATTCCTCGCTCCGGACGACCAAAAGAAAGCACATCTCCCTGCTGTACTCTAATCACTCTGTTGTTTGGAATAGAAACACCATTTATCGCCGCTTGCATCAAAGCACCGGTAATAACTATGTGAGTAGCAGCTGTAAATTGTAGTTGAGGCCCCGCCATAGTGATTTCGAGAAGTGCGGCCCGACTGTCGTTGTTCAACAACCGATTGCCCAAGGTGGCCGAACAAACATCCATAACACCGCTAACCGGAACCCCTATATTCCTGTAACCAAATCTTCCCATATCTTGGACAGTGGTAAACAACCCAGGCTTCTGTACTTTAATCATGGTATTTTTCACTTTTGAGTTTGTACACCCCTGCCGACACTTCAATTTCTAGGAGCTTGTGTTCTTCCTGACTTATTTCGAAAAAACGCAATTTGTCTCCTATACGCACCGGGCAAGGCTTTTTACGAGACAGATCGAATATCTTTACCGGAGTGTTCCCGATGATATTCCACCCACCCGGACTCTCCTGAGGGTATACACCTGTTTGTTTGCCACCAATACCCACAGCTCCTTTGACTACACTTTGTCTAGGTTCTTTTCGTCTAGGGGTATAGAGCTTTTTGTCCAATCCTCCCAAATACATAAAACCGGGTAAAAATCCTATGCCGTATACCGTGTAAACGGGAGAACTATGTAATTCTGCGATTTTTTGAGGTGACATGCCTTTTTGTGATGACAATAACTGCATATCCGGTGCAAAATCGGGATGATAACACACGGGTATGTGCCATAACCTGCGCTTCATAGCACATGGTTCCATACTTTCATATAGTTTTAAAAGCCGGTCCGATATCTTTACCGTATCGATATTCTCATCAAAAATCAGTAATAAAGAGTGATAGGCAGGAAGTTGTTCACACGCTATTGCTAGCTTTTTGGAAATGGTCTCTCCGAAGCAAATTATATCCTTCAGTATATCTTCATCTATGCGTTTCGGCCAGTTTATCAACAAAGATTGAAGTCCGACTGGACTTATTGAAATCGGGTATTTTTCTGCTGCCTTACTCATAGCACTAAGTAGCAAAAAATCTTTCGGATAACAAAGTTAAATCATCACAAAAAGACTTCAGTCCTCAGGTAGTCTCTGCGAGGTATTGCAGTATTTCAATCACATTAGGATTGTCTCCATGCAAACAAAAAGTATCTGCTTTTATCGGGACATAATGTCCAGCTACGGTGAGCACAACCCCCTCTCGGCAAATGTCCAATACGCGATTCCTTATTTGAATCTTATCGGTTAACACCGCATTTTCAGCGTTCCGGGGTAAGAGCGATAAAGCATCGGTATAGCTGCGATCGGCAAAAGCCTCATAAACCACCTGAATTCCTGAGTTCCCTGCCATTTTTGCAACTTCAGAACCAAAAGGAGCATAAAGTGCGACACTCTCTGTAAACGGGGATATGGCTTTGAGAAAAACAGCAGCTATTTCAGCATCCTTTGCCATATCGTTATACAAAGCGCCATGAGCCTTGATATGATGTAGTGAGGCTCCTTTTTCTATGAGTATATCAGACAGAGATGATAGTTGTTGTCTTATACTTGTCACAAGCACCTCCTCCTCTATTTGCAGTGAGCGCCTGCCAAAATTTTCACGGTCGGGATACGAGGGGTGAGCGCCGATAAGCACCTGATGCCTTTGAGCGAGTACAATTACTTTCTCCATAATATCTATGCTCCCTGCATGCCCGCCACAGGCAATGCTACAGGAAGAAATATACGGCATTAGCAAGGCTTCGTTGTCCAGCCCTTCTCCCAAATCGCAATTGATTTTTATATCCGACATAACAGTGTTTTTTGTCCCTCTGATAAAACAGTAGATTTTTTTACACCTCCCATCCCAACACCTTGAGGATACTTCGTATACCGAGAACCACAGTAATAAAAATAATACCTCCTGAAATCAGGTTCAGTAACAAGCCGTTTCTATACTTACCTAATACCTCAGTCTTATTCACAACCCACCACAGAAATAAAGCGACTACGGGGAGCAGTATGCCGTTGGCTACTTGAGCAAACAGTATGAGTTCTATGGGATTAAAACCCACAGAAGCAAAGAGAATACCTATCCCAATAACAATCATCCACACTAGGCGAAATCTGTGATCTTTTAGCGAGGCATTCCAACCAAAACAACCGTTAGCCACATATGCAGCCGCCAATGGAGCGGTTATTGCAGAAGTAATTCCTGCAGCAAAGAGCCCTATACCTATAAAGTAAATTGCAAACCTTCCGTATAGAGGTTCCAATCCGATTGCTATATCCATCACATTCCGAATTCCATTTAATCCACTCCCTGCAGCTGTAATCATAATGGCTGCAGATACCAGACCTCCAAGAGTTACAAATAGCCATGTATCTTTTCGTACAGTTTTCAAGTCAGCTTCCCCACTCCATCGTTCGCTGACAAGAGAAGCGTGTAAAAAAAGGTTGTAGGGAACAACAGTAGTTCCGATCAGTCCTATAACTGTAAGTGTGTTTTCCTCCGAAATTTCAGGAATAAAAAGCCCTTTTACGATAGCTACCATATCAGGCTTGATGATTACAGCAGCCAGTATAAACGACATACTCATCACCAGCACCATAGCCGTCATACAGCGCTCCAGTGTTTTATAGCTACCAGCGTAGAGTAAGGCAAATGCCACAACACCCACAACTAGAGGATAAAAGCGAGCGTATTCCTCCGGAAAAATTCCTGTCATCCCGAGAGAAGCCCCACTTAAATTTCCCGCTTCATAAGCCGCATTGCCGATTACTACAGCAGAAAAAACAAGTATAATAAGTGGTATTTTTAAAAGGCGATGCCTCAGCTGTGTCTTGATAACTTCGGCGAGCCCCATTCCCGTTATGACTCCAACACGTGCGGCCATTTCTTGTAATATTACTGTAGCTACTATCGACAATACTATAGCCCATAGCAGCGCATAGCCGAAATCGACACCTGCCAGTGTACACACAGTAACCGTTCCGGGTCCAATAAATGCAGCGGCCACTATAGTTCCTGGACCAGCTTTTTTTAGAAAGCCAAACATCTAATGCGCATTTTGCAAGGCGTATACCGCGAAAGATCCCAACCAGTGAGTACCCATATAATTATCGTCAACTATATGAGGTAGCGAGTGGGCTATATGTGCATTGGCTATTTCCTTGAGATGACGGTATTCCGGAACATCGCGAGCAATGGCGTAAAGACACCAGGCTCGACTAAAATTCACCCCGTCGAGATGCACCAATTTGCCATCTGATCTTTCCGATACTTTTCCCTGTTCCCAATTGAAATCGGGATCTTTTAACTGTGGTAGAAATTTTTCGAGCCAGCCCTTAAATTCTTCTGCAGGCAGTACCCTTCTCATAATATCCGCCTCTTCGAGACAAGGGGAGAGAAAGTCGTACCCGCTAGGTTCCCAGCTTATGGGGCAGTCACTGTCTTCGAGATAAAAATCCTTCGCCCTTTTTTCGATCAGGGATAGCAACTCCTGCTGCTGTGTCGCTTTGGCATAGTCGTAGGCAAAAGTGAGTCCGAATGCCGTATTCGAATGCTCTCCTACCCTAATGGGATAATTCAATTTAGGTAGAAAGTCGATATAGCTCCTTACCACCAAGTCGGTAAGGGGCTGGAGGTTTTGCTCTAACTCGCGAGCCAGCGGATCGTTCCATTCGCGTAGCTCCTGGGCTAGTTTGAGCAACCACGCCCATCCATAAGTGCGCTCATAAGAAGGTTCGTCTTCAAAATAAGCCACCTCTTGCAGTATGTTTTCTGCCGATATATTCTCTCTTAATTTCTGCCTTACCAAATCCGCTTTTTCCAAATCGGGAAATTGTTCCAGCAAACTCACCAACATCCAGTGTCCGTGTACCGAAGAGTGCCAATCAAAACAACCGTAAAACGCCGGGTGCAGTACCTTCGGACTACGTAAGCTAGTCGAATCGATCAGGGTTTGCCCCAATCTGTTGGGATATTCGGTTTGCATACAGTGTAGCGGAAGCTCTACCAGCCTGTTGGCCTCTTCGAGCGTAAGGTGGTGAAAAGTAGTTTCACTAGTTTTTGCAACGGACTCTTCCTTTTTTTCAGCTCGCTGTTCACAAGACACCCATACGGTTGTAAGCAGCGATATCACCAAGATATAACACAGTTTTCGATACATATAAAGTTTGTTGATTAACATTCAGTTGCCAACAAATATAAGATTCTTTTTCACTTTTATCCTCAATCCCTACCCCAACCATCCATCCCGATCTAAGCTTCTGTACTGAATGGCTTCACCTATATGAAGCGCTGTGATCTCTTTGTGGTTGTCGAGGTCGGCTATAGTTCGGGCTACTTTTAGAATACGATCGTAAGCACGTGCGGAGAGATTTAATCGCTGCATGGCTTTTTTGAGTAATTGTTTGCTCTCATCATCTAAAGCACAAAAATGCCTTATCTGCCGGGTATTCATCTGAGCGTTGTAGTGTAGTCCGGGTATTTCTTCAAAACGGCTTCGTTGTATCTCGCGGGCTGCCACTACCCTTTTTCGTATGTCTGCGCTGCATTCGCCCCGACTGTTGTCTGACAGCTTTTCAAAAGGTACTGGGTTTACTTCTATATGAATATCTATTCTGTCGAGTAAGGGTCCGGATATCTTCCCGAGGTAGCGCTGCATTTCTGTAGGTGATGATACCACAGGGGCGTCGGGATCGTTAAAATAGCCACTCGGACTAGGATTCATACTGGCTACCAACATAAAAGAAGAAGGATAAGTAACGCTAAACTTTGCCCTAGAAATGGTTACTTCCCTATCTTCCAGGGGTTGTCGCATCACTTCCAACACACTGCGTTTAAATTCCGGAAGCTCGTCGAGAAACAATACCCCATTGTGAGAAAGAGAAATCTCTCCCGGTTGAGGATAGGTTCCCCCTCCAACCAAGGCTACATCCGAAATAGTGTGATGCGGCGACCTAAACGGGCGCTGCCCCATCAGTCCGCTTTTTTCAATACGTCCTGCCACACTGTGTATCTTGGTAGTCTCGAGGGCTTCTTCGAGAGTCATAGGTGGTAAAATCCCCGGAAGGCGTTTGGCCAACATCGTCTTTCCGGAACCGGGCGGACCGATCAATATAATATTATGTCCTCCAGAGGCTGCAATCTCCATACAGCGCTTAATGCTCTCCTGTCCTTTGACTTCGGCAAAATCGTGTTCAAAGCGATCTGTGTTCCTATAGAAAACTTCTTTTAGATCTACTTTCAGGGCTTTGAGAGTTAGCTTGCCGTCGAAGTGATCGATAACTTCACTTATATTACTCACACCGTAAACCTCTAGTCCCTCTACCACCGCAGCTTCCTCTGCATTCTGTATGGGTAGTATAAACTTTTTAAAACCTTCTTTAGCAGCTTGAACCGCAATGGGTAAAGCTCCTCTAATAGGCTGTAATCCACCGTCGAGAGACAGTTCGCCCATGATGAGGTATTCGGTGATGTCATCGCTCTTAATCTGTCCGGAAGCTGCCAGTATGCCTACAGCGATGGGCAGATCGTAGGCGGCACCTTCCTTTCTCATATCGGCGGGAGCTAAATTTATAGTTATTCTCTTTCCCGGAATTTTATAGCCATTAGCCTCTAGTGCCGACGCTATTCTGTAATTACTCTCTTTAATAGCATTGTCTGGAAGCCCTACCAAATAGTAACCGACGCCGAGAGAGACATTGACTTCTACAGTAATGGTTGTTGCTTCTACACCAAAAACAGCACTTCCATAAATTTTTACTAACATAATCGTCTATTGTTTGCAGTTTTAAACTTTAACGACACAGCTATTGAGTTAATAAAACATCAACTCTTTTATAAATGTAGGAAAATAAAACTTAAAAACGAGTATTTTGATTATATTTTTATTGTGCTATTAAAAGTGCTGAGATAGGATTATCGCGTATAACTTCCGGATTTCAGTCGGAAATACGTGAATAAATTGTAAAAAATTAAACCTCTTTGTTGAATTTGTAATTTCGGGAAAGAAATAAGGAGCAGCTTATTTTTCCTTTTATAACTTTGTGCTCTTGTCGGTTGATACTCCCCTATCATTAAATGACGGAGTGGTAGTTGTAATGTACAGACAGCTAATTGAAAGCCGAGAATGACAAATTTATAAAGCTGATGAAAAAACAAACCATCATAGAAGGCATTGTAAAACACAAGCAAAACCCCAACCTTCGCTTTCAGCTCAAGGAGAAGACCGAAGCCTTTACTTCTCGTCTTTTCTACACCCTGTTTGACAGTGACACCTCTGTAGCTGAAAACATTGATACTCTAGAAGAGGAGTTTCAGGAAATTGTAGATCTGGCCTGTTGGGCTCCAGGAAAACCCTGTAGCAAAATCTGGGAGAACTACTTGGATGAACTACCGGAGATTCTCAGAAAACTCAATCTCGACGCTCTGGCCATCGTAGAAAACGACCCGGCATCCAATACTGTAGAAGAGGTGTGCCTAGCTTATCCCGGCTTTCTTGCCATTGCGGTTTATCGCTTAAGCAGACCTTTGTATTTGTACGGACTTCCTATAGTTCCGCGTTTAATGGCAGAATATGCCCACCGGCTCACTGGAGTGGATATCAACCCGGGAGCTCAGATTGGGGAATCCTTCTTTATAGACCACGCTACGGGAATAGTTATTGGAGAGACTACCGTAATCAAAGATCACGTCAAGATATACCAAGGTGTTACCCTCGGTGCACTTCACGTTGAAAAATCCCTTTCCAACACCAAAAGACATCCCACTGTAGAGAGCAATGTCACCATTTATGCCAATGCCACCATACTCGGAGGCAAAACGGTAATCGGCGCCAACAGTATCATTGGAGGTAACGTATGGCTCACATCTTCGGTACCCGAAAATTCCATGGTATATCACAGTCCGGATATAAAGATTAAAACAAATGGAAAATAAGCGGTATTGTACGGTGGTTTACAAACTTATTGTGTCGGTATCTACACCGCAATATAGGTTTCAATTTTCCTTAAATTAAATGTATATTTACGCGCCTTTTCGAGACGCTATCTCAAAAACGGTTTCGCATTCAGGCAATAGTCGAGCTCTTCTTTTGTTACAATTTTACATAGAGGAGTAAGTGTGTAAAATTTGGTATTATGAATTACAATTACGATCAGGAAGACAAAGTACTGGTGGCTGTCGACTGTATTATTTTTGGATTTGACGGAGATGAGCTCAAACTCCTTCTCGTCAAGAGAGAGCTACAACCCGAAAAGGGCAAATGGTCGCTTATGGGAGGTTTTTTAAAAAAAGAAGAAACCTTAGACGAAGCCGCCAACCGAGTATTGTACACCCTTACTGGTCTTGACGACGTTTATATGGAACAGCTTTACGGTTTCAGCAAAATAGACCGCGACCCTGTAGAACGCACCATTTCCGTAGCCTATTACGCCCTTATCAATATCGATGAACACAACTCAAAACAGTCTGATAAATATTCCGCTCAATGGTTTTCTATCAGCGATATTCCTCAGTTGATCTTCGACCACGGCGAAATGTTGGAAAAAGCCTTGCGAAGGTTGAGAAGACGTACCTCTACCGACCCCGTAGGTTTCGAGCTACTACCTAAAAAATTTACCATGAGACAGCTTCAAACACTGTATGAAGTTATCTTGGATGAAGAATTGGACAAAAGGAATTTTCAGAAAAAGATAAAACAACTCGACGTGCTAGTAAAATTGAATGAAAAAGATATGAGCTCGTCGCGAAAGGGATCTTTTCTGTACGAATTTGACAAGGAAAAATACGAGAAAAAAATTTCTGACGGCTTTACCTTTAAGGTATAGTGGTCTAACTTATAGATATACTGTATTTTAGCCTCGGATTTAAAATATTAAAATATCGAAGTAAAAAAACACTTCTCTATTTGACAGTTTGTTTTTTTTCTACACTTTTGTAGCCGTTTAGGCTAAACAGTAAATGAAACTCGTTTATAATTCCGGGTATGCCATGAGCAGGAAGTCTTTATGGTATACGGTTCTCGAGAAGAATCACCGGTTTTTTAAGCTCACTTCCACTATTACCTCTCTACACTCCTGTTCTGTGGCAATCGCCGCAACGAATGCTATTGCCCTGCGTATTTGACATTGCTGCTTTTTGTATATTACATTAGTTTTTAAGTATTTACCTATTTATCCGTAAATAAAAAGCAGTTTACAATGAAAACCAAATATATAGATCTCATAGATCAGACTTATTATTTTCCACAGGAAGAATTTACCCTCGACAACGATACCCTACGATTTCACGGTATAGATCTTATGGCTCTTGTCAAAAAATATGGGGCACCGTTAAAGTTCAATTATCTACCTCAGATAAGCAATAATATACAAAAGGCAAAAAGATGGTTTGACAAAGCCATAGATGTGCACAATTACACCGGTAAATACCACTATTGTTATTGTACAAAAAGTTCTCATTTTGAACACGTTATAAACGAGGCGCTCAAAAACGATATTCACATAGAAACCTCTTCGGCTTTTGATATCAATATCGTAAACAATTTGCTCAAAAAAGGTAAATTAACACCAAATCAATACGTGCTCTGCAATGGGTTTAAGAGAGATCAATACATCCGAAATATAGCCGACTTGGTGAATGGTGGACATAAAAAATGTATTCCCATTATAGATAATTACGAGGAAATCGACCTGCTCGACGAAGCTATAGATGGAAGCTTTGATATCGGTATTCGCATCGCCTCTGAAGAAGAGCCTAAATTTGAATTTTACACCAGCAGACTGGGTATAGGATACAAGAATATTGTACCCTTCTACAATCGAGCCATTGCTGGAAATGAAAATGTAAGACTCAAAATGCTGCACTTCTTTATCAATACCGGAATACGAGACACGGCCTATTACTGGAACGAATTGCTCAAATGTCTCAAGGTCTACACCCAGTTGAGAAAGATATGCCCTACGGTAGACAGTCTCAATATAGGCGGTGGATTTCCTACAAAGAATTCGCTGGCCTTCAATTACGACTACGAATATATGATAGATGAAATCATCAATCAGATCAAGATTTCGTGTGAAGAGGCCGATGTACCTGTTCCAAATATCTTTACAGAATTCGGTAGTTTTACGGTAGGCGAAAGTGGTGGAGCCATTTATGAGGTACTCTACCAGAAACAGCAGAACGACCGCGAGAAATGGAATATGATAAATTCTTCTTTTATCACTACCCTACCCGACACCTGGGCCATAAGCAAGCGTTTTATCATGTTGGCTATCAACCGATGGAACGACGAATACGAAAGAGTACTGTTGGGCGGACTCACCTGTGACAGCGACGATTACTATAACAGTGAGCAGAATATGAACGCCATCTATCTGCCCAAGTACAGCAAGAACAAACCGCTTTATATCGGGTTTTTCAACACCGGAGCCTATCAGGAAACCATAGGAGGATTTGGAGGATTGCAACACTGCCTTATCCCCACGCCAAAACACATCTTGATAGACAAGGACAAAGAAGGAAATATAACCACCGAAGTATTTGCAGAACAACAAAAAGCAGAAGATATGCTCAGAATACTGGGCTACGGTGAAAATTAATATTTTGAAGATTACATTTTAGTATTGACTATCATTGTTTTATAATATATTTTTAATCTGTTTAATCAATATTTATACCCGCCAAAAGCGGCCTGTGTAAAAAACAAAGCGCGATGAGTAAAAAAACATATGCAGGAATACCTGATAAATACACTCGTATCGACGATGCCCAAGTAGTGCTAATCCCAGTGCCTTACGACGGTACCAGTACATGGCAAAAAGGGGCAGACAAAGGACCTGAAGCATTTTTACACGCTTCGGAGAATATGGAGCTATTCGATATAGAAACTCGATCAGAACCTTATAAAAAGGGAGTTTACCTCGCTCCGGCAATTACGGAAAACTCCTCTCCTGAAAAAATGGTGGATACCGTGCATAAAATCACGAGAAGCTATATAAAACAAGACAAATTTGTCACTGTATTCGGAGGAGAACACTCTATTTCTATAGGAACCATCAGAGCGTTTAACGAGTGTTTTGAAAATCTCACCGTAGTTCAAATAGATGCCCACGCCGACCTGAGACCGGAATATGAGGGTTCCACCTGCAATCACGCCTGTGCGGTATACGAGGCCAGTAAAACAACCAATCTCATTCAAGTGGGTATTCGTAGTATGGATGTGTCTGAACTGGAGAATATGGACGAAAATCAGGTGTATTTTGTACACGATATAATTCATGACGACGAGTGGATATCCGATGCTGTACATCAAATGACCGAAAACGTCTTTATCACCATCGATCTCGACGCCTTCGACCCCTCCGTACTCCCCTCTACCGGAACTCCTGAACCGGGAGGCCTGCTGTGGTATGAAACCCTTGAATTTTTGAAAAAGATCTTCAAAAAGAAAAATGTAGTCGGTTTTGATATCGTAGAGCTCTGCCCTAACGAAAGCGAAAAGTCCTCAGATTTTCTCGCCGCTAAACTGTATTACAAAATGCTGGCCTACAAGTTTAAGTATTCGGGGAAGAAGGATGATGATGAGGAGGAGTATTGATGGTTAATTGGTTAATAAGTTACTTAGGCAATACCCAATAACCTAATAACCTAATAACCCAATAACCCAATAACCCACCACCCCAAACACTAAAAAACAACGAACTAAAAAACTAAAACACTATAAAATGAAAGGTGCTATTTCTCAATTTATCGAAAAGTATTATTTGCATTTTAACTCAGCCACCTTGGTCGATGCAGCCAAGGCCTACGAGCAGCAATTACAAAATGGATCCAAGATGATGGTCACCCTTGCCGGTGCCATGAGTACTGCAGAACTCGGTAAAATCTTTGCTGAAATGATTCGCAGAGACAAGGTTCAAATTATCTCTTCTACCGGAGCCAACCTCGAAGAAGACGTTATGAATCTCGTTGCACATTCGCACTACAAACGCGTACCCCACTACCGTGATCTGACGCCAAAAGACGAATGGGAACTCCTAGAAAAAGGGCTCAACCGCGTTACCGATACCTGTATTCCGGAAGAAGAAGCTTTCCGACGTTTGCAAAAACATATATTTAAAATATGGAAAGATGCAGACGATAAAGGAGAACGTTATTTTCCTCATGAATATATGTATAAACTGTTGCTCTCCGGAGTATTGGAAGAATACTACGAAATAGACCTGAAAGATTCCTGGATGTATGCTGCTGCCGAAAAAAACCTTCCTATAATAGTACCGGGTTGGGAAGACAGTACTATGGGCAATATTTTCACTTCTTATGTCATTAAAGGAGAGCTCAAAGCATCTACTGTAAAAGGAGGTATTGAATACATGGCTTATCTCGCAGACTGGTACCGCAAAAATTCAGATACGGGAGTTGGTTTCTTTCAGATTGGTGGTGGTATTGCAGGCGATTTCCCCATCTGTGTAGTGCCTATGCTCTATCAAGACCTGGAAATGCACGATGTACCGTTTTGGAGTTATTTCTGTCAGATCTCCGACTCTACCACTAGTTATGGGTCGTATTCAGGAGCAGTACCCAACGAAAAAATAACCTGGGGAAAACTCGATCTCGACACTCCGAAGTTTGTCATAGAATCGGATGCAACTATAGTAGCACCCCTAATTTTTGCGTATTTATTGGATATGTAAAATCCAGTAAAAATTACTTGCGTACAATATTTATTTTAATTTATTTTCGGCCGTATTAACAACTCCCTTCCATGAAAAGAATTATAGTTGATTACAAGAAACTTACCAACGAAATACTGACGCTGTTAGTGGAAAAGTATCCCGACGGATACGGCGATGACGACATTATCAAGTTTAAAAACGCCAATAATGAAACCGTCGAGGCCCTTGAAGTACGAACCGATGAAGCGGTTTATCTGGTAAAGGTGAGTACCCGACTGGCCAATACTATGGAGAATTTTGACGAAGAAGACGAAGACGATTTTGGTTCAGGTGATCTCGGAAGTTCTGTCGATGTCCCCGACGAAGATGATTTGGACAACGATTAAAAAAGAACTCCATTCTACAGACTAAGTAAGTGAAAAGGCCTCTTAATCGGGGCTTTTTTATATTTATTTGATTTTTATAAGTTCAGCACATACCTATACTGATTATAGTTCTGCGTACTATACGGATCCTGAACAAAATTATCAGGCATCAGGAAACGGTGTCGTATCGGGTCGTGTAAACGACCGTTCATGTGTACTAAACCAACTCCTATCAAATGCTCGTGACCGGTATAGCCACGGTCTAAGATAACAAAATCTGGTAAGGTGGTGTTGGTGCCATTGATTAATTCTAGCCCCTACTTCCTGAAATAGCGGCTAGTATCAATAAACTGAGCTGGGCTTTCAGCCCGTAAAAACTTCTCCCCATCTCCTTTTCTCCTTTCCCCCTCGTCACCAAAACCCCGGTAATGCCTGGATTTATCCACAGCAATAATATATGCAAGATATATTTGTATTGAATAGATTTATTAAATTAAGTTCAAAAACCTTGCCCATCGCATTACATAGATTCGTCAATGGTGGCAGACGCAAAATTTTGCGTCTCTACGGCGTCTGGTATATATAAATGGTGATTGATACGAACTAACTACAAACACCCCCTCCTTCATTTTGTCTTGACACAAAACGAAGCAAAAAGTCAAGAAGCCTTTAAGGAAATTTTCCCAGCTATCGCGGGAAACCAGCTGAATTCCCACTACACGCTCCTTTTGCTATCGCAAACGCGATTCCGTAGGAATACAGCTTATTTCTGAAAAGGCTTCGGACTTGGGAAATATCAGAGGTAAGGTTAGTACAAGGCGAAAAAACAGAAAAGCAAAATCACGAAAAACCACTACGAGCTACCAACTAAGAACTAATCAACTAAAAAACCTCAAACATACTAATCTCCCCTATACACTATCTCCCAATTCATTGCCTTAAGTTCGCTAAGAGTAAAACTATATCTAGCGTCAAAAACGTTTTGATCTTGTATCTCTTCCCAAGTGTAATTATCTAAAGTAGATTACTTGTAAAAGAAAAACCACAATGTTTCATCCATCCAATACTTGAAATCTCATTTGACCTCCAATGGGTATGGGATCCCCTTGTATTCAAGTAATTCAAATTGTCTAAAATCTATTGGACTTTAATTAAACAATAAGTAACCTCCCAATAGTATTAAGCTAAATGTTATAAAACCAACAATTCCATTCGAGTAGTCGTTATTTAGATTATGAAACATTTTACCTTTTCTGTCATTCATAAAATATCCTAATTTTTTTCTTTTGCTCTTTCCTAGAGCTTTATATCTACCCTTCTATTTTTTTTAGGCATTGGATTTAGTCCGCTTAAGTATCCCACAGCCGCTATACTCCATACTTCTCTATAAGAACACTCAAATGATGATCCAAATGTCCTGCTACGATAAAGCCGATTGCTCTTACCGACATCAAACTGCCCCCTACCCAACCTTGGCGGATTAACATCTCGTCGGTAAAGGAAGTGAAAAGGGAAATCGTGCCGAGACGAACTGCTTTAAAATCGGATATCAACACAGCTACACTTCTACTGTTTGCTCCGGAAAACGGTACGTAAGTGTCCTGTTCAAAACCGGGAAGTTCGGTACTGTCGTTTCTGGCAATACGCAGGACTCTGGTAGTAAATATACGTTCGCTATCTATCAGGTGCTGTATCACCTCGGCTACCGTCCACTTGCCTTCTGCATAGCGGTAAGACAATTTTTCCTGACTCAATCCATCAATCTGACGTACAAATTTATCTTCCGTATTTCTCAAAGCATCTAAGATAGAAGTGTCTTTTAGCCTGAGTATATAATTCTGGTAATAGTTGTGATATTCACTGTCTTTGACGTCTCTCAGATTCATAATGCGGTATTTAGGTTAAAATAACGTATTTTTAGTGCTTTTTGCAAGTTAGTATGACAGAAACTTATATCCGTTTATTGTGCGTTAAGTGTTTACTTTTTACTTTTGTATCACTTCAAGGATTTTATAACCGAACTCCTTTAGTTTTAAACGAGTTCTCAAAGTAAGTTTTATATGGGAAGAGCATTTGAATTCAGAAAGGCGCGAAAATTCAAACGCTGGGGGGCTATGGCCAAAACGTTTACCAGAATAGGAAAAGACATTGTTATTGCAGTAAAAGAAGGCGGACCCAACCCTGAATCCAACGCTAGGCTAAGGGCTGTGATACAGAATGCCAAAGCCGCTAATATGCCCAAAGAGAATGTGGAACGAGCCATAAAACGGGCCTCTGATAAAAATACCGAAAATTATAAAGAGGTACTCTTTGAAGGCTACGGACCTCACGGCATCGCTATATTGGTAGAAGCGGCTACAGACAACAACAACCGTACTGTGGCCAACATCAGAAGTTATTTCAACAAATGCAACGGAAGTCTGGGAACCAGTGGCTCTGTCGAATTCATGTTCGATCACACTTGTAACTTCCGAATCAATGCCGAAGGTATTGATATAGAGGAACTGGAACTCGAAATGATAGACTTTGGTGTAGAAGAGGTTTTTGCCGACGAAGATGGCATTTTGATCTACGCTCCCTTCGAGAGTTTTGGAGCTATTCAGAAAGAACTGGAAAGTCGGGATAATATTGAAATTCTCTCATCAGGCTTTGAAAGGATACCACAGGTGACCAAAAAACTCGACGAGGAACAGGTGGCTGATATAGAAAAATTGCTGGAAAAAATAGAGGAAGACGACGACGTGCAAAACGTGTATCACACCATGGAAGAATAATTAAAAAACTAAATCCTATTTTTTTATCTTTTCTAAGTGCCCTTTCTCTGTTTAAAAATTCAAGGAAAGGGCACTCAGTTATAAGTCGGAAAAACATCTTTTATTTCCCTATATCTGGCACTCCATCACAAAATCGTCCATCACATATCCTTTTCCTATATCGATTACCTCTTCAGCCACCGTAGTAAAGCCTATCTTTTCATAAAAGCGAATTGCAGGATTGTATTTGTTTACATTTAAGGACAAAATGTGATCTCCCGCTTTTCTCGCCACATCTTTTGCGCAATCTATCAAAACCCGTCCCACTCCCCTACCTTGGGTTTCTGGCAGCACATAGAGTTTGTGTATCTTGGTCTTATCACCCTCATATCGCTCTTCACAGGAAATAAAACCGAGAACTTTATCGTATTCTTTCGCGATAAAGAAACGGTGTCCTAACACTTCTATCTGCTTTTTGAGCGCCTCCTCCGAATACATCATATTCAACATATACTCAATTTGTCCGGGGCTTAGAATATCCTTAAAAGTCGACGGCCAGGTACGTTTTGCTAAATCTCGTATTAGGGCAATGCCACGGATAGATATTTTCTGAGTAGTATAATTCACCCCGTTTATCGTATTAACGCTTTTGACTTTTGTTGTATGATTTCTGCAACACTCTTGTTTTCTATTTTGCTCTCCAGCCAGGAAATAATATCTAAATACAAAAATGCCCTTCTCTCGTAAGGATCGTTATCCAATTCCACAAACCTGGCGTGAAGCTTTTTAAACTCTCCTTTTAATTCGTGAGGATATATATTGCCGAGGTTGCGCAAAAAGCGAATCATCTCTTTTTGCACCTCGTGCAAGTCGTTCATCTTGAGTAAGAATTTATAAGTACTCTTCAACTGTACATCCAAGTGATAATCCATCCCCGCTTCATAATGCGCTACCAGACTCAACACCCTCGAAAAACACATCAGGTCTTCGCGCATGGTGAGATTTTTATTGTCTATAATCTTTTTGAGATAGGTTATACAAGTCCGATTGTCGCCATCGCCAAAATACATACAGGCTATTTTGTAGTAAAACACCATTACGTGGTGTTCGTCTATAGTATCTCTGTGTAATTTCAATTGCAACAGTATATCGTCTACCAAATTCAGTCCCTCCTTAAAAGATCCCTCCATAAAGTGGAGGTTTAGCTTGTTGATATAAATATAGAGGAAAGACAGTGATGCTACATTTTCATTTTTCGGAAACGCATCAGAAGTGATAATCTCGTCCAGTTTGTGTAATACTGCTTTAAATTGAGTACGATATTTAAGCATAAACAAGGCTTCCAGTAAATAGTTGTTACTCTTGAGGTAGTACACCGGATTCATATAAATCATCTGTTCATTTTCGTAAAACAGATCCATGAGTTTACTGGCATACTTAAAACTGGAAAGAAAGTCCTGAGTGAGAAAACTGTACCATAAATGCGCCTTATAAAGCCATAATTTTTCACGAAATCCGAGGTCTTCTATGCGGTATTTGGGCAAGCGATGATTAAAATATTCAGCGATGCGCCGATGCTCCTCGTCACTTTTTACATAACCCGATTTTAAAAGTATACCGTAGAGTTGTAACGACAGATTTGAAAGTCTGCTAGCAAGCAGGTTTTGTATACTCAATTCCTTGGCCTGAATCGATAATTCGTCGGCGCGGCCACTAATACTACGCGTGATATACTGGGTCTCTATTATTTTTTCGAATTCTACAATCTCAAAGGCAATATTCTTCTCCTCATTGTCTATGGCAAACAGTTTTGCCTTTTCCAGAATCTTGAGACTTTGGCGGTACAGCCCTTTGTGATACAATATGGTGGCAAAATCAAGTTGTTCTCTGATTTGGATTCGAATATTCTGGTTTACCGGATTGAGTCGTAAACTTACCAGCACCTGTTTGTACAAATGAGCCTTAAGATTGGACAACTGTTGTTTTTTAACAATTCCACTCTTCAGTATTTCCTTTTCGTTGTAGTCTTTCATTTTGTCGAGCAAGTTAAAAAGTGCGAGAAACTTGGCATCCGCATTCACCCCAAGACGGTTGACATAAAGTTTAAATTGTCGTTTTTCTGACTTAGAAAGGGATTTAATCAGTATAAACAACGAATCTTTTTGCGCATTTGTCATTGTAATAAAATAAGATTTAAAAACCTGATTACAAGGTAATTAAGTTTTATAATTTTTGGTTAAGCATTGTAAAGCCTTCCAGACAAAACCCTTTGTCTGAATTTGCAAAATATAAATTCGTAATAGAAAAATAAAATTAAGACTAATAATTTGACATGAGTAAAGAAAAAGTACAAATCTTTGACACCACCCTTCGCGACGGCGAACAAGTGCCCGGCTGCAAGTTGAATACCGATCAGAAACTGATTATAGCCAGGCGCTTAGACGAACTCGGGGTTGATGTCATAGAAGCCGGTTTTCCTATCTCCAGCCCCGGGGATTTTACCTCGGTTGTCGAAATAGCAAAGATAGTCAAAAATGCTACAGTTTGCGGACTCACCAGGGCTGTTAAAAAGGATATAGAAGTGGCTGCAGAAGCCCTTAAATACGCTCAAAAGCCCCGTATACACACCGGAATAGGAACTTCTGACTCTCATATAACACATAAGTTTAAAGCGACGAGGGAAGAAATCATAGAAAGAGCCGTAACCGCTGTGAGTTATGCCAAAACTTTTGTAGACGATGTTGAATTTTATGCCGAAGATGCCGGACGTACCGACAATGAGTTTTTGGCAAGAGTATGCGAGGCAGTAATAGAAGCTGGAGCCACTGTACTCAACATACCAGATACTACAGGATATTGCTTACCCGAAGAATACGGCGCTAAAATCAAATACCTCAGAGATCATGTAAAAGGCATAGAAAATGCCACGCTCTCCTGTCATTGTCACAACGATTTGGGCTTGGCTACGGCCAACTCTATCGCGGGAGTTATCAACGGAGCCAGACAGATAGAATGTACTATAAACGGTATAGGCGAACGCGCCGGAAATACTTCGCTTGAAGAAGTGGTCATGATACTGCGCCAACATCCCGATCTCAATCTGGATACCAATATCAATTCAAAACTGCTGTACAGCACCAGTAGAATGGTATCTGAAAGTATGGGTATGCCAGTACAACCGAACAAGGCTATTGTAGGTGCTAATGCCTTTGCTCACAGTTCCGGAATTCACCAAGATGGAGTGATCAAAAACAGAGAAACCTACGAAATCATAGACCCTGCAGATGTGGGGGTTACCGAATCAGCTATAGTGCTTACTGCAAGAAGCGGAAGGGCAGCCCTTGCCTATCGCGCCAAAAAAGTGGGATACGAACTCACCAAGCTTCAACTCGATGAGGTATATGGCGAATTCCTAAAATTTGCCGACATGAAAAAAGAAATCCTCGACGAGGATATCCACGAGATTATGCAAGTTTGCAAGCTCAGCGAAATTAGAACAGTATAAGTTAAAGGGCACATAAAAAATACAAATGAAAAAGACATTATTCGACAAGGTATGGGATAGTCATGTGGTAGAGAGCGTGGAAAACGGACCACAAATTTTATATATAGACAAACACCTTATTCACGAAGTAACCAGTCCGCAAGCCTTTGCCGAATTGGAACAGCGAAATATTCCCGTTTTTCGTCCGGATCAAATTGTCGCTACAGCAGATCACAATGTTCCCACTCTCAACCAGCACTTGCCCATTACAGATGCTCTCTCCAGAAACCAGGTGGAGCAACTTACGGCAAACTGTAAAAAACACGGAATTACATTGTATGGTCTCGGACATCAATACCAGGGTATCGTTCACGTAATAGCTCCTGAGTTAGGTATCACTCAACCCGGAATGACTATGGTTTGCGGTGATAGCCACACCTCTACCCACGGTGCCTTTGGAACTATTGCCTTTGGTATAGGTACCAGTCAAGTAGCTCAGGTATTCGCCAGTCAGTGCGTACTGCTCAGCAAACCGAAAAAAATGAGGGTTAACGTAAATGGAAAGCTCAAAAAAGGCGTACTTCCCAAAGATGTTATCCTCTATATCATCGCCAAACTTGGAACTAATTCAGGTACGGGATATTTTGTGGAATACGCTGGAGACGTCTTCGAGAATATGAGTATGGAAGGGCGTATGACGGTATGTAATATGAGTATAGAAATGGGAGCACGAGGCGGAATGATCGCTCCTGATGAAACCACCTTTGAGTATATTAAAGGAAAGGAGTTTGCTCCTAAAGGAGAGTCTTTTGAAGAAAAAGTCGCTTATTGGAAAACTCTAAAAACCGACGATGGAGCGGTATTTGACAAAGAGTATTCCTTTGATGCCGAGGATATAGGCCCTATGGTTACTTATGGTACCAACCCGGGAATGGGAATAAAAGTAGATGGACATATCCCACAAACAGATGATGCTTCTTTTGAAAAGTCATTGGAATATATGGGATTTGAAAAAGGGGAAAGTTTGTTGGGAAAACCGATTAACTACGTATTTATAGGAAGTTGCACCAATTCCAGAATAGAAGATTTTAGAGTGGCAGCCGAATACATTCGTGGAAAACAAAAAGCTCCCAATGTAAATGCTCTTATCGTTCCCGGATCTCAGCAAGTAGCCAAACAAATAGAAGAAGAAGGACTGAGAGAGATTTTTGAAGAAGCCGGATTTAGCTTGCGGCAGCCCGGATGTTCAGCTTGTCTAGCTATGAACGACGACAAGATTCCGGCAGGAGAATACTGCGTATCGACTTCTAACCGAAATTTTGAGGGCCGCCAAGGTCAGGGAGCCAGAACCATTTTGGCCAGTCCGCTTATTGCAGCTGCAACTGCCATAAAGGGTGCTATCGCCACCCCTTATGAAGAAGAAAGAGCTGTTTTTGCATAACAATACAATATTAAGATGGAAAAATTTACCACACATACTTCAAGAGCTATACCACTACCAATAGAAAATATAGATACCGATCAGATTATTCCAGCGAGGTTTTTGAAGGCAACGGACAAATCTGGATTTGGCGCCAATCTGTTTCGCGATTGGCGCTATAACAAAGATGGTTCTGAGAACAGCTCTTTTGTACTCAACGACCCTAAATACAGTGGGACCATTCTCATTGCAGGCGATAATTTCGGATGTGGATCCAGTCGCGAACACGCCGCTTGGGCGCTGGCTGACTACGGACTAAAAGTTATTGTATCCAGCTATTTTGCCGATATATTCAAAGGCAATGCCTTAAACAACGGATTGCTTCCCATACAGGTAAGTCCGGAATATTTGAAAGAGCTCATAGCAACCGTACAAAAAAAACCGGAGACAGAAATACTCGTTGAACTTGAAGAACAATATATCGCAGTAAAAGGTTCAGATAACAAGGCTTCTTTTGACATAGACCCCTACAAAAAACTATGCCTGCTCAACGGATATGACGATATTGATTTCCTCATCAGCAAAAAAGATAAGATAGAAGCATTTGAACAGCAATAAAACCGTAATTTATGAAATTGAATATCGCTCTTTTAGCCGGAGATGGCATTGGTCCTGATGTCGTAGAGCAAGCCGTAAAATCGTTACAGGCCGTAGGTGAAGCATTCGGACACAGTTTTCACTTTGAAGAAGCTCTGGTAGGGGCAGCTGCTATAGACGAAACTGGCGATCCATTACCCGAGGCTACTCTGGAAGTATGCAAAAAATCGGACGCTGTCCTTTTTGGCGCCATTGGCGACCCGAAGTACGACAACAATCCCGAGGCAAAGGTGCGTCCGGAACAGGGATTGCTCAAACTGAGAAAATCACTCGGGCTCTTTACCAATATCCGTCCGATTAAGGCCTACCCTACCCTTATTGAAAAATCTCCTTTAAAAAAGGAAATTATTGCAGGAACCGATTTTACCATATACAGAGAGCTGACCGGAGGAATTTATTTCGGAGAGAAAAACTTGAGTGAAGACGGCAGTACAGCTTCAGATCTCTGTGAATATTCAGAGTCTGAAATAGAGCGCATAGCCCATCTCGCCTTTAAAGCTGCGAGGAGCAGACGCAAAAAACTCACGCTGGTCGACAAGGCTAATGTGCTGGAAACCTCCAGACTTTGGAGAAGGGTTGTAAGCAATATAGGAGAGAGTTATCCCGATGTTACATTAGATTTTCTCTTTGTGGATAATGCAGCCATGCAGATTATTCTCAACCCCGGACAATTTGACGTGATTCTCACCGAAAATATGTTTGGTGATATAATATCCGACGAAGGTAGTGTAATTGGAGGTTCTATAGGCTTACTGGCCTCCGCCTCGGTGGGAAGTGATATAGGTATGTACGAGCCTATACACGGTTCATACCCTCAAGCCAAAGGAAAAAATATAGCCAATCCGATTGCTTCTATACTTTCGGCTGCAATGATGCTGGAAGGCTTTAACTTGCAGGAAGAAGCGGATGCCATAAAACTCGCAGTGGAAAAATCTTTGGAACGCGGTGTAGTTACCCCCGACCTCGACAAAGAGAGCAAATACGGAACAGTGGAAGTAGGCGATTTTATCGCTAATTACATCCTTCTCGACGACGACAGTACTCAGATCAATCGGGAAAACATAGAATTCGGCCAGTCTACCATCATATAAAAGACTGAAAAGAGACTACCAACCATTTATATATGATAAAAACTCGGGGAAATAAATACTTATTGACCCGAGTTTTTTGTATTCTACAAAGTCTGTTTTCAAACAGTAGCGCTGAGACTTAGGCAGAGTTTCTGCTGGCGTTTATATTTCCAAACATCGACCGCATAACCATTTTTTCGTATACCACGAGTTGCCTTTCATCGGCCTTAGGGTCCTTGCGCAACTGCTGTATTTTGCGCAAAGCATATTGTTGAATGGTGAGTAAGGGAAGTACAATTTTTTCTCTTACCTCTATCGAAGCCTTACCCGATTTGGTATTCTGCATTAAATCTTTGTCACCTGTGATTTTCAGTATCACAGATTTACTTCTCTGATATTCGTCGTAAATAATCGTCCAAAACTCACCGTATTCCTCATCTTTTCTCATATATTCTGTGAGTTTAAAAAACGATTTGGTGAGACTCATCATACTGTTTTCAATTAGTGTTCTGAAAAAAGTCGAATTTTCATAGAGCGATTTCACCCTGTCCAATTCTCCTCTTTTGTCGAGAGTTTCTATAGCGATTCCCACTCCGTAAAAACCGGGGACATTCTGCTTCAACTGGCTCCAACTTCCAACAAAAGGAATAGCTCTGAGATCGGAAAAATCGAGCTTATCCGATTTTCCTCGTTTGGAAGGACGGCTTCCTATATTGGTTTTTGCATAGTACTTCAGGGTACTCATCTCTTCGAGATAAGACAAAAACTTCGGATGGTTTTTAAAATCTACATAGGCCTGATAGCTTATATCAGCCAGTTCCTGCATAGTACTTTTATCAGTTTCTTGAAGCCTGTTCTTTTCTTCGTCAAAAACATCGTTGGCTACTCCAGAGCTTATCAGCTGCTCCAAGTTGTACTGACAGGAATCTAAAGTACCAAAATTTGAGCTTATGGTTTGCCCTTGTACCGTGAGTTGTACCTCCTCATTCTCTATAGTAGGTCCTAAAGACGCATAAAACTGATGCGTTTTGCCTCCTCCCCTCGCAGGTGGACCGCCACGGCCGTCAAAAAAGACTACTTTTATACCGTACTTTCTCGACACCTCAGTTAGGGTTTCCTTGGCCTTATAAATACTCCAATTGGCCATCAGATATCCGCCATCTTTGGTCCCGTCGGAAAATCCGAGCATGATAATCTGTTTGTTTCCCCTTTTACTGAGGTGGGCAGCATATACCTTATCGGTATAGAGTTGTTCCATAACCTTATCGGCTATACTGAGATCGTCTACCGTCTCAAAAAGTGGTACGATGTCTAAAGTGGGGTTTTTCCAATTGCAAAGTCGCACTAAGGCGAAGACCTCCATCACATTCAACACACTCCCGTTATTGCTGATAATATATCGATTGGCTCCAGCTTCCCCATTAACCTTCTGTACTTCTTTAATGGCGTATACAGATTGGAGTGTAGAACGAGTAGTTGTATTGTCAAAGAGTTTAGGATCGAGTTTTCCACTGAGTTTACCCAATACAGCTATCTGTTCTTCTTCAGACATTTTTTCGTAGTTGTCTGGAAAAATATCCAGTCCGAGTTTTCGCGACTCCTCAACGATATTGGAGATTACAGTATGGTGTATTCTCGAGTCCTGACGTATGTCGAGAGAGGCAAAATAAAAACCGAAAATATTCAATTTATTGATGAGATCATCCACCATATCTACAAACAACGACTGGTGTTTAGCAATCAATATTTCCTTGATATTTTGCAATACTGCCGCGGTCTCTTCGGCCGTGGTAAGAGGTTTTTCAGGAGATACGTAAATACTCTTATAGATGTTTTCCTCCAGTTCGGCTATGAGTTTATCTACCGCTTTGAAGGTAATCCTTCGCTTTAGCTTTCTGATATCCCTGTAGTAGTTTTTCAATACCGTAAGCCGGAGTCTTTCTGCTACTTTAAGCGTAATTTCACTGGTGACAAAAGGATTTCCATCCCTATCTCCTCCAGGCCAAAAACCCAGGTTTATAATTTGATTGTCAATCTTTTCACCCTCAAAAATATTGTGCTGTATATAGTTGTATATTTTACTTACCGAATGATAAAATACATTTTCGAGAAACCATATCAAGCTAACAGCTTCATCGTATGGCGTAGGTTTTTCCTGCTTAAAAAAAGGTGTTTTTCCAAGCTGTGCCAACAGTGTCTTAATCTCGTTGAGATCGTTATTTTTAATAGCCTGAGACAAATCTGTAATGATTCCCAATACAGGTCCTGGATAAAATTGAGTGGGGTGTGCTGTAAGCACGGGTCTGACCTTGAATTTTTGTAAAAAATTGCGAAGATCTGCCACCTCGTTTTTTTCTTCGGCCTCTTCCTTTACGCTTCGCAGTGTTCCCCGACCATCCATGTTGTTTACCACAGTGAATGCCGAGTCTTCTATGGCGTCGAAAAGCACTACCTGCCGCTCTATATACTGAATAAAGCGGAACAACAGGTCGTTCTTCTCTTCTTCAGCCGAACTGTCGTAGTACTTAGAAAAAAACTTCTCTACGATTTCAGTGGGATTTTTGCCCTTGTCGTAACCCGTTTGACATAGCTCACTAAACAAAGGCAATAACACCCCGGTATTTGATATTTCATCAAAGGGGAGTGTCATCAGTATACTGTTGTAGATTTGATACTTTGACAATACACTTTCATTAAAACGTTCGATTTTAGGCTTTCTCAACATACTGGCTAATTTTACTTCCCCCGAAGATACAAAAAACCCTCTCCAATGCGTACATCAGAGAGGGTCCTTTAATCCCTTAAAAACAAAAAGATTACATTTCGTTAAATATAGAATGCATCAATCGTTTTTTGTCGTTAATACTCTCTTCAAGAGATATCATAGTTTCCGTTCTCGCCACTCCGTCTATATCGTCTATCCTAAAGATGATATCTTTGGCGTGTTTTGTATCCTTTGCTCTTACTTTACAGAAAATATTAAATTTGCCTGTAGTTACGTGAGCTACGGTAATATTTGGAATCTCATTAAGACGTTCGATAACAAATTTTGTCTGATGCGTTTTTTCGAGAAATATACCTACGTAAGCGATAAAAGAATAACCGAGTTTCACATAATCCAATGTGAGTGAAGATCCCTGGATAATACCTGCTTCCTCCATTTTCTTAACCCGTACGTGTACTGTCCCCGCAGAGATCAACAACTTTTTTGCAATATCGGTAAAAGGTGTCCGTGTATTGTCTATAAGCATATCCAGTATCTGGTGATCTACTTCGTCTAATCTAAATTTTGCCATTTTTATATTATTTAAGCGAATAATTCTCTACTAATGATATATCAGAATGCAAAAAAATAAAAAATATTCAATATATACACGTGAAAATTCATTTTTTTTGTTAAGATATGGTTAATTTAAGAAAATATTTTAAGCAAAGTGCTTGTTTTTAATTTATTTTCTTCAAGAGGATTAATTTTTTCGTTGTCTGCACAAAAAGTTTTATGTCCGTAAAACCCTTTTAAATCACCACATTCGGCTATAAAGGGTTCAAACTTTATCTCATTGTCGTCGAGTACTTCTCTATAACGTATGCCGATATCCTTATACACGGTATTTCCCTTTGTGTCAACAAGAGGAAAACGGCGGATAAGAATATCGAAAAACAATTTTCCATTCTCGGGAATATCGAAATAATCGCTGTATCCCTCTCCGTTTATCTCCTTGTCGGAAATATACCCCAGTGCTGTGACCAATGCGGTAAAAACAAACTTTCTGGTAACATCTCTATCGTAGTCATTCGGATAGTGTCCCGCTTCAAACAATACAGTAGGAGTGCCCAAAGTTTGAAAACTATCTCCCACACAATTAATATTAAAGCCATCGTCATAACGTCCCACCTGTCCCGGAATATAATGCTGTAACACTTTATTTACGGCACAGATGATTTCCATACCTATTTTACGTGGCCGTGTTATAGCACGCGATTCGTCTGTAGCCGGAGAGAGAAATGAAAGTGTTGCCGGTTTGTCGCTACTCCCCGTGTTAAACAAAGTTCGCTGACCGTGGAGGTTAAAGCAGAAGTCGGGTTTGACACTGTCGAAAACACTCCTCAGAATTCGGCTTTCTGGCTGGCTGAGATCCACTGCATCCCTATTGAGGTCAACTTCATTGGCATTTACACGTGTATAAGCCTTTGCCCCGTCGGGATTGAGCATAGGGATAATATACAAGGTACACTCCTTTAAAATACGTTGAGCCAAGGCCTCTTCACTAGTTAAAAACTGAAGGAGGTCTATTACAGCCTTGGTGGTAGTCGATTCGTTTCCGTGCATTTGCGACCACATCAACACCTTTTTTTCACCCTTCCCGGTTTTTAGTAAATAGATCGACTCCTCTTTAACCGAAGTTCCTACAACCGAAATTTCTACCTCTTTTTTATAGTGGTGAATAAGAGGAATAATATCTGAAGAATTGATATACCTCCCCGCCAGTTCGGGAAGATGATGAGCCTCGTGCCAGCTTGTCAAATCCATAGGTCAAGTTTTGAGGTTACAAAAGTAAACATTACTTTTTTTACATTTGTAAACAAAGTTGAAATTTTTAATTGTTTACAATAGTAACCGTTTTTATTACTCTTCTACCTCCGTTTACTGTTTTTAGATTACATTTTTAACTATAATTAATTTAAATAATTCAATCAATTATTTATCAGTACATTATATATTATCATATAAAGTTTAAGTTTTGAATAAATATGATTCCTAATCACTAATAATTGTGATTTTGACTTAATATATTTACATTTGTAACACTCATTTCATTTTAAAAACCGTTTACAATGGTAAACACAGAAGATTTTACAAAAAGACTACAACAAGTGCTGGAATATTACGGTTTAAGTGCATCTGCTTTCGCCGATCGTATCGGTGTACAGCGCTCTTCTATCTCCCATATTCTTTCCGGAAGAAACAAACCGAGTCTGGAATTTGTACTTCGCATACTACAGACCTACCCTGAAGTAGAACTCTACTGGTTACTGAATGGCAAGGGAAGTTTTCCTGCCAAGAAAGAAAAACAACAAACAGAGCATACTTCTTCCCCAACTTCTTCTGTCCAACCACTATCTGAAACTTCTTCTGCACAAGAAACTGCCGCTAGACTGTACGCTTCCGGAGAGTTGCCCGAATTGGAGCGGATTGTTTTTTTCTACAAAGACGGAACTTTTAAGGAGTATACAAGGTGATTGTAAAGGATGTTTTGGGTTGACTGCAGTATTTTAATCAGTATCTTTGTAGAAGTAAAAACTAAAGCTTTCTGTCGTGAGTATTCTCCAAAAAATTTTCAGCCTTTTTATTTTAGCTCTTATAACTACATCCTGTTACGAAACTGAGCGCAACTGCAAGGATTTTAAAACGGGTACTTTCGATTTTACCTATACCTTGAACGGAAAAGAGGTACACTCTACCTTTGTGAGAAGCGATTCTATCAATATCGACTATATAGGAGATGAAATCGATACCGCATCGGTGACTTGGGTTAGTGACTGCGAATTTATAATGAGGAAGTTACACCCAAAATCACTGCAGGAGAAAAAAGCCGTACAGGTCAGGATTCTCTCTACCGATAAGGATTCGTACACCTTTGAATACTCCATTGTAGGAGATGCCAAAAACAAACACCGAGGCACGGCTTTTAGGGTTAAAGAATAGGAAACTTCGAGAGATTAGTTGTTTAGCATTTCCATAAAATCGTATTCCGATATAATGGGTATTTCCAGTTTTTCGGCTTTTTCACGTTTGCTAGGGCCCATATTATCACCGGCAACTACATAAGTTGTTTTAGAAGAAATAGAGGAAGCCACCTTGCCGCCGTTGTCTTCTATTTTTTTCTTCAGTTCGTTGCGGGAAATACTTTCAAAAACCCCGGAAACCACAAAGGTCTTCCCTTTGAGCAACTCGGTTTGGCCTATTAAATTTTCTGGAGCGATTTCCATTTGAACTCCGTACTGTTTGAGGCGCTCCACTATATGTATATTATCTTCGTCTGCAAAAAATTCCACCACACTCTCTGCTATCTTTACACCTATTTCGTCTATGGCTATCAGCTCTTCTAAACTGGCAGCTCTAAGAGCGTCTACAGTAGGATAGGCCTTAGCCAGTTTCTTGGCTACAGTTTCTCCTACAAAACGTATCCCCAAAGCATAAAGCACTCTTTCATAGGGTATTTCTTTTGATTTAGCTATTCCGTTTATCAGATTTTCCGCGCTTTTGTCGGCCATGCGTTCTAGTGGACTTACCTGCTCTTTCTGAAGTAAGTACAAATCAGCATAATTTTTAATCAGTCCTTCATTGTACAGCAAGCTTACGGTTTCTCCTCCAAGTCCTTCGATATCCATAGCTTTTCTGGAGATATAGTGCTGTATACGTCCTGTAATCTGCGGAGGACAGGCGTAGTAATTCGGGCAATAATGTTGAGCCTCCCCTTCTTTTCTGATGAGTTCGGTGCCACATTCCGGACAGTGAGCGATATAATCTGTGGGCTCCGAATCAGACGGGCGAAGAGAAAGATCTACGCCTACGATTTTAGGGATGATTTCCCCTCCTTTTTCTACAAATACGGTATCTCCTACCCTTACATCCAGTTTTGCAATCTGGTCTGCATTGTGTAGTGAAGCTCTTTTTACCGTAGTTCCGGCCAACAATACCGGTTCCAGATTAGCCACAGGGGTAATGGCTCCGGTACGCCCTACTTGATACGAAATACTGTTGAGTGTGGTAGATACCTGTTCTGCCTTAAATTTGTACGCCAATGCCCAACGCGGCGCCTTGGCGGTATAGCCCAGTTCGTCCTGTTGTGCCAAACTGTTTACCTTAACCACCACCCCGTCGGTTTCATAAGGCAATTCGTGGCGATGGGTATCCCAGTAGTCGATAAAATCCATAACTTCTTGGGTACTGTGACACAAACGGGTTATCGGAGGGACCTTAAAGCCCCATTTCCTCGCCTTTTCCAAGCCTTCAAATTGGGTAGAGAAATTGAGCTTTTCTCCGACAATACTGTACAACAAACAATCCAGTGGTCTTTTGGCTACCTCAGTGTTATCCTGCAATTTCAAACTTCCTGAAGCGGTATTTCTCGGATTCATATAAGGATCTTCCCCTGCTTCTATACGCTCCTGATTCATTTGGGCAAATCCCTCTCGTGGAATGATAATCTCTCCTCTGATGTGAAATTTATCCGGATAGTCCCCTTTGAGCTTTAAAGGAACCGAGCGTATGGTTTTCACATTGTTGGTCACATCGTCTCCTTGAAAACCATCGCCTCTGGTTACGGCTCTCGCCAGCTCTCCATTCTCGTAGGTGAGACTTATAGATGCCCCGTCGTATTTCAGTTCGCATACAAAGGCGACTTCTGTTCCTCCCAGTATGCGCTGTACTCGTTTTTCCCAATCTTCCAGCTCTTCTCGGGAATAGGAATTATCGAGAGAATACATGCGGTATTCGTGCACTAAAGTCTCAAAGTTCTTCGTCACCATACCTCCCACTCTAACTGTAGGCGAAAAGGGGTCGTGATATTCAGGATGCTCTGCTTCTAATTGCTGAAGCTCCTTCAACTTCATATCAAAATCGTAATCCGATATAGTCGGATTGTCTAATACGTAATAATTGTAATTATGCTTAGTGAGTTCTTCTCTTAGCGATTGTATTTTTTCCTGAATGGGATTCATGATATAGTGTAAATGTCGTTCTGCAATTTTGCTCTTCACCTCGCCTAGGAGATCAGTGATATCCAAAGCTACGATTTCCTGAAAAAAATAAGAACTAATTTTAATAAAAAGCCTTTAGCATCCTATTGTTTCCAGAAATGTCTTTTTTTAAAATACTGTTTTTAAAACCAATATCACTTATTAGTTCAACTGTTTCTTTACCTAGGTATTGATTGATTTCAAAATACAGACTCCCGTTTTTCTCCAACTGCTCAAAGGCCATCCGAGCAATTTTTTCATAAAAGATAAGGGGATTGTCGTCTGCTACAAAAAGTGCTGTATGAGGTTCGTAATTCAATACATTATCTTTCATCTCGCCAGCTTCCAAATTTCTGACATACGGCGGGTTGGACACTACTATATCCATTTTTTCTCCAGGTAATTTATCCGTATTGAGAATGTCTTGACAGAGAAAGTTAATTTCTGCTCCGTTCGCTCTGGCGTTGGTTCGAGCTATGTCGAGCGCCTTTTCAGAAACATCTATAGCTGTCACTTTTGCTTCTGGTAGATTTTTAGCCAGTGCTATGGCTATACATCCGCTCCCAGTACCTATATCGAGTATAGATAAGCCTCTTTTCCCTTCGTAATCACTACATATCCACGACACCAATTCTTCGGTTTCTGGCCTTGGTATAAGCACGTGTTTGTCCACTTTTAGTTCCAGTCCATAAAACAGTGTGCTACCGAGTACCTGTTGTATCGGTCGATGCTGTTTTAACTCGTGTAAGGCAGTAAAAATCTTGTCGTCCTCTTCTTTTCGCAGCACAAACTCCGGCTGTAGGGCCAGTCCGATACGGTTTATACCGTAATAGGCTTCGGTAAGCCTAAAAAACAGACTATCTATCTCCTCGGGGATATATGCCTCCCTGAGTTCTGTTTGAAATATATGTCTTATCTCTTTGAGTATCAAAATTTAATTACTTGATCTGAAATCAACCTCTCCTCCGACAAATTCCTCTTTCCTTCCGACCCTTCTTCCAGTTTCTCGGATTGTCTTATTTTTGCAGTACAAACAAGGATGCCCTGCTTGGGATCTTTATTTTTCAGGAGGTGAATATACACGAAAAATACGTAAATCGCTGCATACAACTGGCCAAAAACGGACTGGGTACTACTTACCCCAATCCTATGGTGGGCAGTGTGGTGGTGTACGACGATACTATTATCGGTGAGGGTTGGCACCGAAAGGCCGGCGAACCCCATGCTGAAGTACACGCTATCAATTCGGTAAAAGATAAATCTTTACTATCCAAAGCGACCATATACGTAAGTCTTGAGCCTTGCAGCCATTACGGAAAGACTCCACCTTGTAGTGATCTGATCATCGATTCGGGGATTAGAAATGTGGTGATAGGCATCGTAGATCCTTTTGCAGACGTTGCAGGAAGGGGTGTTAAAAAACTTGTGGAAGCCGGTTGTAACGTGACTTTAGGTGTGCTGGAAGACGAATGCAGAGAACTCAACAAACGATTCTTTTGCTTTCACGACAAATATCGCCCCTATATTATTCTCAAATGGGCGGAAAGTGCCGATGGCTATATCAGTCCTGAAAAGCGTGAACATAAAGCTCCGGTGTGGATTAGCAATATTTACTCCCGTCAGCTGGTTCACCGCTGGCGCAGTGAAGAACAAGCTATTCTGATAGGGACGCAAACGGCAATACTAGACAATCCCTCACTCAGTACCAGAGACTGGTTTGGGAAGTCGCCCGTAAGACTAATCCTCGACAAAAACCTCCGAATCCCTCAAAACGCGAGGGTGTACGATAATAGTACCAAAACCATAGTGCTTACCGAAGGGGAAAAAAGACAGGAAAAAAACACCTTTTTTGAGACGGTAGATTTTGGCGAAAACCTAATCGAAGAAATCTGTAAAGTATTGTACAATCACGGCATACAAAGCCTTATTGTGGAAGGTGGTCGACAAACACTTCAGACATTTATCGACAGGGGTATATGGGATGAAGCTCGGATTTTTAAAGGAAATAGCACACTCGGCGGAGGCACCCCCTCTCCATCTTGGAAAGGGCGTATTACAGAGGAGTATAACATTGCAGACGACAAGCTGATCTGCGTAAAACCCGAAAATCAATAATTGACAGAAAAAGACACCTATAGAACTATTGTCAACGCTTCTCCCGAGGTGTTGTTTAAAGACAGGAACAGCAAGTTCTTGGGGTATGCCTTTCCCGTTACTACTGAAGAGGAAGTCAGAGATCATCTCGAAACCCTCAAAAAGAAACATCATTCGGCTCGGCACTGGTGTTATGCCTGGCAAATGGGAACTGAAAACCCGAGCTATAGAACTAATGACGACGGCGAACCGAACAATTCGGCCGGAATGCCGATTTACGGGCAAATACAATCGTTTGATGTCACCAATATCCTCATCGTAGTAGTTCGCTATTTCGGAGGGGTAAAACTTGGAGTTGGCGGACTCATAAATGCTTACCGCAATGCAGCTCAACTGGCGTTGGAGGCTTCAGATATCGAGGAGAGAACTATCGACCTGCTCTTTGAGCTCCATTTCGACTACAAAGACATGAACAAGGTGATGCGAATCATCAAAGAAAAAAACCTCAATATCACAGCGCAACAGATGGAAATGGATTGTCGCATCACCCTTACGGTCAGGAAAAGAGATTCCGATGCCGTACAAGCTGTGTTTGAACAGCTCTATGGAGTAAAGATAGTCCGCATGGATTAATTGATACTTTCTGTTCTGTACTTCCACTAAGTTTAAAATACGGTTTACATAAAAATGTAGCCGTTGAATTCGTATTCTACAAGTAAAATTTCAAGCTTTAATCTAATAAATCCTTAACTTTGCAGTTTTAAAGCGAGGCAGCTTAAATTCAGTATAAAACAGGACTAATACAACGACATATGATCCTTTTCTTCGGAAAGCCCGAACAAAAAGTTTTTGCGGTTCAGACGGATAAAGAACTCAGCAGAGAAGATATATCAAAATTGACTTGGCTGTTTGGCGATGCGCCAAGGCTAGACGCGGCGTCTCTCGACGCCTTTTTTGTTGGCCCTCGAGCTGCCATGATTACTCCTTGGAGTACAAATGCGGTGGAAATCACCCAAAATATGGGAATTTCCGGAATTGTGCGTATTGAAGAATTTCTCAGAATCGAAAGGGAAGACAACGACTTCGACCCTATGATTTTGCAGAAATTCGACAGCTTACATCAAGATATTTTCACTGTAAATACAGCACCTGAACCGATTCAGGAAATTGAGGATATTGCTACATACAACATACAACAAGGATTGTCCTTGAGTACTGAAGAGGTGGAATACCTCGAGCGTCTATCCGAAAAGATCGGAAGAAAACTTACTGACTCCGAAGTATTCGGATTTTCTCAGGTAAACTCTGAGCACTGTCGGCACAAGATATTCAACGGCAGTTTCGTCATAGACGGAAAGGAAAAACCCCTATCTCTTTTTAAACTGATCAAAAAGACTTCGGAAGAAAATCCGAATGACATTGTTTCTGCCTACAAAGACAACGTAGCTTTTTTAAAAGGTCCTAGAATACAACAGTTTGCTCCCAAAAGTGCAGATAAACCCGATTTTTACCAGACCAAAGATTTCAATTCCGTTATTTCTCTAAAAGCGGAAACACATAACTTCCCCACTACTGTTGAACCGTTCAACGGGGCAGCTACCGGATCGGGAGGAGAAATAAGAGATCGTCTTGCAGGCGGACAAGGCTCGTTGCCCCTCGCAGGTACTGCAGTCTATATGACCGCTTACTCCCGCTTGGAAAAAGATAGACCTTGGGAAAGTGGTATGGAAGAGCGCAAATGGTTGTACCAGACTCCTATCGATATACTGATAAAGGCTTCCAACGGAGCATCCGACTTCGGAAATAAATTTGGGCAGCCGCTTATCGCGGGTTCTACGTTCACTTTTGAACACGAGGAAGCATCTCGAAAACTGGGATACGACAAAGTGATTATGCTCGCAGGAGGTATCGGTTATGGCAAAGCCGATCAGGCTAAAAAGAAAACCCCTGAAAAGGGCGATAAGATTGTCATTCTCGGAGGTGAAAATTACCGTATCGGTATGGGAGGTGCCGCCGTGTCATCGGCAGATACCGGGGCATTTAGCAGTGGTATAGAACTCAATGCTATTCAACGCTCTAATCCCGAAATGCAGAAAAGAGCCGCCAATGCAGTGAGAGGAATGGTAGAAAGCGATCACAACAGCATTGTCTCCATACACGATCACGGTGCAGGAGGTCACCTGAACTGCCTTTCAGAGCTGGTAGAAGAAACCGGAGGGAAAATTGACTTAGACAAACTCCCTGTAGGAGACCCTACTCTTTCTGCCAAAGAGATTATCGGCAATGAGTCTCAAGAACGTATGGGATTGGTAATCGGTGAAAAAGATATACAAACCCTGAAGCGAATAGCGGAAAGAGAACGTTCTCCTATGTATGAGGTGGGCGATGTTACTGGAGATCATCGCTTTACTTTTGAAGCGGCTTCCAGCGGACAAAAACCGATGGATCTCGAGCTTGGAGATATGTTTGGAAGTTCGCCTAAAACGGTAATGACCGACCGTACTCTTAAATCAAATTACCAAGAGATAACATACGACAAATCGAATATTGAGGAATACCTGATCCAGCTGTTACAGCTCGAAGCCGTAGCTAGTAAAGATTGGCTGACAAACAAGGTAGACCGTTGCGTGAGCGGACGGGTGGCCAAACAGCAATGTGCAGGTCCCTTGCAATTACCACTCAACAACTGCGGGGTTATGGCCCTCGACTATCAGGGAAAAGAAGGAGTAGCCACTTCCATAGGGCACTCCCCTGTTTCGGCCTTAATCGATCCCGTAGCTGGTAGTCGTAACAGTATAGCCGAAGCCTTGACCAATATAATATGGGCTCCGATGAAAGAGGGACTTAAAAGTGTTTCGCTCTCGGCCAACTGGATGTGGCCTTGTAAAAACGAAGGAGAAGACGCTCGACTATACGAGGCGGTAGAAGGTTGCTCCGATTTTGCTATAGCCCTCGGAATCAATATTCCTACCGGAAAGGATTCTCTTTCCATGAAACAAAAATATCCCGAAGACGAAGTCATCGCTCCCGGAACAGTGATTATCTCTGCCGCAGGAAATTGCACAGATATCACTGCAGTAGTGGAACCCGTATTGCAGAGAAACGGAGGAAATATATACTACATAAACCTCTCTGAGGATAGCTTCAAACTGGGAGGATCCTCTTTTGCTCAGATCTGTAACCGCATCGGTACTGAGGCTCCTACCATCAAGGATGCCGAGTATTTTGCAAATACCTTCAATGCTGTACAACAACTGATTAAAGCTGGAAAAATAAAGGCAGGACACGATGTAGGTAGCGGCGGACTGATCACTACCCTACTCGAAATGTGCTTTGCAGATCTCAATCTCGGAGCTCAAATAGATTTGACAGCAATAGGAGAAAAAGATACTGTAAAAGCCCTGTTCAACGAAAATGCAGGCATTGTTTTTCAAGCTGAGGAGGAAGTAGAAGAATTGCTCCAACAGCAAGGTGTAAAGCTTGTGCGTATCGGAGAAGTTGTAGAAGGAGATCGACTGCAACTCAAAAACGGGGAGGATAATTTTTCTTTTGGAATAAGTGCACTCAGAGACAGCTGGTATAAAACCTCTTATTTACTCGACAAAAGGCAGAGCGGTGAAGTTAAGGCCGCTGAACGCTTTGAAAATTATAAAAAGCAACCCATCAAGTATCAATTCCCGGAAAGCTTCAGTGGAAAACGTCCGGTTTTTGAAGGAAAACGCCCCAAAGCCGCCATACTGCGCGAAAAGGGAAGTAACTCGGAAAGGGAAATGGCCAATGCTATGTATATGGCCGGGTTTGACGTCAAAGACATTCATATGACCGATTTGATATCGGGACGTGAAACACTTGAAGATATACAGTTTATAGGAGCTGTTGGCGGATTCTCTAATTCAGATGTCTTGGGTTCAGCCAAAGGATGGGCCGGAGCCTTCCTCTACAACGAAAAAGCCAGAATGGCACTGGAAAATTTCTTTAAAAGAGAAGACACACTTTCTCTTGGAGTTTGTAATGGTTGCCAGCTGTTTGTAGAACTCGGTCTCATCAATCCGGATCACGAGGAAAAACCGAAGATGCTACACAACGATTCTCACAAGTTTGAATGTACATTCTCTGCTGTAGAGATACAACCCAACAATTCGATTATGCTCAGCACTCTGGCTGGAAGTAAACTCGGAATTTGGTCGGCACACGGGGAAGGTAAATTCAGTTTCCCCTATGAAGAGTCAAAATACAATATCGTAGGTAAATATGCCTATGATGCCTATCCGGCAAACCCCAATGGATCTGATTTTGGTACGGCCATGATGGTTTCCGACAACGGAAGACATCTGGTAACCATGCCGCACTTTGAGCGCTCTGTATTCCCCTGGAACTGGGCCTACTATCCCGATGATCGCAAAGACGAAGTCTCCCCTTGGATTGAGGCTTTTGTCAATGCCAGAAAATGGATTGAAGATAAAAACAATTGATAAAATTAGTCAAACCTACGGACTTTGAGCCCGTAGGTTTATGACAATAATGGTATTTATCATTGCTTATATTTAGCTATACACTACTTGTCAAACACGGTATCCAATTCAAATAGCGTTTTCGGATTGACATCTTTTAGACGCAGACTTTTTTCTCTGCGGGTAGCTCTTGTGATTATTAGTGAGGTATTACCACTCATAATTCTTTGGAATAGGATTACAATTCTCCCTTTGTAAACACATACTTTACTTTTGGGTATAAGTGGATCTTAGTCAGACGACTGTTTTTTGAGGTCTGCTTCCAAATCTAGTTTCCTGAAATCCGGCAATGCCAGTCCTGTAGCGGTAACTGTAAGTAGCGTCATAGTTCCGCCGAAGACAACGGAAGTAACTGTTCCCATCAAACGTGCAGCTACTCCACTTTCAAATGCACCCAACTCATTCGATGAGCCGACAAAGATGGCGTTGACCGACGCTACCCTTCCGCGCATGGCATCTGGAGTACGCAGCTGTAAAATGGTATCTCGAATAATCATGGAAACTCCATCTGTAACGCCACTGAAAAACAGCGCAGCCACCGACAGCCAAAAATTACCCGACAATCCAAATACCAAAATACTCAGTCCGAAGCCAAAGACCACCGACAACAGTTTCATTCCGGCATTTTTGTACAATGGGAAGTGTGCCGACACTATCATCATCAAAGATGTACCTACTGCCGGTGCGGCTCGCAAAATACCAAAACCTTCTGAGCCTACCTTTAGTATATCCTGTGCAAATACAGGCAGAATCGCAACAGCTCCACCAAACAGCACAGCAACCATATCCAGTGTAATAGCTCCTAACACCGATTTTTCGTGAAAAACGAAGCGCAGGCCCTCACTGAGGCTACTCCATACAGATTGATCCGAATCCTTATTAGCAATTGGCTTAGGAGATATACCGGTAAGAGCAATCAACGCGAGTAGTGAGAAACCAAAGATGACACACATCGACCAATGCACTCCTATAAGCCCTATGGTAAAACCACCCAATGCGGGACCGAGCACACGGGCAAACTGTCCTGCAGCACTGTTCCACGTAGCGCCGTTCGGATATAATTTTCTGGGAAGAATAAAAGCCATCAACGAAAATACCGTCGGGCCGATAAATGCCCTCACAAAGCCACCGAGAAAAATCAATACATAAATTCCCAGCAGTACTTTGTCTTGTTCTAATCCGGCAATCATCCTTGGCCAGGTAAGCAAAAACAGTCCGATACTAATCACCGAAAAGCCAACAATACAACTCATCAACATCTTCCGGTTGTCCTTCCTGTCGGCTACGTGTCCGGCAAACAGGGCCATCAACACTGCCGGAATCACCTCCAGCAAGCCGATATATCCCAAGGCCATAGGCGAATGGGTAATATCGTATACCTCCCACTCTATAACGACGAATTGCATCGACCAAGCGAATACAATGGCAAAGCGGGCTAGTAGAAAAAGATTAAACTCGGGGTATTTAAAAGATGCGTATGGCTCAGATTTTCCCATAACAGAATTTAATGTGCAAAAATAATGAAAATTCTTTGAGACCAACCGCACCAAAAGAATAGAAATCAAAGACCTCATCGGTTTCTTGTAGAGTCCAATGAGGTCTTAATCTTTACTTAGAGCAAATACTTTTTACTACTCAAATTGAATAGTAAACTCGTTGCGTGAGTCTCTTTTCCACGCATGAGGTTGCGAGGTGGGTGAAATACCAAAGAGTGGAGAAAAAGTACGTACTTTTACCGTTTGGTTATCCGGAAAAAATTCAAGAATTCGCAACCATCCGTCTCCCCCATTACCACTGCGGCTACCTCCGCCCATCGATTGAGCATCAAACAAAATCTGATGTACAGCTTTTCCTTGGTCGTTTACTCCTTTTTTATAACCTTCTCCAGAGTAATGACCACTCAATACCATCTCGATATTCCCGGCAGGTTTTACCAATTTTTCCCATATTTGAGCACCATTGTTAGAAGCGGGAAGCTCTATGAGTTTAGATTTCTGAATTTTTCCATCCACCTGATACGGTTTCCAATACAACCACTTCATTTCACCTGTTCCCAACTCGTCTTTTGGAGTCAGATAACTGTGAGTTACCATCACGATACGGTGGTTTTTGTACTGCTCCATATCTGCAATTTTTTTGGCCCAAGCAACTACGGTATCTCGCGGAGCGTATTCTATGGTCAAAAACAAATAGTCGCGACCGTTTAAATCTTTGATCTCATAGGCCGAATTTGCAAGAGTCTGCTGTCCGGCTTCGTCCCGTGAATTCTGAACGAGGTATTTCTGATTGAGAAAATTTTTATCCGCCGGAAAAAAAGTATTGTAATGCGAGCTTCTATTCCCCTCTTCATCAATACTGTAGTCGTGGTTTCCGGTAGCGGCTATATACGGCACCTTTCCGTTTAAGCGATCAAAAGCTCCTGAGGCTGCAGTCCATTGACGCTGGGTCGACTGGTTACCGTCGTAGTCATTGGCCAGTTTTTCATTGTTCTGTACCAAATCGCCCACACAAATAACCATACGGATGTTAAGTGTATCGATATTTTCTTCAATCCAGGCCATCATCAGATCTAATATAGGCTGATTCCTTCCCCATTTCACATAGTTTTGGATATCGGGTATCATAATCATAGACCACGATTTTTTATTTTCTAATGCCGGCTTGCGGTATTTGTCTTGTGCAACTGCGGTAAAATGAGTACACACTACAAAAAATAGCACAAGCATATAAGCGTAATTCTCTTTCTTTATCATCTGTTTATTAAGTTGTATTTACATAGAATTATTCTACCCTAAACGAACTGTGTTCGATAAAAGTTCTTCCAAACATGTCTGTGGCTTTTACCTCGATACGGTATATTCCCTTTTTCAGTTTTTTGTTTGCTATATTAAACTTCCACAGGTGCTTACTGATTCCGGGATTCCCAGGTTTCCGTCCTGCCCATAGCTCTTCTGTCATATCCCAGGCTACTCGCTCTGCAATAAATGAAGGGTCGTATTCTTCTACGCGTTTCATCGGTTTCCACGCTCCGTCATTCATTCTGATCATCACCTTGTCATTCGCACTCCCCATATAGAAATTGGCGTAGATACTCACCGTTCCTTGGAAACTCGACGCAGTGACCTTTGGCGCATAGATACTTATCTGATGTTCCGCTGACTTACCCACCACTTTGTAATCTATGGTGTATTGGTTACCATCAAAGCTAATGAAAGAATAACCCTTAGGTGTTCCATCGGCCATCATAGACACGGGAATACCTTCTTCGTTTAATCTACCGCTATACCAGTTACCCGAAGTGGTTCCGGAGTTAAAATGATGATGTGGCTTATCTCTCAACCACCCCTCATCAGCTCCCATAAAGAAATGAGTTTGCTGGTGTGTGTGAGCTGAGATTGAAAGTGTGTTGGGAAAATCCTTTAACAGTTCAAACAAACGCTCACGATCTTCTTTGCGAAAAGCGCGCTCTATGGAAATGGGGATATGAAGGGCGAGAACTACAAGCTGATCTTTGGGTACAAATTTCAAATCGTTTGCTATAAAAGTCAGCTGCTGTTCGTTCAATCCTCCCCAATAACCTTTACCATCGCGGGGATCCGGATAAATAACATCGTCCAGTACCACAAAGTGTACTTTTCCATAATTAAAGGCGTAATTTGCGGGACCGAAATGGGCTTCGAACGATTCGTCGGAAAGAGAATCTGCTTGGACATCGAAGTTGATATCGTGATTTCCCATAACATTATACCACGGTATACCGATTTCTTTCGTCGCTTCGATATACGGATCAAACAGGTCGGGACGGTTTCCGACGAGATCCCCGAGACTCAATCCGAACTCGTACCCCTCTACCCCTCGGAGTTCCTTTATAACAGCATCTTTATAATAACCTATTTCCTCTTCTGTATACGCCTGTGGATCACCAAAAAGTATCATTTTAAAACTATCCTTTGCTTCGCTTTTTACGAGCGGAAAATTGACCTCTTTTGGAAGTTTTCCCGTCGGCTTTACTCCTTCGTATTCCAACTTTGGAGACCCTTGTGGCTTATGGATATAGAAAAACTGTGGAAGTTGATTTTCACCTGCACCAACACTGTAATCTGCCGGCTTTATAACCGAGATAATCTGATCGTTGGTCACCGGAAGTTCATACCTCCCTTTTCGGTCGGTTTGTACCACCTGAACTCCGTTTGTTACAGATACTCCCGCTACTCCATCTTCCCTTTTATCTCTGATTCCGTTTTGGTTTAAGTCTTCAAAGACATATCCTTTTGCCACATCTTGAGCAAAAGACTGCAACGGTAGCAACAGAAGACAAAAACCAGCTGTAATAATGTATTTCTTCACGATTTCAAGTTTTGTTATTTACGCTTTTAGGATTAATATCCCGGGTTTTGTTTCAGATTGGTATTGATCAGTATTTCCTTATTGGGTATAGGCCATAAATATTGTTTTTTATCAAACCCCCGGTCACCCAATTTGGCGATATAGCCCTGCTTGTATAACTCGTCTAAATTGGGATATCCGTCGGCATCTATCTCCGGTGTTATCGGCCAGAACCACAAATCGGTATCAATGAGTTTAGTCTGCATTTCCGTAATCGGCAACAATCCGTAATACGGTCTAGCCAAGGCCTTGTCAAATTCACGCCAGCGATGTAGATCCCAAAATCTCCTGTGTTCCCAAGGGAATTCAATCCTTCTCTCAATTTTCAATTCCTTTAGCAAGTCTTCTTTAGCTGTTGCCGTGATTGCAGGATAGCTACCAACATCTGCTTTATCTACTTTATATGCACGTGCCCTCACTGCGTTGATAGCATCGTAAACGCTCTGATCTATTTCGTTTAGTTCTATTTTGGCTTCTACATACATCAACAGTACATCCGCATAGCGCATTACGATTATTGGATTGTCGGCTTGATAAGAAAGCCAGTTCATATCGGCGTATTTTCTCAACTGTAAACCGTTGTATGAAGCGTGTTGTGTATAGCCTTTGGTATCCATATTTTCTACCATTTGACCGGTACTTACGTTTAAAACCTTTTCAGCACGCGGATCAGGGTCGTACACATAACCGAGAAATTCAGAACCAAACTCCACTATGGTAGCCTTTAGTCTGGGATCCCGGTTTTCAAAAGGATTCTGAGGATTAAACAATGATGATTCGTCGATTGGCAGTCCGTCGGTACAGGGATAGATGCTCAACAACTCCCACGATGGCTGAGCAACTGCGGCTCCCCCTGCAGTTCGAGGCATAAAGTTCTTAGAGCTCCATACAATATTGAGGTTCTTGGAACGGGGAAGGGAAAAAATAGTTTCCGATACTCTATTCTTCAACTTAAAATACTCTTCGTAATCCGGATATAACTCGTACTTATTCATTTCCATCAGCGCCTGAGTTTCTTCTTTTACAATTTCCCAATCAGACATCCACAGGGCAACCCGTGCCTTCATGGCTAGGGCAGCTCCTTTGTCTACACGGGTAACGCCATTGGAGACATTCTCTTCCGGTAAGTTTTCAATCGCATAGTCAAAGTCGGCATAGACTTCAGTCAAAATCTCCTCAGCATTGTGTCTCCCGAGTGCGAAAGCCTCTTCAATCGTTATGGTTTCTTTGTAAAAGGGAACATCGCCGTATAGGCTCACCAATCTACCGTAGAAATTTGCGCGAAAAAACATGGCTTCTGCACGAAGTCGAACTAGAGTTTCCTCAGGTAAAGTCTCAGCTATTTTGTCGAGGTTCTCAATTACCCGATTAGCTCTGCTTATTCCCTTGTAGGTATTGACCCAGGTCTCTTCACTTTCAGCCCATTCACTGGTAATCGCTCCTGCAGCGTACTCGTAAACCACGAGCCGTTGTGCCCAGTCGTCCGTCCACCTATCTGTAGTGTAATTTTCTTCCAGATTCCACACATAAGTTCTGTACAAATCGTTTAGAGACATCTCTATCTCCGTCTGGTCTGAATACCAGTTTTCATTCGACCCCTCAGACAGGGGATCTAAGTCGAGCTCAGCACAAGAAAACGCGAACACCGATAAAAACAAGTATACGATATATTGTAGTTTTATTTTACTCATCACTCTCTATTTAAAATTCAACATTTAAACCGATGCTATATGTACTTGAAATATAAGTGTCATTCAAGGCTTCGGGATCGTACCCCTTTGGATAATGACTCAGCGAAAACAAATCTGTTCCCGACAGATAAATACGTGCACTTTTCAACTTTATCCGATCCAACAGAGACTTTGGAAGTTTATATCCCACGGTGACGTTTTTCAAGCGGAAATAGCCGCCGTTGAACAACCAATAATCAGACATTTCATAATTGTTGTTATCCGCACTCTGATGAGATAATCTAGGATAACGAGCATTTAGATTCTCTTCAGGGGTATTGTAAACACTCCAATAATTTCCGTCATACAAGGTTGATGGAGCAGTCCACCACGATTCAAAAGGTCGAATCATATCGGGTTCAAGTCTGGAAGTCTGCTTGGCAACTCCTTGAACAATCACAGAAAGGTCAAAGCCTTTATACTCCATATTGAGGTTGGCACCATAGGTAAACCTCGGCAAGGAACCTCCCAACAGTACCTTGTCGTATTCTGGGGTAATCACACCATCCGGTACCCCATCAGGACCTGATATATCGCGATACCGGACATCTCCCGGCCTAACCGCCTGATGCAATACCGCACTGTTATCCACTTCGTCTTGGGTTTGGAAGAGACCATCTGCAATATAGCCGTACCACTCGTGAAATTCACTGCCTTCACGAATAATCTGATCGCCCATCAACACTGTACCTCCCAAATTGCCCATGGTCGATTTAAAGTTCGACAGGTTAAAAGAAGCCGAATATTTGAATTCTTCTCCAATACGATCGTTCCAATTCATTGCCAATTCCCAGCCCTTTGTTTTCATGATACCGGTATTTTGATAGGGGTTTCCGTATCCCAAATAGTCGGGAATTTCTAATTCCAGAAGCATATCACGCGTCTTTTTCACATAGTAATCTGCGGTGAGATTCAAACGGCTATTGAGAAAACTCCCATCAAGGCCAATATTCCACGATTCGGTAGTCTCCCAACTAATGTCTTCTATGGCATATCCTACCTGTGCTGCGGTAGTTCTAGCCACTATATTATCTCCCTGATAGAAAGGGGTTGAGAAAAAGTCGATACTAGACTGATAAGGGTAATAACCTATACGTTCATTACCAAGGGTACCGTAAGACCCCCTGAGTTTTAGCAGAGAAACGGCCTCTACATTCTTCATAAAGTCTTCTTCTGAAATAGACCAACCTACAGAAACCGAGGGAAATAAAGCCCATCTATGATCAGGGTGAAACCTTGAAGATCCGTCATATCGAAAATTTGCCTGCAAATAGTATTTCTTGTCGTAGTCGTAAACCAGACGGCCAAATACAGAGCGATAAGCAGACTCCACGGCATTACCCGAGTTGAACATCAGATTGGGATTACCCAGATCCAGATAATCAAAGTTTGACAATTCGAAGTCCTCGCTCTGAGCGTCTAAAACTTCTTGCTTATAAGTAAAATCTTCGTAGCCTCCCATAAGGTTAATACTGTGAGAGCCAAAGCGTTTTTCCCAGTTTGCTACAAACTGTTTGGTCACAGTTACAACATCTGAACGGTTTTCATACAAGCTCGTTTTGTCGTGTCCGGAAATATATCCACCAATAATTGTTGGATCATCAGCATCGTACCACGGAAGTTTTCTCACGAAGTTTTTTCCTTTGGCCATATGATAGAAAGGCGATATTGTTCCCGTAAATGTCAATCCGTCTACCAATTCATATTCCAAGGAGATTCTTCCGTTAATTTTGGTATTGGTACCTTTGTCATAACCTCCGTATAACAAATCTGCGTAGCGGTTAGATCCATCTTTACCTCCAGCTATACGCCCGTCGGACCACATAGCGGCATAAATAGGTGCGTATTTATGAGCAGAATTGATAGGGCTGGTTACCGGTTTATTGCTCACCGAACGATTGAGAGCAACATCAAAATTTGCAGTCAATTTTTCTCCCAGTTTTATGCTGTTGTTTGCCCTCGCCATTACTCGCTCGTAATTTCTGTTGGCATACAAGGCATCGGTGTTTTCGTAATTTAGAGAAATACGACTATTCACCACTTCTCCTCCATGAGAGAAATTCAGAAAATGCCGTTGTCGAGGGGCAATATTATCAAAGAGAAGATCCATCCAGTCGGTCACCGGATATTGATTCGGATTGCTCTTATTGTACTCCACCCAATTCTTTACATCATCCTCCGAATACAGAGGATACTCTGCACCTTCGGGATTACCTGCGTCATTCCACATCGCCTCATTAGCCATTTGTAAATAGCGGGTAGCGTTAACGCTCTTCGGAAAAACAGGAATATGTTCAAATCCGAAATTGACACCGGCCTTTAGGCTCGACACACCTCTCTCTGCATCTTTGGTAGTAATCAAAATAACTCCTGCAGCAGCTCGTGCACCGTAAATAGAAGCTGAAGCAGCATCTTTCAACACAGTTACTTGGTCTATATCACTTGCCGGAACATCGTCGATATTTGAATAAGGCACTCCATCTACAATAATCAGTGGAGTACTGTCTCCTATGGTAGTAATTCCCCTAATCCTAATATCGGCCGAAGCTCCAGGTACGCTGCTAGTTCTGGTAACCGTTACTCCCGGAATCCGCCCTTGTAATTCTTGAGACAGTTGAGTACCGTTTATATTCTCCAGCTTATCAGCGCTCAATGTACTCACAGCTCCTGTCAGATCCTTTTTCTTCATAGATCCGTACCCGACTACTACCACTTCTTCTAGGGCAGTGGTATCTTCGACCATTGAAATATCTATGTTCATCTCATTGCCTACAGCAATCTCCTGAGAGATAAAGCCGATAAATGAAAATACCAATATATCACCCTCAGATACCTCAAGGGTATAATTTCCATCAAAATCGGTGGTAGTCCCCTGCGAAGTTCCCTTAATCATTACAGTAGCAGCTGGCAAAGGCATCCCCTCTTGGTCTGTCACCGTACCGGAAACCTTATTGTGCTGCAAAACTTTGGTCTCGGATACAGCCTTCTTTTGCTTGTTTAAGCGTACAGATATCAAATGATTATTGAAGGAATAAGCTATATTGCCCTGTTCGGAAAGTATATCGAATACCCGCTGTACCGAAAGGTGATGCTCTTTAAGCGATACTGGAGCTTCTATTTTAGCTACCTCACTGGTGTACACTACTTTGAATGGAGTCTGATCTTCAATAGCTTTAAAAATATCGAGCACCTTTACAGAGGTTGATGCAAACCTGACATAACTGTCATCGAGATTCTGTGAAAAAATTCCTGCTGCATTTATGGTATTGACGAACCATACAACGAGAATAAAAAGACAACTTTCTTTTTTTAGTTTATTTAATTTATAATTCATTAGTTTTGAGGTTTATTAATTATTCCTTAATTAATGCTTTAACCCCGAACCGGTGGCCGCCGGTGACGGGGTTTATTTTTTGAAGTTTTATTCTACATAGGCTTTCTCTGGTTTGTTTATTACGATTGATTTCGACTCTACCACTTTATAATCTATTTGAAAGATGAATTTGATACTTTCGAGAACATCTGTAAGACTTTGCCCCCTGAAATCTCCACTGAGTGTTAAATGTTTAGGAACGTCTATCTCTTCGGTACGGATATGGCAATTGTACTTTTCTTCCAGAGTATGGATTACCTCTCTAAAACTGGCGTCCTCAAAAAACACCCCTCCTTCTTTCCAAGATACCTGCATCCAGGCATTGACCACATCTCGATTGAGTTGATTTTTTATAAGCCTTACCCTTTCGTTGGGCAACACTATTGCCGCTGTCTTACTGTAATTGCTAACTTTAACTCTACCTGTTAATACAATGACTTCCGGAATTCCCCCAGCGTCATTACTCACCGAAAAACTCGTCCCTAAAACTTCTGTTTTTAGTGTAGAAGTCTTTACAATAAAAGGCGCTTCGGGATTTTTTTGAACCTCAAAAAATGCTCGTCCCTCTAATTGAATCTCTCGCAGATTATCTTCAAATTTTTCGGGAAATACAATTTTACTATTGATGCCCAAGGTCACTCGAGAAGAATCACTTAAATATATTATTTGCTGTCGGTCTTGGGTTGTTACAGTTTTAAATTGCGATTCTGGTGAATAAAAATGACGAATCGACAAGAGTCCAAGAATGGCAATAATGGAAGCTGCCATCCACAAACTGTACTTCAATGCAGATTTATTTTTGGTTTTAGATCGTACAGATTTGAATATCTTATGCTTCAACCTTAAATCGTTCCTTATAGTTTCCGGCTCAATTCCATTACTTTGCATCTGTACAAAAAAGCTTTCTACTAGGAGGTTTTCTTCGTCCGTAGTTATACCTTTCTCGTACTTCTCTAAAAGTTGTCTAAATCTATGGTCGTTTATAGACTGCATTTCTATTAGCTATGGTGCTTGTTCTCTATATAAGTACATAGAAAGAAAAAATCCCCCACGGCAATTTGTCGAGTTAACGGTTTGTTAATCTGAATAAGAATATCGTAACATTTTCAGCCTGCGAAGAAATTGGGCTTATTGCAGGAAACAAAAAAACGAGAGTAGAATAATATTCAAAAGCTCTCCGGTAAAGAGATTGGAGGCTCTTAAAAGCTTTAATGCTTTATTCAATTGATTGTCTACAGTACTGACAGAAATATTTAATTTATCAGCTATATCTTTGTATCTCAGGTTGTAGCGATATCGCAATTCGTACACCTCCAGACATTTTTCAGGAAGAATTTCACCAGCGGCGAGATTAATTTTCTCAATGAGCTTTTCTTTAGATTCTGAAACAAAATCGCTGCTATCATCGGCTGAGGACAGGCTGTATTCGATATTTTCGATTTGAACGAGATCAAAAGATTTTTCCTTGAGTTTTTTTGCACATTGAAACTTTACAGCCTTAAACAAATAGGCTTTGTAATGCTTTATTTCAACCTCTTCAAATCTGTTCCAAAGATCGACAAAGACTTCCTGTGTAATGTCTTCCGCCAATGCCTTATCTCTAAGTATATTATAAGAGTACACATACAATTTATACCAGTGAGTATCATAAATATCTCGAAATGCCTTTTCTTGCTTCATTATGGTTGGAAATAGTAGCTCGACAAAGGAAACAAATAGCATATGTACCATCCATAACAGGAAGATTACCTTTTAGTTAATAAACTATTACCTACATATCTAAGCATTTATATATCGCCCTCATTTACAGCTCAATACCTTATTTATCCTCCGGAGATCCCTCTCTGAATCCAAAAGGGTAAAAACCAAGAAGATAAAGGGACTGAGCGACAGAGTAAAACTATGTTTATACCCTACTGAACGGACACCATCAAACACCTCTAAAACGGGTATCCAATTGCAAAATTGAGAATGGGATTCTTGTAGTCAAAATCCCAGCGTTCATCTTCGGGCAACCAAGGCTTTCTCAAGGGGGCGGCGAGATCGAGACGTATTACAAATCCCTGTACATCAACTCGCATTCCCACTCCAGCTCCTACTCCGAGTTCTTTCAGGAAATTTCCGGTGAATTTCCCTCCCGGAAGAGCTTCGTTTTCATTGGTATTCCACACATTGCCGGCATCGGCAAATACTGCTCCTTTAAGATAGGAAAACAGTGGAAAGCGGTACTCGGCATTGAGTTCTAACCTGAGGTTTCCGGTCTGATCAAAATAAGTAGTTCCAGAATTATCTTTTGGCTTAAAAGTTCCCGGTCCTAACGAACGGATGTGAAAAGCTCTCACACTGTACGGACCTCCAGCAAAGTACAACTTGCTGTAAGGCATAATATCAGAATTTCCATAAGGCACTCCTATTCCCGCAAAAAGACGGGCGGCGAATTTTCTATCCCTTCTCAACCGAAGGTGATATCGAATGTCCATGTCGACTTTGGCAAACTGAGAGTATTCCAGTCCGAGGAAAGAACGAGGTCTTGCCCCGTCTCTCTCACTGAACAGATCTATCAAATTACCGGCAACATCTACAGTAGAATTAAAGAAAAACTGATGTCTTTTGTATTGGTCGACCATGCCGTTGTAGGTGAAGGAATAAGTAAGCCCAGGAATAAATTTTTGGTCAAAACTATTTCGAAGAAAAGGGTTGTCGTCTAAGATTTGCTCAAATTCGGCAGTGGTCTCAGAAAGATTGACATAATTGAGCGATACTGGATTGAACTCGTGGGTGACATAGCGGTTGGAATCCCAAATATATCCAAAGGTAGCACTGATAGTCGCCAAACTGTACAATTCACTCCTCCTCAAATAATCTACTCCCATACTTATTTTGGTTTTTGGAATGGCATACTTGAACCAATTTTCGCGAATCCGTATTGGCGACAACACCCTCGGAAAAATCAGATCCCCCTTTAATCCGAGTTGCAAACTGTTCATCCCCGTATTATCACCATTAGCCACTTGCAATTCATATCCTGCACTAGCTGTAATACTCAGTATTTCGCCTCCCTTGAAAAAATTACGGTTGCTCAGGGTAAGAGCAAGATTGGGCCCTATAAAATTATTCGATTTCATCACCCCTTGCAACTCTGCTCGTATAGCTCTCTTGTTTAATGGAGAAAGATATATGTTCGTCGCCAAGTATCGGATGCTGTCTGTAGCGATCGAATCCAACTCTTCATAACGTATATCTACAAATTTATACGTCCCAATAGAAGTAAGCCTTCGACTAGTACTACGGGAAATATCAGGATTGTAATACTCTCCTTTGGCAATTTGAATAAACGGATCCAATCGATAAGGTTTAAAAAAGGTACCGCTTTGTATATAATTCCTATTGTTGATTTTTACCGTGTCAATAGCGTTGGTATCGCTCTCCAAAACGTAATTGGGATACACGTTTACACTTTCGATGCGATAGGGCACCTTTGCTCTTTCAGGCACATCTTTTTTAAGTCTTAAAAACAGGTCGAACTTCTTTTCTTTATACTGATTAGTATCGGCTTCAAAGAGCAGGAAATCTGAATTAAAATTGTAATATCCCTTAGATTTCACGGCATTGTCTAAGCGTTCCCTCTCTGCGGTCAGCGCATCAAGGTCAAACCGCATTCCCGGACGTATGATCCATTTTCTGATATTTTTTTCAATCTCTTTTATCACCAAAGCCGAATCCGGATCTACAATATAGCGTCCCAAGGTATAGGGTTCTTTTAAATTCACCACATAATGGGCATTGGCGCGTTTTTTTTCTTCATTCTCCACCATATTCGACTGTATATCACTGTAAAAAAATCCGCGATTTTCCAGTCGGTTTCGCAAAATGGTTTCTGTTCTCGACAAATCAGCACCAGAGGCGTAAACAGGTTCTTCTCCTATTTTTTTATTCAAAAGTTTATTTATAAATCCAGGTTTTTCTCGCTGTGATTTATAATGTGCTCTCAGCCCCCAATACATTCCAAAAACTTTACTGTTTGGAGTAGGACGAAGCACCTCTTCTAATTCGGTTTGCAGTGCGCCAAAATCTCTTGTCTTTTTCTTTAAGCTATCTGGCATATTCACTTCAATATCAGAGCCAGTAAACAGCATTTCTCCTTCAGGGATATATTTGTTTACACTACAGGACATGGGCAATACGGCACACAAAATCCATATATACCTCCATCGTATAGATTGTATTTTTTTAATGCTGCTTTTCATTCTTTTTCTCAGCTTTCTTTTTATCGTCCTCCTTTTTACGAGCGGCTTCTTGCTCTTCTGCAAGTTTTTCCTGAAGCGTTTTTCTAAACAGCTCCTTGTACTCGTTAAACTCCCTGGTAAATATAAGGGCAATTCCGTTTATGATGAGCTGCCCGTCGATTACATTTTCGTATTCGTTCTTCCTAAATCCTTTCAATCGATACCTGCCATCTTCGGTGAGTAGGTATTCTATACTGACATTTCCTATTAGCGGACTTTCCTGTCCGGGTCCTTGATTACTACCCTGAATATCCACTTCACTCCCTACGCTGATAATAACCCGGTCGTCAAATAGTTTTTTGCGAGCCGTGATATCGAGTTGAGTGCGTTCTTGTGGACTGCTGCCCTGATAATCCGTATAACTGTCGAGGCCAAAATCCAGTTCTACCCCCGATTCTCCCATCAGTTTATCGGAGAGTGCGTTCAACTGACCGGACAATGCCTGATTCAGGTTGTCTCTGGCCAAAGCGGCCGCTCCGCCTCCACTTCCATCGCTACCACTGGCAGGGAAAAAACGATTGAACACCAATAGTGAAAACACCTGTTTGTTGAGCTCGTCTTCCTGTTGATTGAGTTGTTGTACTCTTCCGTATACCTGACCTCCAATGGCTCCTTGCTGATCTTCGGGCATATCGAGATTAAAACTGAGTTCAGGCTTCATCAATTCCCCGTCAATATTGAGATATACCATAAAGGGCAGCTGCTGTCTAAACCTCATATTGGTAGAAGGATCACTGCTCTGCTGAAGCGCCATAAGAGGTGAGGCGGCAGCCTTTACCTCATAGATAGCACTAAGATCTAGATCGGCATCCATTATATCTCCAGCCCAAGTAATACTACTACCCGGATTAAATTCAAACCTCCGACGTACCAAGCTGTATAAGTTCATCTCGTAATGCCCTTGGCTCAGAACAAATTTCCCCGACAAAGTGGTTTGCCCGTTTGGATAAAGATTAAAAACAAGATCTGAGGCTCCGGAAACTAACAGATTGTCATTGGTCTTTTCGTTGATAAGTACTCTAAAAGCAGCCGATTTATCCAAACGTATACGTGCCTTTAGCTTCATACCCGACAAGGTGACCGACTCCTCTTTGGTCTTGGTGAGTATATCGTCGGGGTCTTCTCGATTTACAAAGAGTACTACTCCCTCTCGTTCCACCACATCCATTTCCGATTCGGGAAGGATATAGGTTATATCTGTATCCGGGTCTATGTACAATTCCAAGTTTATATCTGGCATGTTCAAATTACCCGCAATACGGGCATCAGCATCAAAAAACGCTTTGCCATAAAACAGATCATTGTCTTCACGCACAGAATTCAATACCTGAAATTTATGAGTTTTGAGAGTGAGATCGAATTCCGGATTGCCAAAATCTTCAGTAATTATGCTTCCATCTACCACAAAGCTATTGTCGTTTTCATCCCTTACAGTAAAATTATCTAAGGTGATGCCCTTATTGTCCAGCAAAAGCTTTTCGGAGGGTAAACGAAAAAATGCGTTGAGCATTTTAACCCTAAAGCCTACATCGTCAAAGGCAAAATCCCCTTTGTACTGTGGAGCATTGACTGTTCCGCCCACTTCCACTCTTCCGGAGATAAATCCGGTAGATTCGCTGAGTTCTCCTCCCGATAATTTTTCAGCTAGACTTGTTTTTAGCTGGTTCAAGTCCATTTCCATACTTACCGCTCCCTCCGTATCAGCAGTGTAATTGCCTTTCATTTCCAGATCGAGATCTTCTCCCTTTACAGTTAGACTCATCCTGTAACGCTCTCCTCTAGGGGAAATACCTCGTAATTTGAATTGACCCAAAGGCGCTGCCATCACTTCCAAACTGTCTATATTGAGTCCGGCAAGAAACCCCGGAGTACCAAAAGGATCGGCCATGACGAGATTTCCGTTCATAATTCCCTTAGCCAGAGGCTCTTCCGGATTTAGATAGGTTACCAGAGAAGACAAGGTGAAATTGTCAAAACTCAACGCGACGCGATCTTTCGGAAATTTTTCATCTGCTTTAGTACTCGTCAATTCTAATTGCTGATCGTTGTGTTTCAGCACAAAATTTTGAGCTCTGACTTGTCCAGGGTTTATCATAACATAATTGTCAGGCGGAATACTCCACCGCTTTCCCGCAAACACCAGTTCTTCAGGATCGAGTCTTGCGTATACTGTATCTCCTCTCCTCATAATCCCCGTTCGGATACTCATGAGTTCTTTCTCCTTATAAAACGCATTAAAATCGAGAAGCATCTTATTGTTTTTTACACCGGCGTCGAGGGTGGTGCGGTGAATAGACACCGGACCGGTGGTCAATTTGTTAAACCCAAAGTGTCCGGACAATATGCCGTTTTCAGAGTTCAACTTGAGCAAAAGGCTATCTATTTCGCTACCTGAATAATTGATGTGTGGAGCGGTTATATCGGCCTTCAAATAGTGTTTTTCCTCTTGAAAATTTGCACTTATCTTTACGGTGTCGAGTTTTTTTAAACCCGGCAAAAAAATATCGCTGAGTATCGGAGCGCTGCTCAGTCGTCCTTTCAGTTCCAAATGAGCGGGTACCGGCAGGGCAGTTGTTTTAGGAATTGTATCTCGAACTCCTGTCAGTGAATCTGGCTGTTCGGTAATCAGCTCTCTAAAATGAGATTGTAAGGCCTGGGTAAAACTTCCGGGGTTTACATTAGATTGTAAGTCGAGATCTAGCATTTTGTTTCGCACCACTACAGCAGTGGTATCCTTATCTGCAAAAGCCTTGACAGAGAGATCACCAAGAAGGTAAGAACGCTGATCGTAGATCGCCATTCCTTCAGTAATATCAGACCTCAATCTGAAACGCTCTGTATTTCCCTTAAAATCTGCATGTACCTTCATCGCTCCTTTTACAGGCATACTCATTAGTCCCAATCCTTGAAGATCAGCTCCTTTCAGATCGATATCGGCAATAAACTGTGGAGCTATTGAGTCGAGAACTACCTTAGTCCCGATATCAAAATTCACAATGCTGTCTTTGTAAGCAGATTGTAGTTCCCCTTTTCCCCGAAGAATCTCGGCGGTAAGCGGTAGCTGATGCACAGCTATCTCTCCCATGCTGAATTGCTCAATATTGACATCGAGCTTCGCATCCATATCGTATATATCCCTGAGTTTTCCGGATGATTGTAACTGCAAGGTCAAGGCTCCCAATTCGGAATTTTGAAACAATTTACCCAACGCTAAACCGGTCACCTCTAAATGGCCCTCAAAGGCCTTTTCTCCCAGTTGGGACAAAGCGCCCTCAAAAGTGGCAGTTCCTTCTGTAGATTGCAATTTTAGAGCTGTAGTAAACTCTTGTATACTTCCGTTGAGTGTTGCCCCGAGTTCTAAACTGTCGGGAAAGGACATCCCTATTTCTCCTTCACTCACAAAAGCCCCTAAGTCATTTTTTACGGTGGTAAAACGAATGCTGCCAAGTTCGAATCCCAGACTGTCGGGTTCGCTTAGCCTGCTCAGCTTTCCCTCTACTTCAAAACGGGTGTCTTTACCCCAATTCACCTTGCCTTCGGTAAGCGACAACTTGGCCATATTTCCCTTTCCCCTTATCGATCCATCCAACGGTTTTTCGGCCAAGGCCTTGAGATAGGGGTTTTCCTCCAGTTCGGGCTGAAAGCGAAAAATATCCTGTGAGGATAGCTCTAATGTCATTACATCAAAATCAACCAGAGCCTTTTCCGGATCTTTCAAAAGGGATTTGAAATCACTATAGGATATATCGGTACGAGCATCGAGGCGATTGTTATTGAGAAAGAGGTGAAACTCACTTAAAACAATATTGTTATCATCTATATCAAGTTTAGTGGTCAACTCCTTCAACTGTATACCAGACCCTTCGTCAAAGCGGAATTTCCCTATGCTAAGTCCGGCTGTTTGATCGTCGAGGTAAACATCTTCAATCGACAAGTCCAAACCGTCAAGCTTAATCGCATCTGCATTAAAAACTCCCGGTTGTGGCTTTGCCCCATCTACGGCGTAAACAATACGGTTGTTTTCCAACTTTAGCTCACCTATATCGATCTTCCACTCTGGCCAAGTAAATTGCTCTTCATTCTCATTGTCTTGATTTAAAGTATCTTGTACACTATTTGTCACAGTAGTGCTTTCATAGCGTATTTCCGAATCGGACAGCTCAACCGCATTGAGATCTATCTTGTTTTTTCTCAAATCAGCTTCCGGTAGTATCAGTCGAAAATCTGCAATAGAGGCTGCAGCTTTTATACTGTCGGGTACAGACTCATAACGAGCTTGAAGTGAGGTTATTTCGAAATTGTCGATCACTATGCGAGGCAAGGGACTCTCTTCATTTTCCAGTTCTTGTTCATCGGCAAAAGGCAGAGTTTGTAGGTAATGAGCATCGGTATTCCGGATGGCTGCATCAGCTATGTGAAAATCCATATGCTGCAAATCGGATTTCTTCATCCTCAGATAAAGTTCACCAAGAACAAGTCTAGTATCTATTCCGCTGACAGCGTCTTTGTACGACAAATCGAAATCTCTAAATCTCAAATTGCGTAGAACTATCCCCATATCTTCTTCGCTCGGATCTGTCGGGTTTTCTACGGCTGTGGTATCCTCTGAAGCAAAAGCGTCTATGAAAAATTGAAAATTAAAGCCTTGAATACTGTCTTTCCTAGATACTCTGGCTCTAAGTCCTTCCCACTGAACGCGTCTTATAACGATATTCCCTCTATTGACTATAGGCCATATCGGAACTTTGGCTTTTAGTGATTCAGAATACAACAGAGTATCTCCTTGCCGATCTTCCAGATAAAGTCCTTTTAGAGAAACTTCTCCCGAAAAAGTAATATAGAGACGATCGACAGCCACTCGTGTATTGGTCTTGCCAGACACATAAGATACTATTCGCCCTGTAATGATGCTCTGACCCCACGGACTTCTTATAAAAAGTAAGAGTAAAATCACAAACACCATAAAGCCAATCAATAGTCGAAGGGCTATTCTGCTGAATCTCGATTTTTTCTTTTTCTTCTTTTCCAAATCACTTGCTAACTAAGCCTCAAATTTATTGCAAACAAATGGTTTGATAAAGTCTTATGATTAATTATTTATACCTCTGATACAAGGAACGATAAAATTTTTAATGTTATATTAGCCCTATATTTTCTGAGTGCTAAAAACCTGTTTATAAAGCACTTTGACCGTTGTAAACAAGCATCTGATGATATATCGCTATCTATTCGAAAAGAATTAGAACAGCGTATAAAACGCGATTTATAACCCCAAAAAGAGCTATATTACATGAAATACCTACTCAAAACACTGTATTTTATTATCTTTCTCTTATGCCTACATCCCTTTTATACCCCGCTATGGGCACAGAAAAAAACACAGACCATAAAAGTAAGAGGACAAGTAGTAAACGAAAACGGCACACCGCTACCACAGGCTACTGTGGTGGAATACGGCACTCAAAATGGAGTGGTTACCGATATGGACGGAAATTTCAGCATCACTGTGTCTAAAGCAGATGCCAAACTCGAAGTGTCTTATATGGGCTACAAGACCTTGTACACAGAAATCGCCAAAGACTTTATAAAGATTAGTCTGCAACCGGATGCTTCTCAACTAGACGAGGTAGTGGTAACTCAAAATCGAAGTATCACCGAAATCAGAAAACCACAAATGAGCGTCAACAGGCTCTCTTCCGAAGAGATCAAGCGTATTCCAGCAGTACTTGGAGAAGCAGACCCCTTAAAGTCACTGTTACAACTCCCGGGAGTTACCAATTCCGGAGAAGCCTCATCAGGCTTTAATGTTCGCGGAGGGGCGAGCGATCAAAACCTGATACTGTTGGACGGATCTCCTATATTCAGCGACTCTCATTTATTGGGGTTTTTCTCCGTGTTTAATCCGGATGTAGTACAGGAGATGGAACTTTATAAGGGTGGTATTCCGGCTAGGTTTGGAGGAAGAGTATCCTCAGTATTAGACGTACAACAGAAAACCGGAAGTACCGATCGCTTTCACATGAATGGTGGGATCGGATTAATTTCGAGCAGATTGCTCGCAGAGGGACCATTCGACAACGGGAAAGGTACATTTATGATAGCCGGGAGAAGCTCGTATGCCCATCTGTTTCTAAAATTGGCCGACAACGACAACAGTGGATATTTTTACGATCTCAACACCAAACTGAGCTATCAGTTAAACGACAACAACAAGCTGTTTCTGTCTGCCTACTTCGGAAGAGATGTATTTAAACTGAGTAACAGCTTTTCTACCTCCTACGGCAATGCCATGATGAACCTGAGATGGAATCATCAGTTTTCCGAATCGCTGGTATCTGACCTATCGCTTATCTACAGTGATTACAGTTTTGGATTGGACTTGTCTTTTTACGATTTTGAATGGGACAACAGCATCGAAACCTACAACTTTAAATACGATTTCAACCATCGCATATCCGACAACTTCCAATTGCGATACGGACTAAATGCGCTGTATTACGATTTTAATCCCGGAACGATAAAACCCAGAGACAGCTCCAGTTTTAATTTCAGGCAACTAAAAAAGAAGTACGCACTAGAACCTTCTTTGTATGTAGAAGCAGAACACAAAATCAGTGATCGGCTCTCCCTGAATTACGGATTGAGATACAGTGCGTTTTATCGCTACGGGCAAGAAGAAATAAATATTTACGAAAACGATACACCCGTAATATTCAATTCCGAACTAGGCATCTACGAAAATGCCACTCCTACGGGAAGTAAACACTACGGAAAAGGAGAAAAAATAGCTGATTTTAACCAACTTGAACCCCGCATAGGACTCTCTTATGCCTTTAATCAAGAACACTCGGTAAAACTGAGCTATAACCGAATGTCGCAATATCTGCATCTGTTGTCCAATACCCTATCTCCCACTCCGGTGAGCACATGGATGCCAAGCGGACCTTTTATAGAACCTCAAATTTTGGATCAGGTCGCCTTTGGATATTTCAGAAACTTTAAAGAAGGGACATATTCGCTGGAGACAGAGATTTTCTACAAAAAAGTAAAGAACCGTATCGATTATATAGACAATGCTGAACTCATCGGCAACGACCACCTGGAAACGGAAATACTAAAGGGAAAGGCCAGAGCATACGGACTGGAAGTACTGGTGAAAAAGAACACCGGAAAACTCACTGGGTGGATCTCCTATACCCTGTCGAAGGCAGAACAACAAACCCCGGGCAGAAATCCGCAAGAAACCGGAATAAACAACGGAGAATGGTATCTCACCCCTTACGACAAACTTCACAATCTGGCCGTAACTGCAGGATATCAACTCAACAGGAAATGGTCCCTCGGGGGAAACTTCATCTTTCAGAGTGGAAGACCGGTCACTTTTCCGAAGGGTCGATATGAAATAGGTGGTATTAGCGTACCTGATTACCGATCGCGAAGCGACAGCCGACTGCCCTCCTATCACCATCTGGACCTCTCCGCTACCTATGTTCCAAAGCCCGAAAAGAAAAAGGGATGGCAAGGCGAATGGGTGTTCAGTATCTTTAACTTATACGGACGTAAAAATGCGGCCTCTATCACTTTTCATCCCAATGAGAATACTGGCTACAGTGAAGCAACACGACTGTCGGTTTTTGGTATAATCCCCAGTATAATCTACAATTTCAAATTTTAACACGATGAAAAAACTAAGATACATATATATTCTTGCCTTTGTTTTAGTATCAATCTCCTGTGAAGATACCGTAGAAGTAGATCTGGAGACCGCAGATCCTAAACTGGTTATCGACGCCGAAATCGATTGGAAAAAAGGAACTTCAGGTAATGAGCAATCTATCAAACTCACTGAGACCGCTGGGTATTACGAACGCGAAACTCCACCCGTATCCGGTGCCGTGGTTTCCATTACCGCCGAAACAGGTGAGATTTTTAATTTTGAGGAGGAGCCGGGTACAGGAATATACCGATGCACTGATTTCGAGCCCGTTATCGGCGCAAATTACACCCTTGCCATAATGGTAGAAGGCGAGAGTTACACGGCAACAGAACAACTGATGCCCGTACCCGAAATCACAGCTATGGAATACATAGAAGACGGCGGATTCATTGGAGAGGACATTGAGGTGAGAGGATATTATCAAGACAATCCGGAAACAGAGGATTATTATCTCACCGGCTTTTCGAGCCACGTACTGCCCTATACTGAGTACAGTGTGAGCGACGACTCATTCACCCAGGGAAACCTCGTATACGATATCTTTTCTCACGAAGATCTGGATACAGGAAGCGAAGTGACTATGAAACTATACGGAATTTCAGAGCGGTTTTACAACTATATGTCACTGATTCTAGAATCTGCTGAAGGTAATCCTTTCCGAGTTCCCGCAGCCAATATAAAGGGTAATATACGGAACACCACCGACGAAAACAACGCTCCCTATGGGTATTTTAGATTGTCGGAAACCTCAGAAAAATCTATAACCATAGAGTAAATTGCAAATCGATTGCTGATTTATCGGATGTGTAACTTGAATAAACAAAAACCAGAGACCTCAAAAAAGAGAGCTCTGGTTTTTTTCATGAAGATGGAGAACGTTATTCTCCATTTTCGAAACTATTTTATTTCGAGTAATTCCAATTCGAATGTCAAATCCTGCCCTGCCAACGGATGATTGCCGTCGAGCACCACGTGATCTTCAGCCACTTCAGCTACTCTCAATTGGTACTCTGTACCATCAGGATTACTCGCCACGAGTCCCATTCCCACTTCCGGACTGATCTCGGCAGGCAACTCTTCGCGTTTTATTTGATGAAAAAGCTCTTGACGCACCTCTCCGTATGCCTCTTCTTTAGGTATAGTAATGGTTTTCTTTTCATTCACTTCCATATCTACAAGCCCCTTCTCAAAACCGGGAATAAGACTTCCCTGCCCCAATTGTACTTCGAGAGGTTCCCGGTCTACCGAACTGTCAAAAATCTGTCCGTTATCCAGTTTCCCAGTGTAATGTACTCTTACCGTGTCGGTTGCTTTTACTTTAGCCATAAACAAATGTTTCTGATTTATATCTCGTTGAATTGCAAAGTTAAAATTTCTGCGCTACCTCCAAGGATAATGAAGAGATAATTTACTGATTTATAATTATTTTATACCTACACTCCATCTTGTACACCATCATTTTTTAGATGTCTCATTGATTTATATCGGCAATTTTCCTATTTTGCAGAAAGATATATTCCCGACAATACCCCGATACGGAATTAAAACAATGACGACGATGACAAACGTAAGCCGTATTTTCGACATTCCATATTACCAGCTGGAAAAATACAAGCTGGAAGACGCTCTAGTCACTAAAGAGAATGAAAACTGGCATAAAACTTCAAGTGAGAGTTATGTGGAACAGGCTTGTGCCATAAGCAGGGGACTTTTGCGTATGGGGGTTGAAAAGGAAACTAAGATAGCCGTAATCTCCTCAAACAACAGGACGGAATGGCATATTTTAGATATTGGAGCACTGCAAATCGGAGCACATACGATACCCATATACCCCACCATATCAGAAGATGATTACGCCTATATTTTAGAGCATTCTGAAGCGCAGTACTGTTTTGTGTCCGATGAGGAGGTTTTGGACAAAGTAAATGCTATACGAGACAAATTGTCTTCACTCAAGGAAGTGTACTCTTTCAATCAAATTGACGGAACTAAACATTGGACAGAGGTGTTAGAACTGGGCAAAGAGCCCAGTAATCAAGATGAGGTAAAATCTCGAATGGAAGCCATACAGCCCGACGAGCTTGCTACGATTATCTACACTTCCGGAACTACTGGTAAACCCAAAGGCGTTATGCTCTCGCATCGCAATATTGTTTCCAATGTACTCAACAGTGCGGAAAGAGTTCCGCTTAACGAAGGGGATTCAAGGGCTCTGAGCTTTCTTCCCATCTGTCATATTTTTGAGAGAATGGTAGTTTACCTCTATCAGTACTACGGTATCTCCATATATTTCGCTGAATCGATAGACAAGATGAGTGACAACTTAAAAGAGGTTAAGCCCAATGTGATGACAGTAGTCCCCAGATTGCTGGAAAAAGTGTACGATAAAATATATGCCAAGGGATCAGATCTTACGGGTATCAAGAAAAAACTGTTTTTCTGGGCACTAAGTCTGGGCGAAAAATTCGAACCCTATGGAGCAAACGGATGGTGGTATGAAACTAAACTGAATATCGCAAGAAAACTGATATTCAGTAAATGGCAAGAAGGACTCGGAGGGCAGCTCGACCTGATGGTGTCGGGAAGTGCCGCACTACAACCTCGTCTAAATCGCATATTTGCAGCGGCTGGTATTCCGGTGATGGAAGGTTATGGTTTAACAGAAACCTCACCGGTAATTGCCGTAAACTGCCAGAAGAACGGAGGGTGGAAAATAGGAACCGTCGGAAAAATGATTCCGGAAGTGGAAGTAAAAATAGCCGAAGACGGAGAAATTTTGTGTAAAGGTCCGAGTGTGATGACAGGATATTATAAAGATCCTGAAAAAACAGCAGAAGCTATGACCGATGGCTATTTCCATACCGGTGATATCGGAGAAGTAGACAGCCAAGGCTTTCTCAAAATTACCGATCGCAAAAAGGAAATGTTCAAGACTTCCGGAGGGAAATACATTGCCCCTCAAATTATAGAAAACGAAATGAAGCAATCGCGATTTATCGAACAGATAATGGTGATTGGTGAAGGCGAAAAACTACCGGCAGCACTTGTACAACCCAATTTTGAATTTGTACGCGATTGGGCCAAAAGAAAGAAAATAGATGTTGGAAATACCGATGAAGACCTGATAAAATCTCCGGAAGTTATTAAACGATTCGAAAAGGAAATCGCTGCCTACAACAGTAAATTCGGACATTGGGAACAGATTAAGAAATTCGAACTAACCTCCGATGTATGGTCGGTAGAAAACGGGCAACTCACCCCTACTCTTAAACTTAAAAGAAGGGTTATCAAAGAACAATACAAAGACCTCTACGACAAAATTTATCGCAGTACAGAATAATAAATACGGCTCCTCAAACACTTAGAAGGAGCCGTACCGCTTGATCTAAAATACCGAGAAGCCTATATGCTCTTCGCTCTAAGCATAGTTGTGCATTGACTCCCAATCTTGTACCTTAAAAAAAGGTAAATTTAACGTTAATTTTATTATGCGTGCATAATAAAATTTTGTATATTTGGGAGATCACACCATCTCAGATGAAAGACAAAACTATTGATTACGCATTGCGAGCAACCTGGCAGGCCATTGCCAGGATGTATAATGAGGAAGCGGGAAAATACGACACCACTATGGCAACGGGTTTTACCTTGTTGAGCATTGATAAAGAAAACGGTACCCCGTCTACAGCTCTCGGTCCTAAAATGGGTATGGAAGCTACTAGCCTGTCGCGTATACTCAAGAAAATGGAACTCAAAGGTTTGATAGAACGCAGGCCTAACCCCGAAGATGGCAGGAGCGTACTGATTTGTCTCACTCCTTTCGGGAGAGAGAAAAGAGAGCTGTCTAAGGCAGTAGTACTCACTTTTAACGAGGTAGTAAGACAAAATATTTCAGAAGAAAAACTCGCTCATTTCTTTGAGGTTATTGAAGTGATAAACAGCCTCATCACAGAAAAGAAGATATATACTGTTACAGGGAAATCGGTCAATACCCGATCCTCATAATATAGACAGAAAAACACATTGCCTATGTATCAAGCGCAACGGAACATCTGGAGTTAAAAATACTCTCGAGAGGGCCGAGTAGCCAAACGAGGTAGGGTGGATATCGAAATCATCGATGTGTAAAATAAAAACTAATACACTAAACTATGAAGCGAAGCATTAATAAGGTAGCCGTCATAGGTTCCGGAATTATGGGAAGTGGAATCGCTTGCCACTTTGCCAATATCGGGGTTGAAGTACTACTTTTGGATATCGTACCCCGAGAACTGACTGATAAAGAACGACAAAAAGGACTATCTCTGGACGACAGCTCAGTCAGAAACCGAATTGTCAACGAGCACCTAGCCACCGCGCTTAAATCAAGTCCCTCTCCTATTTATCACAAAAAATTTGCAGACCGTATTACTACGGGAAACCTCGACGACGACTTGCATCGCATAGCCGAGGTAGATTGGATAATAGAAGTAGTGGTAGAAAGATTAGATATCAAAAAACAGGTGTTCGACCAAATTGAACAGTATCGCAAACCGGGTACACTGATTACTTCAAATACTTCGGGGATTCCTATTCACTTTATGAGCGAAGGTCGCAGTGAAGACTTCCGAAAACACTTCTGTGGCACTCACTTTTTTAATCCCGCGCGCTATCTCAAACTCTTTGAAATCATTCCTGGACCGGATACTTCTACTGAGGTATTAGACTTTCTCAACAGCTATGGAGAAAAATTTCTCGGCAAAACCTCAGTCGTTGCCAAAGACACTCCCGCCTTTATAGGAAATCGCATAGGAATATTTGGTATAATGAGCCTGTTTCACCTCGTAAAGGAAATGAAACTTACCATAGAAGAAGTAGACAAACTCACAGGTCCTGTAATAGGAAGACCAAAATCGGCTACCTTCCGTACGGTAGATGTGGTAGGGCTCGATACTCTGGTTCACGTAGCTGACGGACTGTATGAAAATTGTCCCGACGACGAAGCCCATGCGCTTTTTAAACTCCCGGACTTTATCAATACCATGATGGAAAACAAATGGCTGGGAAGCAAAAGCGGACAAGGTTTTTACAAAAAAGTAAAAGGAGAAGACGGAAAGAGCAATATTCTCTCTCTCGACCTCGACACCTTGGAATATCGACCTCAGAAAAAGGCTTCTTTCGACACCTTAGAACTCACCAAAAGTATAGATCGACCAATAGATCGATTTAAAGTGTTGGTAGGTGGAAAAGATAAGGCTGGAGAGTTTTACAGAAAGAGTTTTTCGGCCGTGTTTGCCTATGTATCTCATCGGATTCCGGAAATAACCGACGATCTCTATAAAATTGACGATGCCATGAAGGCCGGATTTGGTTGGGAAAATGGCCCCTTTGAAATATGGGATGCTATAGGAGTGAAAGAAGGACTGGAAATGATGAAAGCACATGGGGAAAAACCGGCGGCATGGGTAGAAGAAATGATCCAATCGGGTAATGATTCTTTCTACACCGTAAAAGAAGGCCACAGCTTTTATTACGACATTCCCTCTAAGTCTCAGGTAAAAGTACCCGGACAGGATGCCTTTATCATACTCGACAATATCCGCGAAAGCAAAAAAGTGTGGAGTAATAGCGACGCCGTTATCCAAGACCTTGGAGATGGTATTCTCAACCTGGAATTCCGCTCCAAAATGAACACCATAGGCGGAGAAGTATTACAAGGAATAAACAAGGCTATCGATCTGGCAGAAAAAGAATACAATGGATTGGTTCTAGGCAACCAAGCTGCCAATTTCTCTGTGGGTGCTAATATTGGGATGATCTTTATGATGGCTGTAGAACAGGAATACGACGAACTCAATATGGCGATAAAAATGTTCCAAGATACCATGATGCGCGTTCGCTACTCCTCTATTCCCGTCATCGCAGCTCCACATGGTATGACCTTGGGAGGAGGCTGTGAAATGAGTATGCATGCCGACAAAGTAGTAGCAGCTGCAGAAACCTATATCGGACTGGTAGAATTCGGCGTTGGAGTTATTCCCGGTGGAGGTGGCTCCAAAGAAATGACACTGAGGGCTTCAGATACCTTTAAAAAAGATGATGTAGAGCTCAATGCTCTCAGAGAGTATTTCCTCACTATAGGAACAGCAAAAGTATCTACCTCTGCCTATGAGGCCTTTGATCTCGGTATTCTTCAAAAAGGGAAAGACATAGTAGTAGTCAACAAAGACCGGCAAATTGCAGAAGCTAAAAAACAGGCCCTGTTGTTGGCCGAGGCAGGCTATACCCGTCCCATTAAAAGAAAAGATATCAAAGTACTCGGAAGGCAGGCACTCGGGGCATTCTACGTGGGTACCGACGGTATGTATGCAGGAAAATACATCTCAGAACACGATAAAAAAATCGCAAATAAACTAGCCTATGTAATGGCCGGAGGAGACCTTTCCGAGGCTACGTATGTCAGCGAGCAATACCTACTTGATCTCGAAAGGGAAGCCTTTTTGTCACTGTGTACAGAACGCAAAACCCTAGAGCGAATACAACATATGTTGAAAACGGGAAAACCGCTGAGGAATTGATGAGAATAAAGGCACATTATGCAAGATAAATACAAAAATAAATATCGCATCAGCTCCCCGAGATTGGCTTTGTGGAATTACAAATGGGCTAAAGCATATTTTGTAACTATCTGCACTTAAAACCGGGATTGCTTTTTTGGATCTATTAAAAATGGAAAAATGAACCTATCTGAAATTGGCGAAATAACAGAACAAGAATGGCTTAAAACCCCTGGTTTATGTCATGATATGAACCTTATATTTCTTTTTCGTGGCAACCTCGCTTTCACGTATCCCTTATAGATGATAAAAGGGCTTATGAAGCGATAACGAATTACATTAATGCTAATCCAAAAAACTGGAAAAACCACTCTCTTTTCTAACTGATTAAAATATCGTGCAATGAAACAAACAGCATACATAGTAAAAGCATATCGTACCGCTGTGGGCAAGGCTCCACGGGGTACCTTCCGCTTCAAGAGATCGGACGAGCTAGCAGCGGAAACCATACAGCACATTATGAAAGAACTCCCCGACTTTGACAAAAAGCGTATAGATGATGTAATAGTAGGGAATGCCATGCCTGAAGCCGAACAAGGTTTGAATATGGGAAGGCTTATCTCGTTGATGGGGCTCGATATCATAGATGTACCGGGAGTCACGGTAAACAGATATTGTGCTTCCGGTTTAGAAACTATCAGTATAGCAACAGCCAAAATACAGTCGGGAATGGCCGATTGTATCATCGCAGGTGGAGCTGAAAGTATGAGCTATATCCCAATGGGCGGTTATAAGCCTGTACCTGATTATGCACTAGCCAAGGCGGGTCACGAAGATTACTACTGGGGAATGGGACTCACCGCCGAAGCTGTTGCCGAACAATACAAAATATCGAGGGAGGATCAGGACGAGTTTGCTTATAATTCGCACCAAAAAGCATTAAAAGCACAAGCGGAAGGTAAGTTCGATCAACAGATTGTTCCCATTGAAGTCGAACAAGTTTATGTAGATGGTTCCGGGCGTAAGTCCACAAAATCGTATACTGTGAGCAAAGACGAAGGTCCACGAGCCGATACCTCAAAGGAAATTCTCGCAAAGCTCAGACCTGTATTTGCCAATAACGGTTGTGTAACTGCCGGGAATTCCTCTCAGATGAGTGATGGAGCTGCCTTTGCAATGGTGATGAGTGAAGCGATGGTAAAAGAGTTAAACCTCGAGCCAATAGCGAGATTGGTGAGCTATGCCGCCGCTGGAGTAGAACCCAGAATCATGGGTGTAGGTCCGATAAAAGCCATTCCTAAAGCGATAAAACAGACCGGGATGCAATTGGGAGATATCGAATTGATAGAGCTCAACGAGGCCTTTGCTTCACAGTCTCTGGCTGTTATCCGAACACTAGGACTCAATCCGGATATTGTAAATGTCAATGGTGGAGCCATCGCCTTAGGGCATCCACTCGGTTGTACGGGTGCCAAGCTCTCTGTACAGCTATTCGATGAGATGAAACGTCGCGGTAACAAGTACGGTATGGTGACTATGTGTGTGGGTACCGGACAAGGAGCTGCCGGTATTTACGAATTGTTATAGATAAAAAACTAATAGAATCAAGGGTTATGGAAACACAAGCAGAAAAAAACAACCTACTACGAGGCGGACAATTTCTCGTGAGGGAAACTAATTGTGAGGACGTATTTACTCCAGAAGATTTTTCTGAAGAGCAGAGAATGATGCGCGATACGGTAAAAGATTTTATAGATCGCGAAGTATGGCCCAACAAAGATAGATTTGAGAAAAAAGACTACGCTTTTACCGAAGAGATTATGCGAAAAGCTGGCGAGCTCGGTCTCCTAAGCATAGCCGTACCCGAAGAGTTCGGCGGCATGGGCATGGGCTTTGTATCGACCATGTTGGTTTGTGATTATATTTCCGGAGCTACGGGTTCACTAGCTACAGCTTTTGGAGCTCACACCGGAATAGGAACCATGCCAATATTGCTCTATGGTACGGAAGAGCAAAAGCAGAAATACGTACCCAAACTCGCCTCCGGCGAATGGTTTGGCTCATATTGCCTTACTGAACCTGGAGCGGGAAGTGATGCCAATAGCGGAAAAACCAAAGCCGTCTTGAGTGAAGATGGAAAACACTATTTGATTTCGGGTCAGAAAATGTGGATTTCCAATGCTGGTTTCTGTAATCTTATGATTGTTTTTGCGAGAATTGAAAACGACAAGAACATCACCGGATTTATCGTAGAATACGATCCTGAAAACGGGATTACTCTCGGAGAAGAAGAGCACAAACTCGGCATCAGAGCCTCCTCTACCCGACAGGTATTTTTCAACGAAACCAAAGTACCGGTAGAAAATATGCTTTCTGAAAGAGGAAATGGTTTTAAAATTGCCATGAATGCTCTCAATATTGGTCGTATCAAACTTGCAGCTGCCTGCTTGGATGCACAGCGAAGGGTGATTAGCAATTCGGTACAATACGCTAACGAAAGGGTACAATTTGGCACTCCTATCGCTCAATTTGGCGCCATTAAAGCCAAAATTGCCGATATGGCCACTACCCTATACGCTGGAGAATCGGCTTGCTACAGGGCAGCCAAAAATATTGAAGATCGAATTGCACTCCGCAAAGAACAAGGTAATTCTCATCAGGAAGCTGAACTCAAAGGGGTTGAAGAATACGCCATTGAATGTTCCATTCTTAAAGTAGCCCTTTCCGAAGATATTCAGAATTGTACAGACGAAGGAATACAAATTTTTGGAGGTATGGGCTTTTCTGAAGATACCCCTATGGAAGCGGCTTGGAGAGACGCTCGTATTTCCCGCATTTACGAAGGCACTAACGAAATCAACAGAATGCTCGTAGTGGGAATGTTGGTCAAAAAAGCTATGAAAGGACATCTCGACCTGTTAAGTCCGGCAAAAAATGTAGCCGACGAACTGATGGGAATACCCTCTTTTGATACCCCCGACTACTCCGAATTGTTTGCAGAAGAAAAGGAAATGATTGTCAAACTCAAAAAGGTATTTCTCATGGTTGCCGGAGGAGCCGTTCAAAAATACGGTCCGCAGTTGGAAGAACACCAACAATTACTCCTATCTGCAGCAGACATTCTCATCCATATCTATATAGCAGAATCGGTATTGTTGCGCACAGAGAAAGCTGCGAAAAAGCAAGGAGAAGATGCTGTCAATACACAAATCGCTATGGCGCGTCTATACCTGTATAAAACGGTAGACATTATAAACAGCAAAGGCAAGGAAGTTGTTGCATCTTTTGCAAAAGGTGACGAACAACGCATGATGCTTATGGGAATCAAACGCTTTACAAAATACACAAATATGCCTGATGTAATCGCCCTGAAAAACAGTATTTCAGATCGTGTAATTGCCGATAATGACTACAAATTTTAAAGTGTAATGAGCCTCGATAAGAGGCTTAGTTTTTGGTTGGTTGAAAACGTTCCCGCATTCTGTGGGAACGTTTTTGTTTTATCCCAGTTGTTCCAATAGTTCTGAAGCGGTAATCGCTTCGTGAGATGCGTTGTAAACCACTTTTCCGTCCTTTATCAAAAGTAGCTGCGGACTTTCGTGTACAATCCCAAAACGCGTTGCAATAGCATTTGAAACATCACGGTGATTCAGCAGATCTAAATAATACAGCTTAACAGCAGTTGAGCTATCCATATCCCGTTGGAGATTACCGTAAACCATCTTGCTAATCCCACAGCGTGTACTGTGTTTAAAAATAGCTATCGGAACCGAAGTGCTCTCTGTTGCTATTTGGTCGAGTTGTTCAAGAGAATTGAGCGGAAACCAATTCAGCTCCCCGGCAGAATTGTGATTTTTATCACTCTCTGCTCCCCTTCCAAAAATCTTGTCAAAAAATCCCATAATTTTATATTCTATTTCATTACTGTCCCATTAAAATTCACCAACACAACTGTTTATGTTTGTATTACAGTGATTTACATATAATTTTCAAGTGAACGGACTTCAATTCATGAACTTGTAATTCAAAATTCAAAAGTGCGTTTTGGACATTCTAGAGTGTGATATTTGTTGGTTTTTAAACATCTTTTAATTTTATGGGACACTAGTG
>JAJUFH010000050.1 GCA_029266035.1 Sinomicrobium sp.
ACAACGACCACATGGTTCACTAAAAAATATGAAACCAGAAGAATTTGAAACTTTTCTTTTGGGGCGCGCCCCAAAAGAAAGACCAACAGTAATCATTAATTATTAACCTGAAAAAAGGCAAGCTTATTCAGGCAAGGTCATTTTTTAAAACTACAACTACAAACTAACCAACTAAACCCCGGCATAGATGATAAAAATACAAGGTCTTTTGTGGAGGTCTATCTGGTGTTTTTTCCAGTAAGAAGCTTTTTGAGTTTGTATGTATTGAGTGGGCAGTGTAATATCACAGGCTACGCATACCAGTGTGTTGCCTTGTAGTGTGGCGGCCAGGTCTGATAACATCTGGTTATTGCGGTATGGGGTTTCGATAAATATCTGAGATTGCTTGAGTTCGGTAGAGCGTTTTTCCAGTGTTTTAATCTCTTGTTTTCGCTGTGACTTATCTATGGGGAGATAGCCGTTGAAGGCAAAATTCTGTCCGTTCATTCCGCTCGCCATCAGGGCGAGGAGAATGGAGGAGGGACCTACCAGGGGTTCTACTCGAATACCTTTTTGATGCGCGATAGCGACAACTTCCGCTCCCGGATCTGCGATACCGGGACAGCCGGCTTCCGATATTATCCCTACTTGTTTGCCGTCGAGACAGGGCTGTAAAAAAGCGGGAAGTTCGCCGGGATCGGTATGTTTGTTAAGAGGGTAGAGTAGGAGTTCGGCTTGAACCTTTTCGGGACATATTTTTTTTATAAAGCGGCGGGCGGACTTTTCGTTTTCTACAATAAAGTGGTCGGTTTGCTCGATCGCTCGCTTTACCGATATGGGAAGAACTTCTAGTGGAGCTTGTTCTCCCAGCGTTACGGGTATGAGAAACAATGTACCTCTATGTGTGTTTGTCGCGCTCATTTTAAAATTGTAAACCTCACTGATTATTCGATGCCGGATGCAATGATATCGCATGCCTCATCCAACATCTGGTACACCTTGTCAAAACCTTCTGCTCCCCCATAGTAGGGGTCGGGTACCTCCTTATCACTTCTGGGATTATTGAGGTTGAGTATCAGCATTACTTTTTTTCTGTCGTCTTTGTTTCGCGCCATTCTTATGACATTGTCGTAATTAGACTGATCCATGACATAAATGCGATCGAAGCGATCAAAATCCATTACTTCAAACTGTCGCCCTCTCAAATTACTGATATCGATATTGTTTTTACGCGCAACAGCTACCGAACGCCTATCGGGAGCCTCTCCTATGTGATAGCCCGCTGTTCCGGCAGAATCGACTTCAACTCTTTCGGGATCTATCTTAGAACGCAATATCCCCTCCGCCAGTGGCGAACGACATATATTGCCTAAGCATACCATTAAAATTCTGATTTTCAAAACCGAAGCTCTTAATACTAAATACTAAATACTAAATACCCACTACTAAATACCATCCTACTGCGTAAGCTTTTTAGAGATATCTTCCAGGTGTTTTCTGAATTGCTTATCTGTCTCGGCCAGATTGTCTACTGTTTTACAGGCGTGGAGTACTGTGGCGTGATCTCTTTTTCCTATTTGAGATCCTATACTTGCCAGAGAGGCCTTGGTAAATTTTTTGGCAAAGAACATGGCTAATTGACGTGCCTGAACGATGTGTCGCTTACGGGTTTTTGACTGTAAGGTGGCGACGTCCATTTGGAAATAGTCAGATACCACCTTTTGGATATAGTCGATAGAGACTTCTCGTTTGGTACTTTTGACAAATTTTTCGACGATTTGAGTGGCGAGTTCTATGGTGACTTCCCTCTTGTTGAAAGACGATTGGGCGATAAGTGAAATAATGGCTCCTTCCAGTTCCCTTACATTGGTCTTGATATTTTTGGCCACGTATTCTATGATTTCTTCCGGCATATCTACTCCGTCGCGATAGAGTTTGTTTTTGAGGATAGAAATCCTAGTTTCGTAATCGGGAGTTTGCAATTCTGCCGAAAGCCCCCACTTAAAGCGAGAAAGCAGTCGTTGTTCTATATCCTGCATATCTACAGGAGCCTTGTCGGAAGTGAGAATTACCTGTTTTCCGTTTTGATGCAGGTGGTTGAAGATGTGGAAAAATACATCTTGGGTAGCCGACTTCCCAGAGAGGAATTGTACGTCGTCTATGATGAGCACATCTATCAGCTGATAGAAGTGGATAAAGTCGTTTCTGGTGTTCTTTTTGACCGATTCTATAAACTGTTGAGTAAACTTCTCGGCAGAGATATAAAGCACCGTCTTTTCGGGATATTTATCTTTGATATCTACACCTATAGCGTGAACCAAGTGAGTTTTTCCCAACCCGACTCCTCCAAAGATAAGCAGTGGATTAAAAGAAGTACCTCCCGGTTTGTTGGCTACAGCCAATCCGGCCGATCGGGCAAGGCGATTGGAATCGCCTTCCAGAAAATTGTCGAAGTTGTAATTAGCGTTGAGCTGAGATTCGATTTTTATATTTCGGATTCCCGGAATGACAAAAGGATTTTTCAATTCCGGGTTTTTGTGCTTTACCGGTACATCCAGTTCTTGTGGTTGCAGATGGGTGCGGTTGCTACTTGGTATCTTTTCGGTAAAAGGACGCCGGTTGCCATAGGTGTTTTCCATCTTGATAATGTATACCAGTTTGGCATTTTCTCCCAATTCTTTGGTGAGAGCAACCTTTAATAATTTGACATAATGCTCTTCCAACCACTCGTAAAAAAACTTGCTCGGCACTTGTATACTCAACGCGCAATCGCTAAGTTTGACAGCCTTTATCGGGGCAAACCAGGTGTTGTATGCCTGGGGCTGAATATTATCCTTAATAAAAGACAGACAATTATCCCATACCGATTGAGCAGTCAAATTCATTACCTCTAAATAGTTTTTTTCGTTAGGTTAGTGATTATTAAGAAGATCGAAAATAATATATCTTCCCGTTTTAGGTTGAACAAATATGTGAACAAAAAATTGAAAAAAAAAATCAAATACCGGTTGAATATTTACTTTTTTTTTCTCATACCCGTTAATGATATTTTTACATTACCTTAACAGCTGAAATATACGATATTTTTTTATGAAAACACACGAAATCAATATAAGAATTAGATATGGTGAAACCGATCAGATGGGAGTGGTGTATCACGGCAACTATGCGCAATTTCTCGAAATGGGTAGGGTTGAGTGGCTTAGGAGTATAGGGGTGTCGTATCGCTCTATGGAGGAAAACGGAATTATGTTGCCGGTGGTTTCTCTGAAACTCGATTACAAAAAGTCGGCCAAGTACGACGACCTGATCAAGGTAGTGACATCACTTCGCGAAGAACCCGGAGTGAAAATAGAATTTGATTACAAAATATTAAGTGAAAACGACGAATTGCTCACCATAGGTAATACTGTACTGGTCTTTGTAGACAAGCGCAGCGGTCGACCAGTACGCTGCCCGGAGTACATACTGGAGAAGATAAGAGCATAAGTGATTTTCGATGTGCTGTCGATAGATTTTTAGTCGATGAACAAAGTTAGGACTGGAATGACTCCTCCGACTACTTTTCTCTAAGTCTCTCGGTCTCCTCGTCCCCTCATCGCCAAGTCTCTGCGTCTCAAGCAAAATCTTTCCTTCATTTTGTCTTGACACAAAACGAAGCAAAAAGTCAAGAAGCCTTTAATGAAATTTTCCCGGCTATCGCGGGAAACCAGCTGAATTCCCGCTTCACG
>JAJUFH010000008.1 GCA_029266035.1 Sinomicrobium sp.
CTCTGATACTTTTAATTCTCCCTTTTCAATCTGACTTACCAAACTTAATTTTAAATCCAAGTCAAAAACTCGTCGGGTTCCTGATTTTTTCATGTTGTATTATCTTGCGAAAAAGGGCAACCTATTTCAGGCGTAGTCAGTGATTTTGTTTTTCTGTGTTTTTGTTTTTTCGTATTGTACGAACTATACTCCCGATATTTTCCAAGTTCGAAGCCTTTTCAGAAATAAGCTGAATTCCCACGGAATTGCGTTCGCGATAGCGAAAAGAGCATGGAGTGGGCATTCAGCTGGTTCGCCGGTGTGCCGGGGAAATTTCCTTAAAGGCTTCTTGACTTTTTGCTTCGTTTTGTGTCAAGACAAAATGAAGGAAGGGTTTTTGTTGACGCGGAGACTTGGTGATGAGTTATCACTCAATAACCCATTAACCCAATAACAATCCATTAGTTCATAGTTGTTTATTATGGCCTTACAACCTTATACAGGGCGATTAGTAGAACAGCGATATGACATAAACCAGACGCTGTAGAGACGCAAAATTTTGCGTCTCCCCCATAGACGAATTAGTGTGGTGAGATTTGTTGTTGATTAGTTCGTAGTTCTTAGTGTTTTTTTGTTTTTTTGTTTTGTACGACCTACATGTCGATATTTCCCAAACCCGAAGCCTTTTCAGAAATAAGCTTAATTCCCGCGGAATCGCGTTTGCAATAGCAAAAAGAGCGTGTAGCGGGAATTCAGCTGGTTTCCCGGTGTGCCGGGAAAATTTCCTCAAAGGCTTCTTGACTTTTTGCTTCGTTTTGTGTCAAGACAAAATGAAGAGAAATAATGTGTGGAGAAGGAATATTGTGCTGTTAAAGATTCTTTAATCTTGGGGAAAAATCTTTCCCAGCCGGGTTGGTAGGGACAAGCTCAGGTTTTGCAGCCGGAGTCTCTCGAATAGCACTAAGACTTGTAATATTGGGATAGTTAGGGTTTTCAAACCCTCCGTCATACCTCCAGTATGCCACCTCCTTTCGTCTGAAGGGAGGAGTTGATTGCAAATAGGGGGGAGAGTTTTCAGAACCACATTCTGTTTGTCAGTCAGCCTAATAAACCACCAACTAAGAACTAAAAAACTATTCCTATTACCCTTTATAAGCTAGCAATCTGAGTGCGTTGATGACGACCAATAATGTAGAGCCTTCGTGTAGGGCTACAGTGGAGCCGATTCCGGTAAATCCGATGATGGCCGAGGGGACGAGAAACAGCACCATACCCATACTGATCCACAGGTTTTGTCGGATGATCTTTTTGGATTTTCTACTCAGTGCTATCACAAAGGGAAGTTTTTCCAGTTTGTCGTTCATCAATGCGATATCTGCGGTTTCGAGGGCTACATCAGAACCCGCAGCTCCCATGGCTATACCTACGGTACTGTGTGCCATAGCCGGGGCATCGTTTACCCCGTCGCCTACCATGGCGATACGAGATTCTTCCCTGCGCAGTTTTTTGATAAGCTCTACTTTGTCTTCCGGAAGCAAATCGCCGTGGGCATCGGTAAGTCCGATCTGAGTGGCGATAGCATCTGCCACTCTCTGGTGGTCGCCGGTAAGCATAATCATTTTTTGAATTCCGATTCTCCTCAGCTTTTCAAGGGTTTCTCGCGCACTTTCTCTCGGACTGTCCATAAGGGTGATGATCCCTGTAAAAACACCCCTTTTATTCACAAGCATGGCGGTATGTCCTTCTTCTTGAAAGCTTGTTATCTGCTTCAGAACAGGTTTTGGAATCACCATTTTGGTCTCGTCTTTGAACAGAGCGAGGTTTCCTATGTAAACGGGCTCTCCTTCGTATACAGCCTTGATTCCTTTGCCTTGAATAGCCTCGATATCAGAAGCTTCGGGGATGTTTTTTGTCGCAGCCAAAGATAATTTTTCAGAGATGCCGGAAACTATGGCGCGAGCTAGGGGGTGGTCACTCTGTTTTTCTAAGGCAAGTACACAGTGGAGAAATGAGATTTCTTCTTCCTGATCAAAGGCGATTAGGTTGGTGATCTGTGGTTTTCCCTGGGTAAGGGTACCGGTTTTGTCGAGGGCTATTGCCGTCAAACTACCGAGGTTCTCTAGTGCCTTTCCTCCTTTGATGAGTACTCCGGATCGGGCAGCTCTCGCTACACCACTCAGCACAGCACTTGGCGTGGAAATAGCTAGAGCGCAAGGACTGGCAGCAACGAGTACGGTCATAGCTCGGTAGAAACTAGTGGAAAAAGCTTCGTCTATTACTAGAAAGGCAAAGCAAAGTACGACGACTAGAAGTATAACGGAGGGCACAAATACCTTCTCGAATTTTTTGGTAAAATGCTGGGTAGGTGATTGCTTCGATTCGGCTTCGTTCACCAGTTTTATCATACGCGACATGGTCGAATCTCGTGATAGTTTTAACACCTTTATTTCCAAGGCACCATTGCCGTTTACGGTACCGGCAAAAACCTTGTTTGGGGTGGGAATATTGGCGAAATCAGCGGTTTCTTTACCGCTTTCTACCGGATGTTTGTCTACCGCTATACTCTCACCGGTAATAGGGCTTTGATCTACACTGCTTTTCCCTCCCACAACAAGCCCGTCTGCTGCGATTCTGCTATTGGGTTTTACTATGATGATATCGCCTATCTCGAGTTGCTCTATGGGTATTTCTTCTATAGTGTCATTTCTCTTCACCACGGCTTTTTTTGGAGATAAGTTTCCCAAGGCTTTGATGGAGTTTCTCGCTTTGTTCATGGCATAGTGTTCCAAAGCGTGGCCCAGGCTAAAGAGAAAGAGCAGCAATGCTCCTTCGGTCCACTTACCGATAACAGCCGCTCCTACGGCGGCGACAATCATAAGGAAGTCTATTTCAAATCCGCCGCGGATTATTTTTTCAATCGCTTCTTTCAGGGCGAAATATCCTCCGAAAAAATAGGCTGAGATACAACAGTACAGGGCGTAATCGCTTTGTGGAACAAATTTGTCTAACAGGTAAGCCGCAAGTAGAAATACTCCGCAGAGGATGGAAAATACGAGCTCGGTATTTTTGCCGAATACACCGCTGTGTTCGTGATGACATCCGGTGTGATGGGTATGTGACTGCATCTTGTTGTCTTTTTAGGAATCCGGGTGGTGTCGGATTGATTTACGAACCAAAATTAGGAGATAAAAGATGTAACCCGGTTGCAAAGTTCAGATGTCAGAATACGGAGTAAAGCCGATAGGAAATTTTTAAGGTGTGTTCTCTCGACAGGAAGGGCAGCGTCCTTTGATAATTACTGCCACGCTGTTTACGGCGTGGTCTTCGGGGAATTGCAACAGGGATATTTTGGTTTCTTCAAGGCAATAGGTAGCACTGCACTTCTCGCATACAAAATGAGGGTGAGTATGAGTGTGTTCTTCTGCAGCGCAGTACGGGCTACACAGGGCGTATTTTACGGCATCACTGTCGGTGTCAATCGCGTGTATGATGCCGTGTTTTTCAAAAGTTTTGAGGGTACGATATATCGTGGCCTTGTCGACGGTATCTAACAATATCTGCAGTTCGGAAAGGCTTTTTGCATTGTGGTCTTTGCACAGTTGTTCCAGGGTGAGCATTCGCACCGGGGTGGCCTTAACGCCTTTTCTTTCTATGAATGAGACCCACTTTTCAAACAAGACGATATATTTTTTTAAGCTACAACCATTGATCCCAAGGGATTCTAGCGAGTAGTAGGACGAGACCGAGGGTATAGAAAAAGGCTATTTTTCCGAATTTTCCCTTTGCATTCTCTATTTTTTTGTGTTTCGACCATCCTATGGTAATGAGTATAATAGCGAGGATGTTGGTAAGAGGATGTTCGACCAGTAAAAGCCTTGCCAGTTCGTTTTTCATCACTCCTCCAACTCCGAGTTCGGACCAGAGTGAAAATCGTTCGGAAACGAAGTACAAAACTAAACCGATAAGGAATTGTATATGTGTAAAAATAAGTGCAAAAAGACTTATGCGGAGGTCTTTGCCCATGATGTAGGGTTTGCTGTTGAAATAGCCCATAATCGCGTTGATAGCAGCGATGACTAGCATGGCAAGAGTGAGGTATGCCCAGTAAGAGTGTAAGGTTTGAACGATGCCCATGTCTTTGTTTTTAAGTTTTATCAAAAGTAGTGATTTTTGAGATAAAGACGGGTGGTAAGGGGATATAAAAAAACCCCACCCGAAGGTGAGGTTTTTATACATTGTAAAGTTGCGATTAGTTAAACTTATACCTAACGCCAACTTGTAGTTGCCAAGTTTCGTTGTAGTTGTAGTAGTAATCGTAAGATTTTGTTGGGTAATCTCCATTAACTGTTGGGAAAGAGTAAGTAGGCTCGTTGTCGGCATTTACTCCTTCATAAGTTAAGACAGCGCTATTGTTGGATATGCTATTTGATTTTCTAACACCCCATTTGCTGTTGATAAGGTTTCCTATGTTGAGGAAGTCTAAGCTCAATTGCAAGGTGTTTGTAGATTCACCGATCTTGAAGTAGTACTCTCTCAGTAATCTAAGGTCGAATTTGTGAACCCAAGGAGCGCGAGCAGCATAGGCCTCTGCGTATTCTCCTTTGTGTTTTTTCAAATATTTATCCTGCTCCATAAAGTCGAAGAACGCATCTTCATCAGCTTGACTCACAAAGTTGATGTCTCCTCTTCCTTTTGGAATATAGATCAAATCTGTTCCGATACCATCTCCGTTCATATCGTTGGTGTAGGTGTAGCTATTTCCAAAAGGAGAATATCCAGAATAGAACAAACTCACGAAGGTAGATGATTTTAAGAAGTCGTTAGACCAAGGTAATTTATAAGAAGCAGAAGCGATAACTCTACTCGGAATTACGTATTGTGAACGTTGGAGTTTAGGCAAATGAGGTCCGTTTACTTGGATAAGTCCGTTATAAGCGGAGGCCGCGTTACTACCTGGCATACCTGAAATCTCTTTAGATTCGGTATAGGTATAAGAAGCCATTAAATTCAAGTCTTTTACCGGCTCAGCATTCAAAGTGATGTTCCCTATAGCTCCCCAACCTTCATTGGTGTTAGACAGCATATATGCAGCTCTATCCTGGTAAGAAATAGTAGAGAGATCAGAAGGATACATATAGCGGTTGTCGGGTCCGCTAAAACGCTCCCATGAATCGTCGGGCTGCATAAGGTTGTAGTTCTTGAGCATCACACCGTTTAAGGTTTTGGTGTAAATACCTTCTAAAGTCACCGAGAATGGGAATTTAGTAGGGATTTGATAGTCGAAAGCCAAAGAAGTTTTCCACACTTGTGGCATTTTGAAGTTGGGATCTACACCGTTGATATCACGTGGCAAAACACCATCTTCAGGAGTAATGGTATTGGGTAATCCCAACCTGTCTATCATTTCGTTTACGTCTGTAATCATCGGGCCCGCCAAATCTGCCAAGGCAGGATGTGCAACATTTACAGAACCGTCTGCATTATAGGTAGTGGTAGCGGCATAACTTCCTTGCACCATACCGGAGTTGGTAGGCATATTGGTGAAGAATACCAAAGGCAATCTTCCGGAGAAGATACCGGTTCCACCTCGGAGTTTCATAGACTGGTCTCCTTTTATATCCCAGATAAATCCTGCTCTTGGTGAGATTTGAACATTGGCATCCGGCCAACTACCAGTATCTATATGTCTACCTGCGAAATCCAAATCGTAGATGGCATTGTTTCTGAGTATATTGTCTTCGTATTTTAAGTAATCTGCACGAAGACCTACAGAGAGTTTAAACTTGCTGTTAATATCCCATTCGTCTTGAAGATATATTCCAAACTGGTTGAAAGCAACCTCTGCGGTAGGATCGGTTTCTCCATCATAACCGTAAGTTACGGCGAAGTCTCTCGGAGCGGCTTGATTGAGGAAGTCCTCCAAGCTGGCGTATCGGTAATACCCTGTACCGTTTCTCATATAGGAGTTGTTTGCCATTTGGTGCTCATAGCTCAAACCTGCAGTAATTTTGTGCTTGTCTGCGTAGTAAGTGAGGTTGTCAACAATGGTCAAAATATTGTTGTTTACCCCATTATTCCAAGTAAACAGTTCGTAACCTGCAGACATATAGGGCTCTATATTTTGAGTGCCATCAGCGTTCAATCCATTCATGATGTCGATGAAGGGGAAGGGCGATGAGTTTGTACCACGCATATCTTCTATTTTGGTATAAGTGGCCAAAAACTGATTCGAAATTTTGTCTGAGAATCTACTGTTTAAGTCGAAAGATACTGAGTTTACAATATTATTCATCGAGTACGTAGAATTGGAGAAGGCCATGGAGTACTGTGAAATACGATCCATAGTTCTATTTCGGTATCCGGCATCTGTAGAGTTTCCGTTTGTAGGGTTCCACGCCTCATTTTTAGTGTAGTTGTATCGAACGCTCAATTTGTGTGCGTCATTGATGTTCCAATCCAGACGGATCAACAATTTTTTGTTGGTTTCGTCCGCAGGATAGCTGTCATACGATCCGGGATCGTAACCGTAATTGTCGATCAAATGGTTTCTTACGGTTTCCATATCGGCAATACTGGTACGAGAACGCATTAAATCCAAGTCTGCAACTCCGTCTTCTGAAGGTCTCCAATCTACAACTTGCCCTGGTATTTTTACAGTTTCAGCATTGACAAAAAAGAATAATTTATCTTTTATAATAGGTCCGCCAACAGTGGCTCCAATAGTAGTTGTAGATGCTTTCGGACGCTCTCCGAAGTCGGTGTCTCCAATTCTGTTACCACGCATATCCTGATTGGTATACAAGGTGTATACAGAACCTTTAAAAGTGTTGGTTCCCGACTTTGTAATGGCGTTGATACCACCACCGATAAAGTTAGTCTGACGTACGTCGAATGGAGAAACAACTACTTGAACTTCTTCGATAGCGTCTAATGAGATGGGGTTTCCACCACCAGGCAAGTTAGCACTCAAACCAAAGTTGTTGTTGAAGTTGGCCCCATCTATAGTAAAGTTGGTCGAACGTCCGTCTCCGCCCGACATACTCATGCCGTTGGCATAAGGAGAAACACGAGCCATATCTGCAATACTCCTGCTGATAGTAGGCAGTGCAGTCATTTGCTCGTTGGAAATGTTGGTAGCGGCTCCGGTTTTTTGGGCTGAAAATTTTCCCCTTTGTGCGGTGAGAATTACCTGGTCTAACTCCATGCTTTCCTGAGTTAAAACCACATTGTGGATAAAGGATGCACCCAATCCAATAGTGATGTTTTTGGTAACATTGGTGCCGTATCCCATATAGGATATCTCTACGGTATACGGTCCGCCTACACGCATCCCGGGCAGTGTATAGCGCCCGTCTTCGTTAGTAACGGCGCCATAAGTAGTTCCGGAAGGGGTGTGCGTTGCGACAACGGACGCACCCATAAGCGGTCCGAGATCATCTGTAACCTGCCCGTTAATACTGGACGTAGTTACCTGCGCAAAGGTAGTTGTTGCCACAAGAGCAAAAACTACCGTAAAAAACACATTGTAAATTGTCTTCATCTGTGAGATTTATAAAAGATTTAGTTATGCAAAATTGATGTATCTGCCTATATTGAATATTAAGTCAATGTTAAATAAGTTAACATTCAAGTGTTTTAACGCTTCTCATAAAATTACTCATTAAATAAGTGGGTTTACTTGTGGAAAGTTTAATTTTTACACATATTTATTAACATAATTTTGTGATGAAAAGTTGTATCTATAACAAAACTTCCATAACTGAGCTCAAAAAGAGGTGCTGTGAGTGTTGTGCAATGTTAAAAAGTATGCTGTTTATTGTTTGGAGGTAAAATATTTTAGTAGTTGTGTGGTAGAACTGTCGTGTACTGTATTTTCCGGATGATCTATATCGTTTAAGATGGTATTGGCCAGTTGTTTTCCGAGTTCTACCCCCCACTGATCGTAGCTGAAGATATTCCAAACAACTCCTTGAACAAATATCTTGTGCTCGTAGAGGGCGATAAGCGCTCCGAGACTTTTGGGGGTAAGCTGGTCTATGAGTATAGTGTTGGTGGGTTTATTGCCTTCAAACACTTTAAAGGGAAGCAGTTGGTCGATCTCCTCTTGGGCTGTTCCCTTGGCTTTAAATTCGGCGATGACCTCTGCTTTGGTTTTTCCGTTGAGCAGCGCCTCGGTTTGGGCAAAGAAGTTGGCCATGAGTTTGTTGTGGTGACTGCTGTCTCCGTGTAGTGACTTTGCAAAACCGATAAAATCTGCAGGAATAAGTTTGGTTCCCTGGTGAATAAGCTGAAAGAAAGCGTGTTGCGAATTTGTTCCTGGCTCTCCCCAAATCAGGGTTCCCGTCTGGTAGTTTACCCGGTGACCGCTTCGGTCTACGCTCTTTCCGTTACTCTCCATAATTCCCTGTTGCAGATATGCTGAAAAGCGGTTTAAATATTGTGTATAGGGAATGATAGCCTCGCTTTCGGCTCCGTAAAAATTGTTGTACCACAGGCTGATAAGCGCCAAAATGACAGGGATATTTTTTTCAAACTCTTCCGATCTGAAATGCTCGTCCATTTTTCTAGCACCTTCCAATAGTTGTTCGAAGTGTTCATAACCTACAGCCAGAGCTATAGAGAGGCCTACAGCGCTCCACAGTGAGAAGCGCCCACCTACCCAATCCCACATAGGGAACACATTTTCATCGGCAATACCAAATTCTGTTATTTTGGGAAGATTGGTCGATACGGCAACAAAATGCTTAGCGATATCCTCTTGAGAGCCGTGTTTTAGGAACCAGTTTTTTATAGTATTGGCATTGCTGAGTGTTTCCTGGGTTGTAAAGGTTTTTGATACTACGACAAAGAGCGTAGTTTCAGGATTGAGGCCTTTTAGGCTTTCGTAAACGTGATCGCCGTCTACGTTGCTCACAAAATGTACTCGTAGGTGATTGTTATAAAATTTCAAGGCTTCGACCACCATGGCGGGTCCTAAGTCTGAACCTCCAATACCGATATTGACCACATCGGTAAACGCCTTTCCGGTATATCCCTTTTTTTCGCCTGAAATGACAGCCTCGCTAAATGTCTTTATCTTTTTTCTCACCTCTTGTATTTCGGGTACGATATTTACCTCGTCTACCCTGATATCTGCACTTTCCGAAGCGCGAAGTGCGGTGTGGAGCACTGCGCGGTTTTCGGTTTCATTAATAAGATCACCCGAAAAATATTTTTGTATAGCATCTTTCAGTTGTACCTCTTCCGCCAATGCCAAAAGCAGACTTAAAGTCTCTTCCGAAATGCGATTTTTGGAGTAATCGACAAAAAAATCGTTCCATTGTACCGCAAACTTAGAAGCTCTTTCGGGATCGGTTTCAAAGAGAGACTTCATTTCAGTGTTGCGAGTTTCTCGGTAGTGATCTGCCAGTTTTTTCCAGGTCTGAGTTTGAATAGGGTTTATTTTCGGTAAAGGCATTGTCAATACGTTATTAAAAGGTTTGGGTGCAGAAGGATCCTATTCGGCAGAGGTGATCAATTTTTCTTGATCCTCTTCAAAAATAATATTGTCCAGTCTCGACTTGAGTGGCTCTATATATGTCAGATAACTGTCTTTGAGTTCTTTTTTGATCGGCTCGGCAGAGGGGAGGTCCTGTTTGTAGGGATCTACCTGTTTTCCGTTTTTCCAGAAGCGGTAGCACACATGCGGACCGGTAGCCAGACCGGTGCTTCCCACATAACCTATCACTTCGCCTTGTTTTACGTATTGTCCTACTTTGGCAGCTCGCTTCGACATGTGTAGGTATTGTGTTTCGTAAGTGCTGTTGTGTCTTATTTTTACATAATTCCCATTGCCGGAAGTGTAGCTCGATTTGGTAACGGTGCCGTTGGCTGTAGCTTTGATAGGAGTGCCGTGCGGGGCGGCATAGTCGGTTCCGAGGTGGGCTTTCCAACGCTTTTGTACGGGATGGAAACGTCTCGGATTATATCGGGAGGAAATCCTGCTGTATTCCAGAGGAGCCTTTAAGAACGCTCTGCGAAGCGTATTGGCCTTCTCGTCGTAATAATCGCTTACCTTGTTTACAGAGTCGGTTTGGAATTTGAAAGAGTAAAAGGGTTTTTTGTTGTGTTCAAAATAGGCGGCCTTTACATTTCCAATGCCCGCGTAGATGGTGTCGTCTATATATTTTTCTTCAAAGATAATCTTAAACCGATCTCCGCTCTGAAGTCTGAAAAAATCGACAGTCCAAGCGTAAATATTAGAGAGTTCGTATGCGACTTGGTAATCTAACTTCTGATCCATGATGGCTTCAGAGAGCGAGCTGGTGATAACCCCTGAGGCTTCTCGTTCTACTACAGTGACCGGTTTTTTGTCTTTGTAAGCCTGTATGGAATCGGCAAAGTTGATCACTACATAATCTACCTTGTTGGGTTGATATATAAAGCACTGTGGTGTTTGTAAGGAGTCTTTGCTAAAGAGCAGGGTGTAGGGCTTGCCTACGCGGAGCCCTCTCACTATGTCGTAAGTGTCTTTGGCAACCTCGGTAATCTGATACACCTTGCTGTAATCTAGGTTGTTACTGGCGAGGATTTCCCCAAAGCTATCACCCGATTTTACAGTGTCACGGCGAACGATATAGTCGTTGAGGTTAAACCCGAATTCTGTAATTTCAATAGGCTCTGAAACTTCTCTCTCTACAGTTTCTACATTTTTTTCCTTCTCCTTTTTGCAGGCCATAAAAGTGATGACCAATGCAAGCAAAGCAACTTTTTTCAACATTAGTTTCTCGAGTTTTCCGGATTAAATCTGTGCTCCACCCATTCTTTTCCCCAATCTTCCCTTTCATCTTTGCTCCAAATTTCAGGAAAAAAGATGATTTTCTGAAATCCCGGAGGTAAAAATTCCCTCCAGTTGGTTCCACCTGAGGCTGCTATAGTAGTGTCGTCTTTTCTGAGGTATCGATACGCAGATCCCAGATGTACCAGAGGCCAGTTTACATTGGCATTGGTATCTAGTGACTTCATGCTCTCTATAATCTCCGGTCTGTTCCGATCTTCCAGAGGTAGCTGAAGGAATTTGTCGTATATGGTGGCATTTTTTACCACACTTGATATTCTCATAAATCTCGGAGTATAGCGATATTCAAACTGTTTGAGCGTAAGTGTCTTTTCTCTGGTGTCTTTGTCGGTTGCGCCTTTTTTCCAGTAGATGTTTTCATAGAGTACTTCTGTAGGCGTATCGGAAGAAAAGCGATCTCTTACTGAATGATGTACCAAATTTTCCATAGGAGTGGCATACAACTCTATCATTCTGTATTGGGCCGATTGGAAACCACTGGCGGGCAGCAGCGACATGCGGAATTGCATGAATTGTTCGGGGTCCATTCCGTGAACCATAACTTCAAACGAGGTGATAAGCGCCTTGAAGTAACGATTTATGCGGTCTATCTTTTTTATAAAAAAATCTGCGTCCTGCAGTTTGTCGTCTACGATTTGTTTTTGCTCGTGTATGATTAGCTTAAAGTAGAGCTCGGTAATCTGGTGATACATGATGAAGATCTCTTCATCGGGAAAGTGAGTGCGGGGAACTTGAAGGCTGAGCAGGGTGTCCAGTTGTACGTAGTCCCAATAAGTGAGATAGCGCTGGTGTAGCAGTCCGTCGAGATAGGCTCCAAGATCCTGTCCGGAATTCTTGTACTTTTCTTCTAATTTGTGAATTCTTTCCGCAATTTCTGGTTTTATTTCCATGATTTTAATCTGCTACTACTTTGAACGGGTGTTTCAAGCCTTTGAACTCCTCGAGATCCGCCTTGATAGAACCTACCTTCAACTCGGCTTTGATGCGAAGAGGAACCTTGTTGTCGTCGTCAGTAACCCAGAGCGTAAGGCTTTCTTTCTCCTTAAAAACCCTTCCTGCCTGAACGTAGGGGCGAAACTTGATACACGAAATTTTGCCAAATTTAGTCTTTAATACTTCTTTCCCCAAGAACTTGAGCTTAAACTTGAAGGTTTTATCATCGTCATAAAGCAGGTTGAGTTCCTTTTCGAGGCCTTGCTGCATGTCTTCGGAGGTGAAGTGGTTGCGTAAAAAATACACCGCAGAGAGCAGATCGTGAATGTCGCTATCCACTGCAATGGTGGTTGTTTTCTTATGTTTTTTATTGTTTACTATAGCTTGCCCTGAGGCGTAATCGAAATCTATCTGCAAATCTTTGGTATACCCCCCTTCGTCTATCTGACGGATAAAGCGGTAAGGATGTCCGCTGTCTCTGTCAAAATAACTCTCGTAATTGTCGTCCACTTTGAAAAACAGTCTAGCCAGTCCGGTAGTGCGCCCTTTGCCTACAACGTGAAATACCTGTTTTCCTTCAAAGGATTCTTCCTCAATTTCCAATGTGGCATAGCTCGCATTAAAGATACCGTAATGTACGCGGTACTGCAACCATTCGCCAGATGCAAAGGCATTGTGTTGTGCATTGGCGGTAACCAAGAGACAACAAACTATGAAGGTTAAGATGTGAGTTCTCATATACGGGCCAAAAATTATCTGTAAAAATAATAAAATGTTGCCACAATGCCAGAAAAACAACAGGCTATTAATTTTGATCGAAAGTTGTGAAATATTGTTTTGAGCCGTGATTACACACAACGAGGGTATAGCGTTTGTGCCGTTGAAAGAGAAAGGGGTATAAAAAACGAAAGGCCCGGATATCTCCAGGCCTTTCAATTAACCAACCAAAACTTTAAATTATGAAAACTTTACTTAAAGTTACAAAAGGGCACCACCCCTTTTGCTGAAGCAAAGATATGTCAGAAAAACACAATTGGAAATGCTTTTAAGAAACTTTAACGCAAAGGGGGGCAAAACAATAGTTTTTGTTAACGAAATTTAGTTTATCCGCAAAGAAAAACGATGCAAATTAACATGTTGTTATACTTTGTCAAGCCGCGTTATATAAGGGTTAATCTACGAAAACGTTTTCGTAGATTTGACGGAGATCAATTTGTGTTGAAACCCTAAATCGAAAAGCGGATTTTGAATTTCAAAAATAGCGTTTTTGAGGAAAATAACCGTGCTAAATCGTCTGTTTTTTAAGCCTGTGCTGTGCTGCTTTTTTATACCTTTGACTTATGTCATTACCTGAAAAACTATACAGGAGATTAAAAGATCGTGAAGAACACAATGCAATCCGGTCTTTGCCCCTACTTTTGGAAGGAGTGGATTTTTATTCTAACGATTACCTCGGACTTTCGAAAAACACTTCTCTCTTTTATCGGGCAGCTGATCTCGTAGAACGGCTCGGTAGACCTCAAAATGGAGGAACGGGTTCGCGACTTTTGTCGGGAAATCACGCCTGTTATGGCAGGGTAGAAGAAAAACTTGCCAAATTTCACAAGGCAGAAGCCGCTTTGGTGTTCAATTCGGGCTATGATGCCAATATCGGATTGTTTTCCAGTGTGCTTCAACGCGGTGATGTGGTGTTGTACGACGAATTGATACACGCCAGTATACGCGATGGGATACGTATGGGGCAGGGAAAGGGCTTTCGGTTTAAGCACAACGATATAGACGACTTGGAATCGCGTATTCGAAGGGTGAAAAACAATGCGGAACAACCCGTCGAAGGACATCTGTTTATTGTAACCGAGTCGGTGTTTTCTATGGATGGCGATATTCCTAACCTGGATAAGATGACCGCGCTTGCCGAACAGTATGGTGCATTTTTGATAGTAGACGAGGCTCATGCGATAGGGGTTTTTGGGCAGAGAGGAGAAGGATTGGTACAGGAACTCGACTTGCAAGACAGGGTATTTGCTCGTATTGCAACCTTCGGAAAGGCGGTAGGATGTCATGGCGCAGCTGTGCTGGGTTCAAATAGGTTAAAGGATTATCTCATCAATTTTGCACGTAGTTTTATATACACTACAGCTATGCCTCCTCATGCCCTAGCTGCGATTATGGTTGCTTATGACGAGATGACAGCAGCTGTGCGAAACGCCTTGATACACAATGTCGATTTCTTCCGAAGGCAGGTAGAAGTATTACAGCTGTCGTCCTGTTTTATAGAAAGTCGCTCTGCGGTACACTGCTGTGTGATTCCTGGAAACGACAGGGTGAAACACTTGGCACAGGAGCTGGAGAGACAGGGCTTTTTAGTTAAACCCATATTGTCGCCCACAGTACCTGAAGGTAGGGAACGACTGCGTTTTTGTCTTCACAGCTATAATACAGAAGAAGAGATCTCGACAGCCCTGCATCTGCTTTCTGAATTGCGTAAAAAAATTTAAACATGAAAAAGAAATTTTTTATTACCGGAATATCTACCGAAGTAGGTAAGACCGTAGTGTCGGCTGTGGTAGTCGAGGCGCTAAAGGCCGATTACTGGAAGCCCGTACAGGCGGGTGATCTGGATTATTCAGACACACATAAGCTGTCTGCGCTTATTTCCAATTCAACAACAAAAACTTACCCCAATGCCTATGCGCTGAATACGCCTATGAGTCCGCATGCGGCTGCCGATATAGATGGAGTACACATAGATGTAGGGGCAATATCGGAACCCCAAACTGACAACCATCTGGTGATTGAAGGTGCGGGTGGGGTGTTGGTGCCCTTAAATGAAAAGGATACCATTGCAGATCTAATCAGGCCAGACCATAAGGTGCTTTTGGTCTCGAGAAATTATCTGGGAAGTATTAATCATACATTGCTGACAGTAGAAGCACTGAAGCGTAGAAATGCGGATATAGCGGGAATTGTTATCAGTGGAGCAGAAAACCCGTCGACCGAATCCATTATTGAAAAAATGAGTGGAATCCCCATAGTTTTTCGCATATCAGAAGAGAAGCACTTTGATCGAGAGGTAGTGCGCAACTATGCTTCCCGGTTTTTGCCAGTGCTCGAAAGACTGTGAGGTTGGGGTTGATTAGTTCATAGTTCTTAGTTTGTAGTTTTTTAGTTTTAGGAGCATTGTCATCACGAGGAAGCAACCCTAGGAGCTGACGTGGTGATATCAGCCAGTAGACTCAGACTACCCCAAAAGGGTTTTGTTATTGAAGGTGCTCTTCCACCCAATTTACTTAAGTCGGTAAATTTCGGCTTCTCCTATTTTTTTTATAAGGTGGTATCGGCTGTTGAGGATGTTTTTGAAATAGATGTTTTGCGCGGTGTTGTCATTTAAAAAAGGAATCTTTCCTTTTTCGGTTACGATGAGTTCAGGACTTATCTCTGAACAGATATATTTGAGTTCTTCTATGCTGTTAAGACGAGGATTGTCAAAATAAGGGTAGAGTTGTTCGCGTTTGAGATTGGTGGGATGGGTCACCGATTTAGTAGGAGGGTACTCGTCTGTAAGCCAGTAACCAATATGGTTTTCCAGAAAAAAGACCGACCTTACATCGCCTATGTTTTTTTCGATATATTCCGAAACCTCAATGCCTTCTCCGTTGTAGGGAGACTTTCCGTCCAATATTCTGTTGCCCACATGGTAATATTCCCGCAAGGGTTCAAACTGTATCAGAAGCATAACTACAAGGGCGATAAAAGGGATGATTTTTATACTGTTGAGCTGTGAAAAATGACTGACTACAATAGCTAGAGGTAGAATTAGGAAGGGATATAGTTGTATGAGGTAGTGGCTGTTGACTTCCCCGGATTGGACAAAGGAGAACATAACTCCAAAAATGGATAGTAATATATAGGTATAGTTTTGGCAGCGTTTTGGGAAACACTTCTTTTTGTGGTTGAGCAGTATAAGAATACCGGTAATAAAGATAAAGGGAAGCAGATCTACAAAGGCATCGATATTATTTGCCGGATTTGGGGTGTCGTAGTGAAGGGGAGCGAGAATCACCGATTCCCACCACACTTCGAATAGTCCGCTGAAATAATAAGGAGCGGCGGTACACAGCACAGGAATAATACCACCGATAGCATAGTAACAGCCCGTTTTTATAGCCGCTGCGAATCCTTTGTCCTTATACCTGAAAAATACTATACCTAGACCGGTAAAGAATATGGGATAAGCGAGGTTGAGCTTGGTCATAGCTGCGATGCCGAAGAGAAGACCGGCAAAGAAAAAATGCCTGTTGCGCGTGGCCTTGATTACATACCAAAAACCGGGAATAGCAAAGAGCATAGATAGGTGCTCGGTCATTACTCCTTGTATGTTTCCAAAGAGACTGGATAGAAAAACATAGAGCATTCCACACCAAAATCCGGTCTTTTTTCCCGACAAACGATCGCCTATTTTAAACAAGAAGAGCGATGTAATAGCAATGCCAATAGTGCCCGCAAGGCGAATAGCAATAAAACTCTTTCCGAAAATTTTGATGACCGCCGCAAAGAAAAGAAAGGCCAATGGAGGCTTGAGATCCCAGAGATAGGTATAAGGAAGATGGCCTTCTGCCCATGATTGCCCCATCAGGATAAATGTGCTTTCGTCCCGATCTATATAATCCCGAAAAAAGAATGGAAAGCGGATAAAGAGTGCAACTCCCAGAAATATCAGGAAGATATACAGTAGTCTTATCTTTTGATAATTAAGGGAAATCCCTTGTTTAAACAGCTTCAAAATTGGCTTGGTTTAACGACAATTCTCATCTTTGCAAGATAATACAAAAACCGTTTCTCATGAAAAATATTTCAACACGCGATAAAAAACACCTGTGGCACCCACTCACACAGCACAAACTACATCCCGATACGGTTGCTATAACCAGGGCCAAAGGAGCCTTGTTGTACGACGATGAAGGCAAGGAATACATAGATGGTATAGCTTCGTGGTATACCTGTGTGTACGGTCATTGCCACCCCTATATCGCAGAAGCGGCATACCGACAGATGACACAGTTGGATCATGTGGTGTTTAGCGGTTTTACACACGAACCGGCAGTACGGCTCTCGGAAGCCTTGATGGAAATATTGCCCGACAATCAGCAGAAACTGTTTTTTTCCGACAACGGTTCTACAGCTTCCGATGTGGCGATAAAAATGGCTTTGCAGTATCATTTTAATCAAGGCAGAAAGCGCGATGTGCTCATCGCTTTCGAAGAAGGATTTCACGGCGATACTTTCGGGGCGATGTCTGTTTCGGGATTGTCGGTGTACAACGGTCCGTTTTCAGATTTCTTCCTGAATGTAAAGCGCATTCCCGTACCGGATGGGACGAATAGTGGAGAGGTGATAGAGCAATTCGAAGAGATACTGCGTACCGAAAATGTGGCTGGATTTATATACGAACCTCTAGTACAAGGGGCTGCAGCTATGAAAATGCACGATGCGGAAGGATTGAATACCCTGATCAGACTGTGTAAAGAATACGATGTGATTGCCATAGCCGATGAAGTGATGACAGGATTCGGTAAAACAGGAAAGAATTTTGCATCGGAGTATATGGAGCAATTGCCAGATATAATCAGTATGTCAAAAGCCCTTACCGCCGGAATGCTACCTATGGCGCTGACTAGCTGTACTCAAAAGGTTTACGACGCTTTTTACAGTGACGATATAAGCAAAGGCCTCTTTCACGGACATACGTATTCGGCCAATCCCGTAGCCTGTTCGGTAGCTCTGGCGGGAATAGAACTGCTGAGGTCCGATGAAATGCAGGAGAATATCAAAAGGATTACAGCATCACATCGCCGCTTTGACGAAGTGATTAAAAAGCATCCTAAAGTAGCTCGAACACGGCAGCTCGGGGTGATCTACGCCTTGGAAATAAAGGTGGATACAGAGCGCTATGGGGGACTGAGGGATAAATTGTTTCAGTTTTTTATGGAAGAAGGAGTATATCTGCGACCACTGGGGAATACCGTTTACATTCTTGCTCCCTATGTGGCGACCGATGAACAATTGCAGAAAATATACAATACTATAGAGCGCGCATTGAATAGTGTTGTGGATTGATTTCGGCTTTCAGCCCGCAAAATATGCTTTGGTTTTTTATCCCCAGAGCGTTGCCCTAGGCTGAATTGACAATGGCTTTCAGCCAATATTCTTTTTGTCGTTGATGGTTTCGCCCTGAAAGGGTAACCAAATTGAGTGTTGCTTTTCAAGCTGTTTTAATCTTTTACGGAAAATAAATTGATTACTTTTGACACTAAAAGACGGTGCAGAAACCAATTTCTATCACAGCCATATCTTCTATTTCGCCATTAGGTATTGATTCAGTTTCCGTATGGGACAATTATCTCAATTCCGGTCACTGTATTGCAGAGAGAGCTTTTGGTGAAGACAGGGCTTTTGTCGCCTCTTTGTCGGAAGAGGCGCGTCAGCTTATAGCGGAATTGAGAAATGAGGATCTCAAGTACAGGAGCCTTGACGATTCGGTGCTGTTTGCCTTATATGCTTCTCGCAAAGCCATAGCGATGGCCGGATGGGACAGGGGGAGTACTTTTGGAATCAACATCGGTTCTTCTCGGGGAGCTACTGGTTTGTTTGAAACCTATCACAAAGATTTTTTGGACAGAGGAAAGGCACATACGCTTTCTTCACCTACTACTACTTTGGGAAATATATCATCTTGGATTGCCCACGACCTTCAGAGCAGGGGTCCTGAAATATCGCATTCTATAACCTGTGCTACCGCCTTGCACGCTGTACTCAACGGAGTGGCATGGCTGAGGGGAGGGATGTCGGATAAATTTTTGGTTGGGGGTAGTGAAGCCCCGCTGACATCTTTTACCATAGCCCAAATGAAAGCGTTAAAGGTATACGCGAGGGAGATGCCTGATGATGGTTATCCTTGCCGGGCGCTGGATATGGAGAAGCGGTTGAACAGTATGGTGTTGGGAGAGGGTGCTGCAGTAGCTTGTCTTGAAACGGGAAAACAGGATCGAGCACTGGCCTATATCGAAGGGGTGGGATATGCTACTGAGATGTTGCAACACAACACTTCGATTACGGAAGATGCCGATTGTTTTCAGCGATCTATGAGAATGGCTTTGAGTGGGGTAAATCCGGAGGAGGTAGATGTGGTCGTTATGCATGCTCCGGGTACGATTAAAGGAGATGCTTCAGAGCGCAATGCCATAGAAAAGGTATTTGGAGAAAAGCTTCCGGCACTTACCACCAACAAGTGGAAGATAGGACACAGTTTTGGGGCATCGGGTATGTTGAGTATGGAATTTGCCGTACAGATGCTGCAAAACGACAAATTTGTAAAGGTGCCTTTTTCTGGAGAAGAAAAGATTCCCGAGAATATTCAAAGGATTTTGGTCAATGCAGTCGGATTTGGAGGAAATGCCGTGAGCATACTACTCGGATCGGTGGATAAATAGGATTGTATAGGATGTAAAAAGGGGAAAAACCGTTCTTTAAGAATGGTCTTTCCCCTTTTTAATTTTTGAGACTGAGCTCTTTTATTTAATACTCGCTTTGAGGTATTCTCGGTTCATACGAGCGATATTCTCCAGCGATATTCCTTTGGGACATTCAATTTCGCAGGCTCCGGTATTGGTACAGTTTCCAAATCCTTCCAAATCCATTTGTTTTACCATATTCAGCACCCTATCAGTAGCCTCTACACGTCCTTGAGGAAGAAGGGCAAACTGAGAAACTTTGGCTGAAGTAAACAGCATGGCACTGGCGTTTTTACAAGCGGCAACGCAGGCACCACAACCTATACAGGTCGCTGCATCAAAAGCCTTGTCTGCATTGTGTTTTTCTACGGGAATTCCGTTGGCATCCTGTGTATTTCCGGAAGTATTTACCGAAATATACCCTCCGGCATGTTGTATTCTGTCGAATGCAGAACGATCTACTACGAGGTCTTTGATTACCGGGAATGCTTTTGCGCGGAAGGGTTCGATAAAGATGGTATCCCCATCCTTGAATTTACGCATATGCAGCTGGCAGGTAGTGATTCCTCTACCCGGACCATGAGGCTCACCATTGATCTGAAGTGAGCACATACCGCATATTCCCTCTCGGCAGTCGTGGTCGAAAGCCACAGGCTCCTTGCCTTCGTTGATAAGCTGGTCATTGAGTATGTCCAGCATCTCGAGAAAAGAGCTGTCGGGTGAAATGTTCTCTACCTGGTATGTTTCCATGGCGCCTTTGGCATTTGCGTTTTTCTGGCGCCATATTTTTAGTGTGAGATTCATTTGTTATTTCATTATGCGTTATACTGTTGCCTGAAGCCTTGTGCTTCATCGTCCGAAGCCTTACGCTTCTTCTATAATCTTAAGCCCAGTTCTACTCCCTTATTATTGCTGGGGGGGGTGGAGACGCCATGCATGGCGTCTCTTACTTGTAGGAGCGGGTTTTTAGTTCTACGTTCTCGAATTTCAGGTCTTCTTTGTGCAGGACAGCCTCGGAGGGTTTTCCGGTGTACTCCCATGCGGCTACATAGGTGTAATGTTCATCGTCTCTTTTGGCTTCTCCTTCTTCGGTCTGATATTCTTCTCTGTAATGTCCTCCACAGGATTCGTTTCTTTCGAGAGCATCCCTTGCAAAGAGTTCACCGAGCTCTAAGAAATCGGCTACTCGACCTGCTTTTTCGAGTTCTTGGTTAAATTCTTCAGAGGTTCCCGGTACGCGAACTTCTTTCCAGAACTGTTCTCTAAGTTCGGCAATCTCGTGGATGGCTTCGCTCAGTCCTTGTGCATTTCTAGCCATTCCCACCTTGTTCCACATAATGTGTCCCAGTTTTTTGTGGAAATAGTCTACAGAGTGCTTACCGTTGTTGTTTATCAGCTTATTGATACTGTCTACTACATTTTTCTCTGCCTGATCAAACTCGGGGGTATCTGTCGGTATGGGTCCTGTACGTATATCATCGGCCAGATAGTCTCCTATGGTATAGGGGAGTACAAAATAACCGTCTGCCAGTCCTTGCATCAGTGCCGATGCACCGAGGCGGTTGGCTCCGTGATCGGAGAAGTTGGCTTCTCCTATGGCGTACAAGCCAGGCACGGTGGTCATCAAGTTGTAATCTACCCAAATACCTCCCATGGTATAGTGTACCGCAGGATATATTTTCATAGGAGTTTTATAAGGGTTGTCGTCGGTGATCTGTTGATACATATCGAAGAGGTTGCCGTATTTGGAGGCGACTACTTCTTCACCGAGTTCAGTAATTTTTTCTTTAGAAGGATTGTGAATACCTCTGATGTGGGCCTGTTCATTTCCATATCGTTCAATCGCTGATGAAAAATCGAGGAAAACCCCTTCGTTAGTACTGTTGTTTACAATACCAAATCCCGCATCGCAACGCTCTTTAGCAGCTCTCGAAGCCACGTCTCGCGGCACGAGGTTACCGAAAGAAGGATATCGTCTTTCCAAGTAGTAATCGCGATCTTCTTCGGCTATCTCGGTAGGTTTCAGCTTTCCTTCGCGAATGGCTTGGGCATCTTCTATCTTTTTCGGAACCCATATTCTTCCGTCGTTACGCAGTGATTCAGACATCAGAGTCAGCTTAGACTGCTGGTCACCGTGAACGGGAATACAGGTAGGGTGTATTTGAGTGTAGCAAGGGTTTGCAAAGTAGGCTCCTCTTTTGTGTACTTTCCAAGCTGCTGTGGCATTAGATCCCATAGCATTGGTAGAGAGGAAGAATACGTTTCCGTAACCACCGGTTGCAATAACTACTGCGTGAGCGGAATGCCTTTCTATTTCTCCGGTAATGAGGTTACGAGCAATAATACCTCTCGCTTTTCCGTCTACAACAACTACGTCGAGCATCTCGTGACGGTTGTACATGGTTATTTTTCCTTTGGCGATCTGCCTATTCATAGCGGAATAAGCCCCTAGCAACAGCTGTTGTCCTGTTTGTCCTTTGGCGTAGAAGGTACGAGAAACAAGTACCCCACCAAAAGAGCGGTTGTCGAGCAGTCCGCCGTAATCACGAGCAAACGGTACTCCTTGAGCCACACATTGGTCTATGATGTTTCCTGAAACCTCGGCCAAACGGTATACATTGGCTTCTCTAGAGCGGTAGTCTCCTCCTTTTATAGTATCGTAAAACAGACGGTAGATAGAATCGCCGTCTCCCTGATAGTTTTTTGCAGCGTTGATACCACCTTGAGCGGCGATAGAGTGTGCTCTTCGGGGGGAATCCTGATAGCAAAATGCTTTTACATTATACCCCAGCTCTGCAAGAGTAGCGGCGGCCGATCCTCCGGCCAATCCTGTTCCTACGATAATAACATCTATCTTACGCTTGTTGGCTGGGTTTACCAGTCTTATATTGTTCTTGTGATTGGTCCACTTATCGGCTAAAGGGCCTTCCGGTATTTTCGAATCTAAGGTAGCCATAATCGTGAATTATAATGAGTTGAAATAATGGAAAAGCGCTATAAAAATAAATCCTAGAGGAATGATTATAGCATAAGCTTTTCCGAGTTTTTTAACCGCTGGAGTGTACTTGTTGTTAAAGCCCACAGACTGAAATGCGGAGCTGAAACCGTGTAGTAGGTGTAGAGCCAGGAAAACAAAGGCCAAACAATACAGTCCTACACGTATAGGGTCGTGAAACTTCACCACCATTTCGCCGTAATATCTCCCCGGATCTTCGGGTAGGGCGTGAATGTATTTGTGAGCGATTTCGGGAAACCAGAAATCGTAGAAGTGAAGTCCGAGGAATGCCAGGATTACGATTCCACTAAAAATCATGTTTCTGGACATCCACGAGGAATTGGCCCCGCCGTTGTACTTTACGTATTTAACACTTCTCGCACTGTTGTTCCTCGCCTCCAGTATAAAGCCCATCACGAAGTGGAATACCACTCCAAAGATAAGTATAGGTTGCATAAGGTACTGGATAAACGGATTGGTTCCCATAAAATGCGACAACTCATTAAAGGTGTCTTCACTGCATACAGAACTGAAATTGATAATAAAATGTTGCAGAAGGAACACTAATAAGAAAAGTGCAGAAAGAGCCATTGCTACTTTTCTCGCAATGGAAGATTTTATAATCCCACTCATTGGTTTTATGATTTTTTAACAGTACAAAAGTACAGCGGAAGAAAGATATGGGCAAACTTTGTTTCCGCTTTTCCATTGAATTTAGAATGAGTATAAAGAAGATAACAGCTTGTTTAGAGCTTAAATTCATAATTTTGTAGAGAGGCGATAATGCCTTGAAATCTTCATAAATAAATTCAGCATGAAATATCATCCCATAGATTCGGATCTTTTTGTGAGAAACCGAGCTAAGTTTACGGCTAAAATGAAATCTGGTAGTATCGCTGTGTTCAACAGCAATGACATTTATCCTATCGGGGCAGATAGCACCATGCCTTTTGAGCAGGCGCGTGATCTTTTTTATCTCTCCGGTGCCGACCAGGAGGAGACTATACTGTTGTTGTTTCCCGATGCGATCGATCCCAAGCACAGAGAGATATTGTTCGTTCGGGAAACTAACGAACACATAGCGATATGGGAAGGGGCCAAGCTCACCAAGGAAAAAGCCTATGAGGTAAGTGGTATTAAAACGGTGTACTGGCTTACAGATTTTGAGAAGGTGTTTTTCAATTTGATGACAGAGGCCGATACTGTGTATTTTAATACGAATGAACACTACCGCCAATCGGTGGAAACTCAAACGAGAGAAGACCGCTTTATAAAGTGGTGTAAGGAAAAATTTCCCGCTCATAAATGGGAGAAGAGCAATCCCATACTTCAGAGTATCAGAGGAACTAAGGAACCGCAGGAAATAGAGCTGATCTCTCAGGCCTGTAAGATTACCGAAAAGGGCTTTAGAAGAGTTCTGGAATTTGTAAAACCGGGTGTTTGGGAATATGAGATAGAAGCGGAGTATATGCATGAATTTCTCCGAAACCGTTCCAAAGGATTTGCCTATACCCCTATAATTGGATCGGGATTCAGCGCATGTGTGCTGCATTATATAGAAAACAACCAACAGTGTAAAGACGGCGATATGCTGTTGATGGATGTAGGTGCCGAATACGCCAATTACGCCAGCGATATGACGCGTACCATTCCCGTAAACGGACGCTTTACTGCCCGACAAAAAGAGGTGTACAATGCCGTATTGCGCGTAAAAAAGGAAGCGACCAAAATGCTGGTTCCGGGAACGCTGTGGGCAGAGTATCATCAGGAAGTAGGGAAAATTATGACCTCTGAGTTACTCGGACTGGGATTGTTGGACAAGGCCGATGTTCAGAACGAAAATCCCGATTGGCCCGCCTATAAAAAATACTTTATGCACGGTACCTCTCACCATATGGGACTGGACACCCACGATTACGGTCCGCTCAAAACTCCGATGCAGGCCAATATGGTATTTACTGTAGAACCCGGAATTTACTTACCTGAAGAAAATATGGGGATACGCCTGGAAGACGATGTAGTGATACAGGAACAGGGAGAACCTATAAACCTGATGAAAGATATTCCGCTCGAAATCGAGGAAATCGAAGAGTGCATGAATAAATAGTCGGAAAAGTAACTGTGAGATAAGGGGCCGGTTTATCACCGGCCTTTTTTAATTTTTTTATACCGCAAAACAAAAAAAATCCGTAATATTGCCCCTCGAAACGGAAAAGCCTGATATAAAGCCTTTCCATATCGTCATAACGGGGATGTAGCTCAGTTGGCTAGAGCGTTTGACTGGCAGTCAAAAGGTCGTGGGTTCGAATCCCATCTTCTCCACTTTATAAAAACGCAACTAATTTATTTTTAATTGGTTGCGTTTTTTGTTGTTTAGGCATTGCGCATGAATTGCGCACTTAACTTGCAGATAGCAAAAAGATTTCTGTTTTCAAGCTCTTTTTTTTAGTTGTCCAAATATTCAAATATTTGCTAATGTTTTATTATAGGAAAGAATGGATAAGGGTGTTGAAAGGGAATTATATAAAAAGGTACATTTTTGAGATAGCCCTTAATAGATACTGGCGATAGGAAATATTGATTTGTAAGCTAATGTAGATTATATTTACACCTATGGATCGATCACTTTTTCCCATACTTCGGGATTATACTTATTTAAATACGCCGGCGTCGGGTATTCTGGCGAAGCCTATTCTGGAATGGCGTAGGCAACACGATGAGGCCTTTGCACAGGGAGGGAGTCTGTTTCGGGAAGAGTATGAAGCTTTATCGCAGCTGACTAAGATGGATATGGCTCGCTTTTTCAATGCCCGGTCTACTCAAACGGTACTCTTGCCCAATTTTTCCTTTGGTTTCAACACACTGCTTGGCGATCTGGCCGACACTCATCACTACTTGTTGCTGAAAGACGATTATCCTTCAATCAACTACACTGTAGAGCGACAGGGATTGAAGCGGACGTATGCAACAGTCGACGAACATCTGGAAAGCCGAATAGAGGAGGCTGTGGCCAAACATCATCCTACGGTTTTTGCTTTTAGTATAGTGCAGTATTTAAGCGGTATAAAGATCGATCTCGCTTTTTTGAAATCCTTGAAGCGACAGTACCCCGGCCTGCTTATTGTGGCCGATGGGACGCAGTATTGCGGAACGGAGCCATTCGACTTTGAAAATTCGGGCATCGATATACTGATCGCAAGTGGTTATAAGTGGATGCTTGCAGGCTATGGCAATGGATTTATGTTGGTAAAGGACGAGGCAAAAGTATTTCTTTATCCTCCCGAAAAGCAGCAGAATGTGCCCAAACCGCAATTACAGCACCTTCTGGGCAAGGATGCTCTTTCTTTTTCTTTTGAGCCGGGACATCAGGACACTCTGGCTATGGGAACTTTAAGAGAGGCGATTCGCATGTTTGGCGAAATGGATTTTGCAGCCGAAACGGAGCGACTTAGAAAGCTTGTCGAGAGGGCTAAACAAGAGTTTACAGCACGAGGACTCCTCACCGATGCGGTGGTTAACCGTAAGCTATCGCACGGTACATTTTTTAATCTGAAGGGTGATGATACTCTCTTTGATACACTGCAAACTCAGCGTATTCTTTGTGCCCGTCGCGGACCTGGTATCCGAGTGGGATTTCATATTTTTAACAATGAGGAAGATTTGGCGAGTCTGTTAAGTGCTATAGATCAGAGGAGATAAATGTACTACAACCGATACTCTTACCAAGCAGATACTTTGCAAGCCTCACTTTTACGAGTCAGATGCTTGTTGAAGCCGAATACAATCATTTTGATTTTCAAGATGCTCAATACTTCGGGAGGGTACGGTATGCCGACGATAAGAACGGTTTTTTAGGAGCTGTTAAAAGAGCATTTCCTGCGGCCGATGAAAAGCACCTGGTAATTTTGGTGCCTAAAAAAGGCGACTTCGAGTCCCGCTTCGGATATATGCTTCCTTGGATTTTCGGTTCTTTTGGTATCGGTGCCTTAGTCGTATTGACAATGATTGCAATTCTCGGTTTAGACAATAAAGAGCCGGAAAAAGAATGACTTTATAAGTATTGGTGTATTACACCATTTTTTCTTAGATATAGACAAAAAGAGTACTGTAATTGTCAAATAAAATCTTACTTTGGCACCAAGTTGCTCCTGACATATGTTGAAAAACTATCGAAATATAATTTGTGTTATTTTGTGCTTTCAGTGCTTTGTATTAAGTGCGCAGGATTACTCTCGCAAGCAAATAGACAGTTTGTTGCAGAAAGGAACTAGAGATTTCAGATTAGGTGGAGAATACGATGAAATTATTGAGTGGAATATCAGACTTGTAGAAATTTCGGAAAAACGGAATTATCCTGAAGGAGAGGTACAGGCTTATATCAATATTGCGAGTGCTCTGAGGATTATTGGAAAGTATGACAAGAGTATAGATTTTTTAAATATAGCCAAATCCAAGGTAAAAAAACTTAGAAATCCTCTTTTAAAAGGGAAGGTTCATTCTGAATACGCACAGATCTATAACGGAATGGGGCTGTATGGCCTAGCGCTAAAGAACAATTCGACCGCATTGACCTATGCTAAAAAGATAGCATCTTCCCCCCAAAAAAGAAATTATTTGGCTTATATATACGGGTGTAGAAGTGTGTATTTAAGAAATATAAATCTTCCAGACTCTTCCCTTGTCTATCTTCACAAATCGGCAAAACTTCGGTTTAAGCCTATCAATCTTTCTAATCTGGCCAATCATTATTTGAGGCAGATGGAAAAAAGGGATCTCGACTCAGCATTTTATTATCTGAAAAGTGCCTGTTCTATAGTTGAAAATGGCAAAGCGACCATTTATGAAAAAGCTGTAGTAAACAGGACCTTAGGTAGTTACTATTTTGAAAAAAAGGATTACCAAACAGCAATCACTTATTACAATAAAGTTCTGGAACTGACAAAAGACCTCAAGGTATCCACGACACGCACAAACACCTATGAGTCATTGATTCGTGTATACGATATTCTAGAGGATAGACAAATGGAGCTTTTGTACCGACAGAAGCACAAGGTTTTTACCGACAGTATAGACAGATTAAAAAATAAGGCCATTAACGCTTCTCTCGACTTGTTAATGGAACAGAAGGAAAGGGAAAATATCTCCTCTCATAAAAGATTATACGGGCTTGCCTCACTGATAACGTCTGTTCTTATAGCTGTACTGGGCATATTATTTTACAGAAACCGAAAAAAGCACCGCCTAATAATAAAGCGAGAGAGGGAAAATTTGTGGCTGAAGAAAAAGATGGATAAGGCATTTGATGAGGTAGTAGAACTGGCCAAGAGAAATGACCCCGCATTTGCCGGAAAGTTTCAGGAAGTATACCCGGAATTCTCTGAAGGACTGTTAAAAATGAAACCTGCCTTAACCCCTTCCGAGTTTGTTTTGTGCGCCTATATATGGTTGAATTTTTCTTCAAAAGAGATCGCAACATATACTTTTGTCACCCACAAAACAGTACAGGTAAAAAAATACAGGCTCCGAAAAAAGCTGGGCATCCCCACCAATGTAGACCTATATCACTTTTTTAAAACCTTTAATGAGGAAAGCTAATAGATTCTGTCTGTCACTTTCTATTAATCACACGCGAAGGCAGCATCGGATTGGTTATTATCACACAGTTTTTTACCGTGACCGTCACTTCGTTGCTCGGCACAGATTCGCAACTTTGTCCCCCAGCTTGGGTGGCGATAGTTATTCTTCTGTACTTAGTAGCTTTAAAAATAGAGCTAGGCTGATATGTTGCAGCATCAGCTCCCGTTATGGTGGTCCAGGTATTTCCGTCGTCTTCAGAATATTCCCAGCGGTAGCTGATGGTTCCAAAACCACTTCCGGCATCTCCCGAATTGATTAAATTCGGGACTGTATTACTGCATATTTCTCCTCCTCCCGTAATACTACCCGGTTGAGGAGTCTCCAATACAATAACCTCTATCTCTGTCAATTCACTTTCGCAATTACCATTGCTTTGAGCAACATAGTAGGTAGTGCTGCCGGGTACAGAAGTATTGGGAGTAAAAGGTATGGATGATGGTGTTCCACCTTCGTTCAGGTACCATATTAATGTATTGCCCGGATCGGCATTGGCGGTTAGCGGACTGGCAGTATCGCCCTGGCAATAGTATACCGGAGTATCTACAACAGGAGCCTGGGGCTGTGGGGCTATGTTTACCGAAGAACTGTTATTTCCTCGGTTTTCCTCAGGTTCTATATTTGTGGGGTCTGTTCCACCTTCACTTATCAACTCTACGTCTGCGGTGTTGGTGTATCCGGAATTGGATTTTATGGTAAACCTGATCGGTGGGGCGGACATACCGGAGCGCAGTGTACCATTGCCATTTAAAGTAAATGTATACGTATTGCCACTATTGGTACGCGACCAGCCACTATTGCTTATACTGCTGATGCTTGTTCCAGCAGGTAATGTTTCGATCACTTTCACCTCATTGGTACTGCTGTACTGCAAATTGTTGGCTCCTACGTTAGAAACCGTCAAAGTAAATTCATTTCCGTTTGCGATGTCCAAGCATTCGTCGTCGGTATATTTCTCAACAACTAGATCCACACCTTCGGCATATACCGGAGTTCTTACATTGGCAGTATTGTTGGCCAAATCGGGATCGGTAATCTCGTCATTGCTGATGGTAACTGTATTTTGCAACAAGTTGCCGACGGGGATTTGCCTGTCCAAAAATCCTTTCACGGTAATCAAGCCTGTACTGTTGGCCGGCAAGCCTACAGATCCGTTAAAATTTCCCGAACTGATTGGAGTACCGGAAGTAGGAGTCGGTAAATTGGTAGTGGTAAAACCGCTGTGGCTAATGTTGGTGATATGAAACATTCCGGGAGGAATGGGATTTCCTATCCCGTCGGTCAGTTGGTCTTCTACCTGAATATTTGTAAGTGCTGCCGGGGTGTCGTTGGTCACTTCTAGTATATAGGTGATTTCATTCTCATCTCCCGATCCCGGCACCGAGCGCAATACATTTTTATCCGCCAGTTTATTCGCTCTTATATTTCCGGGTGTGGTGATTAGGATGTTTCTAATTTCGTGATAGTTAAAACCAGCACCTGTGGAAGCGGCAAAGCCTACCTTTAACAGTTCTGGTGGAACATCTGAAGTCTCATAACTGATGAGTTCAGTAAATTCTCCTCCCTGAGAAGTAGCCCAACGAACGGTAATATTAAATCGTCCGGTTCCGGTGGGAGTAATTTCGATTTGTACCCGTCGGTAAAACCATGAATAACTCGGACGCGAATTTACTCTGGTGTTATAATCAATCACATCTTCTCTGGCATTTCCCTGCATATTTAATGCGTCCGTAATACTGCCATTCCCTCTAATGGTAACTCCTTTCAAGTAGCGGTTGGTATTGAGATCTCTAGGGTTAGGCGAGGTGGTCGGTCCTCTTAAGACTATAGAGTTGGGACTTACATCGGGAGAACCTCCATTTTTATTTTCAGAACGAGCTACAAAGTTACCATAGGCGTCAAAACCCACCCCTACATATCCACCGGTAAGCCCGGGAACATCGGGGTTTGGGTTGGTGCTGTTAGCATATCCCAACGAACCGCCATAGGCGCCTAGAGCAAAATTTCCAGGACCATAAGCAGCGTCAAACAAAAAGATACTAAAACCGTCAGCTCCGTTGTAAGTATTATCATTTTGATCTCGCCACATCGTATATTCAAAATCCACTAATACCCCAAGCGTTGATGGAAAGGATTTGTTGATATAGGCATAGCCTTTTTGATTGGTTGTAGCTTTCGTCAGCCGCAACCATCCCGCATTTACCGGATCGTCAACACCCGAGGTCAGGTAAGCGTTGTCCCCTATAATAATATCGGGAGAGCCATTGCCTCTAAAATCGTTGGTAATGGTAAACTGAGCAGATGCGTTTAAAGCGCTGAACAACAAAATAGCGCTAGTTACTATCAATCTTATATCCCTCATCACACAATCTATTAAATCAGTTTGCAATTTTACATTTGGGTTTTCCCTCTGTTCCGTATACATTTTGGTTGTATTTATACTTTAATAAAAGCAATGGCAGGAAAGGGGGGTGATTCTATAGCACATTGCCGCTATAGAATTGTCTTGCCAAAGAGCTAACCGAGGTAGTTGTTTTATCGTTTGTGATTCTTGGATAAAAATAGATGTAGCACTTGTATTTCCTTGATATGCAACCCCCTACTTTCGATAAAATACAATTTTATTCGACCATGTGTAGTAGTAAAGTGAGTTGTTGCCAGCAAACAGCACAATAGTATCACTATATGCTTTTATTTATCAATTGTTTTTTTTCTGTATTGGCTACATTAGCGGTACCAAAAAACGTAAACCAACTGAGATTATGAAACCAAACTACAACTTCTATTGTTTTGACCTTTGCCATTGTATGTATAATACAATTATCTCATATCCGGGCAGGGGATCTTTTTGGGAAAAACGCGAATAAAAATGAGAGTCGGGAGATAGACTTGGTATTTCGATACCATATGTAGCCCGAAATCTGTCTTGTAAACATTACACAAAAATTTATGACCGGTATTTTTAAATGGGTTTTCCGACTATGTCGTGTTATTCTGTTTTTGCGATACTTCGGTTTCCGTGGATTGAACTGTTTAAAAACCTTTTAGTCATTCAAATACATTAACTTATGAGAGGAAAAATCACAATAGTCTTATTGTCTTTCGGTCTTTTGTTGACACAACTTGTCAATGCTCAGGAAAGAACAATTAGCGGGGTAGTAAAAGATGTAGACGGTGTGCCGCTACCCGGAGCGAGTATTGTTGTCCAAGGAAAAGGCACGGGAGTTCAGACCGATTTTGACGGGATATATACCATCGATGTGGTAGTGGGAGATGTGTTGGAGTTCTCCTATGTCGGGATGCAGAAACAAAGTATTACAGTAGGTAGCTCAAACCGGATTGATGTTGTTTTACAGCACGGGAATGAGCTGGATGAGGTGGTTGTGGTAGCGTATGGTAGTCAAACCAAAAAATCCTTAGTAGGATCAATTTCCTCACTGGGAGCCGAAACTATAGAGGGACAACAGCTAACCTCGGTAACTCAGGCACTACAAGGAACGGTGTCTGGGGTGAATGTTATAACTTCAGGTGGGCAACCGGGAGCCAATCCAACGGTGAGGATACGAGGTGTTTCTTCAATCAATGCCAATGCTGGTCCGTTGTATGTGGTGGATGGAGTACCCTTTAACGGAAACCTAAACGCCATCAGCCCAGATCAGATAGAGAGTATGAATGTTTTAAAAGACGCTTCTTCTACGGCTTTATACGGTTCGAGGGGGGCTAACGGGGTGATACTGATTACTACCAAAAGGGGAAAGTTCAACTCTAATCTACAGGTGACCGCAACTGCAGTTACCGGATTCTCTTCGCCCGCAGTAGAGTTACACGAAGCTGAAGGCGCTGAAGATTATTTGCGTCATTTCTGGGAAGCGAGGCGTAACACCTTTCAGTATATAGATGGTCAATCTGCAGAACAAGCTGGGCAGAATGCAGCCAACGGTATTATCGACGAACTGGGGTATAACCCTTATAATGTTGTGCAACCCATCGATGGAAATGGTAATATTGTAGCAGGAGCCCAATTGCTGTGGGATACCGATTGGAAAGATGCCCTCATGAACAGGAGCGCTTTGCGCAACGAGTATTCTTTGGGAATACAGGGAGGAGGCGATAGCTATAGCTACTTTGTATCTCTCAATTATCTGGATCAGGAAGGGGCCATGAGAAATTCAGATTTCCAACGTGTTTCTACGCGGGTTAATATAGATAGCAAGCTAAAAGATTGGTTGACCTTCGGACTTAATACAGCCATTACAACCTCAAGGTCTAATAATCCCACTCAATCTGGAAATGCTATGGGCAACCCCATCGGTTGGGCATATAATGTAGCTTCTATTTACCCTATCTACAGAAGGGATCCCACGGGGGCCTACGTATTGGATGCCGTAGGCAACAGACTTTATGATTACGGAGATAACGGTACTGAGGTCAACGGTTCGCGACCACTTAATGGAAATTACAATGCTGTAGGAATGTTGTTTGACGATAAGAATATCGATAAAAATACCAATATTATCACAAATGGTTTTATGGATATAAGGTTTACAGATTTCCTGTCGTTTAAAACCAATATATCGTACGAAAACTTTCTTTTCGATGGTTATGCTTACTCCAATCCCTTCGGAGGCTTTGGTGAAGGTTTAGGAGGAAGGGTTATTCAAAATAGGAATATTACCACCACCTTAAATATCAACAACAACCTTAGGTTTAGTAAAACCTTTGGTGATCACACCGTCAATGCCAATGTCATTTTTGAAACTTATAAGTACAAAACTGATCCTATGGGAGCTACGGGAACCGATTTTTTAGGAGATATTTCCGTACTTAACGGTGCTGCGACTCCAACCAATGTAAGTGGGTATATAGGCGAGGAGCGATTGACCTCCTACCTCGGAAGAGTAGGGTATAACTACAAGAACAAATACTTTATCGAGGGTTCATTTCGGCGTGATGGTTCTACAAAATTTGCATCAGATCAGCGCTGGGGTAACTTCTTTTCTATAGGAGGATCTTGGGTCATATCAGACGAAAACCTCTTAAAAGATAATCCTACAATCGATTTGTTAAAATTAAGGGCTTCCTACGGAGAATTGGGGAACAACAGTGGTTTTGGTCTCTTTCCCTATTTGCAGGGGTACACTACAGGAGTCAGTAATTTAGAAAATAAGGGAGTACTTCTCGGAAGTGTTACCGACCCTCGTCTTACATGGGAAACCACGGCGATTACTGATATAGGTTTGGACTTCGGGTTTTTAAACAACAGATTGCAAGGTACCATAGGTTATTTTAATAAAGAGTCTATAGACCTGATTTATGCCAAACCTTTGCCTGGATCTACTGGTAATCTGAGCATTACTACAAATATTGGTTCTATTAGAAATTACGGTTGGGAGTTTGAACTCAATGCCGATATTATCAGATCTGATAAGCTCATATGGTTGGCCGGAATAAACCTGAGCCAGGTAAATAATGAAATTACAGAGCTCACTCAGGAATCGGTAATAAGAGGAAATAAGAGACTGGAAGAGGGCAGATCCATTTTTGATTTTTATATGAGAGAATGGGCTGGTGTAGATCCAGAAGACGGTTATGGTATGTGGTTTTACGATATTTTGGATGCCGAAGGAAAACCTACCGGCGAACGAGGAACGACCAAAACTTTTGCCGACGCAGGTAGATATTACGCAGGATCTTCTCTGCCCGACATTACGGGCGGATTTAAAACCAGCCTTCAATTAGGGAATTTCGATTTTCATACACTGTTTATCTTCTCTTTTGGAGGTAAGGTATACGATAGCAATTACGCTCAGCTCAGTGCGGGCTATAAGGGCATAGGTAGCCCAAATGGCGTAGGTATAGGTACAGATCGATGGCAAAAACCTGGTGATATTACCGATGTTCCCTTGTATTTATTTGCATCTAATCAGTTTAACGGACAGTCGACTAGATTTCTGTTCGATAACGACTATATCAGGATGAGGGCGATTACACTGGGCTACACCTTGCCAAAAACGATCCTAAATGACATTTTTATAAATGATGTTCGGTTTTATTTACGAGGAGATAACCTGTTTACCTGGCAGAGTCACAAGGGTATAGACCCCGAGCAAAGCCTTGAAGGGGTAACGGATAACAGGTCTCCCCAGTTAAAAACAATAAGTCTTGGAGTTAACCTTAAATTTTAAACCGATGAAAAAGTTATTGAATTTTAGCATATACACATTCACTGTATTGATGGCTCTGACAAGCTGTTCCGAGGATTTTTTAGACGATCCCCAACCTACACAGCAGGTTTCTGAGAACGTGGTGTTTGGCTCTGTAGATGGAGTTGAAGCCTTTATCTCTGGAATCATACGAGAGGGAAGGGGACGATTTGACGGTCAGTCGACTTCAAATTTATCCTCCTATTATGTGGCGAGAATATGGAAAGGAGACGATATGATGTTTCTGGGAACCGGATTTTGGAAAATAGATTACGATTATACGGGAAGAACGGCAGATAATATGAGACCGAGATTTATCTGGAACTTCAGCTATCACATGATCAACCAGATCAACAATCTTATCAACGGTGTTGAGGCATCACCAGCTTTATCCGATAGCGAAAAGGCATACTATTCGGCCAAAGGTAAAGCGCTGCGGGGATTTTACTATTTTCAACTTGCATTGGAATTTTCAAAGGCCTATTCGGTAGACCCTTCATTTCCTGCAGGTCCTATCTATACAGAGCTCACCACGGAAGGGAAGCCTATGAGCAGTTGCCAAGAAATGTATGATCTCATTGTGAGCGACCTGACCTTTGCTGTTGAAAACCTGACCTCAGATCGGTTGGGTAAATCCTACGTCAACAAACAGGTAGCCGCAGGCATACTGGCCAGAGTGTACCTTACTATGGAAAACTGGGAAGGTGCGGCAGAGATGGCCAACCTGGCTTACGACAACGATTTGGCCGGTTCTTTTGCACCAGAACTATATGGCGATGGCTTTTTAGATATCAACAATCCCGAATGGCTATGGGGTTACGATCAGACCCCCGACCAATGGGTTTCGGCTCACACTCCGGCAGCTTGGACTGATATATTGAGCCCTGGCATGGGACTGGCTCCTTACAAAGTGGGATATATGAATGTAAACTTTACCAATTTGTTTTCTGCAACCGATATACGAAACCTCTTTCAGATTCAAAATGCAAATGTCAATAACGTAAGACATATGACCACTACCAAATTTTGGTTCGACAAAGAAAACCTGGACTACCCCATCATAAGAAAACCGGAAATGGTACTTATAGAAGCTGAAGCTAAGTTCAGACAAGGACCGGCATTTGAAGCTGAAGCTCACGACCTTTTGTACTACCTCCAAAAAAACAGGGATCCCAATGCTGTAAAGTCATCGAATACAGGAGGCGATCTGGAAGAGGAGATATTGCTAGAAAGGAGAAAGGAACTCTATGGGGAGATCGGAGTGGAATGGTTTGATGCCAAACGCTTACAAAGAGGGATTGTCAGAACATCTAATCATCAGATACAAATGACCATAGCGCCCAACGATATTCTGTTTGTCATGCAAGTTCCCGAAAGCGAATACGACGCAAATGACAATATAGATCCATCAGTTAATAACGATCGTTGATGGAGATAGAATGTTTTAAGGTGAGTAGAAGAGCTGTTGTTTGTAGAGGTGTAAAAGCGATTAAGTCAAATAAATTATTAATCTGTCAATATGAAAAGAGTTCTTGTAGTATTAGGAATACTTTTGTTTATCACCCACACCTCCCAAGCGCAGTGGAACACTAATGCCAATGGAGATGTATACACGAACTCCAAGGTGGGGATAGGGTCTCAAAATCCTGATTCCAGACTTACTGTAAACGGACGAATACACGCCAGCGCTGTTAAACTCACCCTGGAAATCCCAGCAGACTACGTATTCCAGAAGTACTATACCGGAGAATCTGTTTTGCAGCCGGGATACACTGTGCTTTCTCTCGATGAAGTTGAGAGTTTTATCAGAGAAAATCACCATTTACCCGGCATCCCTTCGGCTAAAGAATTACGAGAAGAGGGTATGGATTTGGCGGAGATGAACAATCTACTCCTTCAGAAAATTGAAGAACTCACTCTCTACGTGCTAGAGCAGGAAAAATTGATACAACAACTGATCAATGAAGAAAAGTAATAAGATGGTGAAGTATGCTGCAAGCCTCCTTTTTTTGGCTATGACCCTGCAACAGGTAGAGATTTATGCTCAGCAATGGGAAGTCGATGCGGAAGATTATCTGTTTGTCACTAAAGGAAGTCGTATAGGAATAGGCTCTGAGCATCCCGATGCAGAACTCACCGTAAATGGTGAGATTCGAGCTACAGCCTTTAAAGTGAGCAATGAGATTCCCGCCGACTACGTATTTCAGAAGTACTATACCGGTAGCTCCGAATTGCTCCCCGATTATACGATGCCGACTCTAAAAGAGGTGGAAGACTTTGTTAAAACCCATCATCATTTACCAGGTATTCCCGCGGCTGAAACGATTAGAAAAGAGGGGCTAGATGCCGGAAAAATGACCAATATGATCTTACAAAAAACGGAGGAACTAACCCTTTACTTGATGGAACAACGCAAAAAGCTAGAATATATTAGACAACAGCGCAAAAAACAAACCTCCTCCAAGGTTTCACCTTGTGAGATAAAACTCCAAAAAAGATGAAAATATCTTTGAAAACAACTACTGCGATTTTAATGATAACGGTCGTGGGAACTATTTTTTTCAAGCTGTTTGCCGGCAAAAATGAAGCTGAGAGCACAGCACTCTCATTTGATGAATATTCGGAAACCCAGCCTGAAGGTTTGATGGATTGCAGCTTTGTTCCAGTATGTGGGGATGGGTATACCCCCTCACCGGTAGAATACAATACCAACATCCCGGGAGGGGATTATCAGAATGGCCCTTTTACCGAAGATTACTACAGTTCATCTTCAGAAAAGGTGATAGGCGTTTATGTGGTTGCAGACTATTCGGTATATCAAAACCTAAACGACGAGGTAGCTACTGAACGCTATATTAGGAACATTCTTTTCAAACAGGTAGCGGATATCTATGCATCTGAAAAAGTAAATCTTAAAATAGAGGAAATAAAGATATGGACAAAGCCAGATCCGTTTACGGGAGATACGGCGGGTAAAAAACTGAAGAGTTTCAGCAGTTACTTAAAGAATTACAACCCGGATTACAGTGGCAATATAGCCGTATTGCTGTCGTCGGTAGTAAAGGGAGGGGTAGCGCGCAGAGCTGGAGAAGATATGTACAAGGCCCCCAATGGAAATAACCGTCCCAAGTTTCAAAGAGCATTGGTGGCAGGAGGGGTCGACCCCAGCGATGAAGCGCGATTGCCCGACTGGTCTAACGGGGTACACATATTGGCACACGAGCTGGGGCACAGTATGGGGTCGGCGCACACTCAAGGATGCTTTTGGAATGGGAATAACACTGCCATAGACGGTTGTAAAGAACCAGAACCACTTAACAATGACCCTTGTTCCAGACCTCCGGTACCGGCGCCGAATAAGGGAACTATAATGAGTTATTGCAAAATTCTCAAATGCAGTGATGTAGGAGTGAATTTCAGTCTTGCTTTGGGTCCGCAACCGGGAAACCTCATCAGGAAAACTGTAGCAAATACTAGCTACGATATTGAAAATATCCGAGTTAGTGATAAGTACATAAGTATAAATCAACCTCTCGGAAGCTATGATGTGGAGCGAGAAAATGTGTACAGAGCCAGCCGGAATATTGAGCTGAGTGCGGCAGTAGACGGCAATGCCTATATTTCTGTGAGTGCAGCGGAAGTAAATTTCAAACCTGGATTTGAAATGACTGCCGACAAGGGAAAGCTACACGCCTATATAGGAAATTACAAACCTTTTTGATTTGCGTAAGTTATTCAATATAAACGATATGAAAGCATGTGTTTTTTGTGTATTGGGCGCTCTGTTTTTAGCTGGATGCCAATCGTCGACTACCGAAAAAAAGGAAGCCCCTCAACGACCTAATATACTTCTCTTATCTATAGATGATTTGAGACCCGAACTCGGATATTACGGCAATGAAGAAATAATAACTCCCAATATTGACGCTCTGGCCGCTTCGTCTATGACTATGCTAAACACACATTGTCAGTCGGCAGTATGCGCTCCTTCGAGGGCGAGTACTATGTTGGGTTACAGACCCGATTCTACTCGAGTATGGTATTTGGGAGACGAGTTCAGAAAAATAGATCCCGACGCCGTGACCATGCCTCAGTATTTTCACAAAGAGGGGTATTACACGGTAAACATCGGGAAGATATTTCACAATTTTATGCCCGATTCCGTCTCATGGGACGAACCCGATTTGAGACCTTATCCCTACAACACTGAGCCTCATCGCTACAGAGATGGCGAAACTTATTGGTACACTGAAGAATCTAAAGCGATACAGGAGGCGACGAGAGAGAAATTGCTGTCAAAGGTAAACAGTCCGCGTGAGTTGTATGCAGACGGTTGGAATCACGGCCCGGCCTTGGAGGCAGCTGATCTGCCCGACTCAGTTTATATAGATGACAAACAAACCACTCTAGCCTTAGAAACACTAAAAAGGATAAAAGACAAAAAGCAACCTTTCTTTATGGGGCTCGGCTATTACAGACCACACCTTCCTTTTGTAGTTCCGAAAAAATACTGGGATATGTATCCGGAGGGATCTATTTCCCCGCCTGCTAATCCGAAACTGCCCGAAAATGCTCCGATAATGGCTTCGAGTTCCAACTACGAGCTGCGCGCTTACCACAACACACATAAAATAGGAAGACCGGAAGAAGAACCCCTTCCTCAACAATATGTAGACAGTTTGCGAAGGGGGTATTACGCCAGTGTTTCTTTTATAGATGCACAGATTGGCCGGATAGTAGAAGGTTTAAAAGCCATGGATCTTTACGACAATACCATTATAGTGCTTTGGGGAGACCACGGTTGGAAAATAGGAGATCACAACGGTTGGGGTAAACAGACCAATTTCCGTATCGATACCCAAGTTCCACTTATCATAAAAGAAGCTAATCAGCAACAAGGGAAGAAAATAACAGCTCTGTCGGAGTTGGTCGATCTCTTCCCTACAGTATGCGATCTGGCCGGAGTGCCAAAAGCTGAATATTTTCAAGGAACTAGTCTTACCCCACTCTTTAAAAATCCGGAATTGCCGTGGAAAGACGCCGTTTTTACCCAGTTTAGAAGAACGAAGAAGGCATCTAAAGACGGAAACGAATATATGGGGTATTCTATGCAAACTGAGAGATATCACTATGTAGAGTGGTATACCTGGGACAATGAAACCAAGACGAGAGGAGATTTTGTCGCTTCAGAACTCTACGATCACAAAGAGGATTTTTACGAGACCAAAAATATTGCGGGATATCCCGAAAATGAGGCATTGACAAAACATCTTTCCGAAAGCTTAGCAAAAGGCTGGAGAGCCGCTATACCAGAAAGTGAACGGTAAAAAGTCATACAATGATAATTCACAATGAAAAGATTTGATACAAATTTCACCAAAATACTCTTGGACTTATTTGTGGCACTTTGTGTGTCCGCAAATATGGTCTCCTGTTCTTCCGAACCCGATGTAGAGGAATTGATAGAGGGTTTTGAAGATCAGCCAATTGACAATTGCGATCCTGACGAGCCCTATACCGTAAATAGATCCAATCAAAAACCGCTCAATGTGGTCTATTTTATACCTTCCGACTTTGTAAGTGTGTACGAAGCCAAGCAAAATACGGTCAGATCCAATCTGAGCAAGGCGGTGCTCTTTGCTCAGCAATGGTACAAAAAGCAGATGGAACTGGGCGGTTATCCCGATAAGACCTTTGCCCTGTTTACCAGGTATTCCGATACAGATGTACGCATTATTCCTGTTTACGCAGAAAACACCAGCGATCAATATGACAGCAACAAGGTGAGGATAGAGGTGGCCTCCTATCTCCAAGGCCATCCCGATGAAGCGGGTGGAGCACACACCCTTATTGTATGTGATGAAGCTACCGGCTTTGCCAACAATGCAAATAACAGGATGGTAGTCACCAAGTCTCCTGACGATTACACCATGGTAAACACCGGAAAAACACTGGATGGGTTGGCCTTGTTGAACGCGTCAAAATACGGTGCTTTGCTCCACGAACTTGGACATGCATTAAACGCTCCTCACATAGCTCACAAAGCTTCAGATAGTCCATATCTGAGTATGATGGGAGGTGGTGGCGCTAATCGATGGGATGCGGGAGGTCATGAAGATAAGGTGATGTTCCTCCCTTCTACCTTAGCCATATTCGATGTTTGTGAAGCCTTTAATAAAACGGATAATGGCATCGACTATTACGCCGTACAACCCAAAGTGAAAATGGTGAATTACAAGGTTGAAAAGGACAATAGTATACAGGCTACCAAAGCGAGTTTTACATTTACCTCAGATATTCTCCCGAAACATCTTTATGTCAGTATGGATGCAGAACCGTCGGTTGCAAACCAAAATTACGACGCAATCTCTTTTACCGCAGAGATAACACCAACTGGAAACCCCGATGAATACAAAGCCGAACTGGAGATGCCGTATTCCGAGTTTTTTAACGGTTACAACCTTTACGGGTCTAAACTAGACAACGACATAGTACTGGCGGTTAACGTATTGACAGAAAACGGATTCAGGGAAATTCCGCTTCAATACAGTTATACGATATCTTCAGCCACTCAGCCTGAACCGGATGACAATATCAACAGGGAGTTTGTCGGCTTTTCTAATCGCTCTACCTGGTCGATCTCTGCCAACAGCACAACGCATGGTCAGCCGGTAGCTCAGGGTGCTGATGCTATGTTCGACGGCAACCTAAGCACTTTTTGGTTTTCAGACTGGCCTACGCAGTCAGCTTCCGACACTCCGCATATCATCGATATAGATATGGGGGTGGAAAATACCTTTAGCGGTATTTATATGTACTCTATGAGGAATCCCAATCCGCAGTTCAGACCTAAACATATTTTGGTAGAACTGAGCAGTGATAATATTACCTATACCACTGCGGCAGATTATACCAAGCCGGAAAACGGCATTGAGACCGAAGTGTTGTTTGGCAGTGAGCAAACAGCGCGCTATATCAGAATTACCGTAGACGAGGTCTATACCGGTAATGGAGTGGAAAATTTGACCATTAACGAACTCGATATCATTACAGAAGCCCCATAAGACTAAAAAATAAAAGACATGAAAATACCAATTTCTTGTATACTGCTGTGTACTGCCTTTGCGGTATTGAGTTCCTGTAATGGCAGTAGCAGTAAAGTTTCGCAGCTAAAAGACAGAACAGAAGTAGATACTCAAGATATGATGTCTCAACGACCTAATATACTGTTTATTCCCGTTGACGATTTGAGACCGGAGTTGGGATGCTATGGCAATGAAGTTATCAAAACCCCCAATATAGACAAACTTGCGAGTCAGGGGGTGGTTTTTAATCGCGCATATTGTCAACAAGCGGTCTGCGCACCTTCGCGTACCAGTCTGTTGACCGGATTAAGACCAGATTCTACTCAGGTATGGGATTTGTACACCAATTTTAGAGATCATATGCCGGAGGTAGTAACACTGCCGCAATTTTTTAAAGATAAAGGCTATTATACAGTGGGCTATGGAAAGACTTTTCACAACATCTTTCCGGATACCATTTCTTGGAATGAAAAACTGCATTCAGACGGCTTTCCATTCGACCCTGATGCGGTGTATGTAAATACAGACAACCTCATTATTCAAAAGGAAAAGGAAATTCAACTTTTAAAAAAAGGGAAAGCTCAATTTGATCATTACGGCTTTATCTACACTAAAGCCAAGGCCTTTGAAATAGCCGATGTAGACGATGATGCATATTACGACGGTGCTCAGACCACTATGGCTGTCAAAAAGCTACAAGAACTCAAAGACAAACAGCAGCCTTTCTTTTTATCCGTCGGATTTTACAGGCCTCATCTTCCGTTTAACGCTCCTAAAAAATACTGGGATATGTACAAAAGCGAAGATATTCCCTTGGCGACCAATCCTTATACTCCAAAAGACAGTCCTCTTTTTGCTGTACACGGCGATGCTGAGTTGCGGGCGTATACCGGAAGTCACGATTTGCCCAAACCACAAGACGATCCACTAGATGAGGAACGGCAGAGAGTGCTAAAACACGCTTATTACGCCAGTGTTTCTTATATCGATGCACAGATAGGAAGGTTGTTGGACGAACTGGATCGTTTGGGACTTAGAGAGAACACCATTGTTGTACTTTGGGGAGACCACGGGTGGAAGCTTGGCGAGCACAACAGTTGGGCAAAAATGTCGAACTACGAAATAGATACCCGAGTCCCACTTATTATCAGTGGAAAAGGAGTTGAAGAAAAAGGAGGAATCTCCAATTCCCTAACCGAATTCGTAGACGTTTACCCCACACTTTGCGATATGACAGGATTTGAAATCCCGAAATACTTACAAGGCAATAGTCTAATACCCTTGCTAAAGGATACTGAGGCGAAGGTAAAAGATGCAGCCTACAGCCAGTTCTTGCTCGGACGGTTTGGCCCTGCCGAATACAGAAAGCAAGAGCGAATGGGATATGCTGTCCGAACAGACCGCTATCGCTATGTAGCTTGGTACGATTGGGATAAAAAAACAAATACTAAAGGCAAGCTTATTGCCAGGGAGCTCTTCGACCACAAAAATGATCCCCAAGAAAATATCAATATAGCCAACAATCCTGCAAATAGCGAGTTAATCGCGCAACTGCACAAAGAGTTGGGTAAGGGATTTAAGCTGAATGGTACATCAACCCAGTAATATATTGACTAAATCAAAAATAAAACGAGTTCAACTATAAAATGAAAGTAGTGAAAAAACTGTTATTAATCGTATTCGGACTGCTAGCTACATGGTCTGGAGCACAAGAGGTAAAACTGAATATTGAGAATATTACCAATCGCACCTTTGCGGGTAAAAGTATCGACGCAGGCAGGTGGATAAAAGAAAATCAGTATGTAAAGTTGGAAGATAAAGCGCAAAAACTGGTCTGTTATACCGCCGGTTCAAAAGAGCAAAAGCTGTTGGTTTCGGTTGCCGAATTGATCGGTGAAAGCCAGGGGAAAATAAGAAATTATACTTTTTCAGACGACAATACCAGGCTGATTGTCAATCTTAACCTCAAAGGTAAAACACGCAGCTTCCTTGTCAACCTGACCGATCGCAGCAATACAGAGTTGCAACTTGGTAAAAAGATAAAGGGTAGCAGGAGTTTAAAAATATCTCCAGACAACAAAATGCTCTCATTTGCGTACAAATCGAACCTGTACGTTTATGATATAGACGACAAAAAAACAATACAGTTGACTACCGACGGCGATGATAAAATTGTCAATGCTACTGCTCCTTTCCGCATGGCGAGTATACACAGTACTCGTAATCACTATTGGAGTCCTGACAGTAAGTACATCGCTTTTAACCATTTCGATACCAACGGGGTTCAGATGTACAAGATTATCAATAATACCGATTCTCTTTACCCTGCGGTAAAGGAATTTCAATATGTTAAACCCGGCAATACCATCCCGGCTGTAAAACCAGCTGTGGTGGAGGTTGCCACTCAAAAGATCAGCTGGCCGGATTTGGGTGATGACTACCGAGATTCTTATATCACTCACTTTAATTGGAATCCCAAGTCAGGTAAGCTGTATATACAAAAGCTAAATCGCAATCAGAATGTCATGGATATTTATGCGGTCGAAGCAGGTAGCGAGAAGACACAAAAAATCTATACCGAAAAAGAAGATACATTCCTGGATGCTTTTCAACTGGTTTGGCTCAATGGAGGATCTGATTTTCTTTGGATCAGTGAAAATGACGGTTGGAGACATCTGTACAAAATCAGTTCAGACGGCAAACAAAAAACCTGTGTCACTCCAGGCGAATACGATGTGTTCAACAAAACACAGATCAAGGCCGACCCTCAAAGCAAATGGGTGTACTTTCACGCTTCTCCCGAAAACAGTCTGCATCTGTACTTGTTCAGAGCTAGCTTAGACGGAAGAGGAAAACTCGAGAGGATAACGCCCGAAAATGAATCAGGAACGCATAATTACGATATATCGCCTGACGGAAAATGGGCGTTCCACAATTTTTCGCGATTTGATGTTCCGCCCAGCCTAACACTGATAAAAATACCCGGACATAAGTTGGTGGAAGCCATAGAGGATAATGCAGCCTTGAAAGAGAAAATCGCGGAGATACACCCTTCTCCGGTTACCTACTCTGAAATAGAGATTGAAGATGGTGTAGCACTGGATTCGTGGATGATACAACCGCCTAATTTCGATGCTTCCAAAAAATACCCTGTCGTATTTCACGTGTACAGTATGCCTGCAAACCAAACTACGGTCGACAAGTGGAAGGGACAGAATTACTTCTTTTATCAGTTATTGGCTAAAAAAGGTTTTATCGTAATGGGGATAGACGGTCGTGGAACTCCGGTTCTCAAAGGGAAAAAATGGAGAAAATCGATTTACCTCAAACACGGTATACTACCCGCCGACGATATTGCAAAAGCGACTGAGATTATGGTGGCGCAACGCCCTTATATCAATGGAGAAAAGATCGGGGTATACGGCTGGAGTGGTGGCGGACTTATGAGTCTCTTACTGGTATTGAAACACCCTGATGTTTTTAATACAGCTATACCAGGTGCCTACTTGTCTCACCACAAGTACTATCACGCCGGTTTTACGGAAAAGTATATGGGTACGCCACAACAACATCCGGAAGCCTATGAAGAAACCGCTGCCTTAAATTATGTAAAAGGTCTTAAAGGTAATTTACTACTGGTACACGGTACCGGAGACGATAATGTACACTATCAAAACACAGAGGTACTTATCAATAAACTCATACAGGAAAAGAAGATATTTTACGTACTTCCTTATCCTAATCGCACTCATAATATTGAGGTGATAAAAGGCAGTCGTTATCACCTGTTTGAAACTTATCTGGATTTTTTTAGTCAACACTTGCTCGAAGAGTAGTAGGTTTTCGTCAAATAAAAAACACGATTATGAAAAGAGTTTTTATCGTCATTACAGTCATTCTCGTTCTTTGCGCATGCCAGGAGGAGAAAAGTGAGAGTGGAATAAAACAGGGCTCGCAATCGTTGCGACAGCTGATAAACAGCTATCACAATCACAAGGGATTTGACCGCGAACAATACCCTCTTGGCTTGTACACAAAGGCATATTACGAGTCGGAAGCGCAGTTTGCTCGGGAAAAATTGGAAGAGCTGTCGAAAATAAATGTTGACGAATTGAATGAAACCGAACAAATATCACAGAAACTGCTGGCTTTTAGTTTGCAGGATAAGGTGGATTTTTTCGAGTATGAACGATATTTGAATCCGATAACTTCCAATACGGGTTTTCACACCAGTTTGCCGTATCGAGTAAAGCCACTTACAAACTACAGACAAGTAAAGCGCTACTTGAATCAACTGAATGCTATTCCCGTATTTGTGGATCAGCACGTCCAAAATATAAGAGAGGGGTTGCAAAAAGGAGTCTCACAGCCCAGAGTGATTTTTGATGGCTATGAGTCAACCTACAACGATCATATAGTAACTGACTATAAGGATAGTTTTTACTATTCTCCTTTTAAAGATTTGCCCAAAACCTTGACCGATGCTCAAAAAGATTCTGTGCTAAAAGCAGCGAAAACAGCTATAGAAACCAAAGTCGTTCCTCAATTCAAACGCATTAAAACCTTTTTTGAGACTGAATATTTTCCGAATGCGAGGACTACGCTGGGAATATCTGAATTATCTGGAGGAGAGGCCTATTATCAGAACAGGATTAATTTTTACACAACTATTCCCAACTATACGGCAGATGACATCCACAATATAGGATTGAGTGAGGTGAGCAGGATAAAGGCAGAGATGGAGGCAATTGTTGCTGACTTGGGTTTTAAAGGGAGTTTTAAGGATTTTCTGCAGTTTTTGCGAACTGACCCCCAATTTTATGCCAAGACTCCCGACGAACTTATGATGCGTGCACGCGATATAGCCAAGCGTGCGGATGCTCAACTCCCCAGGTTTTTTAAAACACTCTCTCGCAAACCATACGGTGTAGCTCCAGTACCCGATGCGATGGCTCCAAAATATACCGGAGGGCGCTATATCCCCACTCCTAGCGAAAGTACAGATCCAGGCTATTACTGGGTAAATACCTACGACTTGCCCAGTAGAACACTGTATACCCTGCCCGCTCTGACCGCACACGAAGCTGTTCCCGGACACCACTTACAGATTAGTTTAAACAGAGAGTTGGGCGATAGTATTCCCAGATTTAGAAGAAATTTTTCGGTCACTGCTTTTGTAGAAGGTTGGGGACTGTATGCAGAGACTTTAGGGTGTGAAATGGGATTGTACACCACGCCCTATGAGGAGTTTGGAAAACTCACCTACGAAATGTGGAGGGCTTGCAGATTGGTGGTCGATACTGGTATTCACGCCAAAGGGTGGACTCGCGAACAAGCGGTAGACTTTATGGCATCGAATACTGCTTTATCACTGTTGGAAATAAATTCGGAAACCGACCGCTATATTTCCAATCCGGGACAGGCATTGTCTTATAAAATAGGAGAACTCAAAATAAGAGAACTCCGCCAAAAGGCAGAGCAACAACTGGGGACGAAGTTTGATGTCAGAACATTCCACCAAGTGATCTTGGAGCAAGGTACAGTAACCCTGCCAATCTTAGAACAAAGAGTAAATCACTATATAAGAGAACAACAATAATAATCATCTAATTTTCTGAAAATTTATGCGATGAGTACAAAAAACAAATTACGACTAGGCAGCATATTTGTCGCTTCCTTGATATTTTGCACTGTAATTTCCTGGAAGTCGGAAAAACCTCCTGTTTTAGAGAGGCCAAATGTTTTGTTTATCTCCATAGACGACCTCAACGACTGGATAGAGCCCCTCGGAGGGCATCCTCAAGCTATAACTCCCAATTTTAATCGGCTGGCCAAACAGTCGGTTCTCTTTACCCATGCTTATACGGCCAATCCCGCTTGTAATCCATCGAGGTCCGCTATTTTATCGGGTTTAGCTCCGCAGACTACAGGGATGTATTCTAATTATCAGGATTGGAGAGAGGTCATTACAGATTATCGCTCGTTGGGAGGATATTTTAGGGATAATGGATATTACTCAGCTGGTGCGGGAAAATTATATCACTATTCTCAGGTAGATACCACAGCATGGGATGAGTATTGGCCCTCACAGAAGAAAAACATGCCTCGGGATTTCCCAGCCAACGCATTTACCCCTGAGGACAGGAAGAAAAAAAACGAGAACAAGACGATATCTATGCCTATGTTTGAAGATATGTACGTCGCTTTTGATTGGACTCCTCTTGCCGTAGAAGACTCTTTGATGGGGGATTACAAAAGTGTAAAATGGGTGTCCGACAAACTCAGTGAAGACCACGAGAATCCTTTTTTCCTCGCCTGTGGAATCTATCGTCCACATATGCCTTGGTATGTGCCGAAAAAATATTTCGATATGTTTCCGTTAGAGTCGATTCAGCTACCAGAAGTTTTGAAGAACGATTTGGACGATATCGGCGATCGAGCTATAGATATCGCGCACAGAGGGGGAAATTATCACAAACACGTGCTCGAAGCTGGGCAGTGGAAAAATGCAGTACAGGGATACCTGGCCTCAATCGCCTTTGCCGACGCTATGTTGGGCCGTCTGCTAGACGCTCTTGAAAACAGTAAATATGCAGACAATACGGTAGTCGTACTTTGGTCAGATCACGGTTGGCAACTTGGAGAAAAGGAGCATTGGAGAAAATTTGCCCTGTGGGAAAACACCACCAAATCCGTCTTGATGATGCACGCGCCTAAGGGTACACCCGGCATACCTGAAGGATCTAGCAATGGTCGGCACTCCAGCCGCATTGTGTCGCTGATGGATATTTACCCTACATTGCTCGATTTGTGTGGCTTGCCACCCAGTAAACGAGTGGACGGTAGAAGCTTGGTGCCGCTGCTTAGGGATCCCGAAGCTGAATGGAATTATCCAGCCATTACCACTTATGATTTTGGTGAATTTTCAGTGCGTACCGAAAACTGGAGGTATACCCGATATATCGATGGTAGCGAAGAATTGTACGACCATACCAAAGATGAGAACGAGTGGATCAATCTCGCCAGTCTCCCGGAATATAAGTCTGTCGTAGATAAAATGAAAAGCTATATTCCGGAAAATCCGGCACCTTTAAAAAAGACATCGCTAAAAATGCTTCCTCATTTCGTGCCTCCATTCAGATCGGAAAAGGAATATGAGGAGTGGTTGGAGCACGGAAAAGACAATAAGTACTTACTCGATAAATACTGGAATCAAGAGTAGATCTATCGCTGTTGTTCTTTAGTTGTTTAGCCTTTCGGAAAACCGGAAGGCTATGTCATTTTCAGTCCCCTGTCGTTTATGTCATTACTGTCCCTAAGCTTTCTGTATACAGATGGAGGCACTCCCTTTACTTTTTTAAACTGCCGGTTGAAATTGGAGAGATTGGAATAGCCTACATCGTAGCAAATATTTTCTATAGTATTTCTCTTGTCGAGAAGTAATGTACAGGCCGATTCTATGCGCAATTCGTTTAAAAACTCAATATAGGTTTTTCCGGTGTGCAATTTGAAATATCTGCTGAACTGCGATTTGCTGAGATTGGCAATCTGGGCTACATCTTCAACCCTGATGTTTTTTTCGAGATGGCTGAACGTAAAATTCAGGATATTGTTAAGCCTGTGTCCGTCCTTTTCCTCAATGGAAAACTTGTATATACTGGAATTGATAAATCTTTTGTTTGCTTTTCGTATGGTTGACAGTATTTTTAAAAAACGGATGATCAATTCTTCTTCCCTCACATGCGACATTTTCAGAATCTGATCATTTACCTCTTTCCTTAAACCTCCGGAAAGCGAGATCCCTCTTTTGCAATTTTGAAGCAACGAGCCGATATTAGTCAACTCCGGAATGTTAAAAAACTGTTTCCCAAAGGTATTCCTGTTAAAAAAGAGTGAAACGGAATATACTCCGCCCGATTTTGAGGAGAAATAGTTTTTCGAACTCTTCATGAGATGGGGAATATTGGACCCCAGGATAAAGACATCACCCGGTTTAAACCGGACCATATCATTTCCATGGTACAGGATCCCCTCCCCTTTTTTTATCGCGGTAATCTGGAATTCCGGATGATAATGGAGGTGGTCATAGAAATGCGGCCCCTTATCGATCTGAACTCTCAATGAAGATTGTTGTGATTTTGGTATTTTAAAGGGGATCGCATGTATTTGTATTGAGTCGACCATGATATTCACAAAAACATAGAACAACCCAAATTTAATATCTAAAATATTTGCTTTTATGCTGATATTGCGATTGTAGTATTTTTGTAGTACGATGTCATGAAGGAATATCCGCAAACTCAGAAAGATCATCGTGATCCCCGAAACACGAAAAAACCCCCATAAAACCGGTGTTTATGAGGGTTTTTGTTTGAGCTGACCATTCCGGAAGGGAATGGCCGGCAGTACTGTGCCCTGTAACCCTTTTTTCTTAATCTTTCAGTCCGAACATGGATTTCGCATCGTTATAACTCACCTTGCTCCAGTCGGTATTTTTGCCATGGTCCCGTCCCGATGAGCCGGAAAGCGCTCGTTCCGCCGGAATAAATACCATACGTATTTGAAAACTGGGCACTCCGCCGGTACCACTGGTTCTCTCAATATAAACCGTAACACGGTTGTTTGTAGCAACATCCCAACCTGTGAGACTGTATTCACTGTTGTTTTGATTGAGCACTGCAGGGAGTTGGGAGACCGGCATTGCATCATTTTCCCTGATGTATACGAGCATGGTGCCATTTCCGTTCATTAAAAAGTCAGATATTGATGTTGCACCGGTAAAGGTCCTGAAATTAGCCAGGTGACTGCTGTTAAGTGTCCAGTATCTATGGCCATTTCCTGATGTGCTGCTGAAATTAGACCCGCTCCCCCCCTGGTATGAAGTATACCACGGTGAAGATATGACATTCGCCGTACCGGGATCTCCCTTGTCCCCCTTCGGTCCCCTCAGGTTCACGCCGGTCCCCCAGCCGTTATTTGTCTTTGGCCCGTATAATAAGGCGGTTGTCGTCAGGAAATAGAAATCACCCGCTTTCCCCGTGGCAGATGTGGGTACTGTTGTCCCGCTCAGGATCTGGCTTCCGTCCTGTCCGTCCTGTCCATCCTGTCCATCCTGTCCATCCTGTCCGTCTTCACCTTTCAGATCAATGGCACTTCCCCAGTCCTGCCCGTTTTTTGGTCCGAAAAGCATACTGTTTTGCAGGTTGATATAAAAATCACCTTCCATACCGTCTGAGGCCGTAGGCGGCTGATTGCCGTACAGTAACATATTGCCATCAGTTCCGGGAATACCTTGTGCCCCGGTTTCTCCTTTTTCTCCCTGTGGTCCTTCCGGCCCCGTGTCGCCATCACAGGACGAGAGACTAAATATCAGGCACAATGCCCCTGTCAGGCTGTAAAAAAATGTTTTCATGATTGTTATTTTAGTTATATAAGCTGATTAATAACCGGGAGCAGGTTAATTCCCGGTTTTTTTCACCACGACAATATCCCCGGCATATCCGTTGAATTCCTGATCGGACAACCTGACCGCTTCGCCATTTTTCCAATACGTAGCCGATCTTTGTTCCATATATTCTACCCCTGCGACATATACTTCACCATCCAGAACAAAGATGCTGTTTGCTTCTGCACGGTATGAAGCGTCTGTCAGGTCTGTAGCTTCCCCGTTTTTCCAATACCGGGCTACTGCTACCGTTCCTGTTCCGGAAGACCGGGGTATCTGTTCCCAACCGGCCACATATACATCGTTGTTTTCTATATATATGGCGTTCGCTTCAGAATTCTTTTCTCCGGCACCCAGAACGACCCTTTCGCCATTCTTCCAATATTGGGCGATCGTCGGCCCGCCGTAGGCATATCCGGCCACATATACATCACCATTTTCAGTCACGGCCATGGACGTGACTTGTCCTGGACCTCCTTCCAACGGTATACCGGTACCGTTCTTCCAGTACATCGGTGCCCCGTCCAGTATACCTGCCATATAAACATCATCCCCCTTGACGACAATGGGGCCTCCATCAGTTGAACCCAATGCTCCGCTTGCTACCGTAACAAGTTCCCCGTTTTTCCAGTACACCACAGAGATGACAGATCTCGATTCTTTTTTAATCCCTCCTACATAAACATCGCCATCTGTAACACAGATATCAAACGCTCTGGCATAGCCATCGGAACCGGTTAATTCCTCATGAATGTCGTCTGCCCAGTAGAAAGCAGCGGCACGGCTGGAAGAATATATTCGTTCACCTGCAACATGTATTTTATCATTCACTACGGCCATACTGTAGTACATCATACTGCCAAGTGCTTCGTGATTGAATGCCGCGGCTTCCCCGTTTTTCCAATAGAGAGGTCGATAGTCGTTTAATGAAGTCCCTTCCTCTCCGAGGACATAAATATCCACATCGGCAGGCTTTTCCTCAATGGTAATGGTTAAGGGGGCACTGTCTTTATAACCCGTTTTCCTTGCCTGTACGGTTTTTGTGCCTGTTTCGTCAAACACGTGCTGATAACCGGCTGTTCTCTCACCGTCAATGTAAAGATCGGCATCGGAGACAGATTGTCCTCCGGCGGTTACTTCAAATAGTACTGTCGAACCGGTTTCTACGGTGGTCCCGGCTGTAGTAAGTTCCAACTGCTGTTGATCTTCGTTTCCAAGGGTATCATCAGGATCGTCTTCACTACAGGAAAGCATGATCATGGCCGCGGTTAAAAGGGCCAATAGGATAATAGGTGTTTTTTTCATGATTATTTCTATGGTATTCGTTAAACGAACAGAACCGTATAAAAGACAACTGCCATACTAAGGTGCAGCAGAAACTATGGTTCCCGTTACCTTAACAGGCTCACCGTTCTGTCCCGATTTGAATGTTCCTTCAAACTTTAAGGTGTACGATGCGCCCGTACCCGATGCTCCGGCAAAAGTGATATCATGTTCCTTATAGTGTTCTATCGTCATATCGATTTCTCCTGCCGGAGTATATTTATGCTCGCTTCCCCATTCACCGAAAACCAGGCCGGGACCACTTCCCTCAAGGCCTGGTTTATTATTTTCGTCGAGGGTAAAACCTACTCCCACCTGAAATTTTCCGGCATCGAGGAGCGTCCCTGCCAATACCTTGCTGCCGGTCTCATCACTGTATTCCACCAACGAGAACGGCCAGAAAACCCCGCCCTGCGATTTGGCAACTCCACCGGTATAGGTTTTTCCACCGTCTATGACGATGTGATACGTGTGCTCATCTGCCCCCGTATCCGTTTTTTCATTTTTATCATCGCTGCCGGAGCAAGCCACAACGAGACATAGAGTGACGATATACATGGCTGCATGTACTACTGTTTTTCCCATAATTGTAATTTTTATTCCGGTTGCCCGGTTATGTTAATTTCTGTTATTCTCCTTCTTTTTCACAGACCTTTAAACCACTGCGCGTATTTTTCACCCAGCAAGGGAATGGGCTTTTGTTTCGCATTCATGGCATTCATAAGTCCTGCAATCCACATATAGAGCAATAGAAAACTGCCGAGAATGGCAATAATCCATCCGAGGATGGGAATAATATTTACAACGCTCAGTATCAGCCCTGTGACTGCCAATCCTGCAGATTGCCTGATATGATAGGAGGTAAGCGGTACCCTTTTTTCCCTGTTTGTGATAAAAGCTATAATCAGGCCGACGATGGTCATATAGGCGATAATAGCCATGGTCTTTTCCTTCTTGTCCGTTTCCTGTGGCATAATCCTGAATTTTACAATCCTTTTTTATAGTCCCTGGTGTCCAGTGTATAACCGGAAGGCGACAGTTCCAGGCATTCCATGGTAACGTGCTGTTTTTTGCCCGTTTTCTCTGTGATTTCCATATACATGATCAGACTGTCCGGATCAAACAGACCTTTTAACTCCCCGGGTAAGATCTGCTGGCTTTTTTCTCTGTCAAAGAGGTTAAGTTGCACCCCTTTTATCTGTGTGTAATAAAAAATGATGACATTTTTGTGGTCCTCCAGCTGTTTACCCTTGCAGGAGTGCCCTGCAATGATTTTGTCGGGAAGGCTGGTAATATTGTAATCCAGCAGGTTTGTGTCATTCGGAATGTCGTCTTCCCCTTCGCCGTCATACCGGGTAGATGTCGTGCTTGCCATTTTATTGCCGTTAACACTTATAAACGAATGCATAGCCCCGGCTTTTGAGTCTGATATGGTAAACATCTCCATGCCCTGCCGGTTCATTTCCATTCCGGTATAGGAAACGTCAGGGGCCAGGTAATAATTAAGTACGACGTCTGCACCCGTTTTCTCTCCTGAAACCTTCATCACATACCGGTGTGTAAAAGTATAGGTGTCAGCGTATGTAACATCCCTGTGGGCGTTAGCGCCCTGTCGTGGTTTCTTCTTTCTCTCCGGTTTGCCATCGACGGCATCGTCAATACCTTCTCCCACTTTTTCGGAGATCTTCTGGTCGGTCTTGTTCAGTATTGTCCGTTCCACAGCTTTGCCTGCGCGCTCTCCTATTTTTTTTAGCAATTGCGCATGAGCAGGCAGTATAAGCCCTATGGCGATGACCGTGAAGACTGTTTTTTTGATCAGATCCATAATTTTGTTTTTTGCAGCGGCGCAGTATATTGCACCGCTGCCGTTTGAATTGCCGTGCTTGTCACAGCGAGAAATTATACGCTGCACGTACTGCAAGGAACCCCATACCCGAGCCTCCTTGTGACAGCCCCTGATAACGGGCTGACAGGTCGATATCCCCTAACATATACCCGATTCCTGCAGCATAGCCAAATGAAGTTTCCGAAGCCGATCCGCCAAAGCTGCCCCAACCGGTTGTTTCCGTCTCCAGTTTTACCTTATTGCTGGAGAACCCTATTTGAGGCTCTACATACAGGTTGCCGAAATGATGCCGGTATACGGCAAAAACCGGGATAATCCCCAGAGAACCGCTCAGGTTTTCGTCGTATTCATCTTTGAGTCCGAACCGGATATACCCCAGGGTAAGACCTATCTGTCCGTTCTCACTGATGCCGTACAAGCCTTTGACGGTGGCACCAAATCCCATGTTATAGACTTCTCCGAAATCTCCTGTGGGAAGGGCTATATCCACACCGGCATTGATGTTGATATCGCCTTTCTGGGCGTATATGCCCGTTGAAAAAGCAGCAGTACACAAACATGCAAATAGTAATTTTTTCATTTTTACTGTTATTTAAATGATTTTTGGTTTTGTGGTACAAGATTAAGGCTTGTAAAGACAGGGGGCAATAGGGAATGAGTATAGGGGCTGTTCCGTTTAGTGCGTATAAAAAAGGACGGATAATCAGGAAAAACCTGCAAATACTCTCTCAAATCCCTTAAAAACTAATTGAAGTTGCCCTGAAGTATGTATTTTGGATTATCTTCGGGTTTTAGCTATTTCTTAAACCGGGCAGGTGATGAAATTTTATACCATGGTCATGAAAGACCAATCCGTAGCCGCTTTCACCATTTCAGACTCTATGGGGGTGTTTTTTTGCGGTGCCATAACCCTGCTCTTGTTTATCATCTTCGTGGTATATCTCAAAACATCTGAAAGGATCTACCTGTACTACAGCCTGTTTCTGCTCTTCAGCCTGTTCTACGGGTTTGCGATGCTTCGGGATATAAGCGGGTTCGACAACCTGGTTTTAAATTATCTCCGGGGGAAAACCCGGTATATAGAGCCGTTTACCATACTTTCCTTTTCGTGTTATATCTTTTTCGCCATAGCCCTGGTCAATATCAGGCGCCAAAACAGGATATTGTCAAGGCAATTACATGTTTTTGGTATGGTTGCAGTAATATATTCGCTGCTTTATTTTGTATTTTACCCCTATATAGCATCTCATCACCTGTTTATATTTGTGGGTACCCGGATCCTTATTTTCTCCCTGTGTTCTTATTTTCTGTACCGTATCTACAGGAAAATCCAGTCGCCGGTAAAAGGGTTTTTTATTGCCGGGAGCCTTTTTTATCTTGTGGGTTCCGTGATAGCCTCCGTGCGGTATAGTGACCTGGAAGTGCCTTTCCGTGCATTTTACGATCTTTCCTCCACGTCGTATTTTCAACTGGGGATTTTATTTCAGGCTCTTTTTTTCGCGTTGGCCCTGGGCGAACGGGTTGTGTTTCTTCACCAGGAACACGACAGGGGACAAAGAGTGCTGATCGAGCAGCTTTCTGTACAGGAACGTGTAGTCAGTGAGGCAAACAGGCAGCTGGAGGAGGAAATACAGCTGCGGGTGAATGAAATTATAGCGATCAAGGAGGATCTCCAGGAACAGGAGCGAAAACGACTGGCTGCTGAGTATGAACGGAACCTGATCCGGTCTGAAATACAGGCAAAACAGGCACAAATCAATCCGCATTTTATTTTTAATAACCTCAATGCTATCAAATACCTGATCTTACAGCAGGAAAGCGGGAAAGCCATCAAATACCTCGTGAGGTTCAGCCGGTTTATAAGAGCGGTTCTGGACCGGGCAGAAGAAGATATAATCCCCCTGGAAAGAGAGTTGATGATGGTTTATGACTATCTGGAGCTTGAAAAAAAACGGTTTAATGACGACTTTACATTCCGGATTGAAAACCACATTGACAATTCCGGGTGTTATATCCCCCCGCTGTTGTTGTTGCCCTTTATAGAAAATGCCATCTGGCATGGGCTTCTCACCAGTGAAAAAGAGGAAAAACAATTGCTTATCACTGTCGGAAATACGTGTCCGGGGATCAAAATTACCATCGAAGACAATGGAGTAGGACGCGACAGGATATTATCGGGGACTTCAGGGAAAATACAGGGTTCCATGGGAATCCCGCTGACCCGGGAAAGAATAAGGCTGTTTAACCACAATAATAACGACAAAAAGATAACGCTAAACATCGTAGACCTGAAAGACGAATACAATAACGCTTTGGGTACACGGGTAGAACTGCTCCTGGATTTTTACGAGAAACCGGAATAAATTAAAAAACGATTTGAAAGAACAGGTGGATATAAAATACAAAAGAAAATGCTTTTGGGTTGGGTGTTTAAGGAATGCTATTCTCTGCTTCCTGTTTACTCCCATCGTATCAGCGCAATCCAAAATAGACAGTTTGTACGATAAACTCGCGGCCGAACATGAGGATTCGGCACGCGTAGTGGTTATGATTGAATTGTCCCGGGAGCTGCATCGCATGTCCCGAAACGATGACGAAGATCTCCGCGTAGCTATAGAGGCTATGGAAACCGCAGAAACACAGTCTCCCGTGCTGTATGCCCGTGCCGTGGATAATCTGGGATTGCTCTACCGCTTTTATCAGCAATACCGGGAAGCTATTACGCTACATGCCAGGGCGTATGAATTGATAGCTGATCTGGAGGGGCATGCTGTCGACAAGATGCGGTATGCCAACAATGCAGGAGTTGCCTGCCGGTATAACTCCGACTACGATATGGCTGTTACCTATCACATGAAAGCACTTCACCTTGCCGAAAAGGAAAACAATACACGGAATATCGAGATCGCCTGTAACGGGATAGGGAATACGCTTATAGCCATCCCGGGTAAGGAAGAAGAGGGGCTTGCCTACCTGGAGAAAGCACTGGGCATGGCAAAGCAGGTGGGAAACCAGCGGGGGATAGCAATTCAGAACCTGACGATCGGAGGATATTACGATCAGTTGGGGCAGCACGATAAAGCGCGGGCCTACTTCGGTGAAATATTGAAAATTAACGAAACGCGGAAAGATGCCAAAGGGAGGGCCATGGGGCTAAAGGCATTGGGAGAAAGCTATCTGGCGGAAGGCACAGACCTGGAGAAATCAGCACGTTATTTCAATGACGCCCTAACTGTTTTCAAAGAGATAGGCGACCGGCAGCAACAGGCGTATACCTTACTCGAATTAGGCGATTTGAATTCGAGAAAAATGAATTATGCCCGGAGCCTTGCTTTATTTGACCAGGTCAATGAAATTGCAGAAGACCTGAATGACAAGGCGCTTCTGCAATCAACCTCAGAAAAAACATCAAGGATATATGAGGCCCTGCACAATTACCCCCTCGCTTTGGCCCATTATAAAAAAGCGAGGGATTACCAGGACAGTATTAACCTCACGAACCAGATGGTACAGATCTCTGCGATAAGCCGGCGGTACGACCTGGATAAAAAGGAATCGGAAATAGCACTGTTAAAAAAAGAGCAGTCCATCCAGGAAATGCAGCTCGAAAGGCACAGTAGCAGGCTTAAGAGCCGGGGGATTATCATCGTGCTGCTCATTGCTCTGTTTGTAGCATTGCTTATAGTGCTCTTCCTGCAGAAAAAAAACCGCAATGCGAGAAAGAAAACAGAAGAATTGCTGATTGAGGCGGAAAGTGAACGTCTTAAGGCGGTATATGAAAAAAACCTTGCAGAAGCCGAGATCCTGGCGAGCCAGATGCGGATCAACCCTCACTTTCTGTTCAACTGCCTGAATTCGATCAAAAACCTTATTCAGCATAACAGGAATAAGCAGGCCATAAAATATCTCGTTATGCTTGCCCGGTTTTCGCGACTGGTATTGGAAACGGCAAGTAAACCGGTGCATTCCCTCAGTGAGGAACTGGACCTGATAAAATATTATATCGAACTGGAAAAAAACAGGTTCGACGACAGTTTTTCCTACACCATCGATAATCCTTTGGAAGAACAGGGGGAGCAAATCTGCCTGCCGAGCCTTCTTCTGCAGCCCTTTGTGGAAAATGCGATATGGCATGGGCTACTGCCGGGCAACAAGGAGGTCAAGATCCTTTCGATCGCTGTTGAAGGTACGGAATATGAGACAAAGATCAGGATAGATGATACCGGGGTAGGGAGGTTTTTTGCTTCGCGAACCGGAAAGCAACACAAGAGCCGGGGAACAGAGATCAATGACAAACGGATCAGTTTATTCAATAAAAACCATCCGAATACCATATATTACGAGTATATAGATAAAAAAGATGACCTGGGCAATGCGCTGGGTACAACTGTTATTATCCATATTAAAACCACCTGTCAATCATGAGAATTGCTATCCTGGACGATGAATTACACTGTGTTGAAAGCCTGGTATTACACATCCGGAGCCTGTTTCCGGAACTACCTATTGTGTATAAAAGTACAAAAGCGACCGAGGCTCTGGAAGCCTTGCAGCGTATGGATATAGACCTGCTTTTTCTGGATGTGGAAATGCCACAGATGAACGGTTTTGATTTTTTAGAACAGTTCGATAAATTGATGTTTGACGTGATCTTTACTACGGCCTATAGTCAGTATGCTGTAAAAGCATTTAGGGCACAGGCTATAAACTACCTTTTAAAACCCATTGATGAAGATGAGCTCAAAGAGGCTATTTCTCAGTGCCTCGACAAGCAACATACTCAAAACGATTCGTCGCAGGAGATAAACCGTCTGTTGCAGCATCTGAAAAATGGGGGCGTGCTGAAGAATAAGATCGCCATTCCTATAGCTGACGGTCTGGAATTTTTAGAGGTTCCCAATATCACTTACTGTCAAAGCCAGAGCAATTACACCACAATATACACAGCTGATGGCCGATCGTTTGTCATTAGCCGGACACTGAAAGAAGTAGAAAAGTCCTTAGAAAAATTTCTGTTTGTACGGGTGCATCAATCTTACCTGGTCAATCCTAATTATATGGAAAAATACAGTAGAAATGATGGGGGGTATCTGATTATGGCCAATAAAAAAAGGATCCCTATCAGCAATTCGAAGCGCAATATCATTATCGATATTTTTGAGAACCTGAGAAGGTCGTAGTGTTTTTCTGTTTTTCAATAACCAACAAAAAAGAGACCGCCTTTTCAGACGGTCTCCGACTTTTAATAAACCAACCATAAACCAGGTGTTAACCAGCAAAGCTGACACCTTGTACTGTTTGCAACTCGCCGTTGAGTTCGCGATTTTGCACTTCTTCCTTTTTAGCCTTGTTTACCATACCGAGTACCTTGTCGAGGAGATCGGTTTCGTTTTTAAAGAGCGATTTCTTCAGAGTCTGCATTTCAATTTCCATATTGTGCCTAACTTTTTTCTTCAGCTCTTCGGTAAAAGAAAGATTAAAGATCTTTTCGTAAAGAAACTTGTGATTGGAAAGTGAGAAATTCCCGTTTCCTATACAAATGTAAATTTCGTTGACATCGTCTATAAGAAAGTATTCGTCGGAAATAGGAGAGATCAGTTTCTTCACTTGTTCATTCTCTGAAAAATACCGGACAATGTCCTTGATGTATTTTTCATCGGCTGTCAATTCTCTTTTTTTAAATCCTAACATAACTTTTCAAGAATTATGAAGAAGCTGCATTCCTGTCATTCGCAAACTTCTTCCGTTCTGTTTATTAGGACACAGGTTGTCTTAAAAAGTCACATCTAGGAAATAAATAAATTACATTTTTTTGTAAATAATTGGAGCTTAGTTTTTTATGGATTAAAAAAATAAACTAATTTTCTTTCTGTTCTTTTTCTGAGAGGATGATGATATTGCGGTCGGTAAAATTTTTGATGGGAAAAACGATTTTTTGCTCGTCTGTAGCCAAAACCAGGTTGATACTGTCTATTCGCTCTATAACCCCTTCTATATCGTCGATTCGCACCTTCATGCCGGTTTCAAAGTTTTTCCGGGTGTAAAAACTGAGCAATAGTCGGGAAATCACGTCTTTCGATCCCAGCCCCAATGCGATGGTAAAAGCCGCGAGGAGGGCACCGAAGAAGATGAGTATATTATTGGTGATAATATCGGTTTGTATGCCAACCTGATTGAGAGCCATAAGGGTGGCGATAAGCAATATGACGTAGAAAGCCAGACCACTTACAAATTTTGATCCGCTGATGTCAAAAGAACGCAATGTGTCTTGAACCGCTTTGCGCACCAGATTTGCCGTAATCAATCCTACGATAAGCAGTGCTATTCCTGTAAGCACTCGAGGGAGATAGGCAATGAGTTGGGCAGCAACCTCTGAAACGGCGTGAAGATTGAGTATTTCTGCTCCGGTAATAAGGAGTATAAGCACGAGCAGAAAACGGACAAAAAAGAGAATGATTTTTCTGAGATCTATGCGATAGGACGAATTGAAGAGGAGGTCGGTTTCGTTGAGTTTTTCGGAGAGCTTATCTATTTTTGAGAGTTTTAGTAAGCTCCCGACGACGAAAAGGACAATTCTGTAAATGAGCCATCCGAGAAATAGTAACAGCAATGTCCATAAAAGTTTCGGAAACATATCGATAAGTTGTTCCGAGAGTTTTTTCAGAACATCGAGATCAACAGAGTTTTGCATAATGGTGGTTTTAGTAGTTTTTTATCATTTTTTGCCGGAGGTTTTGTTTTTGGTATTGAAAAACTCGCCTATGGTGCCCGGGTACTTAACCGCTACCAGGTCGGCCATGTCGAGGGAGAGTTTTATAAGAGCCACATCGTCCATGATTTTTTCCCGGAGGGAATTGGGGAGCTCCTCGTCTTGGATAATTTTTTTGAAGGGGTTTTCCACGGATTAGTCAATTTCGTTATACAATTCCAGTAATCTATGTTTGGCTCTTTTGAGCCGCATCTTGGCAGCGCTTTCTCCAATGTTAAGTGCTGAACTGATATCCTTAATGGAAAAATCGTCCTGATACTTCATGAGCAGGATCATTTTCTCATCTGGGGCTATCATATCCAGGCACTTCATCAGCGCTGTCTCTTTAAGTCCGAGAATGGCGGTGTCTTCAATCTCGGAAACTTCGTCCTTAAAATCATCGGTCGGGACGAAGGTCTGTCTGTATTTATTTAGTTTGCGTTGTACATGGTTTACACAAAAATTATAGACAAAAGCATACAGCCAAGTCGAAAACCGGGAATCTCCCCGAAATGTTCTCAACTTTACAAATAGCTGTACAAAAATGTCGTGGGTCAAATCCTGTGCCTCCTCTACAGATCTTGTAAACGAAAGGCATTTATGGTATACCTTCCGCGAATATCTGTCGTAAAGAATGCCATACCAATATGTGTCATGCGCCTCCCTTATCCGCGAGACGAGCATTTCATCGCTGATGTTTGCCACATCTGTTTTCTGATGATTTTTTTCCATGACTTGGGTCAGGAGCGACCTCTTATTTTGATTAGACACATTAGAACTCCGAAAGGTCACATGATTTTACAAAAATATTTAAAATTTTGTGAAAATTTTGCCTTTTACGCTGAATTTGAATCTTTTAATATTGAGATATTGGTTGAGATCCTCAAGGTAGCGAATTGAGATCAGAACCTTCATAAAAACGATTTTTAAGTGTCAATAAGCGATGAATTCGTCATAATTTTTAAATTATTCCTAATTTTGAGTTAAAGATACATTTATCACTGGTGCGTCGCAATGGCTATTGATTAAAAAACACCAGCGATATCCGGGTTTTAGGAACAAGGGAAAGACGGAAATGAAAGCAGATTTCAGATTGGATAACGGGAGGTCTCAACAACCCGGGCAAGAAGGAGAATACGACTCAGATACGGAGCTCTGGAGTGCTTTTCAGGAGGGTAGTCGCAGGGCGTTTGAACAGATTTATCGACAAAATGAAGAGCGACTCTTTTATTACGGAATGAAAGTCGTTGCCGATGAAAACTCGGTGTGGGATGCTGTTCAAGATTTGTTTCTGAATCTTTGGAACAAGAGATCCGGTATCGGTGAGGTACGTGTTATCAGGTCGTACCTGTATAAGTCTCTTAGAAATAGATTGATACGCACTGTTTCTCACGGGAGCAAAACACTTTCTCTAGAAGAAGAAACACCAGGCGATACCGAAAACCGCCATATTTCTTTGGGTATATCAGACAAAGAAGAGAATGAAGAGCGGGAGACAAGGATCCGGAAAGTACTCTCTATTTTGAGTGCGAGGCAGCAAGAGCTCATATATCTTCGTTTTTACGAGGGCTTGTCTGTAGACGAGATTGTCGGGATTACAGGAATGAAAAGAAGAACGATATATCACCACTTGTCCGGAGCAATCGAGGTTTTAAAAGGACTTGGGAAGGATGTTTTTCTCTTCGTAGTACTTTCTATGACCTTTGGCCGTATTTAGGTTTCTTTTTTTGTATTCTCTGTGCGTTTTTTGCTGTTTAGATTTTTTATTTCTTCTTATCTGTATCTTTTTAAGGGTTTTACAGTGATGAAATCAATACTTTTTCATTTTATTTTGAAAAAAATGTATTTTTTATTGCACAAAACCTCCTGTTCGGTATCCTGTATATAAATGCTGTGGATTTACACTGAAAAAAAGCCGCTCATGAATTACGAAAATTACGGTCCTGAAGATTTTTTAGAAGACGACGACTTCCTAAAATGGATTTGTGCTCCCAACCCGGAGTCTGATGCTTTTTGGGATAACTTTCTTCTGAAACATCCCGAAAAATCAGAATCGATTGCCAAGGCGCGGAATACTGTAGAAAAATACGGTAAATTATCTGTTTACAAGGAACAGCAAAAGTATAAACGCAGTACCTCCGAAGCGGTCTATTCGGCAATTGTACAGGGAGTGGAAAATACGGAAACACCTGTGAGGACTGTTCCGTTTTTTCGCTTGTGGGGAGTTGCAGCCAGTGTGATTTTACTGCTGTCAGCCGGATGGTATTTTTATTACAATCAGCGCGATTTGAGCAGTACAGAGGGAAGTGTGGAAGCCGGAAGCAGCAAGGCTATCCTCACCCTTTCAGACGGGTCTGAGGTGCTTTTACAACAGGGCACCGAATACGTGTCTGAGCTTGCCAAAAGCGACGGCAATTCGGTAATCTATCAGCCTGTAGTAGAGTCTGACAAGAAGATAGACTACAACGAACTCACCATACCTCGAGGAGGGGAATTTTTCCTGTTGTTGTCCGATAGCACTAAGGTATGGCTCAACTCTGAAACCAAAATCAGATATCCCGAAAGCTTTGTAGCTGGTGCCTCAAGAGAGGTAGAGCTGCTTTATGGCGAAGCTTATTTTGAGGTCTCTCCCTCCGAAAAACACAGAGGTAGCAACTTTGTAGTGCAAACAAAAAATCAGGAGATTGAGGTGTTAGGAACGCAGTTTAATATTCGTGTATTCCCTGATGAAAAGCAAATTGTAAGTACTCTGGTGGAGGGAGAAGTTGTCTTGAATACTCCTGTTTCTCAGCTTGTTTTAAAGCCTAATGATCAAGCGGTATACGATTTTCAGAATAGCAAGGTGAAAATTAACGAGATAGATGTCTATGACGAAATATCTTGGAAAAGGGGACTTTTTAGTTTTAGTGACGAACCTCTTGAAAGTATAGCAAAAACACTTTCGAGGTGGTATGATGTTCCGATTTTGATTAGTAATCGGGAGTTGGATGACGTAAAACTCAGCGGTGCCTTTAGCCGAAAACTCGCTTTGGAGGAAATATTAGACATACTGTCGCAGTCGATAAATATAAGCTATAGCGTAAATAAACAGCATGAAATAGAATTAAAGTAAAAAAGGGAATAAGGTTTCGATCTATCACCATACAAAACCTTACCCCTTTGAGTGCGAATTGATTTATATAATAACCAATACACCACAAATTTATGGAAATAAACCCGTTTTTACGAGGTTCATCTCATCGGAGCCTCAAATGCATGTTTTTTCTTATGAAAACAATGATTTTTTTATGTTGCACCTTTGCTTTTGGTTTTACTTCAGAGATGACCAGAGCACAGGATGCCAAAATAGCCATTCCGGAAACTGGAAATTTTACTGTTGAAGAGGTTTTTGATCTTATCAAACGGCAAACAGATTACACTTTTGTATATCATTCCGACTTTTTTGACAACAGCGGTGATATTGCATTGACCAAAGGTACGGTTGAGGTAGGTGAATTGCTTACCACCGTTTTGGGCAATCGTTTTGATCACCTTTTTTCCGAAGAAACGCATAGTATTATTATCAAAAGAACTACCACCATAGCTGTCCAGCAAACTATTACGGGGGTGGTGCGAGATAAAAACGGACTCCCTCTGCTAGGAGTTGCCATTTTGATTCAGGGAACTTCCCGTGGAGCAACTTCTGATGAAAACGGGAATTTTATTATCGACGCCAAGCCGGGTGATGTTCTGCGATTTAGTTATTTAGGTTTTAAGAGCAAGGAGGTGACGATCAAGGACGATCAACCCTTGCAGATTATCCTTGAAGAAGAGGCTAGTGAGTTGGACGAAGTGGTTTTGGTGGGATACGGAACAACTTCAAAGCGGTTTAATACCGGGGCGGTATCTACCATTAGTTCGGCTACACTGGAGGAACAGACTGTACAAAACCCCATTCAGGCCTTGCAAGCCAGAGTGCCCGGTTTGCAGATTACCAATATCAGCGGTAGACCAGGTGCTAATATCGAGATCCGGATAAGGGGGATCAACTCTATCAATTCGGGCAATAGCCCTTTGTTTATTATAGATGGAGTGCCCTTTAATTCCGACCCCATGAACCAGTTCAATGCTGTTGGTCCGCCCGAGGCTGGGAATCAGAGTCCTTTAAATAGTCTTAACCCCAATGATATTGAGAGTATTTCCATTTTGAAAGATGCAGATGCCACTGCGATATACGGATCTAGAGGAGCCAATGGAGTGGTGTTGATTACCACAAAGAGAGGGGATGGAGAAGACAGGTTTAATGTAAATGTAAACATCAACTCTGGAGTTGGTGATGTGGCCAAAAGATTATCTTTGTTGGATACACCTGCCTATTTGGCTATGCGACAACAGGCCTTTGAAAATTCTAATATGCCTCCCAATCCGGGTCTGGCGCCCGACCTTTTGCTGTGGAGTCAGGAACAAAATACCGACTGGCAGGAAGTACTGTTAGGGAATACAGCGCACTACACCACAGCCAATGTGGGCTTTAGTGGAGGTACTGCCAACAATCATTTTTCCCTTAGCGGTAATTACAGCCGGCAAACTACGGTGTATCCCGGAGATGCTAAAAATGAGCGCACAGGGGTAAGAGCGACCTACGACTACAAAACGGCCGATAACAAGTTTGGCATTTCTTTTAGCAGTATTTACACCTACGACAACAATGTTGCCAACGGTGGGGATTTCGGACAGTTTATCAGGACTGCTCCCAATATGACACCCTACGACGAGAATGGAGATATCAATTGGGAACCCGGAATATTTAGCGGATACCAGCATCCCCTTGCCAACCTGTATAAGAAATACGTAAACAAGACCGATAACCTTATTACTAATATTGTGTTGGATTATGATATTTTGCCTTCGCTAAATGCCAAGGTGAGTTTTGGTTATAATTTTATCAAATTAGATCAGTTTTACGGTACTTACCAAGGGTTTAATCCACCAACGGGCGGACCGAAACCCACTGCGCAATTCGGAAATACCGAGCGCAAAGGGATTATCGTAGAGCCTCAGCTCAACTATCACAGAAAGTTAGGCGATGGAGAATTTCGCGCTTTGGTTGGGGCTACCATTCAGAAGCAGTCGTATACTGGCTTGTCGATTTACGGATCTAATTACGGTTCTGATGAGCTCTTGAATTCTGCGTACAGTGCCGGAGATATCAGTATTTGGGAAGACAGCCGTACAGATTATCGCTACGCTTCGGTATTTGGAAGGCTTACCTACAACTGGATGCAAAAATATGTGTTCAACGTCAATTTCCGCAGAGACGGTTCGTCGAGATTTGGGACGAATAACAAATACGGAAACTTTGGTTCGGTGGGGGCTGCATGGGTTTTCTCTGAAGAGAATTTCTTGAAGGATAACAAAATACTTAACTTCGGCAAGCTGAGAGTGAGCTACGGGTCTGTAGGAAATGACCAGATTGGAGATTACCAATACATGAGAGCTTGGACTAGCTTTCAGTACAACTATGGAGGCCTTGATGCCTTGATACCACAGCGTTTGGGAGATTCCAATTACAGCTGGGAAAAAGTCGAAAAATTTGACGTAGCCTTAGAACTCGGCTTGTTGAAGAACAATATACTGTTTAATGTTAATTACTATAAGAACAGAACCGACAACCAGTTGGTGGGATATCCGCTACCTATGATTACCGGTTTTTCGTCAGTACAGTTCAATCTGCCTGCCGTAGTAGACAATACCGGATGGGAATTTGAACTGAACACAACCAATATAGATCAGCAACACTTTAAGTGGAATACTTCCTTTAATATTTCGCTCCCGAAAAACAAACTGATATCATTTGACAATTTAGAGGCTTCTGGCTATGCGACCGATTACGAAATAGGAAAATCGCTTTCTCTGATAAAGGGATATGCGTTTACCGGTCTCAATGCAGATACCGGAATGCCGGAGTTTGAAGATATCAACGGCGACGGAGCGATAACCTATACCGACGACCGCGTAGCACTCGGAAAAACCATTCCAGATTTTTACGGTGGTATTTCAAATAGCCTGACCTATAAGCAATGGAACTTGAGTTTCTTGTGGCAGTTTGTAAAAAAAGAAGGATTTGGTTATTCTTTTAGCGCTATTGGGTCGCAAAACAATTTAGGTAAGGAAATTTACGAAAATCTGAATTCAGGCACACCAAAATACCCGGAACCTGTGGCGATAAGTTATCCTTTGTGGAATAATTATATCTCTTCTACGGCTCGCTGGGGAGACGCTTCTTACCTGCGTTTAAAGAATGTATACCTCACCTATAATCTTCCCGAATCGGTCTTGTCGCATTTGGGAATAGACAGGTGTAGTATTTATGCACAAGGTCAAAACTTGTTGACCATTACCGGATACGACGGTTTGGATCCGGAAGTAGGACATTTGATGTATACGCCTTTAATAAGATCGTTTTATCTCGGGATAAATCTGTCCCTGTAAATTCTATACCAATGAAAAAGTATTTGTATTTAAATATATTTATATGGGGAGCCTTTTTGAGCCTCCTGCTAGTGTCTTGCGATAGTTTTCTGGATGCCGATTCTCCTATAGATGCAGTCCCAGAAGATGAAGTATTTCAATCTGATGCCACCGCAACATCTGCTGTAAATGGTCTTTATGCTCGCTTTATGGGGACCAATACGCCAACCTTGATGTTTAATGGAGGAATAGGAGTTATGACTGGCCTTGGTGCCGATGAAATTCACGATTTTGACGGCGAGTACCAGGACTATGAAAACAATGAGATTATATATACCGAATTTGGTCCGGTAGTTACGATATGGACTACTACCTACGAAATGATTTACCATATTAATGCCTGTATTAAGGGATTGGAAGGCAATACATTAATCACTCCCGATTTGCGAGACGATTTATTGGGGCAGGCTTATTTTATAAGGGCTTTGAGTTATTTCTATATGACTAATCTGTATGGTCCCCTGCCTATAGTTACTGAAACCGAATACGAAGAAAATCGATTGAAATCGAGAAGCCCTTCGTCTGAGGTCTATGAGCTGATTCTTTCCGATTTGTCTAAAGCAGAAACTCTGATGAAAGCACCGGATGCTCAGAATATCCGCGCCAATCTCAATGCGGTATTGGCTCTGGATGCCCGAGTTCAACTGTATCTAGAAGAATATGAAAATGCGGCAGATAGAGCCACATCGCTGATAGAAGCGTCTTACGGCTTAGACAGTCTTGACCAGGTGTTTAAAAGAACTAGCGTCGAAACCATTTGGCAGGTAGACGGAGTCTTACCTACCTATCCCAATACCTTTGATGCCTACTTTTACAGTCCTGAAGTAGGAGGTGTGCCGAGCTATACAGTAACCGACGACCTGCTCGACAGTTTTGAAGATGGCGACAAAAGGAAGGAGCAGTGGATTGGTAGCTACAAATACATAGACAGTGTAACCTATTATTATCCGAATAAATACACGCAAATATACGATGCCCCCGCTACAGAAAGCAATGTGATCTTTCGCCTTGCCGAGCAGTATCTGATACGTGCGGAAGCACGGGCACATTTGGGTGATTTAGACGGGGCAGCAAGTGATTTGAACGAGATACGCAAACGAGCAGGCCTGAAGGATTATGACGGAGCTGTAGAAAAAATAGCATTGTTAGAAGCGATAGCACACGAAAACAGAATAGAGTTTTTCTCTGAATGGGGACATCGATGGTTCGATTTGAAAAGAACCGGCAAAATAGATGAGGTAATGACTGCATTTAAACCAGGTGTCTGGAAGAATACCGCTCATTTATGGCCGATTCCTCAAACCGAAATCAATAAAAACCCTAACCTCTTACCCAATAATGACGGATATTAATACGAAAAAACAAAACATGAAAAAATACTATTTAATACTTGCCGGACTTCTGGCATGTGCTTGCAAGGAAACTGCAACAAAAAAAGAAGCCGTATCGCCCTCTTATGTGATAGAAGTGGATGTTCGTGATGCAGATTCCGGAATGGCTTATCTCGAATCGGAACGGACGGATGTTTCAGTAATGGACTCTACGCCGATTACAAATGGCAAATTCACTTTTCGGGGAACGGTAGATGAACCCACTGGATACTTTTTAAAGGTTTCCGGAGCTCAGTATCCAATAAAGTTTTTATTGAGTAACGATTCCATAAGCATTAGCGGTGCCAAAGACAGTTTGTACAATGCAAAGATTACCGGAGCAACAGAAAATGACAAACTGATGAATTACTTCAGCACTGTTTATGCTACTCTGGGCAAACAAGCCGATAGCCTGTACAAAAATTTTACCGACAACGGCACTCTTAAAATGACTCCCGAGCTACAAAAGGAATTAGATAAGAAGTGGGAGGTGTTTAACGATCACGCCTTCGATATGAACGCCGAGTACGTAAAGGATAATGCCTCCGAAATAGTGGCAGCCATCGTGATTGACGAAATGTACGTCAAGCGTTCACATCCCGAACAAGCCGAAACCTTGTACAATTTGTTGACCGACAGCATTAAGAACAGCTATTACGGCAAGCGAGTAGCTACTGCTCTCGAAACTTTTGAAAAGACCTCCGTAGGCAAGGTTGCACCAGATTTCTGCGAGCCTACAGCGGAGGGAGAAGAGGTGTGCCTCTCCAGTTTCAAAGGAAAATATGTGCTGATAGACTTCTGGGCTAGTTGGTGCGGACCCTGCCGAAAGGAAAACCCCAACTTGGTTAAAGCCTATGCCCAGTACCGCGATAAAGGATTTGAAATCCTCGGAGTTTCTATCGATGAGAAAAGAGACCTGTGGCTAAAGGCAGTTGAGAAAGACAATATGACCTGGACACAGCTGTCTTCTGTAAACGGATGGAAAAGCGCAGGAGCACAGGCGTATAACGTAAACGCTGTACCTACCAACTACCTGATTGACCCCGAGGGCGTAATCATCGCTAAAAATTTGCGAGGAGAGGCGCTACAGGAAAAATTACAGGAGGTGTTTAGTGGGCAGTAAGACACGGCTTTTTGAGTGCTTGAGATATCACTGCTGTATATCTGAGGTATTCATCAGCAATTCAAATAAAACAGGAGGAACCAGAGATGGTTCCTCCTGTTTTATTTAACAATATGAGTAGTGCGGGTAAACACTTCCCTTTCTCGCAACTGCGAAATGTAGGTTCTTGAACAATATGTTTTTGTGATAGAGTTAAAAAATAAGTATGGGAAGATTTCTTAAATACTTTATTAATATCTAAAATATTCTTAGTTTTGGGTTACAATAGACTGATAAACACCTACCGTAGGTACTATTGTTTTAAGACAATAAACGGATAATACTCCTTTGATACAGGACGCTGCTGTTGATGCCACACTAAAAGGGAAACATTCACAATACTTGCGCTTTGGTTGAATAAGGGAGACGGTAATGAAAATGGATTGTACATTGGATTGTGATCTGCCTGAAAAATTTGACCGCGATAGAGAACACCTCACAGAGGAGTTAGATTCCGATGCAATGCTATGGGCAAAATTTCAGTCCGGAAACCTGTCGGCTTACGAGAAAATATATTCGAAAAACATTCCCTCCCTTTATAGCTATGGCCTCCGCCTTACAGCCGATGCGAATTTAGTAAAAGACAGTGTGCAGGAAATTTTTATGGAGATTTGGGACAAAAGGGAGAGACTCGGTGAGGTTAGCGCTATTCGCCCTTATCTCTATACGGTATTGCGCAGAAAACTAATGGCGCAGGCGCAGGGTAGAGTGAGCTGGCTTCGACTGGAAGAAGAGCGCGAAAACCAGATTCAGGGCAGCGACTCTCCTGAAAGTGAAATTATCGAATCTGAGCGGTCTACACAACTGTTTGACCGTCTCAAGGATGCAGTAAAAACATTGAATCCCAGGCAGCAAGAACTCCTTCATCTTAAATATCACGCCCGACTGAACAATATAGAAATCGCAGAGATTACCGGGATACACTCCAAAAAGGTGTCGTACCACATCAGAACCGCAATCGGAATACTTCAGGGCTTAATGCACGGTAAAGAGCGGTAAATCAACTGTACTTTTGTGTTTTTAAATTTTTGGTTTTCAGTGTTTTGTTGATTTTTGTGAAAAAAGTAATTTTTTTTTCGGAAAAATCCGAAATACACTCTCTTTATAAGTAAAGGCAAATCCATTTTAGTGTAAACGCCCTATAGCTATGAGATACGAAGAATTTCAGGAAGAAGATTTTATAACTGATGACGATTTTATGCAGTGGGTATGGAACCCAAGTCAGCAAGACGAGCAGTTTTGGAATCGTTTTCTCGCAGAAAATCCGGAAAAGAGAGCTCTAGTTGAGCGTGCCCGAGAACGCGTATTGCAATTGTCTGAAGAAGAGGATATTCCGGAGGTCATTTTTTCAGATATCAGGGATAACATCAGGAAATACACTCAGGCTGAAAGGGCGAAGAAGAACAGGAGGTTGTTCAGCACAACATTTGTGAAATACGCCGCGGTTGCGGTTGTTCTGCTGAGTATTTCGGGAGGGATGTGGTTGTTTGACAAGGCAGGGCAGGAAGAGAATCCCGTACTTGAGATTGTCGCAGGATCAGGGAAAGCCGTACTTGTACTTGAGAACGGAGAAGTTGTCGAGCTTTCGGAGGAAGGGATATACCAAAGCGAAGATGTACAACTAAAAGACGAACAATTGCGCTATAACGGTAAGGCAGGTGCAGAGGAGCAGTTGAGTTATCATTACCTCACTGTTCCTAAAGGTGGGAAATTTACAGTAGTATTGGCCGACGGCACAACCGTATGGCTCAATTCGGGTTCGAAGCTAAAGTACCCTATGCATTTTAAGTCGGGTACTGCTCGTGAAGTAGAACTGATTTACGGCGAAGCCTATTTTGAAGTGTCTCACAGTACGGAGCACAACGGAGATGCTTTTCGCGTAATTGCAGAGAGTCAGGAAGTAGAAGTGCTCGGAACCCACTTTAATGTCAGAGCCTATCCGGAGGAAAACGAAGTGTATACAACCCTGTCTGAAGGAAGCGTAGCGGTGCGTAGTGGAGAGGAACGAGTAGTGATCAAGCCGGGGCAGCAGGTGGTTACGAGCCATGTAGGAGCGCCCTTGACGATTAGACAAACCAATGCCGAATATGCCATGGCGTGGAAAAACGGACTGTTTGTTTTTGACAAAGAGCCACTGGGAAAAATGATGCAAGAACTGTCCAGATGGTATGATGCAAAAGTTGTTTTTGAAAATCCTGAGAAGGCATATTACCGTTTTTCAGGGGAGTTGAAAAGGGGGGAAGATATCAGACTGCTGCTCGACAACTTGGAGCAAACCGGAGAAGTTGAATTTCAAATAGACGGAAAGACAATCACGATAAAATAGACCTAAAAAAGGAATTAAAGTTCGCACCTACCACAGCAACAAACTAAAATTCCTTTGCAAGATCACTTAAAACGATGTTTAAATAACCTTCTACAAATTTATGAAAATTAATTTTACCAGCCTCCGCGGTAAACCGTACCGCGGTCTTTGCAAATTCTTTATGAGAACATTTGTATTTCTACTTTGTAATGTCGCATTGGCATTGAATTCCGACATTGGGTTTTCTCAAGACGCCCCGATTGTTGTAGATGAAAGTAAGACCATTTCACTCGAGGAAGTTTTCGATTTGATCAGGTCACAAACCGATTACCGCTTTGTGTATAGGTACGACAGTATTAAAGACGCCCTTCCGGTTTCGGTAGAACAAGGTGTTGTAAAAACTTCCGACCTCCTTGCACTCAGCCTGGAAAAATCTGGGTTTGTATTCAAATTTAGAAATGACACAGTAATCATCAGCCGTAAAAAACAAGAACCTGACCCTGTTCAGGCCATCTTGACTGTCACTGGTACGGTGAGAGATACTCTTGGTATCCCGTTGCCCGGGGTTACTGTTATGGTCAAAGATACAGACAAAGCAGTCGCTGCCGATATCGAAGGAGCGTTTAAGCTTACAAACGTCAGCATTGGTGCCACTATAGTGTTTAGTCACGTAGGATTTATGAGTCAAGAGGTGGTCGTCTCTCCTGAAAATGCAGAAAATATGCATATTGTACTCCGCGAAAACATCAATGAGCTCGAAGAAGTGGTGTTGGTGTCTACAGGATACCAAACCATTTCAAAAGAGCGAAGTACAGGGTCTTTTGCCAAACCGGAGATGGAGGTGTTTGAACAGCGAAGCAGCAGTATGAACGTGGCAGAGCGGCTCGAAGGTCTTGTGCCCGGGCTCACGGTAAACAGAAGCCCCGGAGCCGAATTGTTTAATCCGCTCTTGATAAGGGGGTTGTCTACCCTGTCACTTTTACAGACCAGTCCGCTTATCGTAGTAGACGGTATCCCCATTGCCGATTTATCACCACAAACAAGCAGTGATGCAGCCTTGTCAGGGTTAGCAAACATAAACCCTCAAGACATCAGAGATATCACGGTGCTCAAAGATGCTACCGCAGCTTCTATTTGGGGAGCCCGAGCGGCAAATGGAGTAATCGTTATCAATACGAAAAGAGGTTCCTCGGCAGGAGGGGTAGAATTTCAGTACGACGCCTTTATGACTATGGAGGGACGTCCTGATCTCGACTATCTACGCAACTTGAACAGCAGAGATTTTATACGTGCAGCAGAAGATATATTCGACCCTGTACGAGATGTTTATGAAGAGGCCGTTGGTTATACTACATTTGGCGAAGGAATATCTCCTCACGAGCAAATCTTATACGACCGCTATAGAGGTGTTATAGGCGAAGGTACAGCGAGACAGCGACTGGATAGTCTTGCGGCTATCGACAACAGAGGGCAGATAAGAGAGCTGTTTTATCGCCCGTCTGTGCTTACTACGCACACCTTGTCGGTTTCCGCCGGTAAAAAAGGCTATACTTTTTACGGTTCGGGAAATTATACCAGCACCCAAAGCCATAGCCCGGGAGAAAAAGACAACCGCTACAAGTTAAACCTGAGACAAAATTTTGAAGTGGGTAAACGGTTTAGATTCGACTTGATTACGGACCTTACCTATCAAGACAAATACACGCCCAACAACATTCAGGTAGACAGCCGCTTTTTGCCGTATCAACTGTTCAGAGATGCTAAGGGCAATAATATAGATATGTCGTTTATGACCGAACTCAACGACTCCATACGAAGGGTGTATGAAGATGCGAGTCAGCTCGATCTCGGGTATACACCTCTCGATGAAACCGGATACGCATATACCAAAAACAAAACCAAATCTATCCGCAACATATTGGGCGTTGATGTAGATATTATAGACGGATTGACATTTCAAGGGAGATACGGCTACACCTCTAATACGGTAGACAACGACCGATATGTAGATCACCTCGCTGTAGGGCAGAGAATGGAGGCCGCCGAATTTACTGTCGTACCCGCTCCGGGAGCAGACCCTGTATATTATCTGCCGATTACCGGAGGAAAATACACCACCCGGAACACCAGCGTGGAAGCCTGGACGATTAGAAATCAGCTGTCTTATATTAAAAGTTGGAACGACAGATTGCACCAGCTCAATCTGATGGTAGGGCAAGAGGCCCAGCAACAGCTAAGTGTGATAAAAACCAGTGAGGTAAGAGGCTATGACGATCGCTTGCAGAGTTATGAGCAAATTGATTACGGCACTTTGGCACAGGTGAATAACACGGTAAAACCCAATCAATACAATCTACCGGAGTACGGGCTGGTTTTTAGTAGCCTTGACAATCAGAGATACTTCGGGCGAGTGGAGAGTTTGACCAGATTTACTTCTTATTACGGTAACGCAGCCTATACCTACAATCAGAAGTATTCGATAAACGCCAGTGTCAGAAATGACCAGAGTAACCTCTTCGGACTCGATAAATCGGCACAGAACAAACCCGTGTGGAGTGCGGGGGTTAAATGGGATATCGGAAAGGAGTCTTTTCTGGAAAATGTCTCTTGGATTCACATGCTGGACATAAGGGCTACCCACGGTATTGCAGGTAATGCGCCAAGCCCGGGTACAGCGGCGTCTTTTGATATTCTAAATCCGACTTCTTCCATATTTTTTCCGGAGACCGGTTTGACTATTTTGTCTCCCGGAAATAGGAAATTAAGCTGGGAACGCACTGCGACAACCAACTTCGGGATAGATTTTGCATTTCTCGGGCGTATTTCTGGAGCCATAGATTATTACGACCGAAGAACTTCTGACCTTTTAGGCGTTATCCCAACCAATCCCTTTACAGGTTACAGCAGCGTTACGGGAAATTTGGGTGACCTTAAAAACAAGGGGCTTGAGCTATCGCTGACTACGAGAAATATAGTGCTCAAAGACTTTTCCTGGAGTACTACGCTCAATATGGCCTTTAACGAAAATAAAATCACTCACCTCAGCCGTACTACTGAAACGACTTCTGGCGATGTGAGAGTAGCAGAGCAATTTGTACAAGGCTACCCTTCTTTTGCACTTTTTGCCTACGACTATGTCGGGCTCAATGCCGACGGAGATCCTCAGGTGAGACTGGCCGACGGAACGATAACATCAGACCCCAATAGCACCAAGCCCGAAGACATAAAATTTATGGGAACTACGCAGCCCAAGTGGAATGGGGGATTCGGAAATACCTTCCGCTACAAAAATCTATCCCTGAATATAAATGCAGTGTACAGTTTCGGACATAAGATACGCAGGGACGTCAACAATTTCTATTACGGCACGCGTATGGATGCCTATAATTACAATTTTATTACAGGAAACGTTCACGAAGAATATCTCGACAGATGGCAGCAAGCCGGCGATGAAGCACATACCGATATCCCGCGTCATCAGGATGTAAGTGACGGATCGCGCAACACAGATTACTACGTTTACGGGAACAATAATGTGATTAGCGCTTCGTATATCAAAATCAGAGATATCAATCTGGTCTATCGTCTTCCCAATAGCATTTTTGGCAATACGGGCATAGACCAAATTACGCTGAGAGGACAAATTTCTAATATTATGGTATGGGCCGACAACAAGTACGGAATAGACCCTGAATACCACTATTTCAACGGAGTCCGCAGCGTGAAATACGGTCCGAGTTTGACCTTGGGATTAAATGTGAAATTCTGATAGTTATTAGCTTAAAATTAAATAGATGAAAAATATATACAAAAGATATTGCAGGGTGTTGTGGGGCGTTCTCGGACTGTTGATATGGAGTTCGTGTTCCGACGATTTTCTCGAGGTTGTTCCCAAAGGGAGACTTATTGCCGAAAAGGTGGTAGACTACGACAAGATGTTTTACAACTTAGACTTAGTCAATATGGGTACTACCAATGCACAGGTGCCATTAGGTGCAGAATTGGTTGCTTTTGAACCCTTTATAGGGGGTGCAGATCTTCGCACTCAACGCTTGTATCGCTGGGAGGCAGAAGTCTATGACGACGGCGACAATGCGGATGAGTTAGAAGGCACTATGGAGAATATTTACGTCTATAACAAGATAATTCGTGAAGTTATGGATGCCACAGAGGGTTCGGAAGCCGAAAAACTCTCGTTGAGGGCAGAGGCTCTTGCCGGAAGGGCGTGGACTTATTTCCTACTCATCAATTATTACGGGCAGCCTTATAACAAAGATACCTCGGTTACAGATTTAGGATTTCCCATCGTAGAAGTAGCCGATCTCGTAGCCTCCGATTTTCGCAGGGCTACAGTTCAGGAGGTTTATGACTTTATAGTGGAAGATCTGCTTACAGCTATTCCCGACCTACCGGATCAGGTGTCCAGCAGATTCCGGTTTACCCGGGCGGCTGGAAAAGCACTCTTAGGTAAGGTATACACCTTTATGGGTGAGTTTGAAAAGGCCAGCCCCCTACTGGAGGAAGCATTAGGGGAAATAGGGAGTATAGGTGTCGAATCAGGGCTTGTAGATTACAATCAAGGATACAATAACCAACGTGTAGATACCGATCCCGAAAGCCTTTACGGAAAGCAGTTTGTCAATAACTGGGCCAATACCTACAGCGAGTTGGTCGTTAAGCCCGAGACAATGGCCTTGTACGACGAAAGCGATTTGAGATTGGAATACCTCTATGAAGAAACGGCACAAAATGGCAATGAATATCCTCTCGAAGGAGTATTCAGGAAGCGGATAGGTACGGGACAAACCTTTTTCGGAGTGAAGGTGGCGGAAGTGTATCTGTTTCTCGCAGAAGTTAAATGTCGTCTCAATGATTTGCCTGGAGCGGTGAGTGTACTGGAAGAGTTTAGAAAACACCGTATGCCTGTAGAAACTGCAGTTGTTCCAGAAACTATCGCTTCAGACCGAGAAGCCCTGCTGCGTTTTGTGTTCGACGAACGCCTTCGGGAGTTTGCCGCACTGGGAATGTACTGGTTTGATATGAGGAGATTAACCGTAGACCCGGATATTCCCACTCCGGTGTCTTCGTACACCCACACAGTCTACGATGCTGACGGGTCGATAAAGGGAGAATATCAACTCACCAAAGAACGCTTGGTACTTCGATTTCCCAAGAGTGTGACAGATCAGAATCCGAATCTGGAGAACAATCCCTAACAGTGTTTTGTGATCTCCAAACTGAGGTTATACCTCGTGAAATACATATATTAACTCAAAACTTATGGAATGAAAAATAGTTGTTTTCTCATTACAGCCATCGTGCTATTGATATCTTGTACAGATAAAAAGCAGACCGATAACAAAATAGAAGGCTTTGTAATTCAAGGTAGTCTAAACAATTTGCCTGAGGCCTCTATGGCATTACTTACCTATACCCAAAACGAAATTGAGCATAAAGATTCGGTACAGCTAAAAGACGGAGCTTTTACTTTTAAAGGAAAGGTCGATGCCCCGGCACAAGCTTATATCAGTATAAGACATGGAGAAACATTTCCCGAAAAGTCTTGGGAGCGAGATACTTTTGGTTTTTTGATTGAAAATGCCGAGATGCAAATCGTTTCTAAAGACTCGATAAGGAGAGCAAGCCTCACCGGTTCGCTGCTCAATGCAGAATCAGATACGCTGAATTCGGCTATCAATCCGCTGCGACGAAAAATTCAGGAATTGAGTATGGCGCTCCAAGGCAAACCTCAGGATTCTGCCTATATGGCAACTGTAGATACCATAAATGCTACCGCTGCCACCGTACAAGCTATCGTACGTGAGTTTATCGAAAACCATCGCAACTCATATATAGCCTTACAGGCTTTTACCAATTACGAAATGGGATATGATTTTGATCCAATTGTGGCCGAAAAGGAGTACAATCTGTTCAGTGATGAGCTGAGAAATACGCCTCTAGCCAAAAAAATAAGTAACAGAATAGCAGTGGCAAAGAAAACGGCAATAGGGCAGAAGACAATAGATTTTACACAAGAGCGCCTTTCGGGAGAAGCATTTACTCTGAGCTCTTTGGAGGGGAAATATGTGCTGATTGATTTCTGGGCGAGCTGGTGCGTGCCCTGTAGACAAGAAAATCCTCATGTGGTAAAGGCATATATGCAATTCAAGGACAAAAACTTTGAGATTGTGGGCGTGTCTCTGGATGAAAAGCGTAAAAACTGGGAAAACGCTATTGAAAAAGACGGCTTGCCATGGATAAATGTGAGTGATTTGAAAGGTTGGAAAAACGAAGTAGCTCAACAGTACGGGGTTACCGCTGTTCCACAGAACCTGTTGATCGATCCGGAAGGAGTTATTATTGCAAAAAACCTGAGAGGAGAAGCACTTACTGAGCGTTTGTCTGAAATTTTCAATTAAAAATATCGGACCTTACCGTTGTGCTGTAGAAGTTTTCTTTAACTAAAATGTAATCTGATGAAAAAATACCTGCTTATTACTTTGGTGCTTGCTGTGCTTTTCGGAGCGTGTAAAGACAGCAAAGACACTAAAAATGCTGTTGAGGGTTATACCCTTACAGGAATGGTGAAAAACCTGCCCCCGGCTTCACTAATCGTATTGTCGTATAGACAGAACGACAGTACCGTAACCGATACGGCCGCAGTAGAAAACGGCAGATTTACTTTGAAGGGAAAGATTACTCATCCGTCGAGAGCTATGCTACAGTTGAGGCACGGAAGTGATTTTCCCGAAAAGATGTGGGAAAGTGATGCCTATCACTTTTTTATAGAAAATAGCGATATGGAATTGAGCGCTGTAGATTCTGTTAAGAACGCAGTTTTAAAAGGGTCTACACTTACAGACCAATCTGTAGAAATAAATAAGCTGATAAGCCCACTTACCGATGAAATCATGGCCTTACAAGATCGTATGGATGGCAGGAGTCAAGAAGATAAACTTATCACCTACGACACTATTCAGGTATACGTAGACAGCATACGCCGGGTAGCGCACCATTTTATAATGTCTCATCCCGATTCTTATGTGTCGCTTCAGCGTTTTTTACAACACGAAATGCCCAAAGACTTTGATACGGAAGAAGTTGACAAAAACTTTAACCAATTGTTCGGGGAAGAGCTGCGCCAAACCCCAACCGGGAAGATTATAGCCGATAAGATAGCCAAAGCCAAAAAGACGGATATCGGTAGGGTAGCGATGGATTTTACTCAAGACAATACAGAAGGAGAGCCTTTTACTTTGAGTTCATTGAGAGGTAAGTATGTGTTGATCGATTTCTGGGCCAGTTGGTGTAAGCCCTGTCGTGCCGAAAATCCGTTTGTGGTAAAGGCATACCAATCGTATAAAGACAAAAATTTCGAAATTGTAGGAGTGTCTCTCGACGCCGGTAAGGAAGCCTGGATAGCTGCCATTGAAAAAGATGGCTTGCCTTGGATTCACGTGAGTGATCTCAAGTACTGGAAAAACGAGATAGCCGTGCAATACGGTATCAATTCCGTACCTTCTAATTTCCTCATCGATCCGGATGGCGTTATTATTGCCAAAAATCTAAGAGGTGAGGCGCTTCGGGAAAAACTTGCGGAAATCTTTGATTGAGAACAATCTCAGTAGAAATACATTGGTAAACACCTGGTTATTTTAATTTCAAAACAGCTTGCTATGTCATATCAGATGTATCGCTTAAGTGTCTTTTACACGACTGTGCTCTTCGCGTTTTCTCAGGTGATTTATAGTCAGCCTGACACTTTTCGCCCTGCAGCCGTGAAGAGCGGGGAGCTAGACAACGGTCTGCGATACTACATCATGCACAACGAAAGTCCTGTAGAAAGAGCAGCATTTTATTTTGCACAGCAGGTGGGTTCTATGCAGGAAGAGGATACCCAGAGAGGTCTTGCTCACTTTCTGGAGCATATGGCCTTTAACGGTACCCGGCATTATCCCGACAAGGAAATGCTAAAATTCTTAGAGAGTAAGGGGATTAAATTTGGCGAAGAGATCAATGCGTTTACAGATTACGACCACACCGTTTACAGTATTCGCAATGTGCCGGTACAGGACGAGAGTGTCTTAGATTCTGTATTGCTGATACTGCACGACTGGTCTGGAAGTCTCACCCTATCTGATGAGGAAATCGATCTGGAAAGAGGTGTAGTACGCGAAGAGTGGCGCACCCGATATCACACCCGTAAGCGCGTGGCCGACAGTGTTAAAAATCTCGGCTTGTTTAAGGGCTCCAGATACGCAAAGCGCACCCCCATTGGGAAGATGGAGGTCATAGATAATTTTGAGTACCAAGAGCTGAGAGATTATTACCAGAAGTGGTATCGCCCCGATTTACAGGCGGTGATTATCGTTGGAGATATCGATGCTGAGAAGATGGAAGAGAAGGTTAAAAAACGCTTTTCAAGTATACCGCTTCGAGAGCATCTTCCGGAACATTTGCAGTTTGATGTTCCTGTAGACGACGCCTTTACCTATATCAATATCACCGACGATGAACTGAGTGCTCCGGAGATTGAGCTTTACGTCAAGCATCCCGTCAAGCCGTTGTCTGCGGTAGAAGGAATTGAAAACAGCGTTAAATCCAGTACACTGCAAACCGCGATCAATAGGAGGCTGATAAGTATGTCCGGGCAAACAGATAGTCCGGTCTTGTCGGCGCGTTTAGATATTGAAGAAGTGGTAGCTCCGTTAGAGGTGCTGAAAATGACGATCAAACCTAAAAAGGACAGTTTGCTCCCCGCCCTGCAGTTTGGGCTTTCCGAGCTTAAGAGAATGGCGCTATACGGAGTCAACGACCAAGAGTTTAACCGTATTAAATCGGCTTCTTTACAGGCTCTTGAACGCGATGGAGGCGCTGCTCAACAAAGCAATGTGTATCTGGCAATCCAGCTTTACGAGGCTTTTTTTAAAGACAGACCATTAGCAGATCGCGCTTGGGAAAAGGAAGTTAGAAAGAAGGTCTATCAATCGCTGCAAAACGATAGTCTTACCACCTACTTCAGACGTTATTATTCCGGAAAAGTAAATGTGGTGGCGATAACGGGCTCAGACACCTATCACTACCCTTCGGAAGGTGAAGTACTGTCAATTTTTGATAAAGTAGACAGTATTCGTCCAGAGCCTTATGTAGAAAAGCAGGTAAAAGAAAAGCAACTCATTGTACCTGAGTTGCAGGGAGGCACTGTAATAAGAGAAACGCATATAGATAGTATAGGCCTTTCCAAATACCTGTTGTCTAACGGCGCCCGGGTAAGCTTGTACTCCGTTCCGAACAGGGAAAAAGCAATGTATTTTGAGGCGATCAGCCCCGGTGGGAAGTCTGCACTCACAGAAGATCTTCTCCCCAATGCGATGTTTGCTACTGTGTTTTCTGGGGAATCTGGTTTGGCTAACCTGAATAAAAAAGAGCTGCAGCAATCAAATGAGGTAGTGCCTGTGAGGATTACAATAGGTGATTACGAAGAATCACTGTCGGGACATTCTGATGTGGACAATTTAGAAAAACTGCTCCGAACAGTCTATCTCTCCTTTGTCGCTCCTCGGTTTGATCCGGAAATTTTTGATGGTACAAAAGAGCAAATCGAAATGCTCCGGGCTGCGTTTAAAGCAAATGCCCAGAGTGTATTGGCAGAGGCTGTGCAACGCGCCAAGAGCGATAGAGCGGTTCCATTGGACGAAAAACTGATGGATGAGTTGTCTATGCGCGATGTGGAAACCATTTATCGCAATCGCATTGACAATGCCGCCGATTTTGAGTTTGTATTTATGGGAAATCCGAATATTTCCGAATTCAAAGCGTTAATCTCAAAGTATATCGGAAGCATCCCCGGAAATCCTGAGACGGTTGAAGTAATAAAAGACCACGGAGAGAAGTTAGAAAAGGGGATTCGTAAAATACGTGTAAACCAAAAGATGCAAATACCGAAATCTGTAGTGAATATCCACCTTAGCAGCCTTGTAGAGTACAGTCTCGAAAACAAGCTGATGATGCAGATAGTAGAAGAACTTTTGAAAAAGCGCTATATGCAGCGGATACGGGAAGAAGAGGGAGGTACATACGGGGTGAAAGTGTCTGCCACACTAAAAACTGTACCTGTTGACCACTGTACATTAGACATTGGTTTCGATTGTAATCCGGCTAAGGTAAACACTATCGTGCCCATTGTATATGAGGAGTTGGAAAAAATGGCACATACGGTAAGTGCAAGCGACCTTCTCGAGATTAAAAACAGTATGAAAAAGACAATCGGCGAGAAAGAGGGCAACAACAAGAGCCGATTTGAAAAAATAGTGAACAGTGTCAGGACAAATACCCCCTTCTCCGGAGCGGATAAAGCAAAAGTAATAGAGGCTGTATCCGAACAGAATATCAAGGAGTTTATAAAGAAAATAACAGGTGATTCTGCAGTGATAGAAGGAGTGTTGATGCCAGAAGGAATGTAGTTTAGCCTCCTCGACGTGCTAAATATCCTTTTCCTCAAAAGGAATCTCAGGATTGCATATTTCGGCAATAATGCGTTGCAATTGAGCCGTGTAATGCTCGAAAGTATCCTCAGAAATCACGTAGTTTTTGTCGTTTCGGGAGTCGCCTTTTTTGGCAAATCTCAAAAATCCCTGTTGTAGTTTTTTAAAGGAAATGATGGCCGCTTCTACAGGGAGTGGATACGATGGATTGCGAGTGAGCATATAGGCGTAACACAGCAATTGGAAAGCCTTGCTGTATTTTTCGCTGGAGGACAGCAGTTCCCATTCCGGTAACACTAGTTCAGAGCTTTCTACTTTTCCCGTTTTGTAGTCTATAAAGCGGAGTATTCCATTGTATTCTTCTACTCGGTCTACTTTTCCTCTGAGATAAACGGGAAAAGCGACTCCGGGAATATCGATTGGAATATGCAGATCGGTTTCTACGGCTATAATTTTGATAGTGTCACCTTCTTCAAGCCGCTTTTGCTCGATTTTGAGAAAGTTATTCAGGTATCTTTTGGCTACTTCATAGCTGAGCAGGTTTTTCCCTCGGCTAAAATCGCCTCCCTGATAAACTTCGGTAAAATTCTTTTGGATTAGAGATTCTACTTTTTCTTGCATAGTGGCTATGTGTTCTGGGAGGAGTACGGTGCCTTCAAGTGGTTTGTAGAGGTCTTCGAGGGTGTCGTGGATAATGGTGCCCAGGGTGTTGGCAGCGATGGTTTCTTCTACATCGTATTCGTTTCGGATGCCGAGTATGGATTGTCTGTAGAATTCCATAGGATTCCGAATGTAGTTTGAAAGTGAAGTGGGTGAAAATCCTCTTTCCGCATGTCGACATATAGCTTCCATCAGAGAAGGTGTCTTGTTGATGGAAATGACACTCGAAGGGGGAGGAGTTGCATGAGCCATTGCTATTTTTTCGGTGATGATATGTTTGTGCTGTGGGAAGGTAGTGAGCTGTTGCAAAAATCTGCTTTTTTCCCCTCCGTCAAAAGATCCGGTGTCGGAATTGTACAGTAGATAGATGTTTTTTGCTCGCTGAAGCAGGCGGTAAAAGTGATAGGCGTATATCGCGTCTTTTTCTTTGTATGTAGGTAAGCCATAGGCGACTTTGAGGTCGAAAGGAATAAATGAATTTCCCGATTTCCCGGAAGGTAAATTGCCCTCGTTGACCGAAGTGAGAATCACGGTGTCAAAATCGAGATTCCTGCTTTCCAGTATTCCCATTACCTGAAGTCCTTCCAGAGGCTCTCCTTGAAAGTCTACACTTTGCTGTAAGAGCAATTCCTTATAGAGTTGTGAGAGTGTGGAAAGGCTCAGTACCCGGTAGGTTTTATTGTAGAGGAGTAGTTGGTTGAAAATTTCGTAAAAATGAAAGAGGTATTCGAGAAAGAGCGGATTGTTTTTCTCGCTGTACGCCTTTTTGAGATGCGTGGTCAGCACAATACATTTTTGTATGATATCGTCTGTATTGAGATGGTGGGGCGAGAAAAAGAGTAGAGCTCTTAATTCTCGGTATAAGATGCCGTCCTGTTCTTTGTCGGGGAAAATACGATTGAGGTGTTCTTGGGTTACAAAAACAATATTGTTGTCTTGCAGATATTTGAGTAATAAGCCGGTGATATCCCTTCCTCCTCTGTTCAGAAGGATTCCGGATACGGGATGGGAGATGAGGTGAATTACGTGCTGATAGTACCACTTCCCTGAATCTTCGTTTTCCACTAGGCGGAAAAAGGCGTAAAACCACGAAGCTAGCGGCGAATAAGCCAGCGGGAATCCTCCGGTGATATTGACGCTTTCAATGGTTTCAGGAATAGCATTGAGTACAGGGTTTAACAGTGCTTCGTCACCGAGTACGAGCGCAGTGCCGGAAAGCTTCCCCTCGTTTTGAAGTGACGACAGTATATTTCCAGCATACATGGCTTGTCCGGTATTTCCAGATACTCCAATGATGTCGATCTGTTTTTCTTCAGAAAAATGATGGCTAATCTTTTCAAAGGAATGCTCCTGATAGTATTTCCAGACTTTTTTGTACTGTCGCATAAAGAGACCTGCATCGTGCTCAGGGTCTTCGGTAAATACACTGTCGATATCCCAGTATATCTTTGCACCTCTTTCGATAAACGCTTGTATGATAGACGACTCGGCATTGTTTAAGGCATTAAACCCAATAAAAATAAAATGGCGGTCGTTGCGACTGGCGATATAAGACTCTAAGTGTTTTAACGCATGGCGATAGATAAGTCCCTGATAACCATATCCCGAACTGATAAGAGTGTGGTTCAAGGCTTCGTAATAAGATCTCAGTGTATCCCAAAACTTGATATATTGCTGTTGTAGGGGTGTCTTTTCGTCAGAGAGATACCAATGATCTATTTCCTTTATGGCAGAAAGGTGGGAAAAAATGGATTCGGGGGGGATGAGGTAGCGATCTATTTCGTTAAAATCCTGTAATACTATTTGTGCCCATCTCGAAAAGCTGTTAAAATCTTCCAGTTGTTCTGTGGGGGTGAGATTTCGATAAATGCTGTAAAATTCAAAAAGCAGTTGGATGTTTGGCATTAGTTGCAAGCCGGAAATCTCCTGGACAAACTCTTCTATACTGCATATTTCTGGAGCAAAGGCGGTTTTAGTACTTCGTGATTGTAGGTTTTTTTTCAGAAAAACACCAGCTCTCTTACCGGGGAGCACAAAAGTAATATGGCTAGTATCTGAATGTTCAGACAGTACAGAATCGACTACTTCAGACAGGAATGTTTTCACGTATATAGGTTATCGGTTAGTACAGATTTTGTCAAAGCCTTAAAAATAAAAAAAATCCCGCCCTGATACCAGGACGGGATTGTATTATTTATCAAAAAGGTTTGTTATTCCTTTACGAGGTTTATTTCTACCCTTCTGTTTTCTTTTCTACCTGCAGCGGTAGCATTGTCAGCAATCGGTTTGTCTTCTCCATATCCTATAGAAGACAATCTCGAAGCGTTTATGCCTTTTTCGGCGAGATATTTTCTCACTGATTCAGCTCTTTCTTCAGATAATTTTTGGTTGAAAGCAGCGCTTCCGGTACTATCGGTGTGTCCTTCAACGGTAAATTTAGCATCGGGATACTCGTTGAGTACACTTACAATCTGATCGAGTACTTCTGAAGATTCTGCTTTGATAGTGGCTTTGCTGGTATCAAACAGAATTGTTTTAGCAAAGTCGTTCAGTTTTTTCTGAACTTCTTCAGTAACTTCGGGACAACCCTTGTTGGCAACAGTTCCGGCAACATCTGGACATTCGTCGTCTTTGTCGGCTACACCGTCACCATCTCTGTCTGGGCATCCGTTGAGTGCTGCAGTACCAGCTTCGTTAGGACATTCGTCGTCTTTGTCGGCTATACCATCGCCATCGGCATCAGGACATCCGTTAAGAGAAGCTAAACCAGCTACATCAGGACAAGCGTCGTCTTTGTCTGGAACACCGTCTCCGTCAGTATCAGGACATCCGTTGAGTTCGGCAGGACCTGCTTCGTTAGGACAAGCGTCATCTTTGTCTGGAATACCGTCTCCGTCAGAGTCAGGGCATCCGTTAAATTCTGGCAAACCAGCTACTTCTGGACATTCGTCGTCTTTGTCGTAAACACCGTCACCATCGGCATCAGTTCCACCGAATTTGATGGCGATACCAGCTAAGTGCTGGAAGTGAGGAGCGAGATAGTCTTCAAAAGAGTGTTTGTAAGAAGATTGCAGGTTAAAACCGATATTGTCGGAAAACCAGATATTGAAACCAATCCCTCCGTTAAGGGTTCCAGCTCCGATCTCGTCGATCCAAGTATATCCACCGCCTACTTCTACAAACGGATCAAACCATCCGTCTTTAGTGAAATTGTACTTTACAGTACCATCTACACCGTAATATGATAAATCATCCGCACTGTCATCTCCCCATTTGTCAATTTTGTTGAGGGACCCTCGAACACCTACAGAAAAGTTGCTTCCTACATAGCGTGAAACAGCTATTGTGGAAACAGAAGGAAGGATGTTGTAGTGGTCGCTTACGTTGAAATACTCGTCAAACCACGTTCCGAGTCCTGCTTGATTGGTGGGGTAAACATCAACGGCGTTTATACCAAAACTCACCTGCCATGGGTTGTTGGAGTCTTGCGCCTGAATGTTACTAAATCCTACGAATAGGAATGCAGCAACTAATAATTTGCTAAGATGTTTCATGTTCAATTATTTAATTTTAAGTATTAATTAAGAGCAAAAATAAGCCGTCATAGCCTATAAACAAAGATAAATATAGTAAAATTTTTGTTTTTATTAAGAAAATGCCACATTATTTTCCGTGTTTTATATCACTTTGAGTTCTTTACCTATTTCCGTAAAGGCTTGAATGGCGTGATCGAGGTGTTCTTTCCTATGAGCGGCCGAAAGTTGTACTCTTATTCGTGCCTTTCCCTTCGGAACAACGGGATAGAAAAACCCTATGACGTAGATGCCTTTTTCCAGTAATTTGTCGGCCATTACCTGCGAGAGCTTGGCGTCGTACAGCATTACGGGAACTATAGCAGAGTCGCCGTCTATGATGTCAAAACCAGCTTCTTTCATACCTCGTTTAAAATAGCGAGTGTTCTCTTCCAGTTTGTCGCGCAGTTCGGTGTTTTTAGAGAGCATATCAAAGACTTTTATAGAAGCTCCTGTGATTGCCGGTGCGAGTGAATTGGAAAACAGATAGGGTCTGGAGCGCTGTCGGAGGATCTCGATAATTTCTTTTTTTCCCGTAGTATAACCTCCCATAGCACCACCCAAGGCTTTTCCTAAGGTTCCAGTGATAATATCGATTTTGCCCATCACCCCTTTTTCTTCCAGGGTTCCTCGTCCTGTTTCTCCGATAAAGCCTGCTGCGTGACACTCGTCTATCATTATCATAGCATCGTATTTCTCGGCCAGAGCGACGATTTTATCGAGAGGGGCTACAAGTCCGTCCATAGAAAAGACTCCATCGGTAACAATAATCTTGAATCTCGCTCCATCTTCATTAGCTTGTTTCAATTTGTCTTCTAAGTCGTCTGTATTGCTGTTTTCATAACGGTAGCGTCGTGCCTTGCAAAGCCGTACACCGTCTATGATGGAAGCGTGGTTGAGGGAATCTGATATAATGGCGTCTTCTGGGCCGAGAAGGGGTTCAAAAACCCCGCCATTGGCGTCGAAAGCTGCTGCGTAGAGTATGGTGTCTTCAGTTCCGTAAAACTCGGCTATCTTTTTTTCCAATTCTTTGTGGATGTCTTGAGTGCCGCAGATAAAACGAACTGATGACATACCGAATCCGTGGGTGTCCAATGCGTCTTTGGCAGCCTGAATAACTTCGGGATGAGAAGACAGCCCTAAATAGTTGTTGGCACAGAAATTAATAACCTCTTCTCCTGTAGATATCTTGATTACAGCATCTTGAGGAGAGGTGATGATGCGCTCTTTTTTGTACAGACCACTGTCTTTGATGTCTTGAAGTTCTTTTTGCAGATGTTCTTTTATTTTACCGTACATGATTTCTGGTTTGTGTTAGCGCACAAAGGTAATAAACCCTTGCTTAGTGAGGAAACGCGATTTTGTTGTACGTATTGTGTTATGAGGGAGAAACTATATTCTGTATACGCTTGGTGAATCGTTGATAAAGACGATAAACCCCGCGGTTACTCGGTATCCCATTTCACCGACAATTTCCATGTATTGCGATAGCTGTTGTTTGTATTTGTCGTCGGGACTTCCCGTTTTGTAATCGAGCACTACGGCGGTCCGATCTTCTGGATTAACAGCGATGCGATCAGGGCGGAGAAGCTCTCCTTTGGCCGTAAAAATATCTCTTTCGTTGTAGATGATATACGGCAAATTGAAATAAGCGGCAATGTCGGGATGAGTTACAATGGCGTTTAAGCGATTTAGTACAGTCTCTTTTTCCGATGCGGGAATACTGCCATCGGCTATGATTTGCGCCAGGCTGTCTTCTATATCTCCGGCATATTTTACTTTGGAGAGTAGAGCGTGAAACAGATTTCCTCTTTCTATTGCCTCATGGTGTCCTTTATCCCACAGCGAACCGGAGCGAGTAATAATCCGGAATCTGGATTGTGCAGTGATATTAGAGGTATACCTTATGGTTTCGGTTTTGTCGGAGGCTTTGTAGCTCTTTCCCCATGGCTGGTATGGTGTGTCTCCTGGGGTGAGCAAGTAGGTGAATTTATCGTCTTCCCAGAGTCCTTCAGAGCGCAAATAGCCTATAAGAAGTCCTGAAAAGCTTGTGAGTTTTTCTTTTCCGTCTGTACCTATATCTGTCTTTCCAATAATATGAAGTTGTTCTACAGCTCTGGTAAGGGCTACATAGAGCAGGTTTACACTGTCCAATTCCAGCATGGCGTTGTAGTGATCTACCATAGCGGCTGCACTGTTGCTATAAGCTGCGAGTTCTTTGTTTTTTGCCACAAGAGCATAGGGTATTCCGAAATCTTGGTGGTCCAGCGGAAACCAGAGCAATGGTTCGCGATCGTCATATATATTGGTGTCGGCAAAAGGGAAGAGCACTACGGGAAATTGTAAGCCTTTTGATTTGTGAATAGTCATAATTTGTACCGCTTCTGCTCCCTCTGGGGCATTGATAGCCAACTTGTCTTTGTGTTTTTCCCAGTATTCTAGAAATTCTGACACACTGCTGTGATTCCGGTTTACCTGGTTCAACACCTCATCGAGAAAGCTTTGTAAGTAGGCATCAGACGGATCGTTTAGCTCAAAAGAGGATATGGCGTACTGAATGGCGTCGTACAGCGGTCGTTGTCGGAATATTTCCGGAGAAAAATCGTGTTCTTTCCAGGTGTTTATCGGGTTTTTTAGCAGAGAAGAAAAATAGCTGTGTTTGTCATCTACCGCTTTCTGTTCGGCTAAGAATTCGGCCAGTTGCAGCAAGACCTCTTTGTTGTCGGATTGTTGCAGGTATTGGAGAAGGTGTATCAAGAATTCCACTTTGGGGTGATTTTTTAGCAATAGGGATTCTGATGAAATCACCGGAATGTCGTTTTCCTGTAGGTAGGTGGCAAGTGCGGTACCTTGCTTCTTCTTTCTAGTGAGTATACAGATAGCGCTAAGACCGTATCCCGCATTCTTGAGCTCACGTATCTTTTGCAGGGTTTCACGGCAATACGCTTCGTTGATATCGTCGCTGTCTTTGTCGATAAAAGAGATGCTTACCGTTCCCCCTTTTTTAGAATTAGGCTGCTGGCAGCTCTTGTTTTCATAGAGGTCGCGGTATTCGTCTTGAGACAGTATGCCTGATACATATTGAAAAAAGCTGTTGTTGAAATGGATGATGCGGTCGTAACTTCGGTAGTTTACAGGGAGTGATTGTACGGTTGGTGTTACCTGAAAAGGTGTTGTAGTACCATTGTACAGCTCTATAAACTGCTCTGCTTTTCCACCCCTCCAGCGGTAGATGGCCTGTTTGGCATCGCCAACCAGCATGAGTGAACCTCTTTTCCCGGTGAGGTTTTCGCCCTCGAGAGTATTGGCAATGAGCGGCAGGAGGTTGTTCCACTGCATCTCCGAAGTGTCCTGAAATTCATCTATAAAATAATGCCTGTACTTTTCGCCCAGTCGCTCGTAGATATAAGGTGCCGGTTGATTGGAAATAGCTTGGGCGAGAATGCTGTTGAACTCCGAGATAAGCATGAGGTTTTCAGAATTCTTGATGGCTGTCAGCTCTTGATTGATGGCGCTTAGAAGGGAGAGTGGTAGGAGTTTTTGTCGGAAGTTTTCCAAAAAACGCTTTGTGAAAAAGAGTTTTGAGGCAATGTGAAAAAGTGTGACTATCTGTGGCTGTAATTCGTCGAGTAAACGAGCCTTGTCCGGGTTCTTCTTCTCCAGAGTTTTGGTGTATAGCGCATTGGACGCGATATTTTCCTGCCACTTCTGGCCGTTGATATCGGTTCCTTTAAGGGTGTTTTTAAGTACCTTTTCAAAAAAATTGGGCACGTACTTCCTGTTGAAGTCACCGGCTTCTATACCGTTTTCTCTCAGTAAGGTAAAAAAGCTCTCTGCATTTTCCGACAACTGTTTTTCTACCTGGTCGATTTGTTGTTTCAATTGAGCAGATAGCTGTTTTAGATCGGATAGGCTTTTGCTTTCGATTTGTCGAATGTGTTTGTGGTGGTTTTCTTCAAGCAACAACTTGGCTATTTTTTTTAGGTCTATACTGATGTCCCAACTCTTGTCGTCGTCGGTTTTTTCGAGGGCGTAGTTGACCAGCATTTCCGTGAGAAGCGCGTTGTTTCCCGCTTGATACACCAGTTGGTCTACGGCTTCGTTTAGCAGGGTATCCGTATCCAGAGCCACTTCAAAATTTACAGGCAGTTGCAGGTCGTGGGCAAAGGTGCGCAATAGCCGGTGATTAAATTTGTCGATAGTAGAAATATCGAAGAAGGCATAGTTGTGCAATATGCGTCGCAATACCCGATAGGCTCTGCGATGTAACGTTTCCGGGTCAGTATTGAGAGCAGAACACAGTTGGTTGAACATATCGGAAGGTTGAGAAAGAATATCCTCCGAAGCCATTTCTTTCAGACTGTCTATCACCCTTTCTTTCATTTCGTTCACCGCTTTGTTGGTAAAGGTGATGGCCAGAATCTGCCGGTAGGTGTCTGGACTGTCAGTAGCCAAGAGTAAGATGAGGTATTCTTTGACCAAGGTAAAAGTCTTTCCAGCTCCAGCGGAAGCGTTGTATATTTTAAAGGCGGTTGAAGTCAATGTAGTGTTGCTTTGATAGATTTGTTTTTGTGTTGAAATATCATGTTGTATGTGCAAATACTATGGCAAAATAAGCAAAGTTTATGAGTCCTTTACCATTTATTATTATGGATTGTTTAAGTTTATACCTAAATTTGTTACTCACAAGTATAATTAAACAATAAAAAATAGTATCATGGCTTTTGAATTACCAAAATTACCGTATGCATACGATGCCTTAGAGCCTCATTTAGATGCGCGAACAATGGAAATACACCATACAAAACACCACAATGGCTACACTACCAATTTGAATAAGGCTATTGAAGGTACTGCATTGGATGGTAAAAGTATAGAAGAAATTCTCAACGGACTGGATTTGAACAACGCTGCCGTAAGGAACAACGGAGGAGGTTTTTACAACCACAGCCTGTTTTGGAACATCATGTCTCCCAACGGAGGAGGAAAACCTTCAGGAGAGCTCGCAGCGGCCATAGACGCTGCCTTCGGTTCTTTTGACGCCTTTAAAGATGAATTTTCCAAAGCCGCCGCTACCAGATTTGGTTCCGGATGGGCTTGGCTCTGCGTACACAAAGGAGGAAAAGTAGAAGTTTGTTCTACGGCCAATCAAGACAACCCCTTGATGCCAGGTATAGGTTGTGGAGGAACACCTATTCTCGGTCTCGATGTTTGGGAGCACGCTTACTACCTGAACTATCAAAACAGAAGACCCGATTATATCTCAGCTTTCTTTAATGTGATCAATTGGGATAAAGTGGCAGAACTGTATGCTGCAAATAAATAAATAGATCGATAGATCAGATAAAAAAACGGGGCACTGCGCCCCGTTTTTTTATGGAAATTCTTCTGTTTAGATTGTACTCTCCAGATTCGTTTTACAAGTAGGAGACAGTCTGTCTTTCGTACTACACTTGTACAACACATAGATATTTAATATCTTTAATGTGTGATTTTACTTACTCGATATAAGTTATGGATATAAAAGTGAATTCTGCAGAAGATGCAATGGACTGGACTGATCTTTTAGCCGGTATTGGTTTTCGGGGGGAATTGAATTTTCTAATGGAAGAAAATACAAGCGAAACCACCTCCACTCAAGGCGATAGTTTTATCGAAAGCGGTTTTATTGATAATGAAATGATTACTGCTAATTTGATAGAGCCTGAACAAGGGCATATAGTGGTGTTGTCTATGGAAGGGGAAGAATTAAGACGGGTATCTATACCAGGAGAAGATCGTTATGTACGGGTAGACAAAGCAGCTTTCAACAGTGCGAGTTCTCGCTTTGCAAAAAACAATATGGAATACAATACTATGTTGTCTATATGGGCTTTGAGAAATCGGGAAAGCACAACAGGTATTACCAATCTCATATCCGAACAAACCGATATTGGTTTAAGTATAACTGGAGCCATGCGTCAGGGAAATAATCTGATCGGCGATGTCTCTGTCAATTTTGAGGTGATTTTCGACGATGGTGGAAGCTATATTGTAGATTCGTACAGCGGAGTTGCCGGAGGGTTTGGCAACGGAGCTCCGGAAAATGGTTCTTATACCGTAGGTAATTACCAAGACAGAAGTCCGTCAGGCTGGTACAACAAAGGGATGAACCGCGATGGCGTTGGCTTTAGTTACAATCTCGACCCTCAGTTCAACACGGGAAGGAGCCTGCTCCGAATACATCCCGACGGGAATAATGAAGGTACTTTGGGCTGTATAGGCCTATCGGGAAACGGTCGGGAATTGAACGCTTTTAAGGATGCCCTAAACGAATACTTGGAAGACAGAAATTCCATTAGAGTCAATATCAATATTTCCAATAATCCCAATAACAATGGTAGAAGTGGAAAAAAGATACCCAATGTCAATGAATAGAAAGTTGCTAATACCCTTTGTGTTCGCTTTGCTGTTGGGCTGCCAGTCTGATAACAAAAAGAAACAAACGCTGTCCGATGAGGTCGTTTCAGATACCACAATCACCGACACCGCTTTTTCACTATCCCAGAATAGATCGGTAGTATCGGAGGAAGTCTATGCGGAAATCACCCCCGATACCACCCTAAACCAAAAACTGTTTTTGGAAGACGAGAGCTCCTTTTCCAATTTTTACGACAAGCCAGAATCGCCGGCACTTGTAGAACAAATAAGAGAGAGTCCGGTTGTTGTTTTTAGCAATCAGAACAACAGTCAATACCTCTTGGCCTATCAGTACGAAGGCAATACAAAAAATACTTTTAGCTGTTTTGAGATCGGTTATTTTGAAGATGAAAACAGCCTTGGGGGAAAGTCCAATCTCACCGATTTTCCTGATTTTAAGACTGAATCCGGTATAGGTTTAGGACTTTCTATGGCAGAGATTGTTCAAATAAAAGGAGAAGACTATACCACAGAGGAGTCGGAGGGAGAAAAAATTGTGATCTACACCATTGATGATTACGAGAAATCAGCTTTTCTAAAGCGCTATAATATGCCTGGTTATTTTATCCGCATAGCGCTAAAAGACAATGCCGTAAGGAGAATTGTCTTTGGGTTTGAGTATCCGTGATTGAGGAGTAGGTGATTTTCGTTTTAATGAGAAGTGAGATGGTTTGATGCTATCAGTGAAATGGAACAAACGTATTCAAGATGAATTTTAAAATCAGAATACTGGTATTATTCGTCTTTTTGACCTCAATGTTGGTGGGTTGCCGGCGGGGGGAACATGCTATATTTGTAGTTCCAGAAAATTACACAGGGTATATACTTGTCATTTACGACCAGGAGAATGGATCTGATATAGAATACTGGAATAAATCACGTGTTTACAGAATCCCTTCAAACGGTATCTTGCTATCAAAGTTTTCAAACAATCCCGGTTGGTCCGGTTTTCCAAAGTTTTACCGCGGCTCCATGGCACCGGAAAATGAAATTCCGTTTATCCCGGAGAGCAAAAATATTCCAGAAGATCGGATATCTGCTTCCGGTGGTGTTGCTGGTGGGTCGAATAGAGATTATGAAGGAAAGGTAGTTGTAAGGTATGTTAAATTTTTTGTAGGAAATCGATCTCAAATAAAACAATCTTATAAAGAGTCGGAAGGACTTGATATTATAAAACTAGTTGACGAGCGCTGAAGCGGAGGAAATTTTATCGGAAAATATTGTGATTATGGCAATCCAAACCGATATCAGTCAATGCTGAGTTTGTACTGAAATTTTCCAGTGAGCCAGTCCGCTTCATCAGAACAATGAGCCACAATAGGAAAGATGAATGTGTTTCAAATGGCAAAACATTACTGTATCTTTGAGAAATGAGCGAGAGATATGAAAAGGAGAAAATAGTATTGATACCGTTATCCTGTAAGGATTCAGAAGCCTTTTACAGTATATATAATCAATCTGATTTTTGGAAAGCTGGTCACAGCACTGTGTTTGAATATAATGAAACACCTGAAATGTTCACTCGCCGCATCATGTCTTTGTGTGATCATATATTTACGATTCGGCTTATTGATAAAACAGATTTAATTATTGGCGATTGCGCATTGCATCATTGGGATAAAGACATAAACGAGATTGAAATTGGAGGTTCATTGTTCAATGAACATCGCGGCAAGGGTTATATGCGATGCTCGTTTGAGATATTGTTGAGTATTGCTAAAAATGAAATGGATGTAAAAAGTGTTGTTGGTAAAACAAGCTCGAATAATAAAAATGCAATACGGTTAGCAGAAAAGCTTGGGTTTAAGAAAGTAGGTGCCGATACTAAACTAGTAATTCTTAAAAAATATTTTGAAGAATAAAAACACAGATTATTATGATGTTAAACAACACATTTCCAGGAAGTAAACTTTATATGAATATGTTTTTTGCATTTGTGATATTGTTTTCTGTATCCTGTAACAATGATGTTAAAGAAGACACTTTTATTCCATTCAAGAAGGGGTTACAGCATCACTTAAACGCTTTAAAGAATAAAGATATTACACAATTTGAGCCTACCGTGGGTGATAGCGTTGTATGTATTCTCCCCAATGGGGACACCTTGATAACGAAATCAAAATTTATGGATTTTCATAAAAAGTGGTTCAGTGATAAAAACTGGGAGTTTAATTACACTATTTTGAAAACTAATAGCGTCGGTGATTTTGGTTATGCGTGGTTGCAGTATCAGTATGTCGAAAAAGATGATGCGGGACAAGTATTGGAGACCGACAACAATTATCTGACCCTTCTTTTTCAGAAATCCAAAAACGGCTGGCAACTTGTTCACGATCAAAACACGATTATTCTAGACAAAAAATGACGGCGAAATAGTGATTTCCATCTTTTTGTCGTCTAAATGCACTTTCCGCCAGTATCATAAATAAGGGAAATAAATGCTCATTTTGCAATCTATAAAGATCATTCGGTATCCTTTTTAGGAAATAAAGCCTTTCACCTATGCGATATAATTGCACAGTATTCCCTAATTTTATCAATTACTTTAAGCATCATTTTAGGATGATAACTCGGTTTACCTTCTTTACTGTACTCTTCTACCAGTAAACTCAAATCCAGCTGCTCTATAACTCCGTTGACAATCCGTACGGGATGATCCTGTGGAATTAATTCTTCAATTGCAGGAGGAGAAAGCCAGTTTTGTTGTTGGTTATAGTCTTTAAGCCTAACACTCATAGTGTTGATAATCACTACTTAAAGACATGAAAAAGAAAGAGTTTTTACAATTACCTTTCCCGAAAATTGCAAAAAAGAAGCCTCAGTATTGAGACGGCTTCTTTTGTTTCCAAAAAAACCGTAAATTGAATACCTAAATTTCCTACGTATATGGTAGTACAAGCTAAGTTGTTTGTTGAGGATGAGGTACGTAATTTACTCGCCGTTGATTTACTTGTGGAACAGGGAACCGATTGGAGCGGTAAACCCAGTACACGGAGCCAGTTAAAAGGGGTTTTTTACAGATAGAGAGCACCCAAAACGATGATTTTTTCCACCATTGGATAACTACTAATCACGCCATGAAACAGGGCAAAATTGTCTTTTATGGTGCTGATGGTATGAAGGAACAGGGGAAATACGAATTTTGGGACTGCGTTTGTGTAGAATGGCGGGAAGGCTTTAAGCACAATACAACGGAACCAATGGGCATGTCCTTAAAACTTATCCCAGGAATATTCCGTTTTCCCGGTGGAACCATTGCGGAAAAGCCGTGGAAAATATCCGATCCTTTCACAAAGTCAAAACCTTTGTCCCAAGAGAAAAACAAAGACCCCGAAGTCATAGAAACGTACTGGCTGGATGCAGACGGACAAAAAAAGGTAGATAAGGCAGCATACGGCGATAAAGCCCGTTTATTTGCCAAAACGGAGAATATGCCCGAAGGGGAAAAGCTGACGTTAACAGTAAAGGACGAGAACGAGCAAGCCATAGGAGGAAAAATGGAACTTGTCTATTCGGGTACTGTTGGCAGTAACGGTACTGCGGAACTGGAACAAGTGGATTTAAAAAAAGAATGGGAGAACACTTAAAAACAATGCACTATGTCACGAACATTGGTTATAAGTAAAATAGAAGCCTGTGGCAGAACGTTCTATTTTAATGAGAAATTAAAGGTGGTGAGTGACACAACAGCAACCTACAATATTGTGTTTTACACCCCGGAACTTAGGGTTGTCAATAATGTTGATTTTGAGAAGTTTAGAGAACTAACTTATTATAGCCTTGACCCCAACGACCGTGTTTATAAAGATTTATTGGCAGATGGCGTTATGACTGGGTTGGAACAGCCCGCCGCTTTAGATGATTTTACTACAAAATTAGCATGGGAAGTTACCAGTAAATTGGGACTGGATATAAACAAAACAGAACAGGTTATGGATTTTGTAAAGGTCAGTAATGGGGTTTCCCCTTTAGATGCTTTAACATCAGTCGCAAAGTTAGGAACACAAGGCGGCATGTTTGAAAACCTGCCAGTAATTGGCCCCATAATAGGTGTAGGAACCGATGATATAAGGCAAAAAATGAGGATGGACAATAATATGATAAAATGGGATTTTGTGAGGAAAGCTAAAAAAACTACTCCCCTGTTCAACCTCGAAGATAAAACTTTTGTAGCCTTTATTTATAGTGATTATGACCTATTAATGGAAAAAGGCTTTACCCTTAAAAAAGACGAAAATATCGATCTTTTTTCTTACCTCCCGGATGATGAAAAACTAAACCAACACTTGGATTATCTGAATGTAGGCATCCAGCATGGTACGGATGTATATATCTTTAACAGTGTGAAAATTGATAAATAATGAAAATACTACCTTGTATAGCATTGTTTTTGGTTGCTTGTAGTAATGCACAAATCAAAGACACAGTCCGTGTAAACAGTGAGTTACAAGTACACTTTATAAATAAAACTACTAAAGAAACAGACAGTTTGTATGTCTTGGATAAAAATAAAGAAGTGTATTTTAAAGGTTATGTCAAAGATAGCCTTGTAACCTATTACGATCCTGACGGCATAATATATCTAAAAGGGCAGTTTTATAGCAACAGGCTTAATGGTTTGGTATACATATATGAAAATGGAAAATTATTCAGCTACTCCAATTACAAAAATGGTATAAAATACGGATTTTCTATTACGTTTGATGACAACATGAAGGTTAGAAATATTGTTTTTCACTCAAATAAATATAAGGATAAAAATACAATACACATGCTATTTCAGAACGGTGTCCCTATGTCTATTACAACGGGGATGTTCAGTGATGAAAAACTTAATATGGAATTTCACGAAAATGGTGCTTTAATGGAAATATTCCAACGATTGAACCGAGATCATAACAGTAAAGAATTTCCATTATATTACGACGAAAACGGCAAACCTTTAGAAAAGGAAGAACACTAAAATTTCTTTCTAAAAATCTATGAACTTAAAGACAATACTAACGCAGTTGGGTAAATATGTCCTGTTGGGGATGTTTTTGTTAGGGTGCCTGTTTCTTTTTGTAGGAGGAGAGCGGAACATTTATTTTATAGGAATTGGAATACTACTTATGATCCCTGGAGTGATTTACTATTATTGGGATCGTCTTAAAACAAAAAAAAGTAAAAAATCAGACCTCGAAAAATTTAAAGAAAAAGCAGACAAAATAAAGGTCAATCTTACAGATTTGGATATTGTTTCCAATAGTTGGACGGAAACAACGGAAGTATACAATTCGGGATATACGAAATATGGGGAATATGTTGAGAAAGCAAAGGATAATACAAAAGAAGTCGCGCGCGAGGTCAATTATATTAGAATACAGGTGCCATACAAAGGCCAAACAGTAAACTATGACCTCAACATACCTATGGATGCCACTACGTTAAAAATGCACTTTGTAATTCAGAAAGAAACTATCCTGTATATAGACCCAAAAAACCCGGATAAAAAATATTTAGATTTGGAATTTTTGAATTAACGATCTTGTCTGTATTGGAGTGTGGAATGAATTAGATGGATCACGTTTATAACTCTAAAAAACAGGACTATCTCATAAAGTGTGTAAGTTTAAAAATAGCGGGGGCATGCCCCCGCTATTTTTTGTTTAACTTTAATTTTTTTACACACTATGAAGAAAGACGATTTAATTTCAGATGATTTTCTGAAGCAGTTCAAGACCA
>JAJUFH010000011.1 GCA_029266035.1 Sinomicrobium sp.
TACCTCAACGAGTTTGCTTTTAGGTTAAATCGTTCACAATCCAAACAGACCATTTTTCATAAAGCTATTGAAAGGATGGTAAAACATCAACCCATATATCAATATCAAATTACACAGAACTTAAATACATAACTCAATAAAAAATTAGAAAATGACACAGTTACAAATGATTGACAAAACAAAGTCAATAGCTCAAAATGATAAAAATATTTCTGCCGTATTTATGTACGGGTCATTTACCAAAAATGAAGGGGACAAATATTCAGATATTGAATTCTACATCTTCTTGAAGGATAAAGAAAATTTTTCCGCTGAAAATTGGGTAAGCCAAATTCATCCTTTGGCATTATATTTTACCAACGAGTATGGAAGTGAAGTTGCCATTTTTGAAAATATGATAAGGGGGGAGTTTCATTTTTTGACAAACGACCAAATGGAAGTTATCAAATCGTGGGACGGTTTGGTAGAGTTTAGCGACTTTGACAAGATGACTTTAGTAGATAAAGAAGATTTATTGACTAACACGCTCAAAGAAATAAAAACTAAAGTACCTGATCGAACAACAAATGAAAATATCCTGTGGTTGAGCCAATCATTGTTGAATGTTTTACTTACAACAAGCAACTTAATTAAACGACAGGAATTTGCTCACGCTTACCAAAGCTTATCAAATGTTCAAAAATATTTACTTTGGTTAATAAGAATTGAAACATACCAAACCAAACATTGGGAAAGTCCAACAAAAAGCTTGGAAAAAGACATAGACCCAGATTGGTATTCGTTATTTCAGGAGACAACATCAGAATTAGATCCGACAGATATTAAAACAGCTTTCAAGAAGACATTAACATTGACTGAAAAACTTTTTGATAATCTTGGAGTTGAAGCAAAGTTAAAGGGGGTATTAAGGAGAATTGAATAAAAAAAACTACCGCCAACAGCTAAGGCTTCGTTGCGTCCGCAGGACGAACAATGAAGCCTATGTTGAACGGGACCTTCGGTAGCGTTATGTTATGGAGATGGCGTTAAAAGCCGTAGGGAGTTATGTTCCGGTTTGTTTTAGCGACGTGGCTTTCCGGTGACGTTGTGAAGGTATTTTAACCGGTATTTATTGGCTATTGGACATACCTTCCCTTACCCGTGATTCTCACTGTGCATTGACGGGGTCTTTCTTTAATAGCCGTATGAAGGCTGGAGGCGGGCCACGGACGTCGAAGACCAGTATGGTATGCAGGTTGCCTTGTTTGCAGCAGGGGCATCGCCTGTGTTTGATGGCGGTTGTGTCTTTTCCAGGATTATGTTCAGGGAACGTTTCCCGGATTTTTTTGAATTTTAGGCGTTTCCAAGTCGAGCTCAAAAAACCATAATGACGGATGCGTACAAAGCGTTTGGGCAATATGTGCAATGCAAATCGTTTGGTAAACGCTTCCAAGGATAACTGCATCGATCTTTTCTTGGCCTGGTGGCGATAGTCTTTGTATGAGAAGCATACCCCATCTTCATCCACGCTTTGCAGTCGGTGGTTACTAATGGCGATCTTGTGGGTGTACTTGCCAAGATATTCCACCACAGACTTTGGCCCACCAAAAGATCGCTTGGCATAGACCACCCAGGGAGTGCCAAACAAGGATTGAACAGCCTCTTCTCCTATAGATTGTTCGCGCATCAGGGCTACGTACTTTGCCCGGAAGACCTTACCAAGGGCCTTTACCGGGAAAAGAAACTTCCCGTTGGTACGCACATTTTTCCATTGACCGCTTTTGGAGACTCCCCCACCAGGGACGATGCAGTGCAGGTGGGGATGCAAACTTAGGTTTTGTCCCCAGGTGTGCAGTACAGCAATCATCCCCATTTGCAGTCCGCGGTTTTCACCGAAGGTATGGAGCGTTTGCCAGGCGGCCTTAAAAAGCATTCCGTACACCTCCCGGGGCCTGTGCACCGCCAGAACATTCAATGCCGATGGAAGCGTAAACACCACGTGGAAGTATGGAACGGGCAGTAGTTCATCCCTACGTGCATGAATCCACTGTTCACGCTTATGGCCCTGGCACTTGGGACAGTGGCGGTTCCGGCAACTGTTGTAACTGATACTGATATTCCCGCACTCATCGCAGGCATCGATATGGCCCCCAAGCGCCGCTGTCCTGCATCGCCTGATGGCCGATAGTGTGCGGAGCTGCCACGTGTTCAACCCCAGTTTTTCAATATCATCCCCTAAGCGGTCTATTACATCGGCTACTTCGTGCCGGGGCTGCACTGGGCAAAGAGGGTATCGATGGGACTAAAGGGTTTTACCCGGGAGTATTGGGCCACATGGAGATAATCCAATGTTGTCTCAATACGTTCGTGACCAAGCAGGTTCTTCAAGGTTACGATGTCCATCCCGTCTTCCAGTAAGTGCGTAGCATAAGAATGCCGGAGCGTATGTGCGCTAACCTGTTTTTTGATCCCGGCCTGCTTAGATGCCTGCCGGATGGCCCAGTTAACACCCCGCTTGCTGTAACGCCCATCGAAATCGCCCCCGGCCCTGCCACGGGGCTGTCCGTTAAAAATCCAGTCCTCCGGCTTTTCAGCAGCGATGTAGGCCTTCAGCCCGCGAACTAAATGCTCAGAAAGGGGTACATACCGGTCTTTTTTGCCTTTGCCCCGTACAATGCGGAGTTGCATCCGGTCAAAGTCAAGGTCTCCTAACCGGACGTTCCTTGCCTCCATGCACCGAAGTCCACAGCCGTACATCAACCCAATAAGAATACGATGCTTGAGTAGTGTGCAGCCGATTAGCATACGCCAGACCTCCTGCTTGCTTAACACGACAGGGAGCTTTTTCTCTCGCTTAATCGGAGGTAAGCTCAGGTGAGAATAAGGTCGCCCTTCTGTTTTCAGTAAGGAGCGAAGGCCGTACACACAGTGCTTAAAGGAAGTTTGTGACGGCATTTTTGCCTTTTGTTGGAGCATATATAGGTAATCCTGTACCTGATCAGGTTCTAACTCCGTAGGTAGTTCATTGAAATACAAAGCAATGGCTGCAATATGCCGTGTATAATTGGTAAAGGTGAGCTCACTTCTGCCCAGAATGGACAAATTGCGCCTAACGGTTGTGGAGTTCTTCAAATCCTTCTACTTCACGCAGTGCACGCTTTACGATGGTGTTTCCCGAGGATCTCTGGGACGCTTTTTTTTATCATGATAAAATGAATTTTGATTACTTTAGCTAAGTTAGCCCAAGAGCCGGAAAAGCTACCGAAGGTTTAGTTCAACATCGGCTATGCGCAATAGCGGTTAAGTGCTAAACCGAAAGTTTTTGCATATATTTATCGTCCGTGCCAAACTGAAAAATTCGGTTTCAAAATCCGCTACTGCGCATAGCCGCGGAACGTTAGCCACAAGCTAAAAATCGAAAAATGACCAAAAAGAGATTTATTGAATATACTTTAAGAATAGTCATTTATGCTATTGTGACTCTGACCTTAGATGCAGATATTGAATTTAAAACTTATGATTGAAACTCTTGTGTTGATGGTGGAATGTCGGGAAAATATCGGAATACATATTAATCAATAAGACAATATGCAACAGTGTAATGTGGTGATTTTTAAAAAAGTAAAAGGGAGCAGTGCTCCCTTTATCTAACTTAATTTGTGCGCTCGAGAGGATTCGAACCTCCACACCTTGCGGCACTGCCGCCTGAAGACAGCGTGTCTACCAATTTCACCACGAGCGCAATTCAATAAATCATCCCTTAAAAAGGTAGGCAAAACTACATAAACTTCAGGAATCTGCAAAGACTATTTTTTAAAACTTTTTGCCGGTTTTTTATACTTTTGTTTTTTGTTTTGTTATATGTAGGCACTCTGACTTCTACGCACTATTCCTCAAATAAATTGGAGCACTTCACAACTCCTCCCTTTAGACAAAGGGAGGTACCCGAGCAAAGCGATGGGGAAGGGTTCTGACAGCCAGAGTCCCTGGAGTAGCTTTCAGAACCTGTGATATCGGAATGGTTTGGGCTTTCATACCTCCGGTATGCCACCGACTGGAAGAGGCAACAACAAATCGCACCACATTAATTCGTCAATGGGGGTGGACGCAAAATTTTGCGTCTCTACAGCGTCTGACACATATAAAATTGTAATTGCTCCTAACAACTACGAACTAACAACCAATCAACTCCCCACTACATATTCCTCCTGTACTGCCCTCCTACTTCAAAGAGTGCTTCGGTGATCTGACCCAGAGAACATACTTTGGTGGCTTCCATAAGCTGTTCGAAAATATTTTTGTTGGCTATGGCGGCCTCTCTCAGCTTTTGCAATTGGTGTTCTACTTCTTTCGGGTAGGCTTTTTTAAGGTTTTCTACCGTTTGTATCTGCTGTTGTTTTTCCTCTTCGGTTGCACGAATAACCTCTCCGGGAATCACTGTAGGTGATCCTTTCGAACTCAGAAAGGTATTCACTCCGATTATGGGAAACTCGCCATTGTGTTTCAGATTTTCGTAATACAGGCTCTCTTCCTGTATTCGGCTTCGCTGATACATGGTCTCCATAGCACCCAGCACCCCTCCCCTTTCGGTCAGACGGTCGAATTCGGCCAGTACGGCTTCCTCTACTAAGTCGGTCAGCTCTTCGATGATAAAGGCTCCTTGTATGGGATTTTCGTTTTTGGCCAATCCGAGTTCTTTATTGATAATGAGCTGTATGGCCATAGCCCTGCGCACACTTTCTTCGGTGGGTGTGGTTATCGCTTCGTCGTAGGCATTGGTATGCAGCGAATTACAATTGTCATATATGGCATATAGGGCTTGTAATGTAGTACGGATATCATTAAAATCGATCTCCTGTGCGTGCAGCGACCGTCCGGAAGTCTGTATATGATATTTTAACATCTGTGCCCTTTCGTTAGCTCCGTATTTGTACTTCAGTGCCTTGGCCCATATTCTACGGGCTACACGACCTATTACGGCGTACTCAGGGTCTATGCCGTTGGAAAAGAAAAACGACAGACTCGGACCAAATTTATTGATATCCATACCCCTACTCAGGTAGTATTCCACATAAGTAAATCCGTTGGCCAGTGTAAAGGCTAATTGAGTAATGGGGTTGGCCCCTGCCTCGGCGATATGATATCCGGAGATGGAAACGGAATAAAAATTCCGAACGCTCTTGTCTATAAAGTACTCTTGCACATCTCCCATCAGTCGCAATGCGAATTCTGTAGAGAAAATACAGGTGTTTTGCGCCTGGTCTTCTTTGAGGATATCGGCCTGTACCGTCCCCCTCACCTGAGCGAGGGTGCGGTGTTTGATCTCTTCATAGACTTCTTTGGGAAGTACTTGGTCGCCGGTGATTCCCAGCAATAGCAATCCCAAACCGTCATTCCCTTCGGGCAACTGCTTTGCACCCGAGGGCGAATGGTATTCCGGACGCGGCAGTCCCTTGTCGTCGTACAGCGCTTTGAGTTTTTTCTCCACCTCTGCTTCCAGTCCTTGTTCCCTGATATAGCGTTCACATTGCTGATCTATAGCTGCATTCATAAAGAAGCCGAGCAGCATGGGTGCGGGTCCGTTGATGGTCATACTCACCGAAGTCTTAGGATCGGCAAGGTCGAAGCCGGAATAGAGCTTTTTGGCATCGTCTAAGCAACATACGGAAACCCCGGCATTACCTATTTTACCGTAAATATCTGGTCGTCTCCCGGGATCGTTACCATAGAGGGTAACCGAATCGAATGCGGTAGACAATCTCTTGGCTTCCATACCCAGACTTACATAGTGAAAACGCCGGTTGGTTCGCTCCGGTCCGCCCTCTCCTGCAAACATACGCGTAGGGTCTTCTCCCTCTCTTTTAAAAGGGTATAGCCCGGAGGTAAAAGGAAATTCTCCCGGCACATTTTCCTGTAGTGACCAACGGAGTATATCGTCCCAGCCTCTGTACTTGGGCAATGCTACTTTTGGGATTTCTGTATGCGAGAGCGATTGGGTATGGGTTTTGATACGGATTTCTCTATCTCTTACTTTAAACAGAAATTCCGGGTTTTTATAACGGGTGATTTTGTTTTTCCACTCGCATATCGTTTGCCAATGATGCGGATCGAGCTCTATTTTTACCCGGTCGAACTCTGCCAACAACAGCTTTAGAAACGGATGTTGTTTCTCACTGCAAGCTGCAATGAGTTTATCTCCGTCTACTCCGTTTTTATCTATAATTGTATCCGGATCTTTTATCCCGCTAATACTGCACATCGTCAAGCAAATACCGTACAACTGTCTGGCCACATCGAGTTGTTTTGTGACCACCTCGTCATAATTTCTGTTGCTGTCGGCAATTTCGGATAGATAGCGAACGCGTTTAGGCGGAATCACAAAGATCTTTTCGCTCATCTCATCGTGTCGCTCAAAAGAAGATTGTAGCTCAGCTCCGGTCTTTTCCGCTACTTTGTCCATTACACAGCGGTACAACCTATTCATCCCCGGATCGTTAAACTGCGATGCTATAGTGCCGTATACCGGCAGGCTATCGGTATCGGCATCCCACAGCAAGTGATTTCGCTGATATTGTTTTTTCACGTCTCGAAGCGCGTCCAATGCCCCTCTTTTGTCGAATTTATTGATGGCTACCAGATCGGCAAAATCGAGCATATCTATTTTTTCGAGTTGGGTAGCTGCTCCGAATTCGGGTGTCATCACATAAAGAGAAACATCGGAATGATCGAGAATCTCGGTATCCGACTGTCCGATGCCTGAGGTTTCGAGTATTACCAAATCGAAGGCTGCACTTCGGAGCACTTCTACCGCTTCAGCTATATGTCGCGACAGGGCGAGATTGGACTGTCTGGTGGCCAGTGATCGCATATACACCCTTTCGTTATTGATAGCATTCATACGAATACGATCGCCCAACAGGGCTCCCCCTGTCTTTCTCTTAGAGGGGTCGACCGAGAGGATACCGATGGTTTTTTCCGGAAAATCGGTGAGAAAACGGCGTACCAGCTCGTCTACAAGACTCGATTTACCGGCACCTCCTGTTCCGGTGATTCCCAGTACCGGGACGGTTTTCCCTTTGTCCGGGGCCCGGAAGTGCTTTTCGAAAGCCCGATGGTCATTTTCCGCCAGTGTAATAAGCCGGGCTATGGTATTTACATCCTTCTCCCGAAGCTTCCCGCTGATATCCAGGCCCTCCTCAAACGCCGGAAGCTGGAAATCGGAGCGCTCCACCAGGTCGTTGATCATGCCCTGCAATCCCATTTCCCGGCCGTCATCCGGGGAGTATATCCTCGTGATCCCGTATTCGTGAAGTTCCCGTATCTCTTCGTGCAGAATGACGCCACCGCCACCGCCAAAGATGCGGATATGCCCTGCGCCCCTTTCCCGGAGCAGGTCGTACATATACCTGAAATATTCGTTATGCCCGCCCTGATAAGAAGTCATCGCAATGGCATTGGCATCTTCCTGTATGGCCGTGTTGACGACCTCTTCCACACTGCGGTCGTGCCCCAGGTGGATCACTTCCACTCCTGTAGCCTGTATGATACGGCGCATGATGTTAATGGCCGCATCATGCCCGTCGAAAAGCGATGCGGCAGTTACGATCCTTACCTTGTGTTCGGGTTTATAGGGTTGTGTATTCACTGGTCTGAATTTTGTGTAGTTGCGGAATGTCCCGTTTTCGTCCCATTCCGGAAAAATCCTGTTTAAAAACCCGGTAATGATGTTTTATTTACAACAAAACCTCGTTTACGCGGGTGCAATTTAATGAATTATCAAAAATAATAAGATTTTAGTTCATATTTGTAATTTTTATAAAATATCGGGACACCTCTGAAATTACCGTTCTTTTTTCACTTAATTTTAGGCCGGACAGTATCCAACCTGAAACAGCATGAACAACATTACTTTACTGATATCCTGTAAGGATGCCGAAGGGATCATAGCTTCGGTGACGCGTTTTATTTTTGAAAAGAACGGCAATATCGTATATATCGATCAGCACGTCGATGCAGAGCACGGCATTTTCTTTATGCGGCTGGAAAGCCAGTTTGCCATAAGTCCGGGTACCCCGGAAGCCTTCCGCAGTGAATTTGCCGAAAACATTGCTTCCCGTTACGGCATGACCTGGGAACTGTATACCGACCGGAAGAAACCCGGAATGGCCCTTTTTGTTTCCAGGTATGATCACTGTCTTTACGACTTGCTGGGCCGGTATAATTCGGGAGAACTTCACACAGAGATTCCGTTTATCATCAGTAATCACAACGACCTGCGGTCCGTAGCCGACCGTTTCGATATCCCCTTTCACCATATCCCGGTGACACGCGACAACAAGGAGCAGGCGGAATCAGAGCAACTGCGCCTCCTGCAGGAAGCCGGGGTAGATTTTATCGTCCTGGCGCGCTATATGCAGATCGTATCTCCCCGTATCATAGACCACTACCCCGGCAGGATTATCAACATTCACCATTCCTTTCTCCCGGCTTTCCCGGGTGCCAGGCCCTATCATTCCGCTTTCCGGCGGGGTGTCAAGATCATAGGGGCTACCAGCCATTATGTGACGGAAGAGCTCGATGCCGGGCCCATCATAGAGCAGGATATCGCACGGGTCACACATGCCCATTCCATCAATGACATGGTCATGAAAGGGCGCGACCTCGAAAAGATCGTACTGGCCCGGGCCGTAAAGCTCCATATTTCGAGAAAAGTGATGGTCTATAACAACAAGACTATCGTTTTTTCGTAGAAGGATAAACTCTCCCAAAAAAACTATATCTGTTCACTGTCAGTCCTGACTTCTTTGAAGCCAAAACGGAATACACTGAAATACATGGGGCTAACTTCGGATGATACCGCTAAATATTTACATATATTTGTTCTTTATACTGACGAACATGCTGATTTCTTTTACACTTCCTGATCCTGCATTACGTCCTTATGTAAAGGGGTATTTTTATATTGAATTGGAGGCCAAACCCAACGCCGCTCCTCTGGATATACATCCGGTTGGCTACAATACTATTGCTTTTACGTTAAACCCAAAGGTATTTAGCTCCAATGATAATGATTATGACTTTAGCTTGAGCTATCACGGTTATATATGCAAGCACATTTCACTTCTGCCGTTGACACCGCTTATCAAAATGATCGTCGTTTCTTTTACGGCTACGGGAGCAGCACAATTGTTCCGCATTCCACAACACGAATTGCTAAATCAGATCGTACCTTTTACTGATGTTTTTTCCGCCTCAAAAACACTGAACGCTCAATTGGAAGAAACAGATCCCTGCCAAAAACAAGCCTTGGTTCATATAGAAAAATGGCTGTTGCAGCAAATACCTGCTAAAGCTCCGTTTCTTTATTCCCCTAATATTGATGAGGCGTGTAAGATTATTCAATCCTGTGAAGGACATATCCGCATTGATGAACTCTGCCAAAAAGTCGGAATGTCCCAAAGATATCTGGAAAGTCATTTTAAAGAAATGATAGGCGTTTCTCCAAAACTATACTGCCGCATTTCCCGTTTTATTGCCGTATATCAGTCTATACTTCAAAACAGTCATGTCGAATGGGGTGAATTGGTTTACCGTTACCGCTTTTTTGACCAGGCTCATTTTATACGAGACTTTAAAGCCTTTTTTGGGTATTCTCCTTCCAAAATCCATTTGGCAAATAGCCATCTTACCAGGAAAATTATCTTGTAATTCCCTTTTTTCGAATTTTTACAATCTCCGCATTTTTTACTGACCTATATTCGCCTTACTGATTAAATTCCTTCAGGCAGGACTGAAAATTCCCTGCCTGGCCGGCAGGCAGGATTACTCTGTGCTCGTGGGGCAGACTGCTGTACGGACAGACATTGATCTATGGTATAGAAACCAATAGCCATCGGGATTGATATCATCCTGCTTGTATATACTGTTAACCCAAAAATATTCGAATGAACGCAAAATATTGTTTTTTGATCATTTTTTTGTTTGCCGGTGAATTGTCGATCTCCTGCTCAGGCCGATCTGAGGGTACAAAAAAGCAGCTCAAAAATGAAGCGTTTCCCATTCCTTATCCCGAAGAAGGTGATGTTATTACCGATAAATGGGATGGTACTTCCGGGCACCGGACTGTAAAATATCCGGACAAACAACATCGGGAACTCATCGACTTTTACAATGACTATACCTCCGGAAGCGACTGGAAACGTACAACATCAGGAAAGGGGGCTATACCCGCTGTTATTTACGTTCATCTCCACAAAGGATATACCATAGATATTGGCCCTCCGGACACACAGATGGCAAATGCCGTATTGATTTCGCTTTATGTGGCCGATTATTCCGATCTCTAAAAAACTTGATTGTGATGAAACATCCATGACTATGTTTTTAATCACGCAAAGGAATGATAATATGGATGTTCCATATGACCTTTGAAAAAACAATAAATATTAACACATGAAAATTTTACAATGGTTAACGGTTAAACAAAAACGGAGACTGCGGTGGTTTCCGGTATTGTCTGTACTCTCTTTATGGATAATGGGCTGTAGTAATGACGACGACAATCCCGGGTCCGAGCCACAATATCGGACCGATATATACGTGTGCGGAAGTGAATTCAATGGCAGTCACGATGTTGCAAAATACTGGAAAAACGGCGAAGGTATTGAACTGAGCGACGGTACCCACAGTGCAGATGCACATGCTATTACCGTGTCCGACAGCACGGTCTATGTGGCCGGGGCCGAAAAACACGACGGTTCTTATCGCGTCGCCAAATACTGGAAAAACAGTACCGCCGTACCGCTTAGCGACGGTTCCAGCCCCGCCGAAGCCTATTCCATTTTTGTGGACGGGAAAGACGTTTATGTAGCCGGCAGAGAAAAACCGGGATCAAATTACAGAGCTGTATACTGGAAAAATGGTGCTCAGGTAGCCCTGACCAATGGGGCTTATGATGCAAGTGCAACATCTATTACCGTACACAACGGCGACGTCTATGTAGCCGGTACCGAATCCAACGGCACGCGCGATGTGGCGAAGTACTGGAAGAACGGCACACCGGTGGTCTTAAGTGACGGTTCCATTCACGGTGATGCGAGTGACATTTTCCTTTCTGAAAACGACATCTATGTGGCGGGAAGAGGAACCTCTGGTTCCCGATACTGGAAAAACGGGGAGCCCGTGCCCCTTATACAGGAAGGTACCGAGGATCAATACGCCGCCGGCATTTATGTTTCCGAAGGCAATGTGCATGTTGTGGGAGGCGGGTATGGCGCTTCAAAGGAGATCGTATATTATTGGAAGAACGGCGATCCGGAGATTATAAGTAAACCTAAGGATGTTACGACCATGGCATCGTCCATTTTCGTACAGGAAAATGATGTGTATATATCAGGAACAGTGTACAACGGCAGTACAAGTTCTTACAGCGCTCAATACTGGAAAAACGGCGAAGTTATACCATTAGGAGAAGGCAAATATTCATCCTTTTCCTCTTCCATCTTTGTGACGAAAACCTTAATCGAATAAAAATTATAACAACATGAAGCAATTTTTACTTTTAGCTGTTTGCACACTGGGTTTTCTGTACAGTTGCCAGGACGACGATACCAATACAGACCCACAGATCGATCTGGCAGTAACATCTTTTGATTTTGAGATTGAAAAAACCTCGGAATTTGAGGGAAACATCCATTTTACAGCCGTCATAAAAAACGTGGCAGACGACTTCCGCTCCGGGGAAGGACAACAGTCGGTCTATCTGACTGAAAAACCGGCTGCCGGAAAATCAATTACACTGATCAGTAAGAAATTTAAAGACCTGGATGCCGGCGAGACCGTAGAACTGCAGTTTACCCATCAGGGATGGCGCGTTTCTAAAGAGTTTCCTCCCAGTTTTAAAGTACAGATCAGTTTTGATCCGGACTTGTATATAGACGACAACCCCCTGAACAACGATAGCAATTCGAATAACAACTTTAAAGAAATAACAGGACAGCAAATAAATACACGATTCTAAAAGAAATGATTATTACGTCTTTTAACTCGATGTCTGAACCAGAGTACCTGCAACTGAGAACAAAAACTTTAAACGTTATGAACAAACCAGTTTTCCATATTCTAAAAACAGGAATTGTCTTTTTACTGATTTGTGTGCTGACAGCGTGCAGCAGCGATGATGACAATACCGCCGAACCCGAACCAGCCCCGGAGGAGCTTATTCTCGGAAAGTGGTATTTTATCAAGATTATGGCTGCCGACGGTACGATACAATTTCCGGAAAACGATTGTGAAAAGCAGACCTATTATGAATTTGAAGCGGACGGAACGGTCTTGCAAGGCACCTATGTATTGGACGGGACGGAATGTAAGGGCAATACCGTCACGGCATCCTATGAATTGATTTCCGGCGGCGAAAAACTGCTGGTGACAACATCAGACGGCACAGCAAATATTATCGAAATTAGCACTCTGAATGGAAAGATATTAGAAATTATCAATACCGGAGGAATGAAAGGTACTTTCGAAAAAAGGTAGCCCTGTCATAAAAGACGAACCTTGAAGTAACTATTGAAAACTACGGACAACTTCAGTACCTTTACCAAAAAAATGTTCGTATGAAAAAAATAGCTTGCATCCTTACCGTATTCCTGTTGTTCTCCTGTGCCGAACTGCAACAGGTCGTCAACCAGATCCCTTCGTCTTCCGGTACCGGGACGGTCAGCAATACCGATATAGCCGCCGGTCTCCGGCAGGCCCTTGATATGGGAATAAAGAAACAGGTGAGCAAGCTCACACAGAAGGATGGCTTTTTTAAAAATGAAATGGTAAAGATCATGCTTCCGGCAGAATTGCAGAAGGTAGACAAGACACTTCGCGATGTAGGGCTGGGCAAGCTGGCCGACGAAGGGCTGAAAGTGCTGAACAGGGCTGCCGAAGATGCCGTAAAGGAAGCTACTCCTATTTTTGTCAATGCGGTTAAAGGGATTACTTTTGCCGATGCCCGGGACATTTTACTGGGGGCAGACAATGCGGCCACCTCTTACCTGCAGCGCACTACCGAAAAACAGTTGTACGACAAGTTTTCCCCGGTTATCAATAATTCCCTCTCCAAGGTGGGAGCTACGGATGTCTGGGCCAACCTCATCAATAAATACAACACCCTGCCCCTCACCAGCAATGTAAATCCGGACCTGACCGACTATGTCACCGAACAGGCGCTAAAAGGGGTGTTTACCATGATTTCGGTAGAGGAAAAAGAAATACGCAGTAAGGTTTCATCGCGGTCGACAGATCTGCTGAAGAAGGTTTTTGCTCTTCAGGATAAAAAGTGATATTGACCAGCTTTAAAACGGTCAGCGCAACGGATAATTGGGGTTGGTGGTTGGTGGTTTGTGGTTTTTTAGTTCGTAGTTGGTAGTTGGTAGTTCGTAGTAAAGTTCGTAGTTCGTAGTTTGTAATAACTCAATAACCCATTAACTTAATAACCCAATAACCCATTAACTCAATAACCCATTAACTCAATAACCCATTAACTTAATAACCCAATAACTTATTAACCCAATAATAGTTTTTTGTTTCTCCATTTCTCCGCTTATCGAAGGCGTTCTCTCAGCTGTTTGAAGTAATCGAAGGCTCTGACCAGGCGCGAACCGTACCAGCTGAACATTTCGCCGTCTACAAAAACGGTTTTTGCGTGGTGGGTAAACCTCCCTACTTCAAAGGCGTGCTCTTCTTTAAACGGATAGGGTTCTGATGAGAGCAATACGAGATCGGGATCTCCTTCCAACCGCATGCGCTTGAGGGAGATTTCGGGGTAACGCTCGCGGTTTCCGTATATGTTGAGGAAGTTGTTTAAGCCGAGTAAGTGGTCAATAAAGGTATTCCCTCCGGCTACCATCCAAGGCTCTCGCCAGATAAAATACGCCACTTTCAACACCGGTTTGTCTTGCATAAACAATTTAAATTCTCGCAGTCGACTGTCTATTTTGGCTGTGATTCGCGAAGCTTCGGTACGGCAAGCGAACAATTGTCCGTACTGCTCTATCAAGGCGAGGGTATCGGCTATGGTACAGACATCGGAAACGTGAACAGGGGCTATACTGTTTAGCTCAGCTACCATTTCGCGGGTATTCTCTTCCTTGTTGCACAGTATGATATCAGGATCGAGCGATTGGATGCGGTCGAGATTCACCTTTTTTGTTCCCCCGACAATAGTTTTAACCGATTTAAAATGATAGGGATGCACACAAAATTTTGTGATCCCCACTACCTGATCTTCCAGTCCCAAATCGTAAAGCAATTCGGTTTGTGAGGGTACCAGCGACACTATGCGCAAGGGTCGATCGCGTCTCAGTTGTAGTGTATTTCCCAACTGGTCTTTAAAAACCTCCATAGTATTATTTTTAGGAGATGAGGCTTGGGCAACTTAGCGACTCAGTATATCCTTCATCTGCTGTTGCAGCTCAGATGCGGCATTGCGGGCCTGCTCGGCAAAATCTCTGTCTTTTGAGGCGTAGATAATGCCCCGGGCAGAATTGACCAACAATCCCACATCGGGGGTCATCCCGTATTTACACACTTCTTTCAAACTTCCCCCTTGTGCCCCCACTCCCGGTACCAGAAGGAAGCTATCGGGAATGATGTTTCGTATTTCAGTGAGATATTCGGCCTTTGTAGCACCTACCACATACATCAACCGACTACTGTTAGTCCACCCTTTAGAGGTTTCCAACACCTGTTTGTAAAGTTCTGTACCTTCCAGTTGTTTGGTTTGAAAATCGAATGCACCGCCGTTGGAAGTCAGTGCCAGTAAGATGGTGTGCTTATCTTTAAAAGAGAGAAAAGGCTCTACAGAATCCTTTCCCATATAGGGAGCCACCGTGATAGAATCGAAACCGAGATCTTCAAAAAATGCCTTTGCATACATGGAAGATGTATTACCGATATCACCGCGTTTGGCATCGGCTATAGTAAAAATATCAGGGTGATTCTCGCTGAGATAGCTCACGGTTTTTTTCAAAGCCTGCCAACCTTTCACCCCATAGGCTTCGTAAAAAGCTATATTGGGTTTATAGGCCACTGCAAGATCGCAGGTAGCATCTATAATCGCCTTGTTAAAAGCAAAGATAGGATCATCCTCTTCCAGTAAATGAGGGGGTATTTTGTTCAGATCTACATCCAGCCCCACACAAAGAAATGACTGCTTGCGACGGATGTTTGCAATGAGCTCCTCGGTTGTCATAATATAGTATTGTTATTCGCTATCTCACTGTAATTTAAAGGCAAACCTCAGATTTAGAGCACATCTCCTTCTTTCAATTTTTCGGTATTTTCTACCAGTTTGAGCTCTTCGATTATCTTTTCTATATCCCCGTTAATAATATTTTGAAGATCGTAGAGTGTAAGCCCTATCCGGTGATCGGTAACCCTTCCTTGCGGATAGTTGTAGGTGCGGATTTTAGCACTTCTGTCGCCACTAGACACCATACTTTTACGTCTAGCCGCATCCTCTTCCTGCTTTTTAGCCAATTCTCTTTCGTAGAGGCGAGAACGCAGTACTTTAATCGCCTTTTCCAGGTTCTTGTGCTGTGATTTTTCGTCCTGACAACGCACCTCTATGCCGGTAGGAATGTGCTGCAGTTGTATGGCCGAATAGGTAGTGTTTACCGATTGCCCTCCAGGGCCGGTAGATGTGGTACGAATGATTTTGACATCGCTCATATCGAGCTCCACATCAAATTCTTCGGCTTCGGGCAGTACCATTACAGTTGCTGCAGAAGTGTGTACCCTACCTTGCGTTTCGGTTTGAGGTACTCGTTGTACACGGTGTACTCCGGCTTCAAACTTCAAGGTTCCGTATACATCTTCTCCGTTTACCTCAAAAATAATCTCCTTAAATCCTCCCGAAGTCCCCTCGTTAAAATCTACTGTATTGACACGCCAACCCTTGCTTTCGCAATATTTGGTATACATCCGGTATAAATCTCCTGCAAATATAGAGGCTTCATCTCCTCCGGTACCGGCGCGGATTTCTACCATTGCATTCTTGGCATCTTCCGGATCTTTAGGAATCAACAAGTATTTGATCTCTTCTTCCAGTGCAGGTAGTTGTTCTTTTGCTTCTTCCAGTTGCATTTTGGCCATTTCGACCATTTCCGTATCACTTCCGTCTTCTATAATCTCTTCGGCTTCAGCGATATTATCGGTCAGCAATTTGTACTCTTCCCTCTTTTCTACAATGACGCGAAGGTCTTTATACTCTTTATTGAGCTGTACATAACGCTTCTGATCGGCAATGACATCGGGTTGTATGATGAGGTCTGAAATCTCATCAAAACGTTGTTTTACTATATTTAATCTATCTAACATATACTGTGATTCATTCGGTTTGCGAAATTAAGATTTTTTTGTCGGTTTTAAACCGTTCCCTAATATTCAAAGGTTCCGAATTCACTTTTTACAGTAAGTTTTTTGCGATCTGAAGACTCCACGCGTCCCACAACCTGAGCAGCGATACCAAAAGATTCAGAAATTGCGATGATATCGGTAGCGATAGCCTCATCGACGTAGAGTTCCATTCGATGACCGCAGTTGAATACCTGATACATCTCTTTCCAATCGGTACCCGACTGTTCCTGAATAAGTCTGAACAGCGGCGGTATCTCGAAGAGATTGTCTTTAACCACGTGTAGGTTATCTATGAAATGAAGAATTTTGGTTTGGGCTCCGCCACTGCAGTGTACCATTCCACAAATATCACTCGAATCGTATTTGTCTAATATCTTTTTAATCACCGGAGCATAGGTTCTGGTAGGCGAAAGCACCAGTTTTCCCGCATCTATCGGACTGTCTTCCACGGCGTCGGTGAGCTTTACCCCACCCGAATACACTAGGTCTGCGGGCACAGAGGGGTCGTAACTTTCCGGATATTTTTCTGCGAGGTATTTGGCAAACACATCGTGTCGAGCCGAGGTAAGTCCGTTGCTCCCCATACCACCGTTGTATGTCTTCTCATAAGTCGCCTGTCCGAAAGATGCCAGCCCGACAATTACATTCCCCGCCTTGATATTGGCGTTGTCTATCACGTCTTTACGACGCATTCTCGCCGTCACCGTAGAGTCTACTATAATAGTGCGCACCAGGTCTCCCACATCTGCGGTCTCACCTCCGGTGGCGTGAATTTTAACCCCAAAGTCCGCCAATTCAGAGATGAGTTCTTCGGTACCGTTGATAATAGCAGAAATAACTTCACCCGGCACCAAATTTTTATTGCGTCCTATGGTAGACGACAAGAGTATATTGTCGGTTGCCCCTACACACAGCAAGTCGTCTATATTCATAATAAGGGCGTCTTGGGCAATGCCTTTCCACACCGAGAGATCTCCGGTTTCTTTCCAGTACATATATGCAAGAGACGATTTAGTGCCCGCTCCGTCGGCGTGCATCAGTATGCAGTATTCTTCATCTCCGGTAAGGTAATCGGGTACCACTTTGCAGAACGCTTTTGGGAAAAGTCCCTTATCTATATTTTTAATGGCATTGTGCACATCTTCTTTAGAGGCCGAAACCCCTCTTTGTGAATATCTCTTGCTTACCGAAGAACTCATAATTTATGTTGTTTGCCGCAAAAATACGATGTTATTTTGAATTTGCGGTGCTTCAACTTTAGTCAGCATAACTTTGGCTTTAAAAAAAAATCCCAAACTCCAACAGCTTGGAATTTGGGATTTTTAGGTTATAGAGAATCGTTACTTCATCTCGGCTAACATGCCTTCTCCGTTGTACTCAGAAATCGCTTGGTTTATAACTGCCAAACCTTCGTCGCGCGTAGCATTTGCGTCTATTTTAACTTTTTCTCCATTTGGCATATACACATAGTAAAAACCTTCCTCAAAAGAAGACAATTTAATCATCTCTCCACTAGGCTTAATCGCATTCCAGGATTTTTCGTTCTCTTTGTAAAACAATTCCAATTTTTCTCCTTTTTTCGGACCTTCTACTACTTTTATAAACATTCTGTTTTTAGTGGCAGTCATCTCGATAGTGTTTCCATCCTTCTCTACCATCTGAGTTTCCACCTCGCCTTCTTTCATGGCAACTGGGTTGGATCCTGACCAAAACTCGATAACGTTAAAAATAATAACGTCACCTAAGAAAAACAGTCCGTAAACTGGGATAATATTTAGTCCCCAAAACACTAAGTTATTTACAAACTTACTGTCGCTAACGGTGTGGTTCCAGTCTTTTAAATTGTTAAAGGCACTAAATGACCCTAAACAACTTGTACACAAAAGTGATAAAGACAATGCAGAACACAATAATAACTTTTTCATAATGTATAAATTAATAATTAGTAGTTAAATATATATAAAAAAAATCATACGGAATTGAGAATTAAAGTCTTTTTAGAGCAAGTCTTTATTCCTCATTCTTTTGATGAGACTACCTCATAGGGGCTATGTGGCTCATACATAGTCACAAAGACGAAAAAGCATCACTCGAACATTTTTAATCAAGCAAATTCTTTCTCATCATCTCATAAACAACAACTCCCTGTATTTGGTAAGCGTCCACAATTCGTCATCTACCAATAACTCCAACTTATCACAGTGATAGCGTATTTCGTCAAAATAAGGTTTTACCTTGTCGCAATAAGCCTCAGCTCTCAGACTTGCACTCTTTATTACATTGGCTTTTTTACGCTCTTCGGTCATGGCTGTAACCTTAGAATTGATCTCGGCGATATGCTCGGAAATTTCTTCGATAAGATCGAGTTGCTCAGAAGCAAGCTTTTTGAAATTGGTTCCAAAAACCTCCTTGAGTCCCTTCACGTTTTCAATGAGAATATTCTGGTATCTAATCGCTGTAGGTATTACGTGATTTCGCGCAATATCTCCTAGCACGCGTCCTTCAATCTGCAACTTCTTGGTGTATTCTTCCAGTTCGATCTCATATCTCGCATTGACTTCTACCTTGTTCAGCACCTTCATCTCTTCAAAAACAGCAATCGATTTTTTAGAGATGAGCGCCTTGAGGGCAGCGGGGGTGTTTTTGTGATTGCTGAGTCCTCTTCTCGCGGCCTCTTTTTCCCAAGCCTCACTATAGCCATCTCCTTCAAAACGGATGCGACGGGAAGATTTTATATACTCTCTCAACACATTAAAAATCGCTTCGTCCTTTTTGAGTTTTTTCTTGTTGATCAAATGGTCAACCTCTTTCTTAAATTCGACGAGTTGCTTGGCCACTATAGTGTTGAGCAGTGTCATCGGTTTTCCGCAGTTTGCTTTAGACCCGACTGCTCTGAATTCAAACTTATTTCCGGTAAAAGCAAAAGAAGAGGTTCTGTTTCTGTCGGTATTGTCGAGCAAAATCTCCGGAATTTTACCTACTACATTCAGTTTGAGGTCTGTTTTTTCCTGAGGCGATAATTTGCCATTAGACACATCTTCTAGTTCTTCCAAAACTCGGGTGAGCTGTTCACCTATAAAAATTGACATAATTGCCGGTGGCGCCTCATTAGCACCGAGCCTATGGTCGTTGGTAGCCGATGCTACGGATGCACGCATCAACTCCTCATACTCGTCAAAAGCCTTAATAGTGTTGATAAAAAAGGTGAGAAACTGCAAGTTTTTTGTCGGTGTTTTTCCCGGACTCAAAAGGTTAACTCCAGTATTAGTAGCTAGAGACCAGTTGTTGTGTTTTCCCGAACCGTTAACGCCTGCAAAGGGTTTCTCGTGAAAAAGGACCCTAAAGTTGTGCCTCTCTGCAATCTTGTCCATTATATCCATCAACAGTGAATTGTGGTCTACGGCAAGACTGGCTTCCTCAAAGATAGGTGCCAATTCAAACTGATTAGGGGCCACCTCATTGTGTCTTGTTTTTACCGGTATACCGAGTTTCATACACTCTATTTCGAGATCGCGCATATAGTGGAGTACCCTGCTCGGAATGGATCCAAAATAGTGATCGTCTAACTGTTGCCCCTTGGCAGAGACATGCCCGAGTAACATACGCCCGGCCTGCATAAGGTCTGGACGTGTATAAGCAAGAGTCTTGTCGACTAAGAAATACTCTTGTTCCCACCCCAAGGTTGCCGTCACCTTAGTAACGCTTTTATCAAAATATCGAGCCACATCAGTAGCCGCAACATCAATAGCCTGAAGTGCTCGCAAGAGTGGTGCTTTATTGTCTAAGGCTTCTCCTGTATACGAGACAAACACTGTGGGAATACACAGTGTATCGGCATAGATATAAGCTGGTGAAGTCGGATCCCAAGCTGTGTATCCACGAGCTTCAAAGGTGTTTCTAATCCCTCCATTCGGAAAGCTCGAAGCATCGGGCTCCTGCTGTACCAACTGCCCACCGTCAAATTTCTCTATGGCCATCCCTCCACCTATGGGCTCAAAAAAAGCGTCGTGCTTTTCCGCCGTAGAACCGGTAAGAGGCTGAAACCAGTGTGTGTAGTGCGTAGCCCCTTTAGAAAGTGCCCAGTCTTTCATAGCCGCCGCAACCTGATTGGCGACCTTTCTGTCTATCTTCTCTCCAAACTCTATCGCCCTCGTCACACTTACGAAAGCCTCCTTAGTCATAAACTGCCGCATGGATGCCTCGTTGAATACGTTCACTCCGAAAAGCTCGGAACGCCTAACTACTTCCTGTACAGGAACTGGGCTTCTCCCGAAATTTTCCTCAATTGCTCTGAATCTAATTGTCGCCATCTTGTTTATATGGGTTATGGTTTATAAAACAAAAATAATTAAAAATATGCTTTTTCGACGAACACCCCCCTAAAAAATGCAACTTAATACTTAAAAATATCATTTTACACATAACACCCCTATAAAAACACACTGTGTTATATTTTTTTTTATATCATTAATTCCATATCTAAACAAATGGCATCCGATCTGAAGATAATGTGAGATGGAGAGGTGGAGATGGGGAGAAGTGGTGAAACAAAAAACTACTACGAATTATTATTGAGTTAATTGGTTATTGGGTTGTTAGTATTGAGGGGTTTTGATAAACCATAAACTCCAAACCACTTTACCTATCTTTGCGGGATTTAAAAAGAACTTTATGCGTTTAAAAATCGATCCTTTTGTACTCGCTCTTGCAGGAAGTGTAGTTTTAGCCGCTCTTTTTCCGGAAGCGGGAACTGATGAAAGTCCTATCCCACTAGGCACAATCAGCAGTGTTGGGGTATCGTTGATTTTCTTTTTTTACGGACTCAAACTCAGTCCAGATAAGCTTAAAAGGGGACTTTCAAACTGGAAGCTTCACCTCATTGTACAGCTATCTACCTTTGTCATTTTCCCAGTATTGGTACTCCTCGCCTATCCCTTTATTAGAGATGAAGAGCAACACACGCTTTGGCTTGCCATCTTTTTCTTGGCTGCCCTTCCTTCTACGGTTTCCTCTTCGGTGGTTATGGTCTCTATGGCTAAGGGAAATATACCTGCCGCCATCTTCAACGCCAGCCTTTCAGGTATCTTGGGCATCGTACTGACTCCGCTATGGGTTTCTCCCTTTATCGAACAAACACAGGGGGCACAGGATTTCGGACATATATATTCTCAATTGGCTTTTGAAGTGATACTTCCTGTGTTAATAGGTATTTTGCTACAGCGATATGCCGGCCATTTTGCCGAACGCTACAGTCGTCAACTCAGCCTTTTCGACAAGACGATTATCTTGATTATAGTTTACAGGAGTTTTGCTACATCCTTTCACTCTGGAATTTTCGAGCAGATACAGTGGGTAGATATCGGGCTATTGGTAATTATATCTACAGTGCTGTTTGGAGTACTATACAAGGGGATTGGGCTTATTTGCACATGGCTGGGCTTTAATCGCGAAGACCGTATCACCGCTGTGTTTTGCGGATCGAAAAAATCGCTTGTTCACGGTACGGTATTGTCTAAAGTACTCTTCTCCGGCCTCGGTATTTCTGGGATAATACTATTGCCATTGATGCTGTATCACGCCTTACAGATATTTTTAGTGAGTATTATTGCCAGTAAAATGGCAAAAGAAGTAGCTGCAGAAACAGAAGGTTGAAATTTAAAAATTTACTCTAAATTTAGGGTATGAAAAGACTTCTCATATTATTTCTGTGTATTTCCGGTATAGGTTGTACTCAAAATTACGGGCAACTCACTCTTGTTACAAGACTGCCCAAAGAACTCAAAGAAAATTCGGGTATAGAATGTACCGGAGAAAACAGCTTGTGGGTGATTAACGACTCGGGTAATAAAAACGCCTTGTACCGAGTGGGATGGGACGGATCGTTGCTACAGGAAATAAAAGTGTGGAAGTCGAAAAACATAGACTGGGAAGAACTGACCAAAGACAGCGACAACAATTTGTATATCGGAGATTTTGGGAATAACGACAACGAGAGAAAAAATCTCGTCATCTACAAAATTTCCGTTGTCAACCGAGTGCAGGACAAAGAGGTTAAGGCTGAAAAAATAAGCTTTGAATATCCGGAACAAAAGGATTTTCCACCAAAAAAGAAGCATCGATACTTTGATGCGGAAGCTTTTTTTTACCGCGATGGCTACTTCTACCTCTTTACAAAGAATCGCAGCAAACCCTTTGACGGAATATGTTTTCTCTATAAAATACCTGCTATTCCCGGACATCACAAGGCCGAGCGTATCGGGTCGTATACCTTTTGTACCGATAAAGACCGTTGCCGTATAACAGCAGCAGCCCTATCGCCCGACGGAAAGACGGTCGCCTTATTGGGACATGAAAATGTGTGGTTGTTTACCGACTTTGATCGGGATCATTTTTTTGAGGCTCGACAAAAAGAAACCATAGCCCTAAACCACAACTCCCAAAAAGAAGGGCTTTGCTTTGCCGGCAATCGCAGTCTGCTGATCAGCGATGAAGAAAAGGGAAGTTCAGGTCGTAATCTCTATCGATTGGACCTCGATTCACTTAAAAATTAAATCCCATACCAAACATTACCCTATTGCCGTCTTTGGAATTAAAGAAAGAGACATTGGCTGTAAACATATCGATGGCGTTGAGATACAATCCGCCGCCAGCTGCGTTATGCCATCGAGTGGAACGATCGTCTTCTGTCCACACTCTCCCGTAGTCAAAACCGGCGTAGGTTCCGAGAGTAACGGGAAATAGTCCTGTTCGAAATCGGGTTATATTTACTCTCAGGTCGTTATTGTTGTAAAAGGATGTTCGTCCCGTAAATCTCTGATTTCGGTAACCTCTTAATCCGTCTACTCCACCAATGCTAGCGCCTTGATAAAACTCAAACTCCCTCCCGGTGTTAAATCGCGCCTTGAATTTGGTAGCAAAAACCACATTTCCCTTAACGTCTACCGGAAGTGTCAAGCGCAACTGGGGAATAAAATAGAAGAAATCTCTACTGTTTGCCAGATTAGAACGATATCCGGCAGTAATATCTAAGTGCATACCCAATGTAGGCAGAGAAGTATTGTCAAAATTGCTGTACCCGTATGACATTTCAGCTCCAAAGAATTTTTGCCAGTCGAACAATTCTGCATTTTCTGCAAAACCACTGATATACCTGCCCGAGGTTCTGTCTATTTCCACGGTTTCAAATACGGGCCCCACCTCAAAGTAAGCTCCTCTATACCCCTTCCACATCATTTTAGGAGATATACCTATACTACTCATACGCACCCGATTGTAATCCATTCCCAATTCGTCTTCAGGATTCAGACTTTCGTTTCCGTATCCGAAATAATTCACGGAAAAAAGCGGACTGGTAAAACGGGCATCGGCTCCGAAACTCCAGTTGGAGGTCAGTCCTACTATTTCACCTGAATAGTCCAAATCAAAACCCTGTGTTGCAAAGTAATACCCTCCTTTAATGCTGTGCTGGGAGTTGTACGGATTCTGGCGCAATCCCTTTACGGTATAAGTGTATTTCAGTCCGAGTTTAACTCCGTCGTCGGGATTATACCCAACATCGGGAAACAATTGCCCTGTAGTAGTTCTCACCTTTTTGTAATCGTAGACATTGAGGTCGTATTTATCAGAAATACGAGATTTTACCCTAGTCTCAAAGGTGTTGGGTTTAGACTTGTAGTCGTAAACCGTAATTCGCTTAGTATTTTCTATTCTGTATATATCGTTGTTCTGACCGCCAAGTATTTTTATCGGTATCTCCTTATCTCCCTCTCCTTTCACCTCAAACACATCGTCGTCGTCCAGTCCGTAAAGCCATATTTCTTTAGTTTCATCACGAGTAAAAGTAAGGTCTATAAACTTTTCTGCCTTCTCTCCTTTAATGATTCTATACGCCTCTACCACCGTGATTCCCCCGGCTTTTCTCGTGATTACAAAGTGATCGTCTTTATCCGTGCCATACACTATCGGGTATCGCTTCAGCATCCCGTAATAGGTCTCTGCCATTTCTTGCAGATACTCCTTGCGTTGCAGCATCACATCTGCAATCTGCTTAAGGTTTTCCCTATCCATTTCAGGAGGTAGCAATGCAAAGGCTCGGTCTACAACATCTCGATCAATACGGTCGTAAATATATTTGGCTTCTTCCTTCCAGTCTTTCAGGTTGTGATCGTTTAACACAGCCATATCCAAAGGAAAGGGTTCAAAGTTAAACCACTTGAGGTCTCTGATCTTCGGGCTATAATTCTGCATCAGCCTAGTGGCAGGAACCATTCGGGTAACGAGTCCTAAAATGGGACCGTCGAAATCGGAAAATACTTGGTCGCGATCTCTCGGTATCGGTTTGTACAGGGTTTTTCCGTCTTCTTCACCGCTCTTTGCCCATCGCCATTGGTCGCCGTGCCTGTCCCAGTCGCCCAACAACATATCGAAGAGACGCGAACGGATATACAAACGCTCATCTATCTCGTTCTCATCCTTTCTCCTGAGCTTTTTTATCATATCGGTAGTGCTGATAATCTTGTCGGAATAGGCAAAACTCTCCACGCTTCCATGCCCATCGGTCACTCTCTCCTCTATGAGATAGAGGGCGTCGCCGTAGCGGTCGTTGTATTTCCCCAAGGCTTTTTGCTTGGGCACGTAATACAATTGCGGATTGGCGTGCAACACTCCTATAGCATCCGACAATTCTCCCACTGCAAGTGCGGCATAGGGAAGTGCTGTGGTGTAAAAATCCATCAACAGCGATTCGGTATACGAGTCGCGAAGGTCTTCTTCTATGTACTGATCTTTAAAAGCTACGGCTTGCAAAAACCTAATAGCTCCTTTTCTCACCTCGCGCATCATATACTGTCTGCCATCCTTGTCCTCTAGTCGCAGCGAATTGGTCTGATGTCCGCCACCCGCTCTCAACGGTGTGAGTCCGCCGTAAAGAGTGTCCAATAAAACCGTTTTGGCTTCTACTTCTACAGCGTATTCTTTACGATAGTGGTCGCCCCACAAGGCTTGGTACAATTTGCCTTTCTCCACTTCCTCTTTATCGTAAATGGCCGATTTTACCGTTTTCGGGTATGTTTCCGGCCATACTCTATATTCACCACCCCTTTCGCCTGGTTTGACAAGCGTAGAAAACAGCGGTTCTGAAAAATTGTTTTTCTCTCCGTAAAACCGAGCTACTGCCCTGCCGTCTGTAGCCACTTCTAGCTTTACATAGCCCTGACCTCCATAGGAAAAAAGACCGTCCTTTTTTATTCCTGCAGGGGCTATCTTAGATCCGGAACCACTGATAATCATCGGAATCCCTTCACGCTCCATATACTGCATATTGTGCTCGTGTCCTGATACAAACACAACATTATCTGCCTGCCGTGCCAAGGTAAAAAGCCTCTTGGTCAACTCTCGGTATGGTTTGCTCTGAATATCTTGAGGTGAAACACCTCCAGTCATACGAACCAGGTTCATCAGTGTTCCCAAACCCGGCAAGGGTATGCTATTTCCCACCGGAAAAAGCTGTTTGTCTAAAGAAAACTGCCCTCCATGACCTCCATTGCTCATCAGAGGGTGGTGTATAGCGATGAGCAATAATTTTCCCTGCGACTTAGTGATATATCCTTCCACTTCTTCAAAAAACTGTTCTCTGCTGCGTATATCACAATCGTCATTTATGGTAGGATGACGGTCCCAGTCTTCTAGAAACCACTGGGAGTCTATCACTAGAAGGTCTACCTCATCATTGATTTTTTCACGTTTTAGCGGACAACCGTCTTCCGGGAGGAAAGAATTTTTCCCTAGTTTTTCCTCCACTCGTTTTTCCTGGCGTTTAAGTCCTTTTAGTCCGTCGGAATACCAGTCGTGATTTCCAGGAATAACGATAACTTTCCCCTTAAATCTCGATGCTACTTCGGTTTGTATATCGATGCGGTACTCTGCCAGTTTCCTGCCTTTGTGATCTTTATCAGGCATACCGGAAGGATATATATTATCACCGAGAAAAACGGCTGTACTGTGTTTAGGAGCATTGGACAATTCGCTCTTAAAAGCGCTCAAGGCTCTCGATCTTTCCCCTAAAGGTGAGTTTCCGGCATCTCCTATCAGATAGAAAATATGAGATATGCTGTCGGGACTGTGTACCGCTTGATTGTGATCTGGCGTTTTATAACGCGCTTTATATGTGGTACATGAGCCGATAAACAATATCAGCATCCCTAAAAATGCAAGTGTTTTAATTTTTATCATACGAATAAAAGTACTACTTTTAATTTTGAACTAAAATAATTAAAATATAAATGACAGACGCAACGCTTCAGCGGGTTAGGGACTATGTGTTGAAAATAATGGGGCAGCAACTCCCAAGCCATTATCTGTACCACAATTTTACTCATGCCCAACGCGTCGTAAAACACATAGACGAACTGGCTGCAGCAGAAGGTCTCGAAGAGAGAGAACACCGTTTGCTACAGATTGCCGGATGGCTGCACGATATAGGATATATACAAGGCTATAAGGATCACGAAAAGAACGGCGCCGAAATTGCCGGGGATTTTTTGAGAAGTGAAGGTGTATCGGAAAACGATATCGATGCAGTAAAACAGTACATCCTAGTCACCAAAAAGCACAGCATACCCTCTACCCTTGCCGAAAAGATTATGTGCGATGCCGACTTTTCCCATCTGGCTTCACGAAACTATATGGATGTTTCAGAACTGCTTCGCGAAGAGATACGATTGGTTCACGGAAAGGAATTCTCGGATATGGAGTGGACAGAGGAAAACATAAAAATGTTTGAAGACCACCATCAGTACTACACTTCGCACGCTATAGCTCATTGGCAGCCGGAAAAGAGTAGCAACCTGTTGAAGCTCAAAAAGAAAGCGCATAAAATAGAAGAGAAGTACAACAAAGAAAAGTGGAAAAAAGCCGATCAGAAACGAAAAAAACACAAAGCTGAGACCCCCGAGAGAGGAATAGAAACCCTCTTTAGAGTTACCTTGAGAAATCACACCAATCTGAGTAATATTGCTGACAGCAAAGCAAACATACTGCTTTCTGTAAACGCCATCATTATATCTCTGGCACTATCTACTCTTATTCCTAAACTGGATAAAGCCAGTAACTCATACCTGCTTATCCCCACCATTATCTTTATGATATTTAGCGTGGCTTCTATCGCTTGTTCTGTATTGGCCACTCGTCCTAATGTAACCAGGGGTAAATTTACCAGAAAGGATGTAGAGAACAAGAAAGTGAACCTGCTGTTTTTCGGGAATTTCCACCAAATGGATCTACAAGCCTATGAAGAGGCCATGCGGGAAATGCGCAACGACAAGGAATACCTATACAATTCGCTCACAAAAGACCTGTATTATCTGGGAAAGGTACTCGATAAAAAATACAGGTTATTGCGAATCACCTATATGATATTTTTAATTGGAATCATTGTTTCGGTACTCTCCTTCGGTATTGCTACCTATTATGTAAATTACGGGTATTAAGTTTAGTACCAACTCCTTTACACTCCCTATGAAGAAGCCTCTATTTCTTTCATCAAGTCTTCGTAAGTATAGGTAGTCGCTGTTTTGTCTTCATCTCTCCTATAGAGCACTTCTACCCGAAGAGCTTTAAGACCTATAACTCCTTGCAGTTCTTCCAACTCCAGTATTTCGACATTCTCGCTAAAGTAATTTCTCGACTGTAGGAAACGTATATATCTCAGGTATTCTTCTTCGTCTTTAAGGCTTGAATACACTATGGTAATCTTACCTTTTTGAGTAATTCTCTCTTCGCTTCCCTTTACCAAAGCCTTGTCGAGACGCTTTTTGATAATCTCATAACGCGCGTTGTAGGTGCCGTCTACATCAAATTGTTTTTCGTCCATTCTAAATCGAATAGAGAGCGGAGAATTGTAAACCAACAACAGCGAGGCCACATCGAGTTTTACCGGTAACTCCTGTTTGAGGTGATAATAGGCATTTTCCATTTCCCACATCACTTGAAGTTGCCACAAGCGAAGATTGTAGAGATAAATATCACTGTACTCTCTACTGTGACCTATAGAAGCCCCGATATACATATTGTGCTCTACTCCGTCAGTTTTATAGCGCTCGAAATAGTGTGGAAACATCTTCTGGGCATCTGATTGTTTTTTATCGATCAGAGATGCTAGTTTTTTATTTATGAGATTTACCGATTTATCATAATTCTTTCTATGATCGTAAACCATCTGATAATGAGCATTAATAGTGCTATTATATTCAGCAATACTTTCACCTACAGCAGTATCCAATTTTTGCAAGTGACCAAAGAAAGGGTGAATTTCTTCCTTGAGAAAATCCAATACAATCTGTTCACTTCCCGCGTGGAGATCATTAAGGATATCATTGAGGTGTCCATTCAACCGGAACAGTATTTCCTCGTAGACAGGAAGGGGCTCGAAAAGTATGGCTTTTTCCAAAATAGTCTTGACGAAAGACAGCTGAATAATAAGGTCTTTACGTATAGCCTCATTCCGCGCCTGAGAAGAATCTCTGATATCGATCTGTCCGTACAAGGGATATACATCTTCAAATACGATTTCTCCCAATGAAGAGGCTTCTCCCTGCAATTGTTGTCTCAAGTAGTGGCGCACCTCATTTTCAAACTTCCACTTCACACTGGGGTGAATTGCAGTGTATTCCTGTTGGATTACAGCCTCGATCTGGTTGGCTTCCTCCACTTTGGCTCGGGTAATGGCAGCGACGAGATAGGGCATCACATTATCCAATTTCTGCACGTTGATACTATTCAGTTCATGTGTACGGGGTGATCCCAATTCTATAATCCCAAACAATCCAAAATCTTCTAAGATTATAGGTGCGAGAATTACGCTTTTGATTCCCTGTTTCCTTATATTGACAAAGGAGAAATCCTCTGAACTGAGCAGGTATTTGTCGATATCGGCCACGGCAAAATATTTTCTATCTTCTAAGAGGTGCTTGCAAGTTCCGTGGCACAGCATTTCTTCCTCGGGAAGCTCTGTAATATCACCTAACATAAAACTGGTAAAAGGTCCTCCTTTTTTGTGTTCAAATTTTCCTTGTGTCTTATCGTAAACACAAAAGCCAACCTTTATATCAGGAATACTGTAGAGGGTGCTAAATATATTTCTAAAATCACTGACAAAATCTTCGTGATTACCTGTACCTATTCCCAACAGAGCACTTTTGAGATCGGAGATCACGTTCTCAGTGGTGGCATCATACATATTGCAGATACCAAACCCTCTGAGCTTCCAGCTTCCAGGTGGAAATTTTGATTTCCACAGTGCTATATCGTCAAAATTATTCAGCAATTGATCGATGTCTTCCGGAGTGATTTCTACGGCTTTTTCGGTGGGAGAGATTTCCAGATAATCGGCGTTGTACAGCACTCTGTAATTTCTCATAATTCCACTAGCGTCGGGAATATCGTAAAAAACAGATTGCTGGAAATTGGTATTTACACCGTAATAGGTTTTGAGTATAACCGAGCAAGCCATGATATACTTGTACTCATCGCTGATATCCCTCAATTTGAGATCGAAGTCCTGCCCAGCTTCGCGCACAATTTTGAGAAAGCGTTCCGAAGCGTTGAAAATAATATTCTCGAAAGGAATGGCTGCCATTTTGATCTCATTATGAGTAAGTGCGGGAGAAAAAGTATCTCGAAGCAACAATGCGATCACCTCAGCGTACTTTTCCAGCAGTCTTACATCGGTAAAACCATCGCGTAATTCAGGATACGGACGCTGTGCCTCTAGTACTTTCTTAGCCCTTGCTGCGAGAAATTCGTCCTCTCCACAAGCCTGTTCTTCATAAAAGTCCAATAGCTTGTGAAAACCTATCTCTATCAAAAACGGCGAATCTTCAATCAATCCTTTCATAGTACAAATTTACTAAATTTATCACTTCAGTGTTTACCTATCTGTTTTTTCAACTCCTCCATCCCTTTTTTTACTGCGTTAAAAAAATAGTTAAATCGTCCTCCATCACTATGCCATACCAAAGAGTTTATTATTTTTGAAGAAAAACATCATGCTGGAAGATATTGAGACCGAGATTGCCCCACTGCGTGACAAGCTGCTTAAACACTCTTTGTACCAGAACATTCACACCCCTGAAGACCTCAGGCTTTTTCTGGAGTACCACGTCTTTGCAGTATGGGATTTTATGTCGCTCTTAAAGGCACTACAGCAACACCTCACTTGTACAACCATCCCCTGGATACCCACAAAAAACCCGGAACTACGGCATCTTATCAATGAAATCGTACTCTCGGAAGAAACTGATATAACACGAGACGGCAAGTACCTGAGTCATTACGAGATGTACATAGAGGCGATGCAAGAGTGTGGAGCAGATACCTCGCGAATAGAAACTTTTATAAGCGATCTGCTCTCCTTAAAAAACGTGCTGGTAGACATCAAACTCAGCCAATTACCGGAAGCTATCAAAGAGTTTCTAAATTTCACTTTCTTTCTTATCGAAGAAGGAAAGCCTCATAAAATTGCCGCTGCATTTACATTTGGACGGGAAGACTTTGTCCCTGAAACTTTCACCTCCCTGCTCCACAAAATGCAACAGTACTTCCCCGAACTCTGCACCGACAAACTGCAATACTATTTAGAAAGGCATATTGAACTCAAGGCAAATCAATATTGCCCAAAGGCCTTGCAGATGGTCTCGGCATTGTGCGGAGACAGCGACAAAAAATGGAAAGAAGCTGAAGAAACCGCTATTTTAGCGATAGAAAAGCATATAGCATTTTGGGACACCATAGAACAGGAAATCATCAAGGCTAGAACAGAATCTCTAGCCTGACAAGATTACCTATACCTCAGGAGCCAACTCCAATTCCAGTCCGTCCATATCTTCGGTTATAGCGAGCTGACAGCCCAATCTACTGTTTTCCTTTACATGGAAGGCTTCAAACAACATTGCTTCTTCATCAGGTCCCACTTCGGGAAGTTGGTGATCTGAAATCACATAACACTGACAGGAAGCACACATAGCCATTCCTCCACAGGTTCCTTCTACCGGGAGTTCGTAGGCCTTGCACAGTTCCATGATATTCATGGCCATATCGGTAGGAGCGTCCAACTCATGTACTACTCCTTCCCTATCTTTGATCTTGATTTTTATATCAGACATTAGCGCTGTTTGTTTCGAAAGGGGCAAATTTACAAAATATAGTACAACTAGGCTATTAAAATTGACTTCGGGCAACAGCTAAATTATCGTCCGAAATCCCCGCGTCTCAGAGGAAGAGAAGGCTTTTATGTCACCTTCTTTCTGCGAGCTATAATGCCGGAACCCAATTGTCGTCGCCCGCCAATATATTTTGCAAGGTATAAGTCTCTGCTTCTTCCTCGCTCAACACTCGCGACCAAGGCACTCTGCGTTTAATTTCACAGTCTTTATCCTCACCTGTGTACTGTAGTGTTTCCAAGTTTTTTTCAGTTGTAACCCCCGTACTCGTTTCCGTCACCTCTTCTTCCAGTATTGCTCCAGGTCCGGTAGAATTGTATTCGGCGTAAAACACGGTCTCTTCCACCTCCGGTTTACCCCAATTATTCCAGCCATCGGGGGCTAGGTGTCGACTCAGATAACAATTTAGAAATACAGTTTTTGCGTATTGCCGCAATGGTCTACCGAGATAAAACTTGTTGTCCCCGCGCCCTGTAATTCGGCAGTTGAGAAATACCATACCGTATTCGGCTAGTTCGGGGGTAGAAGCGGCTGTTACATACCCCTTGCCCTTACAATTGATTACACAACTCTCGAACACAGCGGTAGACGATCCGAAAATAAAATCTACAGTTCCTTCTATATAGCAGTTCTTGTAGTATTGTCGGCTCTTCTTTCCCTTCAGATACAGCGTATTCTGGTTGCCGAGGAACTTGCAGTTTTCAAAGACTACTCGGTCTCCAGCAACCCAAACTGCCACTGCAGCACCAACATGACCTGCACTATTTTCAAAAGTCAGGTTTTTAGCCTTGAAGTTATCGGCAAACACAAAAAAAGACGCCGACGCATTACGCCCCATCTCCTCATCGAAGATATTCTTCTTAGAAGCGTAATAATCGTAGGTCAATACAGTATAGGTCATGCTTTCACCGATAAGGCTGACATGTGTTTTAGAAGCCGGAAGCACTAGTTTCTCCTTGTACTTACCGTTTTTGATAAAGATTCTCGTTTCATTCTTCCTAAAATCAGGAACCGCATTGATGGCTTCCTGTACTGTAGTAAAATCGCCCGAACCTCCTTGGTCGACCACAAAATCATACTTCTGCTCTTTGGTCTGTCCAAAAACAGAAAACGACACAATACACAGTAATACCGTAATGCTTATAATCTTCATACTGCAAGAATTCTTTACCATCGAGAAAATATTCGTAAATCAACTCGCTCGGAAATACTTTAATCCGAGTAGAAACCATTGTTCTGAAATTCACAGAAAAGGTCGATAGCGACTGAAAAATCACCCGTGCAAGATACATATTTTTTTCTGCAGATAAAGAACGATATCAAGCGGTGAAAAGAGTGTTAGGTTTTTTAGTTAACAAAAATTAACATTTATTCTTACAAGAAATAAAAATAAAACACATCTAACTTGATTTCAGCAAACTAAATAGCATTATATAAACCTTTAAATTAAATAATTCATCCGATTTACTCTGTTTTAAACTCCTGTATTGGCTAAATTTCTAATCGTTTACACTTCTTTGAGCCCGGAGATATTGTCTCTACCTCTTCCTCTTTTACCTCCTCAAATACTACAAATATTTATCCACGAGATAGACCAACGACGCCATAGTAGCAGCCCCGAGTTGCAGCTCTCGCTGATTGACGTGTTCAAAGGTATCGTTGGCTGCGTGGTGGTGATCGAAGTACCGCTGAGAATCCGGTCGGAGTCCTGCCAAGATTACATCGCTTCCTTTTAACGGACGAATATCGGCACCGCTATACCCTTTTTCAAACAGGTGGATCAGATAAGGTTCGAACAGAGATTTCCAGCTCGTAATCATTTTGTATTGAGCGTCGTTACACTCAAACGTAAAACCTCTTGGAGTAAACCCTCCCGAATCACTTTCCAGTGCAAAAACGTGTTTCTCGTTTTTATCACGGGCTATTTGGGCGTATTTTTTTCCTCCTCTCAAACCATTTTCCTCATTCATAAAAAGCACGACGCGAAGCGTTCTCTTAGGCTTATACCCTGTTTCGCGGAGCAATCGGAGTACTTCCATACTCTGTACACAGCCCGCTCCGTCGTCGTGAGCACCATCACCTAGATCCCATGAATCCAAATGTCCTCCTACCACCATAACCTCTTCGGGATGTGTGCTCCCTTTTATTTCGCCTATCACATTGTACGACTGTACATCGGGCAATTGTCTGCAGTTTTGCTTAAAATAAAATTTGATCTTCGGGTTGAGCGCCAGCATACTGCTCAGCAGTTCTGCTCCGTTGGTACTAATAGCCGCTGCGGGAATGCGCTGATTTAGCGATAGCTCCCCATAGCTCATATTCCCCGCATGTGGCAAATCGTCCATTCTAAAGGTCATAGAGCGTACTATAACTCCAACGGCACCGTATTTTGCAGCTTCTTCCGCTCCGGAATAACGCTGATCCACACATCCGCTATAAGCCTTGTTGGCCTGGATGATATTGGCCTGCATAGGTCGGTTGTAAAATACAATTTTTCCTTCTATTTTCTCTTTTCCAAGAGCTGCTAGATCTTCCAGCCCCTGTACTTCCACCACCTCAGCTTTCAGTCCGCCAGCCGGAGTGGCTACCGACCCTCCCAGGGCACATATAGGCACATTGTTGGTCATTCCAGGCGAAGTTTCTATATAAGCCACTTCTGCAATACCTCTCACCCATTTAGGCACCATAACAGGCTGTAACCACACCCTGTCGAGCCCAAGTGAATCTAGTTGTTCGCGCATATAAGTAACCGCTCGTTCGGCATTGAGCGAACCCGAGAGTCTCGGACCGATTTGATTGGATAAATAATCGAGCCAATCGTATCCCTTTGCTTCCAACAATGCCTTGTCGTAAATTGCTTTGAGTTGCTTTTCGTCTTGGGTTTGCCCGAAGGCACAAAAAGAGAATAGAAGTCCTAGAAAGAGTAGTTTTTTCATTCGAGTGAATTCAAGTTAGTGTTTTAGACCACCAGCCAAACCGCAGTATTCGATTTGCTTGCAATACTTCTGGTCAAATATATTCATTAATCTTTGATCTCGTCTTCTTCTTCCAACTGCTTTTTGTAATCGTCTATATGAGCCTTGACTTCATCGTCTAATTCGGGCTCTTTGACATCTTTGTACTCCTTGAGCTCGTCGTAAAGAATATCGGCCAGAATCAGCCTCGACGCCTCTTTGCTGTCTGCCGGAATTACAAACCACGGCGCATGCGGAGTAGATGTGTGGTTTATAGCTTCTTCGTAACACTTTTGGTAATTGTCCCAAAGCTTTCGCTCTTCCAGATCTCCTGGAGAGAACTTCCAGTTTTTCTCTTCTTTATTGAGTCGGCGAAGCAGTCGGTGTCGCTGCTCTTCTTTAGACAGATGGAGGAAAAATTTAAAGATAATGGTTCCGTTTGCCGCAGCGTGCTTCTCAAAATTGTTGATCTGCTCAAATCGCTGTTCCCAGAAGTCGGGACTTATATCGTCTACACTTTCAATACCGGGAATATTCTCATTCAGCAGATATTCGGGATGCACCCTGGTAACCAATACATTTTCGTAATGAGTACGGTTAAAAACACTAAACTTCCCCCTTTCGGGCAGGGCGATATAATGCCGCCACAAGTAATCGTGACGAAGTTCTATTGCAGAAGGGGTTTTAAAGCTGTGTACCACCACCCCTCGGGCGTTGAGATCTTTAAAAACTTCGCGAATCAGACTGTCTTTCCCCGCCGTATCCATACCCTGTATACAAATCAACACCCCGTATTTCCCGTGGGCGTACATTTTGTTTTGGAATTTAGCCAGCTTTTTGCGCTCCTTGCCCAACGCCTTTTCCAACTCCTCTTCTGTAGCGTTTAGGGTGTTTAAGGTTGGAATATCTTTTAAGCTTATCACCTTGTCAACCCTGTAATGTGAAGTCTTTATCTTGTCCATATTCTGCTGTTTGCTGATAAAGATAAAAAAGAATATTTAGTTTGAATAACTCTTCACATTCACAGTCTTTACACAGCTTGAGCAGTATACCATCTACTCAAAACCATCAGAATTCAAAAAGATAGAATTCGTAGTGCTCAAGGCTCCATCGATTTCAGAGATTATTTTTATGCCCAGTAATTTGGCTACCAAGGGGTAGATGTTGACATTTTCTATGGGTGGCAAACTGTAATTCTTTTTGATACCGGGGCCTTCGATATAAAAAATCCCACCCATATTTTTATTTTCAAAGGGATCGTAGCCGTGCATTCCACCCAATTTTTGCAAGGATGGCAGTTCGGTGAGATTGACGATAGTGTATGGAGCATCGGCAATCAAGACCAGATCCCCAATTTTATCGTTATCGCTATAATTCAAATAATTGGGGACATTCTCTCTTCTATATACCGCAAAAAGGCTTTGTTGACTCAACTGCTCGTAGAGCCTTTCAGTTTCCGCCTCGCTTTCGGTATAGATCATCGCTACCGGTCCGCCGTAAAAATGATCGTTATCTACCTCTGCATAATCGCGGATATTGATGAGCTGAGACAGCTCGTCCATCCCGTGGTCTGAAGTGACAATTAAGTATACCGGCAAATCCAGTTTTTCTAAGCCAGTCCTCAAGGCACCAATCTGCTGGTCTACATATGCCACGGCATCTCGGGTTTCCTCAGCGTCCGGTCCGAATCGATGCCCTTGGGTATCTACCTCAGAAAAGTAAAGGGTAATGAGATGCGGACGAAGTTTTTCCGGCAACTGCAACCATTCCAAAACTCGTTTTACACGGTATTCGTAAGGAGTTTGCTTGTTGTAAGGGTAGTAATACTTAGGGTGCATACCGTTTACATCGGCTTCAGAGCCCACCCAAAAATAGGATGCTGCACATATTCCCTGGAGTTGTGCCAGATTCCACAGCGGGATTCCCTGATACCAATCTCCGTTCTCCACCGCATCCTTATTGCCGATACTATATCTTTTTTTAGTGTTCGGATCGTAAAAAACATTGGAGACAATACCGTGATGCTCCGGATAAAGCCCCGTAATCAGGCTGTAGTGATTAGGAAAGGTTTTAGAAGGAAAGGAAGGGATAAGTCTGCGGGTACTACTCCCGTTCTTCTGCAGTTCGAGAATATGCTGTGCCCTGTATTTTTCGGCGTAATCGTGGCGAAAACCATCGATAGACACCATAACCACATAGGGCTTTTGTATGGCTTTGTCTGTGTTTTCCACCGCGTTGGAAACTACCTCGTTCTTCAGTACATCTTTATAAGACATTTGCTGAGCACCGCCTTGCAAACCGAATAAAAAAACGGCAATAACTAAAAATCTTTTCATGGAAGTCTGTGTGATATGCCACAAAATTACAAAACTTATACGGCTGTTTTGGAAGTTCGGCGAGGAGCTTATCACTTTTAAAGATTATTTAACGGAGTGGCAATGGTCTGTCATTTTTCAATTATCGATGGAGCTGTCTTTTTTTGAATCACAATCTCAAAAACATTCCCTTCTTCTTTATCTTTTACTTCAAGTTTTAAAGTATCCCTCTTATTATCAGAAAATGGTTTTCGCCTTACTATATCACAAATATTTACGGCACTATCGTCAATTGAGACAATCTCATCTCCGTATTTCAGCTTTCCTTTGAGTTCTGTATCCCAGACGAAACCAACAATGAGTTTTCTTTTATTCAGGGTAGCATTTAATCCAAAATCGGCTCTATCAGCCCTTACTTTTTCAGACTCTGGATCTATGTAAAACCTTTTGTTTACATAATCTATGGTTACAAATCCGTATTTTAGTAGCTCTGAGCCTATTTTGGAGTAATCGTCATTATTGGTAATCACCGTATAATCTGCAACTTGTAATCGATTAATTTTCAAAGATGGCAGGTGTAGCTTAAAATGCTTTGACAGCTCAGCACTTCCAAACATACCAATGGTAGATGCTCCTGTACTCTCCCCAATCTCTCCAAAAATATCCTCATCCCTGAATTTGAGAAAACTACCTAATGCCAAATCGTAAAGACCATCTGCTCCTGTATCTATCAACACCTGCTCTTTTCCCCTTTCCTCACCGGCGATATCAATCCAAACAAACGGACTACTTTGAATACCCATCAATTCGATTTTTGAAGAATATTTTCTGTTGAGATTTAGCTTTTTTCTATTGTCTGTCAATCGTATTTTCCTGTTTTTCAAATCGATTTGAACGATAGAGTTCCGAAGCATATTGCTACCGATAAAGCCATCTACCTCAAAACACCCCCATACAGGAGAATTTTTAAAATCGTATACCAAAGTGTAGGTGTCCTCAAAAATCACATTCCCAAATTTGAGTTTATCAACAGACACCACTTTAAGTGAATCTTGGGTATTATTAGTGTCAAAAACCGACATTGTACTTATCATTGTCGGTCTTAACTGCTTATCGAGTTCTTTGGAAATTATGTTTGAAGCCCCGGTGTCGAGAATAAATCTATAGGGCTTATTTGCCAATTCTACAACAACTACAATTTTATTGTTAACCCACTCAAAGTCGAGTTCCTCATAGTAGTTTGATGATTGTACTGTTCCGTGATTCAAATCTACTTTTTGACCAAAAGAACAGAGTGAAAGAACAAGGAATAAACAGCTGAGATATTGTTTCATTAACATTTGGGTTATTTGCCTGTAGTTTTCGAACCTAAGCACTATGATGAAAGCTCTTGTAGCACCCTTAATTTACATAGGTTTCTGCTTTGAAATCTTTCATCAGTATAGAATTTATACCTTCTCTAAATAAAAGTATTCCTCATTTAAAATTTAAATAGCTAATTTAAATAAAAAACTATCATTTTAAAAAGCAGGTATTTTTTTAATAAGGTAGTATATAATAAAATACCCACTCCTTAATTTATCAAGTGACTTTATCTCATCGCTCCATTAGATCGTCGAAGTATACCACAAAACTTTTTGAATATTTATTTTCAATAGAATGCCATTATATGCTCGACCCCCTCATTCAAACGCTTATTTATTACTCTGTACTCCATCTCCTCCTATCAAACCAAACTAATGTGCAGATTAATTCTTACTTTTGCAGCCTAATACCATCTGCTATAAGTACTGCGGATTACCATAAATAACAATAAGATGATACATATAAAATCGCCGGAACAGATTGAGTTAATGCGTCAAAGTGCCCTGATTGTCTCCAAGACACTGGGGATGCTGGCCAAAGAGCTAAAACCCGGTGTGACTACAATACAACTGGACAAACTCGCAGAGCAATTTATCCGGGACCACGGAGCCATTCCTGGCTTTTTGGGATTATACGACTGCCCTTCTACCCTACTCACCAGCGTAAACACGGCAGTAGTACACGGACTCCCCAACGATACTCCTCTGGAAGAAGGCGATATAGTTTCTATAGACTGTGGGGCTCTGATGAACGGATTTTACGGTGATCACGCCTATACTTTTGAGATTGGAGAAATAGCTCCCGAGACCAAAAAACTGCTGGAAGTAACCAAAGAGTCGCTCTATATAGGTATTAGAGAATTTAAAGCCGGTAATCGCGTGGGTGATGTGGGTTTTGCCATTCAACAATACTGCGAACAGCGCGGCTATGGCGTAGTTAGAGAACTGGTAGGCCACGGCCTAGGAGAAAAAATGCACGAGGATCCGGAAATGCCTAACTACGGTAAAAGAGGACGTGGGAAAAAATTTGTAGAAGGGATGGTAGTCGCTATAGAACCTATGATAAATATGGGAACCCAACGTATTAAACAACTGAAAGACGGCTGGACCATAGTGACAGCCGACAACAAACCGAGTGCGCATTTTGAACACGATGTCGCCTTGGTTGATGGCAAACCCGAACTCCTCTCCACTTATGCGTACATTTACGAAGCCTTGGGGATAACGAGCAATGAAGAAGAAGAATTCAGAAAAGAGGCTTTGGTTTTATAAGTGAAAAAACTGTTTAAAGCCATACTGAATCTGATACCCAGGCCTTTCCTAATCCGAATAAGTTATTGGGTAAGGCCGGTACTCGCTTTCGCCATGCGGGGAAACACCTATACCGATCCTATTGACGGCAAGAGCTATCGCTCCTTTCTACCTTACGGTTACCAAAAGCAGCGAGACAATGTGCTCGCACCTGGAACACTCTCATTGGAAAGACACAGATTGCTATGGCTCTATCTGAAAAACGAAACCGATTTCTTTACCAATCCGAAAAAGGTTTTGCACTTTGCTCCGGAACAGGCTTTTTACAAACGCTTCCGAAAGCAGACAAACTTAGACTACACCACCACCGACCTCAAATCGCCCTTAGCGGACATCAAGGCAGATATCTGCAAGCTGCCCTTCGAAGACAACAGCTTCGATTTTATTTTGTGTAATCACGTATTGGAGCACATTCCCGACGATACCAAAGCTATGCAGGAACTGTATCGCATACTGAAACCGGGGGGAATGGGAATCTTTCAAATTCCGCAGGACTTACAGCGGGAAACTACTTTTGAAGACAACGCTATTACCGACCCCAAAGAAAGGGCTGCCGTATTCGGGCAGTACGATCACGTACGCGTGTACGGACGGGATTATTTTGACAAACTGCGCAGTATCGGCTTTAAAGTAGAAGAGGCCGACTACACCAAAAAACTCACCGCCGAACAGATAAAACGCTACGCTCTCGCCCCAGGCGAAATTATCCCCGTCTGCTATAAGTAAAGCATATTTTCCCTTTTAAAATACTAATTTTGTTTTTCAAAATTAAATTACAAAAAATGGTATTGTCTTTGTTGTACCCTTATACGAAGATAATATGCGCATCATAACCTACAAGAGAATAAAGGAATTTGCAGAAAAACACGCCGCTGCTGAAATTGCCTTAAACTCCTGGTTCCATGCCGTAACATCAAAAAATTGGAAACACATCAACGAGCTAAAAGCAGATTTTAACAGCGTCGATTATGTTGGGAACCACCGTTTTGTATTCAATATTAAAGGCAATACTTACCAGTTGATTGCCATTATTTCGTTCAACGCCAAAAAAGTGTACATAAGGTTTATCGGTACCCATACCGAATACGACAAAATCAAGGACATTAAAAATATTTAGCAATGATACGTACAGATAGAGAATACAACATCATAGTTGAAAGAATAGAAACACTTTTACAAAACCCTGACCACATTGAAAACGAAAACAGCCCGGGTTATGTAGAGTTAAACCTCTTGTCTGATCTCGTGGCAGATTATGAAGAACAAAACTATCCGGTAAAAAAGCCCTCACTTATAGATGTAGTAAAGCTGAGAATGTACGAGCGTGGCTTAAATCAAAAGCGACTGTCTGAACTCTTAGGGGTCAGCACCTCAAGAGTGAGTGAGTACCTGACAGGAAAAAGTGAGCCCACTCTAAAAATAGCGAGAGAAATCAGTATTAAATTGGATATCGACCCGACAATCGTTCTCGGGGTGTAACGCTCTAATCCTCTGCTTTTCCCTATCTTTCCTATTCTACCAACAAAGCGCTAAAGCCCTCGGTAGCATATTGCTGCATCTCGTTGTTTGCGTCTGTATAGAGCATCAAGACGTGAAGTTCGGGTTTTGTCTTTAAAAACTCCTTAGTTCGCTCCAGTCCCATTACCATAAAAGTAGTGGCGTAGCCATCGGCTTCCATAGCAGTTTTAGCGAGTACGGTAACACTCAGTAAATTACTCTTTTTGGTGTATCCGCTAATGGGGTCTACGGTGTGTACATATCGTTCTCCCGTGATAGAATCGGTTACTGTTTTTCTGTAGTTTCCCGAGGTGGCCATACCAAGGTTTTCCAGTTTTACCTTAGCGATAAAACGCCTTTCCATCTCGTCCTGTAAGGGGTCGTCTATGGCGATAAGCCAGTTCCGATCTTGCAGTGTATTTCTGCCGTGTGCTGCCAGCTCACCTCCCACCTCTACTACATAGTCTTCTATGCCTTTACTCCTCAAAAAATCACCTATCACATCTACAGTATATCCCTGGGCTATGGCATTGAAATCGAATGTAATTTCAGCCTTTTCTTTGTAAATGGTGTTATCTGGGTTAAGCCTTACCTTGTCGAAGCCACAATACTGCAAAAGGCTGTCTACTTTGGCACTGTCTAAGGCTATTCGGTTGTGATCCGGACCAAAACCCCAGGCGCGCACCAGTTTGCCTATGGTGGGGTCAAAGCTCCCGTCAGACTCTCGCCATATCACTTGCGACATTTCATAGACCTTGCGAAAATTTTCGTCCACAACTACAGTGCTATCTCCCGTATTGATCTTAGAAATATCAGAATCGGGACGATAGGCAGACATCGACATATCTATAGATAGCAATATAGAGTCTACTGCCGGTTTCAAGTTGTCGCTAAGCTCTGAAATATAACGCACCGCATAGGTGCTGCCCTGAGCCTCCCCTGCGATCAAACGGAGCTCTCGCTCCCCTTTTCTATTCTGACATCCGGAGACAATTGCTCCTACAAAAAACAGTACTGTAACCCAATTAAATAATCTCCTGTATTCCATCGTAATTTACAACATAATTTTCTCCTCTTATCACCGGTTTTTCATAGTCGTCGGCATTGGCGATTCCCACTCCGGCATAATAGGTTTTGGCTTTAAATTTTAAGGCGTGCTCTTTGATCGTTTCCATAAATACGAGATCGTAATTGACCGGATTGTCTGGATAGAGCACTGCTTTGACCACTACAAAGTGTAGTTTTTTATTCTTGAGACACACAAACTGAGGGTTTACTCCAAGTTTGCTGTTTACTCCGAGAAACTCAAAACCGTCAGATTCCAGCTGTTTCCCTACAACATTCATGGCCAGACGGTGTAATTCCTGTTCACTTAGAATTTCCATAGAGGCAAAGATACTTAATTGTCAGTAGGAAGCTGACTCTAAAAGCATAGTTTCTCACATCTCAATACTAACATCTCAATACTAACCTCTCAATACTAACATCTACTCCAAATATGTAACCGGGGTTACAGAGTACTTTAAAAGATGTGTGTACATTTGTGCTGTTTAAAGCAAACTTGTTATGGATTTTATCTTTAAGCCTTTTCCCTGGTACATTTCTGGGATATTAATTGGAGTGGCTATGCTACTTCTCATCTACATGGGCAGAAGTTTTGGAATGTCGTCTAACCTTCGCAACCTGTGCTCTGCTTTCGGGGCGGGTAAGTTTGCCGAATTTTTCCGTTTCGACTGGAAGGCTCAGGGCTGGAACCTCGCGGTTATGCTGGGGACTATGATTGGAGGCTTTATAGCCGTTCATTTGCTCTCTGACGGAAGCGGAGTCAACCTCAATCCGGACACCGTAGCACAATTGGCCCAAATGAATATCGACGCCCCTCAGGGCAAACTGTTGCCAGACGCTATTTTTGACATGGAAAACGCTCTCAGTCTGAAAGGTCTGGCCATACTTCTCGGCGGCGGATTTTTGGTAGGCTTTGGTGCGAGATATGCCGGGGGTTGTACCTCAGGACACGCCATCAGTGGAATTAGCAATTTACAGCTTCCGTCTATCATAGCAGTAATAGGCTTTTTTATAGGCGGATTGTTGATGTCCCACTTCATCCTACCGCTTATTTTCTAAAGCCAAACTACGAACTAACAACTAAGAACTAACAACTCTAGTATGAAACACTTCAAATTTCTCCTTATAGGCATATTTTTCGGTATTGTACTCACCAAATCAGAAGCCGTTTCCTGGTATCGAATATACGAGATGTTCCACTTTCAGGCTTTCCACATGTACGGTATTATCGGTGTAGCCATAGCTACCGGCATTATCGGTATACAATTCTTCAAACGCAGAAAGATAAAAGACGTAGAAGGAAACCCCATCGCCATAAAAGACAAAGACAAGGGTGTAGTGCGCTATCTTGCGGGTGGTATTCTTTTCGGATTGGGTTGGGCCTTGGCCGGAGCCTGCCCCGGCCCCATGTACATATTGTTTGGAGCCGGGTTTTGGAGCATGGGCATAGTCATTGCAGGTGCTCTGGCCGGAACTTTCGTCTACGGTCTTATAAAGGATAAATTACCTCATTAATTCACTTCCGGAAGAAAACCGTACTGATCTGAATAATACAGCATCTGCTCTGCTAAACTTGCAGGCTGTTTCACAGCTATGGCAGTAATTTCACCATTTTCGTCCGTTTCCGGTGTGAGTACGGGATTTACAAAACCGCTGTAAGGAGGAGTGTCGAAGGCCTCGTTGCGAACGAGTACTTCCCGGTGTATTTCTTGGTCTACCTTCACTCCATATCCTTCTACTAAAGCTTTAGCGGCTTCATAATCTCCTTCCGACTTGATGCGTTGGGTTTCTCTGAGTAGCTTTCCAAAAAGCGTTCGCAGTTTGTCGTAATCGTTAATATTGTAATAGGTCTTGCCGTCTCTGTTCAGCTTTTCTATCACATTGTCTTTTTGTCCTTGTTCAAAAACCCAAGCCGATACCCACTGACGGTTACGCATATGAGCTTCTTCTACATCGCTACCGGGCTCAAGACGTATCAACTGAGTGAGCAGACCGTTCCTTATATAACCGTCATACTCTGCCATGGCTACTTTCTTATAATCGTCTACCAAACCGAGTTCCTGAATCTTGGGATCCATAATAAAATAAAGACCTACCAAATCAGCTCTACCTTCTTCCAGAGTAGAAGCATAGCTTTTAAGTGTCTCCTTGGTTTCTCCTACACCAGGGTTAAGTTTTCCCGAGGCATGCCCCACCACTTCGTGCAGAGCTGTGTGCAGTTTACCACCGAGTTCGGCATATTGCTGAGCGAGTTTCAACTCTTCTTCATCGTTTACAAACTCCTTTAATCTGTCACCACTTCCCGCCTGGCCGTATGCTTCTATGATATTGCCGAGTGAGACCGATTTCGACCCGTGTGCGGCTCTTATCCAGTTGGCATTGGGAAGGTTTACCCCAATAGGAGTACTGGGAGAAGCATCACCTGCCTCACCGGCAACTATAACGGTTTTATACGATACTCCAACCACATTTTCCTTCTTGTGCTCTTCCATCAGAGGAGAGTGATCTTCAAACCACTGCGCATTGTGAGCGAGCACTTCCATTTTCTTGGACATTTCAAAATCCTTGATCTGTACAATGGTCTCATACGAGCCTCTATAGCCTTTGGGGTCGTTGTACACTTCGATAAAGCTATTGATGTAGTCTATATTACCTTCCGTAGCTCCTGTCCACGCCACATTGTAATCGTCCCAAGTTTTGAGGTCTCCTGTTTTGTAGTATTCTACAAGCAACTTTAAGGCCTCTCCTTGTTTCTCATTCTCAGCTACCTCTACAGCCTTTTCCAACCAGTAAATAATCTTGTCGATAGCCTCACCGTACATTCCTCCACTCTTCCAAACCTTTTCTACCAGCTTACCGTTTTCTTTGACTAGTTTCGAATTGAGTCCGAATGAAAGTGGTTTTTTAGGGTCGGGAGATTTCATACCTGCGTAAAAAGCATCCACTTCTTCCGCGGTAATTCCCTCACCGTAAAAATTCACAGCCGATCCCTCGATCAGCCCTTTAGAAGCATCGAGGTTTACCTTCTTGGCATCCTCATCATTAAAAAGTACATCCACTATAGCCCCATCTAAATCTGTAGAGGTCTCTTTAAGTAATGTTTCGAAAAAGTCTCTGTCAAATCCTGGTTTTATCTTGTCGTTGGAATAGTGATGGTGTATCCCATTTGAAAACCACACTCTCTTGAGGTATACTTCGAAGGCTTTCCAGGAATCGGATGACTTATCTCCGTTATAAGTCTTGTAAATATTCTCTAGGGCATTTCTTATCGCAAGATTATACCTGTAGTTCTGATCCCACATAATATCTCTTCCCGAAAGTCCGGCCTGTACGAGATAATACACCAGTTTTTGTTCTTTCAAACTCAGGTTTTCCCATCCGGGTACTTGATAACGAAGTATACGGAGATCTGCAAACTCCTCTACGACGTATTCAAATGTGTTTTCGTCTTTTTGTGCTGTTTCGCCTTTAGTCTTTTTATCGCTCTGTTCTCCACAAGAAAACAGTACCGTAGCCAAAAGGAAAAGACCTAATATGTTTTTTTTCATCTGAACTGTGATTAGTGATAATTCACAAAGATACTATTTTTTGTTAAGGAGGTTATCTCAGGATGGTCTGGCTTGGAGATGGATAATAAAAAAACCGGTAATACCAAAGGCATACCGGTTTTTAATAGCAAATTATATATTCATTATCCTCCGAAGTCGTCGAATCGGACATTTTCAGGTGGTACTCCAAAGTCGTCACACATTTTCTCTACCGCCTTGTTCATCAGGGGAGGTCCGCAGAAATAGAATTCGATATCTTCGGGTGCCTCGTGATGGTTCAGGTATTTGTCGATTACTGCCTGGTGTACAAACCCGAGGAAACCATCTCCTTCTTCGTCGTTTATATCTTTCTTTTCCGTCCAATTATCTTCTGGAAGCGGTTCAGAAAGCACTACGTAAAATTTAAAGTTAGGGAACTCTTGTTCCAGCTCTCTAAAGTGTTCTAGGTAGAACAATTCTCTTTTAGATCGACCTCCGTACCAGTAGCTTACTTTACGTCCGGTTTTTAAGGTTTTAAAGAGGTGATACAAGTGAGATCTCATCGGAGCCATACCGGCTCCTCCACCTACATAGAGCATTTCAGCATCGGAAGGGTTGATAAAGAATTCACCGTAAGGACCTGAAATTACTACTTTATCTCCCTGTTTTTTAGAAAAGATATAAGAGGATGCAATACCCGGATTTACGTCCATCCAGTTATTTTTTGCTCTGTCCCAGGGTGGAGTAGCGATACGTACATTGAGCATAATCTCGCGACCTTCGGCGGGGAAGGAAGCCATAGAATAAGCGCGCTCTACGGTTTCGTCGTTCTTCATAGTCAACGGCCACAGGTTGAACTTGTCCCACTCCATTTTAAATTTATCCGGCTCTCCCGGGTGTTCTTTAGGGTGAGCGGTAATATCGATATCCTTGTAGTTTACCACACATTTAGGGATTTCAATCTGGATATACCCACCAGGTTGATAGTCCATATCTTCAGGTATCTCTACCACAAATTCTTTAATAAAGGAGGCCACGTTGTAATTTCTAACTACGGTAGCTTCCCATTTCTTGATACCGAATACCTCTTCGGGTACTTCGATAGTCATATCTTGTTTTACCTTTACCTGGCATCCCAAACGCCATCCTTCGGCTATTTCCTTTCGTGTAAAATGAGGTTCTTCTGTAGGCAGAATATTTCCGCCTCCTTCCAAAACTCGGCACTTACACTGAATACAGGTACCCCCACCACCACAAGCAGAAGGCAAAAATATCTTGTTATTTCCCAGTGTAGACAGCAAGCTATTTCCAGAAGAGACTTCTACATCCTTTTCTCCGTTGATGTGCAAAGTTACGGGACCAGATGGCAACAATTTGGCCTTAGCTGTAAGCAAAATAGCTACGAGCACCAGAATAACCAACAAAAAGACGACAACACTTGCCAGTATGATTGAATAATCCATGTTCTAAAGTCTAACTATTTATAATGATATTCCCATAAAACTCATAAAACCAATGGCCATGAGTCCTGTTATGATAAATGTAATTCCCAATCCTCTGAGAGGTGCAGGAACGTTTGAATAAGCAATTTTTTCGCGGATAGCAGCTATAGCCAAAATAGCGAGGAACCATCCTATTCCTGAACCGAGTCCGTAAACAGCAGATTCACCCACACTGGCAAAGTCTTTCGTCTGCATAAACAAGGATCCTCCGAGGATGGCACAATTTACGGCGATGAGCGGGAGGAAGATACCGAGAGCACCATACAGGCTAGGAGCAAACTTCTCTACAACCATTTCTACCAATTGTACCATTGAAGCGACCACCGCAATAAACATAATTAAGCTAAGAAAGCTGAGATCAACATCGGCATATCCTTCACCTAACCACGACAATGCTCCTGGTTTTAGGAGGTAGTTGTCTATCATATAGTTTGCAGGCACGGTTACCAGAAGTACAAAGATCACCGCTGCACCAAGTCCAACCGCAGTCTTTACAGTTTTAGAAACCGCGAGATAAGAACACATCCCCAAAAAGTATGCGAAGATCATGTTCTCAATAAATATACTCTTTACAAAAAGATTTATATAATCCATTTCTACAGGTTTTTACTTTGAGGCACTTGCCCTATTCCTTTTCAATTAGTTTTCTATTTCGAGAACGCTGTACCCAAATAATGATACCCACAATAATCAGAGCCATAGGTGGAAGCAGCATAAAGCCGTTGTTTTCATACCCCAAGGCATACAAACCAGTAGACTCTGCCAAAGTCACTCCTTTATGCCCCAGTATCTCCATACCAAATAATTTTCCTGAACCGAGCAACTCTCTAAAAAACGCGACAATGATGAGTATAATACCATAACCTGCGGCATTACCTATACCGTCTAAGAAAGATTTCCAAGGACCATTACCCAAGGCAAAGGCCTCGAGGCGTCCCATCACAATACAGTTAGTAATGATAAGTCCGACAAAAACGGAGAGTTGCTTGCTCACCTCGTAAGAATAGGCTTTGAGCACTTGGTCTACCAAAATTACCAAAGCCGCAACTACTACAAGTTGTACTATAATACGAATACGGTTAGGAATAATGTTTCGAATAAGCGATACCACTACGTTACTAAGAGCAACTACTGCCATTACTGCCAAGGCCATCACCAAAGCGGGTTTTAGCTGTACCGTAATCGCGAGTGCCGAACAAATACCCAGCACTTGTACAGTAATGGGGTTGTCGTCGTTAAGAGGATCGGTAACTAATTTTCGATTCTTTTTCGAAAACAGCGGTTCTTTCTCTTCAGACACAAAAAGAAATATCGGTGATTTTTTAGCTTTTTTACTCATAACGTCCTATTGATTTAGTGCTACTTGAGTTCTGTGTTTTTCAAAATACGGCAGATAATGAGAAAGGCGTTCCTTTATCATAACTGTAACTCCATCTCCGGTAATTGTAGCTCCCGAAATGGCATCTACTTCGTTGTCTCCTTTGGTTCCACTACCTTTGGAAACCGTTACTCCTACGAGTTCATGAGTACCGTCAAATATCTTCTTCCCTTCAAACTGAGCTTGAAACCAAGGTTGAACTATCTCAGCTCCTAATCCGGGTGTTTCACCGGCGTGACCAAAACTGACACCTTTAATCGTATTGAGATCTTCCTCCAAAGAAATATATCCCCAGATTGCATTCCACAATCCGGCACCTCTCAGAGGTATCACATAGAGTTTCTCTCCGTTTACTTCTGCCACAAACAGCGGAAAGTGCTGCTCGTCTACTGCAAGTTTTAGCTCTCTACTCAAATCGACATCAAAGGCCGATGACTGCTCGTCTACTGAACCATCTGAAATGAGTGATAATTCTTCTTTGACACTCTCATTGTATTTTGCTTCTACATCTTCTCCCTCTGCTACTTCTATTCCAATGGTCCCCAAAATATTTTCCATCTTCTCTTTCTTCGCATTCTCATCCTGTCGGGGTTTTAGGGATGTCGCTGTAAATGCGAGTAAAAATGCTACAATTACAACCATCACTACAGCAAAGATAAATGTATATGAATTACTCTCTCTGTTCATCACTAAGCAGTTTTAAGTTTTTTAGACGCCTCTAGCCTTTTCTTTCTTCTCTTTATATTGGCTTCTACCACATAAAAATCTATGGTGGGCGCAAAGACGTTCATCAGCAATATCCCCAGCATCACCCCTTCAGGATATGCAGGGTTGAACAATCGTATCATCAAGCAGAAAAAGCCTATGAGAATTCCGTATATCCACTTTCCTTTATTGGTTTGTGCAGCAGATACAGGATCGGTTGCCATAAACACTATACCGAAAGCAAAACCTCCAACAATCAGATGCCCATACCAAGGGAAGCTCATCAGGGCATTAGCTCCCCAAAGATTAAACAACAAACCTGTTAGAGAAGCTCCAATAAGTCCTCCCAGCATAATTCTCCAACTTCCTACACCGGTAGCGATAAGTATCAATGCTCCTACGAGAATACACAGTGTAGAAGTCTCTCCTATCGATCCCGGAATGGCTCCGTAGAACATATCCATCATGCTAAAGTGTACATCGTGACCAGTAGCGAGGCTACCGAGTATGGTTTCTCCTGAAACAGCATCTATATGAGAAGCCTCTGAAACCCATACCTTATTACCCGACATATAAGTAGGATAGGCAAAAAAAGCAAAAGCCCTGGCGAGCAATGCGGGATTCAATATATTCATTCCCGTTCCTCCAAAGGCTTCTTTTCCTATTAAAACTGCAAAAGCTACAGAAAGTCCTACCATCCACAGCGGAATATCTACCGGCATAATCATAGGGACGAGCAATCCAGTAACGAGGAATCCCTCATTCACCTCATGCCCTCTGTAAACCGCAAAGGCAAATTCTATAGCCAGACCTACTCCGTAGGAAACCACAATCATAGGTAATATCTTGCCTAATCCGTGTAAAAAGGCTTCCATAAAAGCTACCTCTCCACCGTTTACTTGATACAGGTATTGGTATCCCGTATTGTATATTCCGTATATCAACGCGGGAAGGAGCGCGACTACAACAGTAATCATCGTTCTCTTCAAATCTACCGCATCCCTGATGTGCGCTCCTCTCTTTGTAACGTGATTAGGTACGTAGAGAAACGTATCCAGGGCATTGATAGCAGGGGCAAACTTCTCCCACTTCTCCCCTTTTCCAAAGGGTTTTTTCAGTTGATCTATCTTTGTTCTTAAAAATTTCATATCTTACCGATTAACCTACTTCTTTAATCATTAAATCGAGTCCCTCTCTGATAATCTCCTGTGCTTCAATTTTGGAGGTACACGCATAATCAATCAAGGCAAAGTCTTCAGGAGCTACCTCATAAATACCGAGATTTTCCATTTTCTCAATATCGTTTACCATACACGCCTTGAGCAATTGCATGGGGTATACATCCATAGGAAGCACCTTTTCCATTTCTCCGGTAACCACCAATGCGCGTTCTTCACCATTTAAGTTGGTGTTTACCACGTATTTCTTTTTGGGGAACAACCACGATAAAGAAGTGTGGTGCATACTAGGGATATTATTATCTTTAAAGGGCAACCAACCAAACATTCTATACTGATTTCCTTCCGGAATCACCGTTACAGTATTAGCATAAAATCCGAGAAAGCCTTCGGCAGACACCTGCACGCCGGTAAGCACATCTCCGCTTATAATACGAACATCGGAAGTCGCTTTAGGCACCAATGAACTGATAGCACTACCAATTTTCACCCTGTAATACTGAGGAGTTTCTACTTCCGATCCGACAAGTGCTACAGTACGTGTAGCATCGAACTCACCTGTGCGAAAAACTTTTCCGATAATCGCTACATCTTCCGGATTGAGCACCCACACTCTTTCCCCGGCGTTGATAGGATCGATATGATGTATTTGCACACCTACATTCCCTGCGGGATGCGGACCGGAAACACGGTGAAGCTCTACGCCTTTTACTCCGCTTAAGAAAGAAGATGAGTTTTTACCAACAGACAGATGCACCTTACCTTCAGTAAGTTTGGAAACAGCATCTATACCAGCCTGAAAGTCCTCTTCCTTCCCTTCCAGCAACACATCTACATCTGCGGCAAGAGGAGCCGTAGCATAGGCCGAAATAAAAATAGCCTTGGGAGACTCCTCCGGATTGGCTATTACATCATAAGGCCGTTGCCTAACAAAAGGCCAACAACCACTGTCGAGAAGAAACTCTTTTACCTCCTCAGAAGAGAGCTCTTTCGGATTTTTTGCATCCAACCCTCTAAAAGTGTCTTGCCCATCGGCGGCAATCACAATCTCGAGAATTCGGCGCTTTGCTCCTCGCCTAATCTCTGAAATTGTACCACTTACTGGAGATACAAATCTTATCTTCTCGTTGTTCTTGGAATAAAAAACCGAATCTCCGGCTTTCACCTGATCTCCTTCCTTTACTACCATTTTTGGAGTAACCCCATGAAAATCAGTAGGTTTTAACACAAAGGTCCCGGAGCGGGGGGCATCGGATATTTTCTTCTCCGCTTCCCCTTTCAAATTGATATTCAGACCTTTTCTGATGCGAATGTCATTGGACATATTACAATTGGATTGTTTTGAAAAATACTACGTCATTCAAAAATTCACGCAAATTTATAAATTTAAACCGTATTTACTACGCTTGTTGGAAGAGTGTTTCTCTTATTTATACCCATTCTAAACAATTAAACTACACTCCTCTTTTCACCACCAAAAACTGACAGCTTTCATTGGCTGTCTATTTTAGTTTTTTATACTACACATCCTTAAGCTATAGCAAATTCAAAAGGCTGCCCATTTTCTTTTTTATAATTATATTTACCCCATGATGACTATTATAAAAAATAAACGCACCCGCTTGCTTTTGTTGGGAGTATTTACACAAATTTCCTTTTTAGCTACATCGCAGGTACTCATCGAAGAAGAACCTCCTTCTCACATCCGATCCATCGTTTTTAAAAATAATAGCGAAAACGCAGTTGGTCAGTTTCCCATAGTTCGGGAGGGAGAATCTTTTACACTCTCTTTTGACGACCTCAACGCCAGGGAAAGCGATTATTACTATCGTATTGTTCACTGCAATCACGACTGGACCCCATCCGATCTGCTCAGATCGCAATATATGAGAGGCATGGACAACCAGCGCATTAGCAATTACCGAAATTCGGTGACTACATTACAGCCTTATTCTCATTACGAACTCAGTCTTCCCAACAGCAGAACAGGACTAAAGTTGTCTGGCAACTATATTTTAAGCATATACAACAATAAAGACGAACTGCAATTTTCCAGAAGATTTGTGGTCTACAAAGAACAGGTACTGGTGGGTGTGACAATCAAGCGCTCCCGAGAGCTATCGGTCATCGATAAAAAACAAGTAGTACAATTCACGATAAAAAACAACAACTCACCACTGGTAAACCCACAACAGGAGGTGAAAGTAGTTATCCTTCAAAATTACAACTGGAACACAGCTATTACCGGTTTAAAACCACAATTCTATTCCGGCAATGAGTTGATTTATAAATACGATAAAGAAACTACCTTCGACGGAGGAAATGAATACTTCTATTTTGACAACAAGGATATCCGCGCCTCGACCAATACCATATCGAGAACCGAAATGGAAGACCTGTATCACAATTACCTCTTCACCAACACTGTACAAGAGGGAAAACCCTATACCTACAACCCCGATATCAACGGTGATTTTCAGATTAGAACCACCGATGGCAATGCGAGAGACAGCGATACCGAGGCCGATTATGCAGATGTTCACTTTAGCCTGGAATATCAAAACGAAATTGGGCTGAACGAGGTATACGTCTACGGAAAGTTCAACAATTATCAGCTGAATGAAAGCAACAGGATGACACTAAACGACCAAAGCGGTAATCTGGAGACTACAATTAGACTAAAACAGGGGTTTTACAATTATAAATACGTAATGAAAGGCACCGATGGCACAGACTACACCTACATCAACGGAAATCATTTTGAAACGGAAAACAACTACCTCGTTCTGGTGTATTATCGCAATTTCGGAGATATGTACGACAGTCTGATTGGAATGGGAAGTACCTCTTCTGTCAATATCTCCAATTAAATTTGACTGGCATTACAGCTCCGTTTTTTCTACTTTCAAAGGCAAAATTGACATGAAATCTTTTTTTGTATAAGAGGAAATGCTGTTTAAATTAATTTCATATATTTGTTACAAGGCCTCTGTGTTATAATTTCCACTAAAAGTTTTAATTTTCCCATGCTTTCACAAATTACCAAAGGAATTAAAATTACAGTTATCACTAGTTTTGAAGGTACATTTTTCAAAAACTACAGGATGCATTTTGCTTTTGGATACAGGGTCACCATAGAAAATCAGAGCAACGACTCTGTACAGCTCACCTCTCGACACTGGCATATTATCGACTCTCTCAACCATCCGGAATACGTAGAAGGTGAAGGTGTGATAGGTAAAAAACCTGTTTTGAAACCGGGAGAATCGCATTCCTATAGCTCGGGATGTTTGCTCACTTCTCCCATAGGCGCTATGCGCGGGCACTACAGCATGGTAAACTTTACTTCTACCCGTAAATTTCGAGTCTATATCCCCACTTTTAAGCTATGTGCTCCCTTTGCCATTAATTAAAATGATATAGACATAAAACATAATCTGACTTGAATACCCACATCCCCTCGTCTTCACATCTCCAAGTCTCCGTGTCAACAAAACCCGTCCTTCATTTTGTCTTGACACAAAACGAAGCAAAAAGTCAAGAAGCCTTTAAGGAAATTTTCCCGGCACACCGGGAAACCAGCTTAATTCCCACTCTCCCGACTTTGGTCGGGATAAGCTATGCTCTTTTCGCTATCGCGAACGCAATTACGCGGGAATTCAGCTTATTTCTGAAAAGACTTCGAACTTAGGAAATATCGAACTGTGATTCGTGCAAAGCAAAAGAACAAAAATGCAAAAACACGAAAAAACATAAACAAATACCCACAGCTCCCCATCTCCAAGTCCCCTCATCTCCAACATTTTTAGTCGGTATGCGGTAAAATATTTGTATTATTGACCCCGTTATATACCGTAAACCGTATCCATAGAAATTGAAAATAGCATTTACACACTAATATAAGAAATTACCTCTCGCGTGTACATAGGTGTTATAAGGTTGGTTTTATAAAATAAGCCGGCAAGGGAAAGAGTTGAAGAAAATTGTTTACCTTGTCCAGCACTAATTTCCAATTGAATTTGCAAACAAACCGCTTAAATAATTTTTTTTTTATCAGTCAGCTGAAAAAGGGAGAAACAGCAGCTTTTGAGACACTATTTCATCTTTACTTTGAAAAGTTGCATTACTTTGCCTCCAGCTATATCGGAAATTCGGAAGATGCCCGCGAAATCGTACAGAATACATTTTACAAACTGTGGAAGAAAAAAAACGAGCTCACCAGTGATACCAATCTGAACTCTTACCTTTTTTCCATAGTCAAAAACGAATGCCTCGACTATTTCAAACACCAAAAAGTGAAACGCCAGTACAGAGAAGAAATAGAAAGGGAACAGATGACTATATTGGAACATTCCCTCAACGACGATCCGAGTATGCTGTATATAGAACAGGAGCTTTCCTTGAAAGTAAACAGGCTTATCGACCAGCTTCCTCCGTCATGTCGACAAATTTTTATCAAAAGTCGGTTTGAAGGACTCAAATATGTTGAGATCGCCCACGAGCTGAACATCTCTCCTAAAACCGTTGAGAATCAGATATCCAAAGCCCTTAGATTTCTCAGAAATGAGCTCAGAGAATACCTCACTATACTGCTCTAAAACAGAATTCGCAAAAAAAAATATTTAACGTAGGGGTAATCATATTCTAAATCGTTCTTAATATATATGGACGAGAAAGATATTTTACAATTCATTGCAGGAAAAGGTGACCGGAACTTCCGGGCAAAGGTTGTTTTATGGATTAAGGCTTCCCGAGAAAATCAGTTATATTTCAATCAACTGAAAGCAAAACAGGTTGCGCATTTTCAATCTAGAACCAAAATCGATATTCCTGTCGAATGGCACAGGTTTATGACTCGAACCAAAAAACACCGAATGAGATATTACGGTATGACCGCTGCCATGATTACCATCCTACTGAGCCTTACAACTTTGCTGGTCACTTCCAAACTGGAAGAAGGTGAACAATATATGGCATATAATACCAGATCAACTGAACAAAAAGATTTTATACTTCCTGATGGTAGTAAGGTAACTTTAAATTCTGAAAGCAGTCTAAAAATAGTGCCAGGTTTTAACGATGCTACCCGCACCGTGAGACTAAACGGAGAAGCATTTTTCGAGGTCACCCACAACAAAACCCGGCCATTTATTGTAGAAACCCAAAATGGTCTCAAAATAAAAGTACTGGGAACGAGTTTTAACGTAAAAGCTTACAAAGAAAATGCTGCGGTAGAAACCACTTTGGTCACCGGAAAAGTGGAACTTTACGAAAAGGATAGTACTACTCCTTCAGCAATACTATCCCCGGAACAACAAGCCATTTTTGATCCTAAAAAACGGAATATAAGTGTGGAACAGGTTTCTACCTCGTCGATTACCTCTTGGAAGGAGGGAATACTCACTTTCGACAATAGTCCGCTACTCAATGTGGTCAAAGATATCGAAAGATGGTACGGGGTTTCCATCCAGATTATTTCTCCGGAACTCAAAAGTTATTCCTTTTCGGGAAAATTTCTCAGGAAATACAGTGTAGAACAAGTTATGAACATTCTAAAAACATCATCACCAATATATTATACTTATGACAGGAAAAAAAATATCATCAGCATAGAACAACGCAGATAAAACTGAAAAAGGGAAGTGCGGTAACACTTCCCTATAAATAAGGATTCGAATTGCTAAAGGACATTTAACAATCAAAAAACCGCTTAAAATTATGAAAAAAAAACAACTCGGTATGCAACGGGCTACCTCATGGTGGTTCCGCCCAAACGCACTATTCCGTATTATGAAGATCTATTCCCTACTTTTATGTCTCACCATCGTCCGAATATCCGCATGGGCTCCATCTGCATACGGGCAACAGGTGAAACTCGAACAAAAGAAGATCTCGCTGAAAGAAGTGTTAAGTAACATTGAAAAACAAACGGATTACATTTTTTTCTACAATAACAAAATAGTAAATGAACAGCTGAAGATAAATGTTTCCATCAACAGCAATGATATTAAAAAAGTACTTAAAACAGTACTACGGAATACAGATATCAAGTTCAGTATTCTCAGTAGAAGTATCGTATTGTACACGGACATGTCTGAAATTCCACCTACAAAAGACGGCTTGCCATACAACGATTCGGACCTCCAAAAAATGATATCTATAAAAACCGTTGGGCAAGACCCGCTCAGCATTACCGGAACGGTACTCGACGATACGGGTGTACCCCTCCCCGGGGTCAATATCCTTGTCCGGGGTACTACCACGGGAACTCAAACCGATTTTGACGGTAATTTCAACATCAATGTCAATAAAGGCGATATACTCGAACTCACATACATTGGTTTTAAAACAGAACTTATTACCATAGACGGAAGCCGCACCCATTTTTCTATTCGTCTGAAACCTGAAGCCGACCAGCTCGGCGAGGTCATTGTGGTAGCTTACAACAGTCAGAGCAAGGCTTCTTATACCGGAGCTGCGGTAAATGTGGATATGGTAAAACTGGAAGAGTCTCCTCTCCCCTCCTTTCAGGAAAGCCTGCAAGGAAATGTAGCCGGGGTGCAGATGTCTACGCAAAGTGGGCAACCAGGTGCCGCCCCCAATGTCCGTATCCGTGGAATAGGCTCCATAAACGCTGGTTCTGACCCGCTATATGTTGTTGACGGGATTCCGGTAATCTCTGGTAATATCGCCCGGATAGCCACCAGTTCCAATACAATAGCCGGACTCAATCCCAAAGATATCGCTTCCGTAACGGTACTGAAAGATGCTTCAGCCACAGCCATCTACGGTTCGAGGGGGGCAAACGGGGTGATCTTGATTACCACCAAAAAAGGTCGTACGGGAAAAACTACCTTCGATTTCAGTACCCAGTACGGGATTAGCAACATGATACTTCCTGATCGGTTAAAACCTCTGCGCACCAACCAGTTATCTGAGTTACTGGTTGAAGCCCGTGTCAATTCCGGCGAAAACCTTACCGATGCAGAAAATTATATCTATAGTCAGATCAACAGGGATGTCAATACCGATTGGGTCGATGTTATCACTAGAAACGGACAGTATAAACAATACAATCTCAGTGCCACCGGAGGAAATGAAAAGACTACTTTTTACTCTTCAATCGGCTTATTTGAACAAGAAGGGGTCATTATAGGTATAGATTATAAGAAACTCAATGCCAAGCTCAACGTAACCCACCAAGCTACCGACAAGCTAAAGATCGATTTCGGGGTATCGGCCAGCCATCAAAAACTTCACACCAATAGCGATGCAGGTAGTGCTGCCAACCCGGTAAGGGCACTGTTCAGAGTGGTTCCCTGGGAACCTGTTTACAACGAAGATGGAACATATAATACCGATATCCTACTTACATACAACCCAGTAGGGATGGTAAAAGAGAACATCCGTGAGACCAAACTCTACGGTATCATCGGAAACCTCGGACTTACCTATAACTTTACCGACAACCTCAGTTTTGAAACCAAAGGCAATATTGACTTTAATCTCGCCGACGAATTCCAGTACGACAATCCGTATTTTGGTGCAGGGCGGAATAATGGCGGACGAGGGCAGGCTTATGACAACAAGATCATCAATTTCAATATTACCAACCTGCTCAAGTACCGATGGCAGATAAGCGAAAACCATAACCTGAATTTTATACTCGGACAGGAAGCACAAAAAATAACTCGAAGTTCTGTATATGCCGATGCCAGCAATTACGGTGCCCCTGGCCTTACTACATTGGAAAATGCATCAGTATACCAAGAGGCTTCCAGCAGTGAGACCGCTTCTTCCTTAGCCTCTTATTTCTTTAATATAAACTACGGCTATAAAAACAAATATATTTTCAACGTCACCGCCAGAAGGGATGGTTCGTCTAGGTTTGGGTCTGAGGTTCGCTATGCCAACTTCGGCTCTGTTGGAGTGGCCTGGAATATCAGTTCGGAGGATTTTATGGATGATGTTCAATTTGTGAACAGCCTCAAATTCAGGAGTAGTTATGGTATAAACGGTAACCAGGAAATCGGGGATTTCGCTTCGCGGGGCCTCTATGCCACCGGAGAAGATTATAATGGAGAACCCGGATATGCCTACAGCCAGCAGTCTAACCCCCTGCTCACCTGGGAAAAGAACAAACCCTTCAATGTAGGGCTCGATTTTGGTCTGTTCAATCGTCTTAGTGGTACCGTAGAATACTACACCCGAAAGACTACCGACCTCCTTTTTGAAGTACCCATATCAGCTACCAACGGGCTTACCAGCTACCTAGCGAATATCGGAGAGATGAAAAACTCGGGATGGGAAGTTTCATTGAACTCCATCAATATCGAAAATCTGGAAGGTTTCGGGTGGACCACCAACCTCAATTTTACTTCCAACAAAAACGAGATCACCAAACTACAGGACGACAATGCCATAGTAGACGGACAGTATATCAGGGAGATTGGCGACGATTTCTATACCTTCTATATGCCTGGATATGCAGGTGTTGATCCTGATAACGGAGACGCCTTGTGGTATGTAGACGAGACCAAAACCGCCACTACCAACCGATATTCCGAAGCACAGCCTTTTAAACAGGGAAGCGCACTGCCGAAATTCTATGCCGGGCTTACCAATAGCTTTACCTATAAGAACTTCGGCCTTTCTTTCCTGCTTTACCTGAATTATGGCAACAAGGTCTACGACAGCTGGGGAAGGTATACTAACAGCGACGGTAGTGCCGGCCTGAACGATAGGGGAAACATGACGCAGAACATCTACGGCAACAGATGGCAACAGCCAGGTGATATTACCGATGTGCCCAAAATGATGTGGGGAAATACCCAGTCAGGAACCTCTACCCAGCACTCCACCCGTTTTCTTTATGATGGTACCTATATAAGACTGCGAGATATCACCCTCTCTTACAACCTTCCGGAAAGCCTTACCGAGACCCTGTCGATCAGCAGCCTCCGTTTTTATGTAAAAACAACCAATATGCTCACTTGGGTCAGGGACAGTAAAATAGAAGTAGACCCCGAAGTGGGTATCGACGGTCGATCGGATCTCCGTATCCCGATTTCCAAACAGTTCCTTTTCGGAGTTGATCTCTCATTCTAAAAATTGATAAGCCATGATAACATTTATAAAAAACACCATCTGTTCACTACTCATCATACTGGTTGCCAGCTCCTGCGGTAGTGATTTTCTGGACATAGATCCCGAACAAAATATTTCGTCAGAACAGGCAATTACCGATCTCAACACCTTGCAGACCGCAATGAACGGGATATACAGCAAACTACAAAGCAGTGATTATTACGGACGCAGTATGTACATTATCCCCGAACTGATGGCAGATAACCTCTACTTGAGCTCCAGAAATACCGGGCGGTACCTCGATCACGAGAGTTTTGCGGTTACTGAGGAAGACTCCTATTCCAACGGATTATGGAACCAAATGTACGCAGTAATCGTAAATGCCACCAAGGCTATAGAAGGCGGCGAAAACCTTGTGCCTGTAACCGATGAACAGCAACAGGAAATAGACCAACTCGTAGGAGAAGCCTATGCACTCAGGGCACTTGCACATTTCGATCTGGTCCGCCTCTTTGCACAACCCTATAACTTTACTTCGGATGCCACCCATAACGGGGTTCCTGTAATCTCTCGTTCCGAAGCCAATGAGATAGCACCCTCCCGCAATACGGTAAAAGAAGTATACGACCAGATAAACAGTGACCTAGAAACTGCAATCTTTAAAATGACAGAAGAACGGAAAAACGGCAAGTTCACCATCTATTCAGCGAAAGCACTTGCTGCAAGATCATATCTTTATCAGGAAAATTACGAAATGGCTATTACCCTCAGCACTGATGTTCTAAAAAACGGAGGATACACTCTCATTTCCAATAGCAATTATCCCGAACTGTGGAGTGAAGCCTTCAATTCCGAATCGATCTTTGAGGTGGTCAATACCGTTGCTGACAATGAAGGGAGCAACAGCCTAGGACATTTCTTTGATCCCACAGGTTATGCCGATGCACTGGTACCGGAGGAGCTTTACGTGCTATATGACAGCGACGACGCCCGTCGTCAGGAAACCATTCGTCAGGGTTCCAAGACAGGGGCCGAAGACGATGCCCTGTTTGTGCATAAATTTCCGAATGGGACCTCATGGGACGACAATACGAAAGTCCTTCGCCTGGCCGAACAATATCTCATCAGAGCAGAAGCTTATGCCAAAACCGGGAAACCAGAGCTAGCGCAGGACGATCTGATGACCGTGATTAATCGGGCTGACCCTGATGCTGTCAGAATCAGTGAAAGTGGACAACCCTTAATAGATCGAATCCTTGAAGAACGCAGAAAGGAGTTGGCCTTTGAGGGACACAGACTGTTTGACCTCAACCGCAACAAAAAGGACGTACGTATCATACAAAGTGAAAATGTGCTGGAAGTAACTTATCCCAACGACAAGTTTATCCTTCCGATCCCTCTGGACGAGATCAATGCTAATCCCAGCATCAAACCACAAAATCCAGGATATTGATGATACAATTATCTCATAAAGCCTATACCCTACTGAAAAAACACCCCTTCCGCATTGCCTCAGGAATCCGAACTAGTACTCCTGCTGTTCTGGTCCGGCTGAAGTATGAGGGGGTGGAGGGTTTTGGGGAAGCATCCATGCCTCCTCTTTACGGAGAAAGCATCGCCTCAGCCACCGCTTTTCTCTCGAAAATAGACCTTTCAGCTTTTAATGATCCTCTTTGTACAGAAGATATTCTCAGTTATATAAATGATGTTGTCCCGGGAAATCCTGCAGTCAAAGCTGCTATAGACATTGCCCTACACGATCTTACCGGAAAGTTGCTCAATATACCTATACACCAGTATTTCGGACTTTCGGCGAGATCATTACCAACCAGTAAGACCATTGGGATAGACCGTCCGGAAATTATACGGAAAAAGGTCAATGAGGCTTCCAAGTATAAATACCTCAAGGTAAAACTGGGTGGAGATAACGATCACGCAATCATTGAAGCGATTAGGAAGGAAACTGACAAACCTTTGTATATCGATGTAAACCAGGGTTGGAAAGACCGGAATGAAGCACTCGAAAAAATACTGTGGCTCAAGGAAAAGGGAGCAATATTTATAGAACAACCTATGTCAAAAAATGCATTTTCCGATATGGAATGGCTGGCATCGAAATCTCCCCTCCCTATCGTTGGAGATGAAGGTATACAAAGGCTTCCGGATATTATCACAGCAAAGAACTTTTACCATGGCGTCAATATCAAACTCATGAAATCGACAGGACTGAGAGAAGCCTTTATCATGGCGATGACTGCCAGAAAAGCTGGCCTTAAAGTATTATTGGGGTGTATGTCGGAAACTTCCTGTGCCATAGCCGCTGCTTCCCAGCTCGGCACCCTGGCCGACTGGATCGATCTGGACGGCAATCTCGGAATTACCAACAACCCTTTTAAAGGACATATGCTCAAAAATGGTCTTATTATTCAGAACAAACTTCCAGGCATAGGCTTAAAAACTCCCCAATGGAATAAAATAATTACTAATGAATAAAAGACATCTTATCTCTATGGGCAGCATTAGTGTCCTAACGCTACTCTTTTTGGCCTGTAACCCCATGCCCAAAGAGAAATCTCCAGCCACCAAAATAAAATACGAACAGCAACTAGATAGCTTTTTTACAGCCCTCTACAAAAAAAAGATGTTTAACGGTGCAGTTGCCATTAAAAAAGAAGGAGAGCTCATTTTCAAAAAAGGGTACGGTCTCGCCAACTTACAACGACAAACTCCCTTCACTCCTGAGACAGCGATGGAAATTGCCTCAGTTTCCAAACAGTTTACGGCAGCCGCGATAATGCTATTACAGCAACAGAAAATGCTCGATATTGATCGACCTGTCCAAGCGTACCTCGGAGTCGATTTTCCATATTCCCATATCACGATTCGCCACCTGCTTACCCATACTTCGGGACTTCCTGACTACGAACCGTATTTCCGACAACACTGGGATACTACCCGTATCGTACATAATGTAGATGTCATAACCTATTTTAGCACACAGAAACCTCAACTGGAAAGTACTCCCGGGACCAGGTACCACTATTCCAATTCCGGGTATCTATTTCTCGCTGAGGTGGTTAATAAGGTAAGCGAAAAATCTCTTGACCAATTTCTCAAAAAACATATTTTTAAACCGGCAGGAATGAATTCCAGCGGTTTTTATGAACGCGACAGCATTTGGCACCTAAAAGATTACGCTCCAGGGTATTTGCTCGACACGGAAAATTGCAGCCTTGTTAAGCCCGAAACTCTTCCAGGAAAGTCTTACTATAACTTTCTCAGTGGTCGCTTAGGGCCAGGCAGGCTGTCTTCCACTGTAAATGACCTTATCAGATGGGATAGTATACTGTATACCGACAAACTCTTGAACGAAAAAAACAAGACCTTCTCATTTACACCTCACCCACCATCTATCGACGATTCCGATTACGGATTTGGATGGCATATACAGGAAAATGACAGCTTAGGGAAAATCGTATACCACACTGGAAGCTGGGCAGGGAACCTGTCTTATATAAAACGGTTTACCTCATCCCACAGCCTTATAATATTACTCAATAACACCCACGAAACCAACCACATGAAACACATACGTACAGCACTGGACCGATTTGTAAGTGGTGGTCCATTAATACTGCCAAAACCCAAAATTTCCGATCTGCTGCAAAAGGAGATCTGCTCTCTTGACAAGAATAAGATCACCGAATGGGCAAACAGGAATAGGAATGCAGAATGGGATTTGAAAACTCTTTCCGAACTGGAAAAGAAATACGAGGATAAAGGGGATAAAAAAAAAGCTGAACTGGTAAAACAGTTACTCAGTGCCCGGGCAAACATTCCTGCTCCTTGATTACCTCCAGCACCCCAACATACAGAACTTCTCTCTATGGATATCCTATCTTTGACATAGTCCGTTGGACTTTATACAACAAAATATTCGTATTATTGTCTGCTTTTTACACTGTAACGCCATGCCTCCCAGTTTTATCCGCATCACACTCACCTGTATTGCTTTTCTGCTATTATCCTGCCAGAAAGACATTCCCCATCCCGTACAGTTTTACCATTGGAAAAGTCAGATACAAATTGGCAAGACCGAAAAAGAGTACTTCGAGGCATTGGAGTCGGACAAACTCTATATGCGCTTTTTCGATGTAGATCTAGTTCAGGGAAATCCAGCGCCTGTATCTGTTGTCGAAGATTTTGATTCAAGAATACTGCAGGCCACTTATATTCCCGTAGTGTTTGTAACTAACCGAGCCATAAAAAGTGTCGGCTCTACCGGAGGAAAAACACTCGCAGAAAACATCGACAAGCTTATCTCAAAGATGGCAGAAGACTACAAGCTGGATAATTTTGACGAAATACAAATCGACTGCGATTGGACAGCAAGTAGCAAAAATATGTATTTTGCCTTCCTGGAGCAGCTAAAAAAAATATCCGGAAAAAAAATAAGCTGTACGCTGCGTCTGCATCAGGTAAAGTACCGCGAGCGTACCGGAATTCCCCCGGCAGACAAGGTGTACCTAATGGCTTATGCCACCTCCAATCCTGTAGAAGACGACGGAAAAAATTCCATTCTCGACTTCGATTTACTCAAAGACTACCTCAGTACTGTAGACAGCTACCCCTTAGACATGGATGTGGCTCTACCGATTTATTCGTGGGCGGTAGTAACCAATCACCTCGGCAAGTCTAAACTGATCAACGGCGTTTCGGAAAATGAGCTGCAATCGCCTGCCTTCCGCCAAACAGCTCCTCATACCTACGAGCTGACCGAGGATGTTTTTCTTAGAGGAATATACCTCAATAAAGGCTTCGACATAAGAGTAGAAGAAGTATCTCGCGAGCTACTGAAAGACACGAGATATTTTCTGGAATCAAAATTAAACCGCCCTTACGATTATGTATACTACCACCTCGACAGTATTTTCCTCCGGCGGTTTACTCCGGATGATCTCCGCTAAAAATTAAAAATACTGGCTTTCCGGTATTTTTACTTTCTGAGATGAATAGTATCTTTACCTCATTGCACTCTGTAATTGAAGAGTGTAAAACACCCTACAATTATCGCATTTTAATCGCACTCTCATGAACTTAAAACAATATTGGCAGCTCGCTCTCTGTATCGTATTCGCAGCAGTGTATTTCCCGTTAACCGCCAGCCCTCACCATCCTGAAATATCCTTTTGTGTCGGTGCATGGGGCGATGATGATATGTACTACAACCTCTTTGCCCAAGAAAGTATGGATGAGCCACAATACAGGGCTTTCCTCCTGTCTTACGACAACAGATTTTACAGCGATGGACAATACCCTTTATCGAATACCAACGAAAACATAGAAGACTGGAAAAACTATTTACAAATTTCTTACCAAGATGCAGAATATCTGGTATTTAAAGCTGATAGGCAAGATTTGAGAGCGCTGACAAAAGGAATGAGTACAAAAGATGACAAACTCGCTTTTGCCAACAAAAATTTTGTGAAAAAGCACAAACAGGCTCTGCTTTACATTGCCTATGCCAAATACCTCGCTCCCTATATGGCAGTACAAGGCAATCGCAGCTATTCTTGGGGCAATACTCCCAAACACAATGTGAGCGAATTGAAATACGATGCGGTAATCGGCACCTTGGAAAAAAGCTGGCATTTAGAGACCGACAAAGACCTCAAAATACGTTACGGATATCAGCTGGTTCGCTTTGCTCACTACAGCGAGCGCTACACCGAAGCCATCGATTATTTTAACGATTATGTGGCTTCGCTAAATTACAAGCCCATTATATACTACTACGCCCTCGATCAAAAAGGAGGAGCCGAGAGAGCTCTCGGCAATTTTATGCAGGCTCATCACGACTTCTTTCGCTTCTTTACCCATACCAAAAACCGCAAAGAGCAGGCCTATACTTCTATGCTGGTAACCCGCGATTTGGATTTTGAAAAACTACTGTCAGAAGCAAAGACCACAAACGAGAAAAACGACCTATATATGTTGTTGGGCTATCGCGATTTTAACAACCCTCTATCTTCCATACAAAAAATTATAGAAAACGACCCCAATGCCCCACAAGCCAAAGTACTAATGGCCAGAGCAGTAAACCAGCTCGAAAGAAACTATTTTCCGGTTGAATACAGCTGTCCGTACAATCACCCCGATTGCATGAAGAACAGAGATAGTTATCGCATTCCTCTAAACATAGAAGGCAACGACAACAGCTTTCTCGAAGAGACCTTGCGCATTTCTGAACGCCAATCGGAAAATCCGAACGTCAAAGAACAAGACTTCTGGAAGCTCACTTCTGCTTGGATTTATTTTATACAAAAAGACTACGGCAAATCGGCACTTGCCCTTGAAGAAATCTCTACAGATAGCGAGAGGCTGAGCGGTCAAAAAGACAAGCTCTCCGCACTGATCACCATCAGCAAACAGGAAAACATAAACTCCGACTTTGAAGTGCAACTGGCAGAAAAATTTGCCGCTGTGCTTCAGGAAGACAACTCAGAAAACAATTTTTATTTTCCGAATAACAACACTAGAAATTTCGTCATCGATATTCTAGCCAATCGCTATTTACTTCAAAAAGATTACGCCAAGGCCTTTTTGTTGCAAAACGACATCAGCCAATTAGAGTCCTATCCTCAACTCCTATTGCTCGAAGCCATTGAAAAGTTTTATCAGAAAAAGAACAAGAATACCTTCGAAAATATGCTCGCGGAAAACCTGAGTCCGAAGGTCTACGACGCCACCTCCAGAAAAATGGTAAAACAGTCAAATTTTGACGTAAAGAGCTATATTTCCAATATGAAGGGGAATATCTTTTTGAGACAGGGAGACACCAAAAAGGCAGCTTCTTTTTTTGAGGAAGTAGCCCCGAATTTTTACAATTTCAAAGGTTTTTCGCATATTCCATCAGAGGTTTTCGGGTACAACCGTATAGAGTGTTTTGAATGTGCCGACAACACAGTAATGCAAACAGATTATTTAGATGATTTTGACGTCATCAAGCCTAACATGAACAAGAAAGAGCTAACCCGTGCCCTGATAACCTTGGAAAAAGCAGCCTCCGGCAAAGGAGATAAAGCCGCTAAGGCCGGTTATCTCTTGGGTAATTTCTATTTTAACACCTCTCTTATTGGTTATTACCGTCAGTTTCTAACCTACAGCGATAGCAATGCCAAGAATTATAAATTTCACAACTACTACGGCTGGAACGAGCAATTTGACAGAACTGCTCCCGAATACCCACTGTATTACAAGAACTACGGCTGGAAATCGTGGTATTACGACGATTTCGAAATTCCGCTGTCTTATCTGAATCTAGCTATGGAACAAACCACAGATGAAGAGCTCAAAGCGAGAATACTCTTTGCGGCCTCAAAATGTGAACAGGGCATTTTTTACAGTACTCAAACAGACGAGGATTTGAACAGTCTGAAAGATATGGAATACAGCAAAAGAAATGCTGCCAAAATGGAAATTAAAACTTCCAAATACCGATCTTATTTCAAACAGCTAAAAGCCTATGAGCACACCGACTTCTACCAAGAGGTAAAGACCTACTGCAAGTATTTCGACTATTTTACAACGAATTATTGATATGTAGTGACGAGATTTTTGCCTACTCCTACCTCTGAGTAGGCTATCGTTCTGATTTTACTCTTACCGTCCATTCAAAAGTAAAGACAGACACCACATCTCCCTGTTGGTCTTTGCCCACAGACTTCATTTGGAAACTTTGCCCCTCTCCTGTTTCCAGGGTTTTTTGAAGAGCATCACCTATCAGATTTCCATCGGTACAACTAAAGGTAATGCGCCCTCTTGCCTTTTTGGTAAAACTGGCTTGGTTGTGAGCTACGAGCATAGAAATGCGCTTGCCACTCTTCCTAATCGCAGCCATGACCAGCACGCCGGTAGACAGTTCGGCAGCCATGCCTTGCACTGCCCAAAACATAGAGTTGAAAGGGTTTTGATTGATCCATCTGTGACGCACGCTTACCGTACAGCTCTGAGCATCGATATGCCTAACCCTAACCCCACACAACCAGGCAGAGGGTAATTTAAGCATTGTAAAAGTGTTTAGTTTTCGAGGAGTCATATCGATAAATTGAAGTTGTTTATTACGCAAAATTTAAAGATACCATATCTACAAGACCAAATGTATTATACAATCTCACAGTTCTGAAGCCCTGTCGATAATATCCTACAAGGTATTAAATTATCTCGAACCGAAAGTCATTCCCTTCAAATACTTTCAGTCTGTTTATCTATCCTTGCTCCACAAAAAACGGTAAAAGCACATCACAACCAGCAGCGCTATTATTCCCTGTATCAGCAAACTTGACGGAGCACCTATATGTTCAGACAAGCTACCGATAAGCAATCCGCCCAAAGGCATCATACCAAAGGCAGCCATCGCTTGATAACTCATGGCTCTTCCCCTCATTTCTGGTTTAGATTTGGTCTGTACCAGTATATTGCACACTGTAGTCTGTGCCATAGCTCCAAAACCGATAAGAACGGCAAAAAACAAGACCACATAAAGCTGATCTATCTGAGAAAATAAGATCAACGACAGTCCGAGTATCACTGTATTTACCGTCAGTATTCGCTTTAAGCTACTCCCCTCCCTAAGGGAAGCCAGGAAAAACGCTCCCGAAATAGCTCCCAAACCAATAAATCCCATAATATAACCATAGGTTGTAGCATCTCCCTCAAAAATCACTTTAGCAAATACCGGAAGTAAGGTGCGATATGGCAATACAAAAAGACTCATCAGTGTAAGCATCAGCAAGGGCAATCCGATTTCGGGGGTTTTATAGAGATACAAAAATCCATCACGAAGCTCTTTCCCTACCTTTTCTTTTGGAGGTTTACGCGGTTGTGGTGGAAGTTTCATCAGCGAAAGGCAGACGAGAATCGCTACAAAACTCAAAGCATTAATCAAAAAGCAAGTCCCAGCTCCCCATTTAGCAAGCACTATACCCGCCAGTGCAGGTCCCACCATCTTGGCTAGGTTGGTCAACGACGAATTCAGAGACAGTGCATTCGGCAAATCTTCCGGCTCGTTGACCATTTCGTGTACCAAAGGCTGCCGAGCGGGAACGTCGAAGGCATTGATAGTTCCCAACATCGTACTGAGCACAAGGAGTACCCATACCGAATCGTGTCCTGTATAGGTCACCACTGTGAGGATCACCGCCTGTACCATAGAAAGTGATTGTGTGAGCAGCATCAATTTATAGCGGTTGTAGCGATCGGATACTATACCGCCCAGAGCGGAAAAAAGAAAAGACGGAAACTGTTCGGCAAACAAGGTGAGTCCTAGCATAAAGGGAGAATGCGTTATACTGTAAACCACCCAAATCACAGCAGTCCGCTGCATCCACATCCCCATACGGGAAATGGATTGCCCGGTAAAAAACAAGGCGTAATTGCGATTTCGGAAAGCGCGAAAAGTAGTGCTCTTTAAAGATAAGGGCATATAAACTAATTTACATTTTACTTTATGAATACGAAGTGGGAAAGCATTTGCAAAGTTAATCATATCCTGACAATCTACTCTTTTAAAAGTTAAATTTATGTTAATAAACAGTACTATGTTTTGCATAATACCTTCTTTTAAACATATATTTGCATAAGAAAGTATCTATCATCACATCGTTCATCCATCAAAAAGCGAACAGTTTAATTAAAGCATTATGAACTCATGAAGATCGAAAACACCAAGGCACAGATGCGCAAGGGAGTTCTAGAATACTGCATTTTGTCGATTCTCCGGGACAAGGACAAATATGCTTCGGAAATACTGGAAACGCTAAAAGACGCAAAAATGCTGGTTGTAGAGGGTACGATTTACCCTCTGCTCACCAGGCTTAAAAATGCCGGACTGCTACAATACCGTTGGGAAGAATCTACTTCCGGTCCGCCTCGAAAATACTATGCCCTTACCGACACGGGCAAACTGTTTTTAAACGAGCTCTCTTCCACTTGGGAGGAATTGCACAATGCAGTAACTATTGTAACAAGCCAAAAATCATCAAATCATGAATAAGACGACCAATATAAATCTGGGCGGACTCTTTTTTCACATAGACGAAGATGCCTATACCAGACTACGCGACTATCTTCAGACTATAAAACACTCATTTACCGATTCGCAGGGTCGCGACGAAATCATTGCCGATATCGAGGCTCGCATAGCCGAACTTTTCAGCGAAAAGATAAGTCATGAAAGGCAGGTAATAGGGCTGACTGAGGTTGAGAATATAATCGCTATAATGGGAGAACCGGAAGACTACCTTGTAGACGAAGAGATCTTTGAAGACGAACCGCAGTCACAAACACCCCCCAAAGATCACCATCAATCTCCAAAATCGCCTAAAAAACTGTTCCGAGATCCGGACGACAAATACATAGGCGGAGTATCTTCAGGACTCGGGCATTATATCGGGGTAGATGCTCTGTGGATACGACTACTGTGGATATTTCTCATCGTGGCTGGCTTTGGGGCAGGTATCGTTATCTATGTACTGTTGTGGATATTGATACCGGAAGCCATTACCACCTCTCAAAAACTGGCCATGAAGGGAGAACCGGTAAACATCAGCAATATAGAAAAGAAAGTACGTGAAGGTTTTGAAGAGGTCTCAGAAAAGGTCAGGAATGTCGATTACCAAAAGGTGGGCAACAAGGTAAAATCGGGGAGCAGTAGCTTTTTTGACTTCCTCGGTAAACTCATGACTGCTCTCTTCGATATCTTTGGTAAATTTATAGGTATTCTACTGGTCTTTATCGCTGCAAGTACGCTTATCGGACTGTTTACGGGCTTTATCGCTGCCTTTGTATCCATATTTTCAGACAGCGAATGGGCGCACTATATGGAAATTGGCAATAGTTCTGGAATACCTATCTGGGCAATATCGCTCACTGTACTGTTTGCCGTAGGTATACCGTTCTTCCTGCTCTTTCGACTCGGAATGAAAATTCTTGTAGACGATTTGAGATCGATAGGCAACACTACAAAATACGTTTTATTGGGGCTATGGATACTCTCTACTATCGCACTGATTGTTTTTGGTATTCGCCAAGCTACGGCCCAGGCCTATGAAGGAAGTATAGTCGAAAAAAAGCCACTGTCTATAAGTGCGACAGATACCCTTTATTTTAAAAATGAAATATCCGAAATTCCCGGCAATCGCTTTTACAACAGCAGTGTAGATAAAATTGTACTGAACGGCAAACAGAAACTCTATATTGAAAATGTAATTTTCGATTTTGTTCCTTCGGAAGACTCCCTCGCCTTTCTCAATATTGAAAAAGAAGCCGAAAGCAGCAGCTTCCACAAGGCAAGGGAAGAAGCGTCCAGAATTGATTACGACTTCAGCACCGAGAAAAATACTGTTTTCCTGCGCAATTACGCACTGGTCGATTACCAAAATAAATTCCGCGGTCAGGAAGTACACGTGGGTGTTTCGCTACCCGAAGCTACGGTATTCTTTATAGATCCACACAGCGATATTCGCATCGGGTACGAAACCCGAGAGCGAACTGGCTTATACGCTTCCAACCTCAAAGGGCACTATTGGAAGGTGGAAAGTGGAAAACTCCGATGCTTGGACTGCGAAAAAATATTGGAAACCGACAAAACACAGCCAGATGATATAAAAATCGATTCGACTGGTATCGATATCAACCTACAGAATACAGGCAGTGAAAATGTAAAAGTAAAAATTGACAAACACGGAATCGAAGTAAAAACAGGAAGCTGATTTTGTAATCTGCCGGACTAAAACCACAGGTCGGCAAGAGATTATTGTGACCTTAAAACCAAACGGTACAACTTTGTGCTACATTTTAGAGCACAACAGTATTTGAAAAATGATATAAAACCTTAATCAAAAAAACTTGTATTGTGATCGCATTGCTAAAACTACTCCTCGCTACAATTCTAACAATCCTATTGTCTTCCCCCGAAGTGCGAACTTCCGTACATTCGTCAATCCAAACAGAATACTCTCCCGGCTCTGACAAGTGTATTGACCAAACAAAGAGCCATTGTATTCAGGCAGAATCAAAGGTCGAATCACAAACTACAAGCTACTCCTTTTTTTCTTTCCTATACCGTACAACACCAACAAACCGGCAAGCAGTACAGACACACGGGCTATCAGATCGCCATAACGAACATAAAAAGTCTTTTCTTCATTCAAACTCAGCTCGCCTTTAAGCGCGCCTTCCTCTCCATAGGCAAGGGTTTGCAACACATCTCCCCGAGGGTTGATAAATGCCGAAATCCCTGTATTGGCCGAACGCGCTACACTTCTCCTGGTTTCTATTGCTCTCAATCGAGCGTAGCTCAGGTGTTGTTTATGCCCCTGCGAATTGCTCCACCATCCGTCGTTGGTAATTACAGCGAGAAAATCGGCATCTTTTCGCACATAACCGGCAACGTATTCGCCGTAAATCGACTCATAGCAGATAATAGGTGCCACAATCCCGGCTCCCCCCTTAAAAACTGAAGGCTCAACTTGTGTGGCTCGGGAAACTACGGTACCTCCTAGGTTGATCATGACATTGCCCAATAGAGGTTCAATTATTTCCTTGAAGGGAAGGTTCTCTACCCCTACCACGAGTTTTGATTTGATATACACCGGCATATTGGCTGTATTGTCTATCTGTACAGCTGCGTTGTAAGCATCAAACCACCCTCCCCTGATGCTGTTGGCTGTAGGCGTGGGCTTGTTTACACTGCGATACTGCCTGTAAAAGTCGGCACCTGTAATAAACTTCAGTCCTGGATATTTGCGAGGGAGCTTTTGTAATATGCGCGCAGCAAGTGAATGTGCAAAACGGTCTATATCGGCACCGGCAGACAAGGCCGTTTCGGGTGCAAGAACATAGTCGGTGTCAGCATCGACGTATTCCGAAGCCAATTTAACCAACTTGGTAGCCATAGCCGAGTTATCGATCTCGTACTTTTCGCTATAGGGGTCTATATTGGGCTGTAATACCACCGCCTCAACACTCTTCCCCGAACTTTTGTAACTGTCGTACATAAAGAGAGAGACAATAATCGGAAGCGCTATGAGGAGTACATTTTTACCCACTCCCCTTGCCAATCGCTTCTTATTGCCGGTTTTTCGGAATGACCATATTGCTGCAAATAGCCCTATATTTACCATCCATATCCATAAACTTCCTCCAAATATACCCGTGTATTCGTACCACTGCACCCAGGCAGGGTGTTCTGAAAAGGCATTGCCCAGATTTAACCAAGGCCAGGAAAAATCCCAATTGAGATGAAACTTCTCAAAAGAAATCCACAGTGCAGGCAGAAAGACGAGGTGAATTCGCGGCGGTAACTTTCGGGCCAGAAGGTGATAACCCCAGAATACTACTGTCATCAACAGCGAATTGACCAGAATGGCAAAAAACATTCCGAATGCTGTAGAATACCATATCCACCAGGTGGTGATTGCATTCCATACTAAAAAAGCGAGATAGGCATTTCTAAACACCTTCAATCCTTTTCTCCTGCTGTGAGACAGCCTTATATTTCGCTCGACTATCAATAGGGGAACAAAAGCCACAAAAAGCAAAATCGGAATACCGTACACCGGCCATCCAGCCGCAAGTAATAGCCCTGAAGCAAGGGCCAAGAGTAAATTATTTCTTGTCATTTTTACCGTATTTCCAGGTGATAAGGAGTGATTAGCTCCAACTACCACCGGGCAAGTTACCAAAGTTTGACGAAATTTGTACTAATCTATCATTAATCTTGTATTTTTACGTGCTTAGTCGGCAGTATTTGTCTACTACCAACTAACAATCTAAGCGCTAAGACACTATGAAACGACACATTCCAAATATCCTCACCCTTCTCAATCTATTTTGCGGTACGGTAGCCGTATTGTATGCTGTACTCGGTCAGTTTCAGCTCGCGGCACTTTTTGTATTTGCCGGAATCTTTTTTGATTTTTTCGATGGCTTCGCCGCCCGGAAACTAAAAGTGCAAAGCGAGATCGGACTACAGTTGGACTCTTTGGCCGATATGGTGACCAGTGGTGTGGTTCCGGGAATTGTAATGTATCAGCTGCTACAACGTTCTCTCATCCCTGAATCGTGGGATACAGGCATACAGGTAGACCTGTCGCAATTACAGGGGTTCATCCCTTTCATCGGACTGCTCATCCCACTCTCATCAGCCTATCGCTTGGCCAAATTCAATGTAGACGACGACCAGAAAACATCATTTACCGGACTCCCCACTCCGGCCAATGCCTTGTTTGTACTGTCTCTACCTCTTATTTTCATCACTCAGAGCAGTGAATTTATTATTTCTCTATTACACAACACTTGGTTTCTGGTAGTGATTAGCCTACTCAGCAGTTATATACTCAATGCCCCTATAAAACTCTTTGCTCTAAAATTTAAAACTTGGGGGATAAAAGACAATGCGATAAAATACGGATTTCTGCTGTTGTGCCTGATTTTACTAGCGGTACTCAGGTTTACCGCGGTGCCCTTAATCATCATCCTCTACCTGCTCATTTCGGTCGTAACTCCTAAAAGGCACCTCTGACCGACGCGCGTAACGGCCTTTTCTGACCACAGAAAACAACAGACCGCACAGTACGAGCAAAACGAGAGGTAGCGCGAGATTGACCGTCTTCCACATTCCCAGTTGTGCTGCCACTTTTTCCTTGTCGAGAAAAGGAATTGACACCTCTTTGCTCCTGATATAAATCAGTCCGTTTCTATCCAGCAGGTAATTGACACAGTTTTTGAGAAATTCCTTATTGCCGTAAAAATTATTAGTCCACTTATCGTATCCCAACTCTAGTGGACTTCCCTGGTTTAACTGGTTTTTTATCAAATCACCGTCAGATATTACTATCATTCCCGAGTTTTCACCAACCTCCTTATTATCGTTAAAATCCAAAGGCTTTACCCGATTGTGATACATCGAATTAAAACGACCTTCGAGCAACACCGCCAGAGGCTGGTTTCCGTTGTTGTAGCTTTCCCGATCGGGTTCTTGCCCTATAATTTCCAAGCTGATCTCTGCCGGGACGCCCACTGTTTTAGACAGCGGAGAACTCTGTAGCAACACTGTTTTTTGCACTTTGTTTTTAAGCGTATCTATAGCTCCGGCAAAATCAAAACGAAGGGCTTCGAGGTTTTTGGTTATGGGATGATTGTTTTTTGAAAATACCATAGGTGCATAAACCCACGGATAAGGCTCGTAACGGGAAGCACTCCCCTCTCCAGTAGCGAGGACAATCTGAGTGAAATACAAATCGTTGACCAATACCGGATTGATACGCAATCCGTATGAAAAGAACATATCGTTGAGATTGAGATCTCTAGGCACGGCATAGGTTGTTCCGGTATTGTTGTAAAGGCTGTCTCTTTCTGCGATTACCGGATCTATCAACCAAAGCGACTTTCCTCCGTGCATCACATATTGATCGAGTACTGCCTTCTCCCCTTCAGTAAAAGCTTCTGTGGGCTTGGCCACCAGTATCATATCAAATTTCCGGAGCTCGTCGAGAGTGCGCTGCGGAGCCGTAGCCACCGAGTCTAAAGTAAACGGTGCTAGGTTGTAATAATCCCGAAGCGCTCCCAAAAAATCAGCGATGTAAATATCGTCCAACTCCCCATTGCCCTTGAGTACCGCTATACTCTGTTTGTCGGTGATTACAAGTCTGGCAAATGCATCAGAAAAAATGTATTCCAATTGCTGAATAGAGCTGTTTACCCTTTCTTCATCGGTCGCTCCCAGCTTGTTTTTTAACAGAGAGATCCTTACACTCTTATCTCCCGAATTGACCATAGCCCAGGGAAAGATAATCTCCTGAGAAGTCTTTCCTCCTTCTTCTATCGAATAGCGAAGCGGGGTAAGCCCTACCGACTGCATCTCCTGGATTATACTTTCAGAATTTGCACCTTCCTCTAGCGGATCGATAAAATTAAAGTTAATCTGCTTGTTTCTCGCAGCATACTCTTCGAGTATCTGCCGAGTTTCTTCCCTGAGTTTGCGAAATTCAGCCGGGAGTGCTCCCCCCAAGAACACATCTACAAAAACAGGATTTTTAAGGCTGTCTAAAGGCTTGAGCGAGGCTTCCGAAAGAGTGTATCTCTTGTCCTGAGTAAGGTCGAAACGCCCATAGAAACTTTGAGAGAGCACATTGCACAGTACGAGCAAGCCCAAAACAACTACAGTACTCCACAGTGGGTATTTTTTCAACTTATCTGCCATCGGGTCTGTTTTTTAGTCTAGCTACGGTCAGATACAAAAAGAAAAAGGCTACAGATAGAAAATAGACCATATCTCGGGTGTCTAGCACTCCCCTTCCTATACTGTCGAAATGCGCTTTCATACCCAGTGCGGAAATCCAAGCTGTCCCTCCAAAAAGCGAAAGTCCTTCAAAACCGTAATAAAAAAAGAAACATATCAGCACCGATATCAAAAAGGCCACAATCTGATTGTCGGTCCATATCGAGGTAAAGACCCCTATAGCCGAATACGAAAGCACCAAAAAACACAAACCGAAATACGACCCTAGAGTACTCCCCACATCCAGATTGCCCACCGGATTACCGAGTTTCCACACCGTGATAACATACAACAAAGTGGGCAGCAATGCCATGAGTACCAGCACAAAGGCAGCAGTGTATTTTCCTAAAACGATTTGCCAACAAGTTACCGGTCGCGTTAGCAACAATTCGAGAGTGCCCAGTTTCCGCTCGTCGGAAAAGCTCTTCATGGTTATAGCCGGAATCAGGAACAACAATATCCAAGGTGCCAAGCTGAAAAAGGCAGTCAGATCGGCAAAACCCGATTGCAGTATGTTGTATTCACCGGCAAAAACCCATAAAAAAAGTCCGTTGAGCACCAAAAAAATCGCAATCACCAGGTAGCCCACCGGGGAAGCAAAAAAGCTGTTTATCTCTCTTTTAAGTATTGCAAGCATAAATCACTACTCAATCTCTGCAGATTATCACTGTAAAAATCTAACTGTAATAACATCCCTATAGCTGAGTCCGAGCAAGCTCGAAGCCCCTCCCACAGTATCGCGATTACTGCGGTACATAGCAAGCTCTATAAATCCTGCCGAATTAAAAACAGCAAGTTTCTTTCCGTCGTCGTCCCTCAGCGGTTTTTCTATGGAAAAGTTGACGATATCACTGTATTTTAAATATATTTTTTCAAACTTGTAATTGCGGGCATAGAGTTCAAACCTTCTTCCCTTTCGCACATTTTCAAAAAACTGTCTCGATATATTGGTCACCACATTGCCGTAGTTGTCCACATACACCACATGCCCCGTAACCATATTTTGTTCGGTGTTGATCAAAGGAGTAAATGCCCGTAGCGATTTCAGTTGTTGTACCGGTTTTCCCACTACTTCTAGCGTTCCGCCTCTTGCGATATGGCAGGCAACTTTGACAAAAACGTCTCTACAGGGGAAAATCGTATCCACATCGCGATAAAGATTGATCTCTACCATTTTTTCAGGGATACCCTCACCTATGATGAGCGACATCACCCCGTTGTCGGCACCCACAAAATAGTGTCCGTCGAAGTAAACCGCTATATGCCGCGTATCTTCGTTGCGCTCGCCGTCTACACCGTATACGTGAATGCTGCCTTCTGGAAAATCTCTGTAAGCATTTTTGAGGATATAGGCAGCCTCTTCTACGTTAAACGGACTTACTCGATGCGATATATCGACTATGCGAGCTTCCTCTGCCTCCTTGTAAATAGAACCCTTAACAGCCCCTACAAAGTGGTCTTTTTCTCCAAAATCTGTAGTCAAACTTATTATAACCATAAAACAGTACCGAAGCCTTTTTTGTGTAAATTAGCCGGAAAATACAATCCTGCCGTTTATTTCCTCTTGGAGTATAAACCACAAACGTACTAAAAAACGAGGGGATAAACTATAGGAAAAAGTACAGTTTTTTATTGTACTTTTAATGAAGAGTTAATGACCGTATCCGCCGGGTGGTCCGCTGACTTATTCCTCGCTAAGGGGTGAGACCGGTATGGGGACGGGTAATAAAAACAAAACAAACCCGATAGCTTTTGAACGAGATAGTAGTAGAACTAACCGAAATCAGCCCGAGAGAATTTTTTGGCGAGCAAAATGTCAACATCGAACTCCTTAAAAAATATTTCCCAAAACTGAAAATTGTAGCCAGAGGTAACAAGATAAAAGCCTATGGCGACGAAGAGATACTGGAAGAATTTGACAAGCGCATGGACAAGCTGGTCATGTATTTCGGAAAGTACAATAAATTGGACGAAAACACCATAGAGCGCATACTCACCAGCGACAGCGACGAGGCTTTTGAAACCCCTGCCCTGGCCAATGCACGAGTATTGCTTCACGGAGTAAACGGTCGACTTATCAAGGCTCAAACAGCCAATCAGCAGTTACTAGTAGACACTATGAGCAAAAACGATATGGTCTTTGCTATAGGTCCGGCCGGTACCGGAAAAACCTATACCGGAGTTGCTCTGGCAGTAAAAGCCTTAAAGGAAAAACAAGTAAAGCGCATCATACTGACGCGCCCCGCAGTGGAAGCCGGTGAAAATCTCGGATTTCTTCCCGGAGACCTAAAGGAAAAACTAGATCCCTATATGCAACCGCTGTACGATGCCCTTCGGGATATGATTCCTGCCGAAAAACTCCAAAACTACATAGAGACAGGCATTATACAAATTGCCCCTATGGCCTTTATGCGAGGGCGTACGCTGGACAATGCCTTTGTCATTCTCGACGAGGCCCAAAACACCACTCATGCCCAGATGAAAATGTTTCTGACCAGAATGGGAAAAAATGCAAAATTTATGATTACAGGCGACCCCGGACAGATCGACCTTCCGCGAAGGGTGATATCCGGACTGAAAGAAGCGCTATTGGTTCTCAAGGATATAAAAGGAATCGGAATGGTATATCTCAACGACAAAGATGTGATACGCCACCGACTGGTAAAAAATATCATCGAGGCCTATAAAGACATCGAACACACCAACAATTGATACAACAAATGAAGCTTGTACAGAAATGCCAGATTTAAACGGCTTTTCCCGTATATTTGCGACAAAATCACGAGGTTCATCACATGAGTAATACAATAACAACTACCGATTACAATTTTCCCGCTCAGAAAACCGTCTATAAAGGCAAGGTAAGGGAAGTATACACCTTAAACAACGACCTATTGGTCATGATTGCCACCGACAGGCTTTCGGCCTTTGATGTCGTTATGCCTAGGGGAATTCCATACAAAGGACAGATCCTAAACCAGATTGCCACAAAAATGATGAAGGCCACCGAAGACATAGTGCCAAACTGGCTTATTGCCTCCCCCGACCCCAATGTAGCTGTAGGGCATCGCTGTACTCCTTTTAAAGTAGAAATGGTAATACGAGGCTATCTTTCCGGTCATGCCGCAAGAGAATACCACACCGGAAAACGACTTTTGTGCGGAGTAGCCATGCCGGAAAGAATGAAGGAAAACGACAAGTTTCCGGAACCCATTATCACCCCTTCGACCAAAGCTGACAACGGCGAACACGACGAAGATATTTCAAGAGAAGACATACTGAAAAAAGGCATAGTCTCTGAAGAAGACTACACTCAGCTAGAGGCCTACACCCGAGCGCTGTTTCAACGCGGTACCGAAATAGCAGCCAAACAAGGGCTTATCCTCGTAGACACCAAATACGAATTCGGAAAAACAGCAGACGGCAAAATCGTTCTTATCGACGAAATACACACTCCCGATTCATCTCGCTATTTTTATGCCGACGGATATCAGGAACGACAAGACAAAGGCGAAAAACAAAAACAATTGTCTAAGGAATTCGTTCGCCAATGGCTGATCGAAAACGGATTTCAAGGCAAAGAAGGTCAGCAAATCCCAGAGATGACCGACGCCTATATCAATTCTGTGTCTGAACGCTATATCGAACTCTACGAACAGATTACCGGAGAGACTTTCCAACGCGCCGATATCAGTGATATTGAGGCTCGAATAGAACAAAATGTGGTGAATTATCTGAAGGAACAATTATAATCAGTGCTTTCGCGTTTTAGTGGGGTATTGGGTTATTGGGTTATTGGGTTATCAAGACAAAATTACGAACTATTACTGCAAATCGTTTGGACATGAGATCCCTTCACGGTAGTCGGGATGACAGGTCCAACTTTCTGTGAAATAGCTCAATGTCATTCAGAGCGAAGCGAACCCGCCTGTCCGGCCGGCAGGGAATCTCTCCCCCAGCCCAAAGCATCTTCAACAGAAAAAATACTACGAACTACAAACTAAAAAACTATCCTTTCTCAGACGGCAAGAATACCGTGAGCAATCCCAGCAATGGCAAGAACGAGCACATTTTAAACACATAAGTTATACTCGTAGCATCGGCAATATCGCCAAGCACAGCCGATCCGATTCCTGCAATACCGAAGGCAAATCCGAAAAACAATCCCGACACCATACCTACCTTACCCGGAATAAGCTCTTGGGCATAAACCAGAATAGCCGAAAAAGCCGAAGACAAAATCAGTCCGATAAACACCGTAAGCGTTCCCGTCCAGAACAAATTCACATAAGGCAAAACAAGGGTAAACGGAGCGATTCCGAGTATACTGAACCAGATGACATACTTACGTCCGAAGCGATCTCCCAAAGGTCCCCCAAAAAACGTACCTGCAGCTATTGCAAACAAAAACACAAAGAGATAAACCTGTGAAGCTTGTACAGAGACATCAAATTTATCCATCAGATAAAAAGTGTAATAGCTGGTAAGGCTGGTCATATAGATATACTTCGAAAAAATAAGTACGAGCAATATGGCGATAGACCAAATCACCTGTTTTTTCGACAGCCGATGTCCCAGCGCATTGTCGTAGTTTTTTCTCTGTTTAGACGGCGATCGGTGCAGGTTGTTTTTGTACCAACTCCCTACGCGCGACAGTACAATAATAGCCAACAAGGCCGCCAGTGAAAACCAGATTACCGAAAACTGTCCGAACGGCACTATAATCATCGCTGCCAGTAAAGGTCCTAATGAACTACCGGCATTGCCTCCCACCTGAAAAAGCGACTGCGCCATGCCGTGCCGCCCTCCCGAAGCCATGTGAGCAATACGAGAAGCCTCCGGGTGGAAAACCGACGAACCCATTCCTATCAGTCCTACCGACAATAGCACCAGTCCGAAATTAGACGCCACTGAAAGCACTATCAGTCCAATCAAGGTAAATCCCATTCCTATAGCCAAAGAATACGGCTTAGGATACTTGTCGGTATACATCCCTACCAATGGCTGCAACAGTGAAGCGGTGAGCTGAAAGGTGAGCGTTATAAGTCCGATCTGAGCAAAACTGAGTGAAAAAGACTCCTTTACCAAAGGATAGATAGAAGGAATAAGCGACTGCAGGGTATCGTTCATCAGATGAGAGAAACTCAGGGCGAACAATACGGGAAAAACCGTCTTCTCTGCCATAGTGCTCGACTCGGCAGAAACCGATGTATTCTTGTGCATGGTAAAAAGGATTTAGTAGCCTACAAATTTAAAATCATTCCCGATACTAACTACACTGTTATTACCTCTTTTTACGATGCCCAAAACACCAAAGACACAAGTCTGATATTTGCCTTATTTTAAATACTTTTGTACCAAAGAAAAAGCCATGCTGCCAAACGATACCATCATAGCCTTAGCCACAGCAGGAGGTGCCGGAGCCATAGCCGTTATCCGACTGTCCGGACAAGACGCCATCGCTATTGCAGACAAACAGTTTCGCTCTGTAAAAGGAAAAGAACTGTCTGCCCAGAAGAGTCACACCATCCATCTCGGACATATCGTAGACGGCCCTAAGGTGCTCGACGAGGTTTTGGTCAGTATCTTTAAAAATCCCCATTCTTATACCGGAGAAGATGTCATTGAAATCTCCTGTCATGGTTCGCCATATATACAACGAGAACTCATACAGCTATTCCTCCGAAAAGGCTGCCGTATGGCAAATCCGGGAGAGTTTACCTTACGCGCCTTCCTCAACGGCAAACTCGATCTCAGTCAGGCCGAAGCCGTAGCCGACCTGATTGCATCCGACAATGAGGCTTCACATCAGATAGCCATTCAGCAAATGCGCGGTGGATTTTCGGGAGAGATTGAAAAACTACGGCAAGAACTGCTCGATTTTGCCTCCCTGATCGAACTGGAGTTGGATTTTTCAGAAGAAGATGTAGAATTTGCCGACCGCAGTAAGTTTGAAGAACTGCTACAACGCATAGAACTCGTCCTCAAAAGACTGATCGATTCCTTTGCCGTGGGTAACGTCATCAAAAACGGCATACCCGTCGCCATCGTAGGAGCGCCAAATGTGGGAAAATCTACCCTACTCAACGCCCTGCTCAACGAAGAGCGCGCCATCGTAAGTGATATCGCCGGAACTACTCGCGATACCATAGAAGACGAAATCGTGATCAACGGTATCGGCTTCCGATTTATAGACACTGCCGGAATTCGAGATACCGAAGATGTGGTAGAGAGCATAGGTATCAAAAAGACCTTTGAGAAAATCACTCAGGCACAGCTGGTCATATACCTCTTCGACACCTCTAACTTTGCCGAAAACAGCGACACCATAGTGGTAGAAATCGAAAAAATAAAAAACAAATTCCCCAAAAAACCCCTGCTTATCCTCGCCAATAAAATCGACCTGGCCGACCAAAGCAGTATCGAAAACAAACTGCATTATGACAAACTGCTGTTTATCTCTGCCAAACAAAACCAAGGCGTAGACCTTCTCAAAGAAAAACTGTTGGAATACGTGAATACCGGCGCCCTTCGCAACAACGAAACCGTAGTGACGAACAGCCGCCATTACGACGCCTTACTCAAAGCCCTGGAAGAAATCCAAAAGGTGCAACACGGACTCCGATCAGGCATCTCCGGCGACCTCCTAGCCATCGATATCCGAGAAGCACTATACCACTTCGGAGAGATCACCGGTCAGGTGACCAACGATGAACTACTGGGTAATATATTTGCAAATTTTTGTATTGGAAAGTAATTACACTTCCTTTTATTAGCTAACCCCTTCTTTTACTTGATTTTATATGTTTTTATTTTCCCTTTCTTGTTGCTAATTTGCCCTTTTTTTCGTACCTTTCGTTTCTAATTTGTTGTTATAGAAACAAGTTTTGTTGCTAACAACAAGTTTACTGTTACAGAAACAACTGCAAAATTTTTTGAGATATGAAGGTTACACTAAGAAAACGCAATCAAGGTGGTAAGACCAGTTTATACTTGGACTATTACCACAAAGGGAAACGTAAAACAGAGTATTTAAAACTCTATTTAGACCCAGATGCCAAAACCAAGGACGAAAAGGAAGTCAATAAGAAAACCCTACAATTAGCTGAGACAATTAGAGCACAGCGGCAAATCGAAATCCAAAACGGTGTTTATGGCTTTCGTGATAATGAGAAATTAAAAGCCAGTTTCTTAAATTACATCGAACTATTATCTGAAAAAAGAAAAGATAGTATTGGTAATTATGGAAATTGGTTGAGTATGCTAAAGCATTTGAAGTCGTTTACTAAAACAGATATTTCATTCGAATTTGTCGACAGGAAGTATGTTCAAGACTTTAAATATTATCTTGATAAAGATGCAAAAGGTCACTCTAATCAAGGACTATCTCAAAACTCAAAGTACTCCTACTTCAACAAATTTAGAGCTGCATTAAAACAAGCGGTTAAAGATGGCATCATTCCAACCAATCCTTCTGAAGGTGTGGAAGCGTTCAAGCAAGGAGAACCTCAACGAGAATTTTTAACTCTTGAAGAATTACAAGCTGCGGTTCAAGCTGAATGTGAAATCCCACTAATGAAAACGGCTTTCATATTTTCTTGTCTTACCGGATTGCGTTGGTCAGATATTAATAAGTTGCTTTGGTCAGAAGTGCAACATTCGAATGAAATGGGGTATTATATCCGTTTCAGACAAAAGAAAACTAAGGGAGCGGAAACCCTTCCTATTTCAGAACAAGCCTTCAGCTTGCTTGGTGAACGTCAGGATAAGGATGAAAGAGTATTTAAGGGATTGCGTTATTCAGCTTGGCACAACTTGAAGTTGCAACAATGGATGATGAGAGCAGGAATATCTAAAACCATAACTTTCCATTGTGCAAGACATACCTACGCTACACTACAGCTTTCAGCTGGAACAGATATTTATACCGTATCAAAATTGCTTGGCCATAGAGAATTGAAAACTACTCAGATTTACGCTAAGGTAATTGACCAGCAAAAGAAAGAAGCCGCTAACAGAATTAAACTGGATTTATGAGCAAGCAAAAGAACACCTTAGACAAAATCCTTGATTATGAGTTAAGACCTTGGCTTCCTCAAAATAGCTTGGATGATGTATTTGCTGCAAAGTTTCGCAGTTTAAATGAATACACTCCAAAACAACCGTTGCTGTTTCAAATTGACTTTCACAGGCCATTTGACCATAAAACTAAATTGAGTTATGTATTTAAGTTCTGTGTAATTTGATATTGATATATGGGTTGATGTTTTACCATCCTTTCAATAGCTTTATGAAAAATGGTCTGTTTGGATTGTGAACGATTTAACCTAAAAGCAAACTCGTTGAGGTA
>JAJUFH010000035.1 GCA_029266035.1 Sinomicrobium sp.
ATTCTTTGTAATTTCATAGACACGTAGAATAGAAAAACCCCGTTTTTTGGCACTTTGGCCAATTTTCGGGGTTTTGTTTCTCTAAATTACGGATTAATTCACTGAATTACAAATGTTTATTTAATTCTGAATGTACCTGAACAAAAATCAAGACATACTTTCTATATCAACTTTGGACCTCTTCGTAGCCTAATCAGACAAAAACCTTAAAAAAATTGCAATTCTTTCTTACATCAGGGCAATAATTTTGCTATTTACGGGTTACCAGAGTATAATTTAATTGTTATCCCATTTTAATTCTATGAACAAAATCCAAAAATTAATTATCAAGAAGATGGCTGATGGCTATAACCAGCAAGAGGTATCTAATTACCTTAAAAAGAGAGAAATAAAACCAAATAGCCTCAGTACCATAGAAAAGGAACTCAAAAAGCTCAAAAAGCGGTTTGGAGCGCATACTATTATTCACCTATTTATGATATTGGTGAAAGAAGGACATCTAAAAGTTTAAATGCCTTTGATCTCGAAAACACTTCGCAGATCACAGGCATTTAAACAATTGATTAAACAGATTTTACACGGCAACAAATACCGTCTTTAGTTCTCTACCCTCTCAAACCAGACATTTCTCGCTCGAGGCACGCTGATGTAAAATCCTGTAAGTTTTCCGCTTTGGTCGCGTTTAAATTTCACTTCCTGAGTTTTTATACGTAAAAAAGTATCCTTAGCAGACGGCTTAAATTTTCTTTTTTGATGTGACTGTGACGTCATCATCAAAGCCCCATCTCCTTCTAGAGTAGCTATCCACTCTCCTCCACATTCAGCACTGACATAGCGACCGGTATATTCAGAGAGTTCATCCTTACTCATATGGTAAGCCGCAGGCTTTTCCTGTTTCTTGTTCTTATTTGTCTTTGGCGGTGTACCCAGAAAAACTGCGCTAATTTTTTTTCCAGTACCTGTGGTCGACAAACTACCGTTGTTGGAAAGGTAAACTACAGACAGATCTTCTTCTGGATAGTATCCTAACCAAGCACGATAACCTGCCGTGGCTCCACTGTGGTTTACAGAAGGATGTCCATTGTATTCATTCACAAATACTCCCCCTGCATAATCTATAGTATCACCGCTGTTTAGCACGCCTCTTTCGGTTCGCAAATCGAGTAGGGATGCTCCACCCAGCGGACTGTTTTTCCAACTGGTATTCCACTTGTCCAAATCGGCAGTGGTCGTTAGTAATGCTGCGTGACCGTAGGTGTTTTCAAAAGGCATAATGGTCACGTACCTATCCCCTTTCTTATTGTAGGCCGTAGCACGATAAGGAACTATTTTCCGAAAGTCGGTACGCCACGATGTCGCTTTCATTCCGAGTGGTTTAAAAATGCGTTCCTCTGTAAAATCAGGCAGCGTTTGCCCCGATACTCTTTCGGCTATAAAGGTGAGCAACGTATAGTTTGAATTACTATATAAATACTCCGCTCCAGGAGTATAATTGAGCGTGGTTTGCTTAGTGATATACTCCAGCGCAAGCTCGTTGGTATACTCTCTTGTACCACGTGGCCAACCACCGAGTCCGGCCACCACTCCCCAATCTTTGAGTCCGCTGGTGTGATTGAGCAGATGTCTTACGGTAATGGTCTTTTCGTACTGTGGCAATTCGGGGATGTACTTGCGAACATCGTCGTCCAACCCCACTTTTCCTTCCTCTACAAGTAACAGTACCGCAGTGGCTGTAAACTGCTTAGACACTGATCCCGCTTCAAAGCGAGTACTATCGGTAATAGGGACTCCCAATTCCATATTGGCCAACCCTTTGTGCTTGTGGTAAATAACTTCTCCACCGCGACTGATCAATACAGAAACACCGGGCATTTTGCTGCTTACTGCGGCAAATATTTCGTCGACCTTTTGAAGGCTATCTTGTAGGGGCTGAGCTGCGGAGAGCAGTGGAATCCACAGCAGTAATCCAAGCAGCAATTTATATTTTATTTTCATGGTAAAAACAATTTATTATTTTCTTTTGTTAAACCTATACCCGGTGTATCGGGCAATACAAGTTTACCGTTTGAGAGCTCTACTCCCTCATACGGATTATTAGCGGTATCTAAGTGTCCGTCGAGATCTACCCAATCGGCCAATGCTCCGAGTTGTGCTGCAGCCGAAATCGCACATGAGGTTTCCGTCATGCATCCTAGCATCACCTTCATCCCCAGTGCTTTTGCTGTAACCGCCATTTTATACCCCTCTCGGAGTCCGGTACATTTCATCAGTTTGATATTGATACCGTGATAGGTAGATGAAGCCGTTTTGATATCCGAGAGCCGTTGTACGGCTTCATCGCCAATAGTGGGCAAAGGACTTCGTTCGGTGAGCCAAGCATTGCCGGTTACATCCTCTCTAGGCATAGGTTGCTCGATAAATACCGTGCCTTCTTCTTTTAGCCAATGCACCAAATCTAAAGCCTCTTCCTTGTTTTTCCACCCCTGATTGGCATCTACAAAAAAAGGCTGTTGGGTCACAGATCGAATCGCCTCAATCATTGCCCTGTCGTCTTTGGTGCCCAATTTGATTTTCAAGTAGCGAAATTCACTGAGTTCTGCAGCTCTTTCCGCCATTTTTTCGGGTGTATCCAGGCCAATAGTCATCGAGGTATAGTGCTGTGCCGCAGCCAACCCGAAATACCGATGTACCGGCATGCCGAGCAATTTTCCTATCAGGTCGTGCAGGGCCATGTCTACCGAGGTCTTTGCCGCTGCATTACCAGGAGCTATGCCATCTACATACTGCAGTATACTTTCGGTGTCGAAGGGATCTGCAAAACGAGAGAGATCAACAGCGCTGAGAAACTTGGCAGCAGACTCTGCCGACTCGCCGTACAGCGGAGGCATGGAGCCTTCGCCATAACCGTGTACCCCTTCAAAAGAAATACGTGTAAGCACCAAGGGCGCGCGGTCGCGGGCACCCCGGGAAATCCGGAATACCCGATTCAACCGCAGATCGTAAGGCTGAAATGAAAGTTTAAGCATAACTAAGCTTTAAAACAAATCTTCAGTTGGCCACTCTACAGAAGCGGCCACTATGTCTTCCAACAAATCATCTAAACCAGTAGCATCGCCATTTACCATAATCGCAGCACACATCCCTGAACCTGTACGTATCCAATGACTTCTACTTCCTGAATACGAGCCTCCGTGATACCAGGTACTCCCATTTACATAAAATCCTAGTGCATAGTTAGGATAGTCAAAAGGCGGTGTGGTCATGGTTTGAATAGTCCCTTCATCCAAGATATCTGGAACCGTTGAAAATCCATCTACATGAACGAGTACACGCACCAGATCGGAGGCCGTAGCGATCCAGCCACCGTTGGCGTCTCTTCGCGCAAAGTTTCGCGTATAGGCACTAGAGTTGTGATATCGAGATTCGTTTGGCTTCTGTTCTTCTAAGGTATTGCCGCCTATTTCCATATCGGTGATTCCCATAGGTCCCAAAATCTCTTCCTGTACGTATTGCTCATAACTCTTTTGTGTTATTTTTTCGATGACACGTCCGAGTATCATAAAACCTACATTGGAGTATGCATAGCTGGTTCCCGGAGGATTGCTCAGGTTGATATTGTCGATAATATACGAGATTAATTCTGGAGCTCCCAGCTCATTTCTAAGGCCTGTAGGATCGCTACTGTTGTTGGGCCATCCTCCTACGTGATGTGACAAGCAGTGTTTTACCGTAAGTGCAGCTACATTTTCCTGATAGGGAGGGGTACCGAAATCGGTACCCAAAATGCCATCCTCACCAAAAATCTTGTCGTCTAAATCTATCTTACCTTCTTCCATCAATTTCATAATGGCTATAGAGGTGATACCTTTAGAAATACTGGATATTCGAGATCGAGTATCCACAGTCATCCGCCGTCCGGTCTCGTTGTCGGCAAAGCCATATGCACGGGCATAAACCAGTTTACCATCTAAGGAAACTGCTAGGGTTGCTCCAGGCACCTCTTGATCGCTCATATATCTGTAAACCAAATCATCGACCTTCAAAAGTTCATTATCACTTGGTGGCGGTGCCTTGACAAGACCTTCTTCTGAACAGGCTACCAAGCCAACGATTAGGACAAAGGACATAATCATTACGCCTACCCTACTTTTTAATTTATTTGTGCTAAACATAATCATTTATCTTTTCTGTTATTTTATTTGATCATTCTATCAGGGCCAGAACTCACTTACACTCAATGGGAGATTGCCCAATTCGCCTTCAAAGTACACCGACGGATCGTCTGTACTGGTAAATCGAATGCGATCTCCGGTTCGACTCATACTAAACTCGGTAGTCATCAGGAAATCATCTATAATTTCGGGTGCCCGGGTGGCACCTCCGTTGGGGTTTTGATAGATAAACTCGAAGGGTTGTACATTCCCATCGTAATCTACTTTCCACAGGAAGCGCATCTGTCCGATGACCTTACCTCCGGAAGAAGTATAGTAGTAGTTTACTACTCGCATATCCTGAAAGCTAAATTCCGGATTGAAGTAAAACATCATTTTATACAGTTGTCTGCCAGCCAAGCCGTCAATATAGGTCTTAGCATCTTGCCATCTCTCTTGGAATGCGGGCGACTGCTCGGGAGAATCCGGATCGATATACAAGGTAGAGAAATATCCCTCCTCACCATCTGAAAACAGATCGTGCATAGCCGGAGACGAAGGGAATGGTTTTACAGTTCCTGTCGGGGTCAAGTCTTCGAGCGAACCAATCAGATAGGAATCTTCATCATCTGTATTGAAAAGTCCGCCCAACTGCATTCCTTCTCTTGAAGGTGTAGCAATATCGTCATCTACCCAATCTAACTTAAAGGTATTGTCTTCTAAATAATCTAATATAGGTGCGAAGTTGGTAAGTTGCGAACCTCCGTTGCTCACGGATTCTACAAATTCGAAATTACCGACACCATCAGCATCCGGCTCAAAGCGATATACCCATTGCGCATACGGATCTGCAGTAAGGCTGTTTCCTCCACCACCGTAGTACATGGCATTTACGCGAACTAAATTGTCGTGATCAAAATAGATAAACATATACTGCAAGCGTCTCGAACCATCGGCATGAGCGGCGAGATTGGCAGCAGATTCTTCAATACGCTGGCGGATATCGTCCGGCAAATTGGGGTTCATCGGATCGATATAAATACTGTTGTAATAGGCGTCAGGACTCAATTGTTCATGAAGCGGATAGGCTTCACTGGGCGGTCCTGCGAGCGAAATGGAAATACCGAGACGTTTGTAATTTTCGCTCACTTTGACCAGATCGTTCCCAACCAGTTCCAACACGACAGTAGCCGTACCCAAATCAGCGGGAAAATCGAGTATATTAATGGAAATCTGGGCGGTACTACTATTAGCTTCGAAGACAAAGCTGCCCTCTCCAGGCAATGTAAAGTGGGTGCCTTCAATGGCCGTACTCTCTTCCTGAACAATGCGGTACTGCACGGTTTGGTCTGCTTCCAATTGCTCCCCTACCAGGTTTATCTGAAAGTTAAGTATTCCACTTCCCTTTGCATAAGCACCCAATATAGGGTAGGTCTTACCCGGTGCGTTGCTCTCCCAAGTCGCTATGTCAAATTCTATCACAGCGTCGGTGAACAGGAAGTCTTCTGTATAATCCTTAAAACACGAAGACAGTGTTAGTAAGGTGAGCATCATGACGACTGCCGCCCCGATGCGTTTGATGTTATGTGTGTATATTGAAATCATTTGCTTTACCATTTGAGTCATAAAACTTAATAACCAAAATTCTGTTTCACGTTGAAATTGTTATCATCGCGATCCACTTCCGAAAACGGTATGGGTGCCAAAATTCGGAACTCGTCGAAGCGAACATCTCCAATGGGTTTGATGATATCCATTCCGAGCCTTTTGAGGTCGAAAAATCGATGTCCTTCAAATGCCAGTTCTAACCTGCGTTGCAGCAGGATTTCGTCTATCAATGCCTGCCCTGAAAGGGTATTCGGCACTGGATCCAAACCTGCGCGTTCGCGGATTCGATTGACATCCTGTCGAGCCAGTTCGTCCATTGCTCCTCCAGACCGAGCATAGGCCTCGGCACGGTTCAAATACACTTCAGATACCCTGATAACGGGAACGTTGTCGTGATTGATAGCACTTCGGCTTAAAAACTTAGTGATTTCGGTACGGTTGGCATTTCTTCCCAGTCCGTTCATAAAAAGATCAGCGCGTATATCGTTTGCTGCATACAAAGCTTCCAACTCACTACCAACTACCACATTACCTCGATTGGAAAAAGAGGTAGATGTCAGTGTCTGTCTACTCGTAAACGTTACCCGCAACGACTCATTTACAGGGTCGGGGTGATCACCGAGGTGAAACACCACTTCAAAGATAGATTCCGGCAATTTCATTTGTCGCCATCCGGCGATATAGTTGTCGTGGGTCATAAACTGTCCGGCACTCAAGTCCAATGCTTTGGTCGCCTCAGTAATTACCAATTCAAAATCCTCATTATAGAGTGCAACTCTGGAAAACAAAGCCGCAGCTGCAGCCGCAGACGCGTAATATTCCGGATCGGCACCATCTACCGTCTTTCCTTGCAGCAGGTTGTATGCCGTTTCGAGATCTTCGTAAATCAAATTGTATACATCCTCCACATCGGCCCTTGATGGGTAGGTTATCTGATCGGTATTTAACACCGGATCAGTAATCAAAGGTACACTGCCATAATACACTTCGTCTATACGCGCCTTGGGATCGTATCCGTAAATACGAGACAAATTATGGTAGTAAAGGGCTCGCAGAAAATGCGCCTGCCCTGCGATAACATCCTTAAATTCTTGGGTAACTCCTGCAGGAGGTTCTTCCAATACATGGAGAATATTGTTGATCTCATTGATAGCAGAATAACTGCTTCCCCATATTCCCATATGAGAGCCCGGTTGGTTTCTGTATTGCCCATACAGGGTAGTCGGGTTGTTGGTGTGATTAGTATTATCGGCCAGCAATTCTGGTATAGCCACGAGATCCCTGCCGTATTGACTAGTTTGTCTCAGATAAGCATATACCGAATTGATAGCAGCCTGTATGGCTTCAGGATTCTCCAATGCTTCTCTGGAGTCTATAGACTGTTTGGGGGTCACATCCAATACATCGTCACAGGCTGAAAGCAATATTCCGGCCATCAGCGCAAAGATTGATATTTTGATATTTGTATATGTATTCATCTCAAATTCGTGTTAAAATCCTATTTGTACACCAGCTGTAAAACTCATGGTTTGCGGTACAATCCCCTGATTGCTTTCTACCGAACCACTAATGGCAAATTCAGGGTCATAGCCTACCCATTTGGTCCAGGTATGCAGGTTGACTCCGGTAACAAATACCCGCAAGCTTTCCAATTTTAATTTACTCAATAAATCGGGTTGAAATCGGTAAGCTAAGGTTACCTCCCTGAGTCGGATAAATGAGGCATCCTGTAGGAACTGAGTAGATGACCTGGCCCTTGAAGCACTGTTTTCTTCGGCTCCTCCCGCAATAGGACGAGCCACATGAGTTATCTGTCCAGGAGTAGTCCATCGCGCGTCATAAAGTTCTTGGAGGGTATTCCTACCAGGGTTGCTCATCACGTTGTACCACACCGAATACATATTGTTGGACATATACCTCCCCATATCGAAGTGAAACAAAGTACTCAGTTCAAAGCCCTTATACGAAAAGGTATTGGTCAATCCGCCAAAATAGTCAGACTGCCACCCCTTTTTGGTTTCCACATTATCATCGGCAGTAGGTGAATAGGTGATATTGCCATTTCTGTCGTACCACATAGAGCGTCCGTTCGTAGCATTGACCCCTGCATAGCGCGCTCTATACCATATCTTTAACGGATGCCCTACGCGAACGGTATTGCTTATGTAATCGAGTCCGTCATACAACTCCTTTACCTCGTTGTGCAAAAATGCGATGTTAAAGTTGGTAGACCATCTAAACCCGTTGTCGAGATCTAAATTGACTGTATTGAGATCGATTTCGAGTCCTTTGTTAACCACTCGTCCCAAATTGTCGTCTACATTGGTAAAGCCACTGGTAAGCGGTAGCGGTTTGTTCAGCAACAAATGTTCGCTATTTCGGTGAAAAACTTCTACGGTTCCCGAAATCCGGTTGGAGAACATTCCAAAATCTAGCCCGATATTGGTTGAGACATTGCGTTCCCATCCCAATTCGGGATTGGCGAGGGTTTGTAATCTAAGCGCTGCATTTTCATTGTATCGGGTACCCCCCTGATAGAATCCTCGAGACGAGACATTGTTAATCTGGTCATTACCCACCACTCCGTGCCCGACACGGAGTTTAAGCTGATTGATCCAATTGGCTTTCTGCAGAAACTTTTCCTGTGACATATCCCATCCAGCTGAAATCCCCGGAAAGAAACCAAAGCGATTGTTGGAACCAAAGCGAGACGAACCGTCGTAACGCGCCACAGCCGACACAAAAATCTTGTTCTTATAGTCGTAATTTACCTGGGTAAAAAAGCCCACCCGTCGGCTACCGCTCCACGAACCAGTTACCGAATATGGTTCTGCGGCTGATTGGTTAGTACGGAATTGATACGTGGGAAAATTATTGGCTCGAGCCGATTCGTACTCCCTGACATCACTTCGGTACTCCGCCCCCAACAATGCTGTAATACTGTGATCTTCGTTTATGGTGGTATTATAGTTCAAGGTCTGGTTGGTCATAAAGTTTACATTCTCCGTATTATCATCGATGAGGTAACCATTCCATGGGGCACCATTAGGTGTACGCGGATCGCGGTAATAGTCCGCTCTAATATATCGGTAATCGATACCGTAGAACGATTTAAAAGTCAGGTTATCTAAAATATCGTAAGAGACGCTTATATTACCAATCAGTGATCGCTGACGTACAATATTGTCGTCTACCGTAGCTGCCTGAATAGGGTTGAAGCCCGTACCCGGCATTCCCTCATAAGCGTTAAAGCTGCCGTCGTAGTTATAGACAGGTATGGTTGGCGGCATATAAGATGCTGTATATTGCGGTGAAGCCACCCCTGAGGTATTTCCCCAAGAACCGGTATTCCCATTTTGGGTAATCATACTGAGGTTGACCCCTGCATCTACTCGCAATCCGGGAGTGAGTTCATGCCCTAAACGCAGCTTAAAACTACCGCGCTCAAAATCTATATTGGTCACATTCCCATCGTGTTTATTGTATGATCCAGACAGGTAAAAATTTGACTTTTCATTACCACCTGACATATTGAATTCCACGTTGCGTACTGATCCCGGTTTAAAGGCCGCACCTTGCCAGTCGTAAGTGGGAAGGTTAGCTACTTCCTCTTCAGTTAGGTCGGGTCGTACACCGAGATCGGTCAGCGCCTGCGACAAAGCTACAAGCGGGCTTAAACTCGGGTTGTTATTCAACAGCGCTTCAGTACGCAATGCTATAGCGTCCTGACTGTTCAACATATCCATATTTTTAATCTGAGCAGAAACTCCCTCGTAGTAGTTAAGGTTGACCCTGGTTTTTCCGGCCTTACCTTTTTTGGTAGTAATCAATACTACCCCATTAGCAGCCTGTGCTCCGTAAATTGCCGCCGATGCAGCATCTTTCAACACCTCTATCGATTCGATATCGTTTGGGTTTATATAGGCCAGTACATTGGTAGAGGTACGTCCACTTGGCGCATCACTATTCAACTGCACACCATCTACTATATACATGGGTTCAGTACCTGCAGTGATAGATCCGACACCTCGGATATTTACACGGGTAGCACCTCCCGGAACTCCTGTGGAAGTCTGTACCAATACACCAGCTGCACGCCCTTGTATGGCCTTGTCTACCGATTGTATGGGCATATTTTCAATAGCTTCCCCCTTTACCGAAGCCATAGAACCGGTAATACTCCTTCTTTGCTGAGTACCGTAACCGGTAACCACTACTTCGTCCAACTCTGATACATCAGGTTCTAACTGTACATTAACAGTCGTCCTTTCCCCTACCTTCACATCTTGGCTCCTGTATCCTATATAGCTAAAAATCAAAGTATTAGATGCTTCGACTTCAATTTTATAATTACCGTCAAAATCTGTGGTTGTTCCTTTTTGCTGGTCCCTGATAACCACCGTAACTCCTGGTAGAGGCTGTCCGTTTTCGTCGGTAACCGTTCCTTCTACTACACGTTGTTGTGACTCAGCTTTGTTTGAGGGGACGATGAGAAATAAATGGTCGCCTTGTTTCTCAATATTAAAATCCTCTCCCACTAAACTGGATACTGCTGCAATGAGGTCAACATTATCAAAGTTTACTGTAACGGTACGGTTTACATCCAATTCCTTATCACTGTAGAAGAAATCGGTTTTGGTCAGCTTTCTAATTTCTTTTAGGGCCTTGTGAATAGTGACTTTTCCCAGGTTAAGAGTAACCTTCTGAGAAAAGGCGAAAGCCGTAAAATTAAAAAACAGGATAAAGCACAAGAAAAGCGATCGTTTCATAATCTTAATAATGAGTCGCTCATACCGCTGGAAAAATCGTAAGACTCTCCCCGATAGATTTTTTTTCATACATTTACGCGTTTAGTTAGTTAATTCTCCACAAGTATTTAACAGCTAAATTATCACCGGTGAGTGCGGCCAACACTTGCCGGTTTTTTTATACTGTTATTTTTCTGATATTGTTATCTCATATTGTCCATTTTCTTTTTTAATCGCACTATAGGAAATAAGTGCTGTTTTACGAATCATCTCTAACAGTTTTTCTATAGGTTCGTTTTTCCTCGCCACTCCGGTAAAGAGCACATTTCTGAGTTTTTCCTCTTCAAATTTCACTTCCACTCCATACCAGCGTCCCATTTTTTTGAGAATATCTCCCAATGGATGTCGTTCAAAATAAAAACTACCATCTTTCCATGAGGTGTAATTGCGAACATCCACAGTAGTTACTACTACCGGTTTTTCTGCACCTAAGTCGAGATACCCACTTTCACCTGGAGCGAGAAATACATCGTTTTCGCCCTGATGCGACAACTTCACCTTTCCCTCTACTAAGGTGGTAGCAAAAAAGTGATCGTCTTCATAGGCACTGACATTAAAAGACGTTCCTAAAACAGTAACATCTTGTCGCTTAGTTCTTACCACAAATTCCTCCTCCGCTTTCGTCACTTCAAAATACGCCTCTCCTGTGAGTTCGACTACCCTTTGATCTCCGGTAAATACCTCCGGGTATTTCACAGAGGAATCTGAATTGAGCCACAGCTTACTACCGTCGGGCAAAATAAGGGTGTATATTCCTTTTTTAGGTACGTACAACGTATTATACCTTGTGGAAGCACTACCGTCTTTTCGATCACTCGGCTCGTATTCTAAAGTGTTGTTCCTATTTTTTATGAGAACGTCACCCGACGATTTAATCGATTGATCCTTATCCTCCTCCAAGCTTACTTTTCTACCATCTGCAAGTACAAGCACAGCACGTTGATTGCCTGGTTCTATTTCAGCCAAAGTTTCTTCGGTAGTGATTACTGTCTTGTCTTTCGGTTCTGAAAAATGGTTCCACACCATTGCAACAGACAAGCCGAGCAACAGTACAGCTGCATATTTCCCTATTTTGTAAAAGAACTTCGTTTTGCTTCGCTTTTCTTGGTTTCTGATTCTGTTTTGCAACTTCTCATAAACCTTTTCCATGTCTAAGCTCGTGTAAAACTCCCGCTTGGCGTCAATATCCCCTTCACTTACTATCCTCCGATACAACCTCAGGTTCTCTTTGTCTTTTAACCAATCTTTTAATACAATTTCTTCCTCAGCCTGTAGTGTTCCGAATAGAGATCCTGCAATAAGCCTCGCTATCTCATCTCTTGAAAATATTTCCTCTGTCATACGCTACATTAACACACTTTCATCAAAAGTGTTAATCTATATTTTTATTAGTAAGAGTAAATAAGATGTAAAAAGGGTGGAAAAAAAATTAAAAAAAGTAAAATTTTAACAAAAAATACCATCTGATATGATATTTAAAAAACAAAAAAAGGGACTTTATTCGTTAAAAGCCCCTTTTTGTCTTTTGTAATTGGTTGTTGGGTTACTAAGTTATTGAGTGTTGCCTAAATAACTTATTAACTTAGTAACCTATTAACCAATTACCCTACCCAGGAAAATTAGGATCAAGCTTTACTTCCTGCATTTGCAAAGTATGCCTAGCGGCATGCCCGGGAATAAACAGCATAAACTGATATGCGTCTATAGCTCCCAAAGGTCCCTCTAGGATGTGGTTGCGCAAATCGTCCATACTGTAATCCTCCAAATACGATAAAATAAGCTTTCGATGCTCCTGCAAATCGTTTAGAGCTGATTGAACATCTTTGTATTTGCCCGAAGGAGACATTTCGGCCGGAGCCTTTGCCTTGTGACTTCTGTCGATTACCACAGACTTTATATCGCTGTCCTTTAACTTGAGTTCACTCCTTCGTTCAGGTGTTGCGGGTTTAGACAAAGCTTCTTTCTCAAATCCAAACAACATAGGTTCGGTAATAACGATGTGCTCCAAGCACTCCAAAATTGACCATTTCTCAGGCGAAGCCTTGAAATTTAACTGTTCGTCTGTCAGGCCTTTAGTAGCATCTAGGATTCCTTGATAGGTTTCGTCAAAATAATTTTTGATAAACTCCTTGTCATACCCCTGTGGGTTTGATGCTTGTTCAATTTTTTGCGCCGAGGCATAGCTAAAGAAAAAAGCTGTAGTCAGTATTAATACTATAGTTTTCATATGTTGTAGTTTAAATTACTTTTCTGAAATCTCCTTTAATTTATTCAATGCCTTTGGCCAAGCATTGTCAAAAAAATCCCTGTACTCTTCGTTGACATCTACATCTACAGACACACGGGTTATGTCTGTTTCCTGCATAAATGTATAATTCTCGTAAGCCGGCGCCCAATCTTCTATTATTTTGCCGGTAGTTATTTCGTTATCCCCGTCGAGAATCCCGTAATGGTGGATAGAAATGAATTCGTTTGGTATATTTTCTTCAATCCGGGCTACCATCCCCTCCTTTTTTCCTCCTTGTGAAATGCCTATAAACTTAATCTTCTCTCCCTTGTCCCAACTACCCTCAAAATCGGAAGTCGGATTGAATTCGGAAGTCCACTGTTTATAGGTTTCTCTACCAATCATCTTTTTGTACACCACATTTTTGGGAGCTTTGATCTCGATATTGTATTGCAATTTTTTCATTGACTTGTTTTTAATAGATTAGAAATATTGTTACCAAAGGTTACTCCTTATTTCAACCTTTCTGATTTGCCTTTTCTCATGACCAAACTATTTAATCATATAGTCGAAAGCACCTTTCCGCAAATGAATCCCGTATTCTAACCAGGCTTTCATACAGGCTAAAAAGTTTGCCCAACCCTCACTTTGTTCTACCACCCATTTTACACCATTTTGATCTAAGCTATGCCCTTCTTCAGAAACTCGGATAAGGGTATCTCTATCAGATCTTTTTTCTAATTTTATTTCGACAAGCGAATCGGGATCCCACACAAAAGAAATGTATTGATTGGAGATAAGCTCTTTTACGACAACTGGGTAATTGCCGTCAAACTCGGGAAATTTCCAATAAATTTCTTTTCCCTGTTCCATTCTTCCCGAACTTTTTGAAATGAAATACTGCGTCATTATTTCGGGATTTACAATGGCTTCGAAAACTTCCTCAATCGGTTTTTGAATCCCGATAGATGCTTTAGCCTTGACTTTCAACTTCATAGGATTTATTCTAAAGGTTTAATAAAATCAGATTATTCCTCTGGAATTTTAGATATATCCATATAGAACACTTCCCAAGTATGTCCGTCAAAGTCTTCGATAGTGCGTTGTTGCATAAAACTGTAATCCTTGAATTCAACGGGTTCTACTCCCCCTGCTTTCAGTCCGTTTTCCACAATTTGGTTGACCTCGTCCAAACTTCCCACAGACAATGAAAAGAGCCCTGCTATATTGCCCTTTGTATCGGCAATGTTTTTTGCTGTAAAGGTTGAAAATTTCTGATGTGTGAGAAGCATTAGGTAAATAGCATCACTCCAAACCATACATTTTGCCGAATCATCCGAAAATTGCGGATTGTTTGTAAAACCTAATTCGGTATAAAAATCCATAGACTTTTTCAAGTCTTTTACTGCTAAATTGATGAATACCTGTTTCATTTTTGTATCAATTTTTAGGGTTAAAATTAATCATCCAGCGCACGCCGAATTTATCGGTAAAAGAGCCAAAATAATCTCCCCAAAACATATCTTCCATAGGCATTTCAATCTGACCTCCTGCTGAAAGTCCGTTAAAGATGCGGTCGGCTTCTTCGCGGCTGTCGGGTGCGATAGAAATGTAATTATTATTGCCCTTGGTCAATTTCTGTCCTCTTGAATCGAGACAGTCTGAAGCCATAAGTAACTGTCCGTCGCCAACAGGTAGAGAAACGTGCATGGCGTAATCTTTCTCGTGTTCAGGCAAATCGCCAATTCCCTGAACATCGCTCATTTTCTGAACAAAGAGCTCTCCGCCAAAAACGGATTGATAAAATCGGAATGCTTCTTCTGCATTCCCGTCGAAGTTTAAATAAGGATTTAGTTTCATAGTGTTTGTGGTTTATGGTTTGTAGTTGATTAGTTGGTAGTTTGTTTGGTTTGTGGTTTGTGGTTTGTGGTTTGGCCTTTGGCCAATACTAACATCCCAATACTAACACCTCAGCTAATCAACAATTTATACTTTTGGCGATTGTCGTACAAAGCCCATAGAATGATAAGGAATAAGACTCCGGCAAAAATCAATCCGGAGGGCATAAAAATGGCGTTATGAACAAGGATTCCCACCATTACAGGCAGAATGACAATAGCTCCGAGAGCTCTTGTTTTCTGGGGAATAAACAAAACACCTCCAACAATTTCTACAAGCCCTGTAAGTGGTATAAGCCACTTGAGAGACATCATTGCTTCTCCTATTTTCGCTATTTCAGCATCTACCTCGGGATACGGCATATAATGCAGAAATTTGTCAAGACCTGCATTTGCAAATACAAGGCCGAAAAACAAGCACAGAATAAACTTTACGATTTTCATATATTTAAATTTTGTGGTTAATTGTTTTTAGGGTTTGATTGAACTAAGTCTAATGGCTACAAATTTTTCTTTATCGCATAGAAAATAGACCGAACGGATTACCTTCAGAATCTACGCAAATGCTACAATAGCCGTATTCGCCAAAATTCATTTTTGCTCGATGCACTTTTCCTCCTGCAAGTTCTACTTTGGCCACTTGCTCCGAACAGTCTTCACAAGGAAAATAAACCATGGTATTGACACAGGCTCCGTCACCGTCTTTGGTTCCAGGCATTTCAATCAAGGCTCCACTTACTCCCTGGTTTTGCGGAGATGAGAAGAAGGCCATCTTCATCTTCTCGGTGGCTTCACCAGGGGGCACAGCATCGATAAAGTGAATGCCCAATACCTCTTTATAAAACCTTTTGGCTCGATTTATATCTCTTGCATAGATCTCAAACCAACATATAATATTCTGATTCATAGTAAATTTAGTTATAAATTAAATTGCGTATTGATTATCGATGAATTAATTTCATATTCCAAAATTAATCATCACTATAAAAAATAAGATGGCACTTTATGCCAAGTTGTAGGGTGATTTGTGACAAATTATTATATTAGAAGAAAAATAGAGCAAATGAAATTATCTGTTTTGCTTACAAAAGGGTATAGACTGTTGAGTTTAGCGGCTATAGTGGATGTTTTTGAAACAGCCAATCGCTTTTTGGAATCGGAGGGAAAAGCTGCTTTTTTTGATCTCCATATGGTGGGAAAAGACAAGGAGTCCTCTTTGCCTGACAGTTTTCAAGAATACGCCTATTTTGAGTTTTCTGATCCGGAATTGCAAAGTGATGCCATGATTATTCCTGCATTTGCAAATCGCGAAATGGAAAAAAACATCTCGAACAACCTGATGTTTCTGCCGTTCTTACAACAAAAATATCAAGAAGGCACCTTGCTTGCAAGTCTCTGTACAGGCTCTTTTCTACTGGCCGCTTCGGGTTTGCTAAACGGTAAAAATGCCACTACCCATTTGGAGGCGACAGATAAGTTTGAAGCCGCATTTCCAGAAGTCAATTTACTGCCTCACGCCATCATTACCGAAAGTGAAAATATATACACCGGCGGCGGTGCTACGAGCAGTTTTCACTTAAAACTGTATTTGATTCAAAAATTTTGCGGGCGAGAATTGGCTGTTAGAGTGGCAAAAAACTTTGCTGTCGATTTAGACAGAAACAACCAATTGTACTTCGACCAGTTTAAACCTCATCTATCGGAAGACGACGCATTGGTGCGCACCGTACAAACATTGATCAACGAGCGTTATTTTGACATTAAAAACGTGGAAGAAGTATTGGAAGAAGTACCTTCAAGTCGCCGAAACATCATCCGCCGATTTAAACAAGCTACCGGAATCACCCCCATTCGCTATTTACAGAAAACCAAAATAGAAGCCGCTAAAACCCTGTTGGAAACCACAGATAAAGACATTCCCGATGTGATGATCTCAAGTGGGTATAACGACATGAAAAATTTCAGAAACTTATTTAAATCCCTCACCGGACTCACCCCATCGAGATACCGCGACAAATACGGTATGAGGTTGAGCTAAATCTGTTCAATCTCCTTTTTAGAAGTATTATTGACTTAGTAAAGACAAGCATACTAAAAGCACTGCGTAATCCTTCAGTTGTATTCTCAACAACTCAATCGCTCTTGCCCGCTGCGATTTTACGGTATTAATCGATATGTTCATATCTTCGGCTATATCTTTGTACTTCAGGCCATCTAGACAAGACAATTCAAATACTCTACGACACTTTTCCGGTAGTTTTTTCAAGGCGTTCAGCAGTACGGCGTGTACCTCTTCTTCCAGTACATACTCGTCGACAAAATCGGAAATAGTTTCTGGTATTTCCATACTCACCACTTTGCGATCTTCTTTGAGATAGGCAAGAGCTTTGTTTCGAACCATGATGTACAAATAAGACTTCAGGTCTTTTACCTTTTCCATATCTCGTCTTCGCTCCCATAGGTAAAACATACAATCTTCGACTATTTCATCAGCTATCATCCTGTCGTCTATATACTTGAGACAATACGAAAGCAACCTGGGGTACATAGAATGAAATATATCTCTAAATGTACTTGTAGTAATTTTTGTATGTTTTTTATGAGATTTAATAATAAAATAATTTAATGATTGCGATAAATTGAAAAAGCTGTGATAAATATAATTGTTCTTTTTTGTTTCTTAATATTGTTTTGAAAGAACAGTATAGAAAAACCAGTGATTTATTAAAAGATATCGCAAATGTTATATTGCGAAGGTTTCTGTAAAAGTAGATGGCAATGTGAGTAAAACACTGTAGAAAAACACAGCGGTTAATATAAGACTATCAAAAAATATGGCTATCTGTTTATTTATTAAAAAGCGCTTGATTACAGATATAAAAGAAAAAAGATTCAGCTTGCTTTTGTCTTCGGATGTTTATTGAGTTACAAAAGCGCCCGAATATGGCATAAGTAATTCCGATGGAGGCTATAAATGGTTTTTCACAAGGGCACCGACCTTTAATACCTCGAAGTTTTTGCCAGATGAACAACAGTGGCAAGGAGTCTTTTCAAGGTCTCAATCTTCAATTGTCATCTACGCAACAAATTGAATTAAACAAATTGATCTCCGAGTTACTTCCAGTAAGTATCGGAAGCAATCCGGAGATCAACAATTTTTTTTATCACAGTTTACCTACATCTCAAACAAGGCTGCTATCTCAGCTTCGCTCAAGGCTTTGTTGTATATCACGATATCGTCTATAGATCCTGTAAAATAACTCTCAAAACCTTCACCTCTTTGCTGGGTCGCTATTTTAAAGTCCTGTTCGTTGGATACATTTTTAGTCGTCGTGCCCGACATTTCCCCCACCTTGACTCCATCTATATAAACACTGGTTCTGTTGCCCTGTCTCACGGTTACGAGATAGTGCCAATTGTTGTCGGTAAGCCCACCGGGTATGTCGCCATCACCCACATTCAATATGGCTCCTCCTCCAGAATCTTCTGTGGCAAATCTCAATAATCTATCGCTGGTATTATCACCGAGGCGCACCCAAGCTTGATTGTCTCCACCCCCGTTGGCTCCACTTTCCTGCCACACCATCATCTTTGAGGTTTGATCAGTTTGTAAGCTTCCCTTAAAACCGAACTGTTTAAAAGTAGAATAATTATCTTAAATTTGAACAGTATTATGAGACGAAGTAAATTTTCACCGCAACAGATTGCAAAGATTTTAAAAGAATTCGACAACGGGAAGAGTGTTGATGAGATCAGCCGCGAGCACGGCGTGAGTTCCGCCACCTTTTATAAGTGGCGTTCAAGGTATGCCGGGATGAACTCCAAGGAACTCAAGCGCCTCAAGGAGCTGGAAGAAGAGAACGCCAAGCTCAAACAGATGTATGCCACCTTGGCTCTTGACCACCAGATGGCCAAGGAGATCATCGAAAAAAAGCTCTAAAGCCCTGCAGAAAGC
>JAJUFH010000026.1 GCA_029266035.1 Sinomicrobium sp.
ACCTATGTCTTTTTGGTACGACAATCCGGCTAAAACACCTAAGGTATCCTCAAAAAAGAAAAAACTCCGGTGATCCATATAAAATCACCAGAGTTTGTTGTCTGTTTTTTTCGGAAATTAGCTTACTTCTGAAAGTGCCTTACTTGTGCTAATTCCGGCGTTTTTTATATGTGATGCGATTGTTTGTCTGTTTACAAAGATTCGAACAATTCGTCCATCTTCACCTTTTCTTCATCGGCCAGGTTGGGATCTACCAGTATACGTCCACTGTGTTCGTCGGTGATGATTTTTTTCCTAGAGGCAATTTCCATTTGTACCTGTGGGGGGATGGTAAAGAAAGAACCTCCAGAAGCACCTCTTTCAATCGCTACGACGGCCAATCCGTTCTTAACACTTCCACGTATGCGTTTATAGGCTTTTACCAGTCTTTCGTCTATCTGCTTTTGATACTCAAGAGACTTGTTCTTGAGGGCGTTTTCCTCTTTTTCGGTTTCGGCGAGAATGGCGTCTAGTTCACCTTTTTTGTGTTTGAGGTGAGTTTCGCGTTCTTTGAGTCGCTCTTTGGTTTGAGCGATAACTTCCTTTTTTTGCTCTATCTGTACTTTGTACTCGCGAATGTGTTTTTCGGAGAGTTGTATTTCCAACTCCTGAAATTCCATCTCCTTGGTCAAGGAGTTGAACTCCCTGTTATTCCTCACGTTTTTTTGCTGGTCGGAATATTTTTTAATCAGTGCTTTGGATTCTTCTATAGCATTGTTTTTGTTGGTGATCTCCTGGGTGAGATTATCAAGCTCAACACCCAATTTGTCGAGACGTGTCTTTAATCCTTCCACTTCATCTTCGAGGTCTTCTACTTCCAGAGGAAGTTCTCCTCTTACATTGGCTATTTCATCTATCCTGGAGTCAATTAACTGCAGGTCGTACAGAGCTCTCAATTTCTCTTCAACAGTAGCTTCGGTTTTTTTTGCCATAGGTTATAAATACTTGATGGAATTTGTATTGTAATCTGATAATACCACCTTACCCTCGGGCAAGGCAGGTGCAAAATTATGAATTTTTTTCGTAAGATGCTCAAACAAAAGATTTTTTGTAAACTGCTCACTTTCATAATGTCCCACGTCGGCTATGATTATTTCTCCTTCAGCCCGATAAAATTCGTGGTATTTAACATCGCCAGTTATAAAGATATCGGCGCCGGATCTTTTGGCGTGGGAAATGGCAAAAGCACCACTTCCGCCCAATACAGCTACTTTTTTGATCGGCTTTTCAAGGGGGCCTGAATAGCGTATGCAGGAGAGTTGAAGATCGCTTTTGAGTTTTTTCAAAAATTCCATTGCGGGTAACGCTTCCGGAAGTAAGCCCGTCATTCCCATTCCGATGTGCTGATTGTGGTTTTCGAGGGTGGTGATTTCGTAGGCAACTTCTTCGTAAGGATGGTGGGCAAAGAGCGCTTTGAGTATTTGCTGTTCGCGGTGCTTGGGAAATGTAACCCCTATCTGCACCTCACTTTCAAAGTGTATTTTCCCCTTTTCTCCAATCACGGGATTGCTGTGTTCTTCTCCGAGGAAACTGCCTGCTCCTTTGGTGTTAAAGCTGCAGTGACTGTAGTTGCCTATTGTACCTGCGCCTGCAGCAAAAAGGGCATTTCTGACTTGATCTGCATCTTTTTCCGGAACAAAGGTGATCAACTTTTTTACAGTGGCTTTCTGAGGTACCAGTACACTGCGGTTTGTGAGTCCGAGTACATCGCAAAAAGCCGCATTGAGTCCGTAAAACGAATTGTCGAGAGCCGTGTGAATGGCGTAAATAGCTATATCGTTTTTCACGGCCTTAATCACAGTGCGCTCTACATACGAACTTCCGTTGAGTTTTTTTAATCCGGAGAAAATGATAGGATGGAAACTCACGATGAGATTGCAGTCTTTTTCTATTGCCTCATCGACTATGTCTTCCAGAGTGTCGTGGGTAACGAGAATGCCGCTCACAGTTGTTTCTGGGGCTCCTACCAAGAGTCCGGTATTGTCAAATTCCTCGGCATAGGCACGGGGGTAATCTTCTTCCAGTAGTCGTATAATATCACCGATTAGCATACTTTGTTTTTTGAAAAATTCTTAACGGCTGAAAAAATACAGCATAAATACACCAAAAGCAAGAAAGGGCAAAAGTTTGGAAGATTTTAAAAATCAAAGGATAATTTAAACCGCTTGTGAGAGTGGTGTTGTTTGATTGGTATAGTCTTGCGTGTGAACAGTGAGGCGAGTGATGCTATGCAAGTAAAAAAATTAACCGTAATTTGCAGTGTCCAACAGTGAAATATGCGTATACTTCGAAAAATATTATGGCCGTTTTCGTTGCTCTATGGGGGTGTTGTATACCTTCGAAACTTTTTATACGACAGGAAGATACTGCATTCAGTGTCTTTTGAGGTGCCGGTAATATGCGTGGGAAATCTGAGTGTTGGAGGTACGGGGAAGACGCCCATGGTAGAGTATTTGTTAAACTTGCTATTGCCTCGATATCGGGTGGCTACCTTGAGCAGGGGATATAGGAGGAAGTCTCGGGGATATGTCTGCGCGGGAGTCAATACTGTGGTAGAAGATCTCGGGGATGAATCCTTTCAGTACCATCGAAAATTTTCTAAAGCCACAGTGGCGGTAGATGCCGACCGAGTACAAGGGATACAAAAGCTTATGCAGGGCAAATTGCCGCCGGAAGTTGTAATTCTCGACGACGCTTTTCAGCACCGTAAGGTAAAAGCGGGCTTTAATATACTGCTCACTACTTTTGACCATCCTTATACTGACGATTTTTATCTTCCTACCGGAAATCTTCGCGATAGCAAGAGAGAGGCTCGCAGAGCAGATGTTGTTGTGGTAACCAAGTGTCGTCCGAAATTGAGTGCGGAAGAGCGAGATGCCGTAATCGAGAAGTTATTAGGGGGCAGGATCAAACGACCTCAGGTGTTTTTTACGACCATCAGTTACGATCACAGTTTGCGTTCTACCAATGCTACTGTGCTTCTGGAACAGTGGAAAGACAAGAGGTTTAGCTTAGTTACAGGTATAGCCAATCCTGTTCCGCTACTGGAGTTTCTCACTGAAGGAGGGTACGATTTTGAACATTTGGAGTATCCCGATCATCACAATTTTTCGAAGAGAGAGCTTCAAAATCTCGCCGAAAAGGAATTGATACTGACTACTGAAAAGGATTTTATGCGATTGGAAGGACATCTGAACAATCTCTTCTACATCGGTATACGAACCGAATTTTTATTTGGAGCACAGCGGGAGTTCGATCATTTGATTGCAGATTATGTAGAAAGAGGGGAAAGCTAAGCTTTTTACTTCTCACGTAGATGAAGGTTGTTTCTTATTTTTTTGTAGAATACTTCGGGTTTAAAAGGTTTGGTGATAATATCGTTGCACCCTGCTTGGTACAGATGGTCTATGTTGTCTTCTAGGGAGATTGCTGTAAGGGCTACGATGGGGATAGTCTTGTTGAATTTCCTGATTTCTTGCGTTGCTTCTATCCCGCTGATGCCTGGCATGTGTATATCCATCAAAACAAGGTCGTAATATTCCTTTTTTACCATTTTTATAGCCTCGTAACCGTCGTTGGCAATGTCGCAGGAAATATCCTTTTTGGACAGCATTTTTTTGGTAACCATCTGGTTTATCTTATTGTCTTCTACCAAGAGTAGGTGTGTGTTGGCTAGGTTAATCGCTTTAGGTATAGGAGAGGCACTGTCCTCAATAGGGGAGTCAGAGGGCGCTAATAGCATGCTGAGATCGAATGAAAATGTACTACCTTTACCCGGTATACTCTGTACTACGATATCACTTTCCATGAGGAGTAATAGGTTTTTTACAATGGTGAGACCTAATCCGGTACCACCATATGTGCGATTGATCTGCGTTGAGCCCTGCGCAAAGCTCTCAAAAATATGCGGCATGGTCTCGGCAGTAATCCCCATACCGTTGTCTTTGACTTCAAAGTGAATCCTAATATGTTTTTCTTGCAGCTCTAAAAGCTGTCCGCTTATGCGAACCTCGCCATTGTCGGTAAATTTGAGGGCATTGCCGATTAGGTTGATAAATACCTGGGAGAGTTTGAGTGCATCGCCGGTAACGAGGTCGGGTATATTCTCACCTATGTCGAGAACAATCACATTGTTGTTTTCTTTGGCGGTGTGTTCTAATGATCTTACTACCTCAGAGAGCATCTGCTTCAGGTTGAATGGAGCGTTGTTGAGTTTTAATTGATTGGCTTCCGATTTGTTGATCTGTAGGATGTCGTTGATAAAATTCAACAGATATTCTCCCGAAAATTTAAGTGAGTTGAGATATTCTTTTTGACTTTCTTTGGGATTGTCTTCGAGCAAAAGGTGTGTAATACCGGTTACTGCATACAGGGGAGTTCGCAGTTCGTGGCTCACTGTAGATAAAAACTGGGCTTTGACCTTAAGGGCGTTTTCAGCCTTGTTTTTTGCGAGTTGTAATGCTTCGTTTTTTTTGAGTAGCAACTCGTTGATTTTGAGTTTAACCTTGCTGTTTCTGTATAGGCTTACGGTGAGTATCCCGATAATGATAAGTAATATGGAGCTGAATATGGATATCAGCTTGGAGATATTTACTTGTTTGGCCTGTTTCTTCGTTTTGGCTTCATATTGTTCTATGATTTTGTCTTTGAAGTGGGCGGTGTTGCGATAGCCAATAATTTCGATGTTTTTTATCAATTCAGGGCGGAAGTGCTTGTTTTTTACGCTATCTGCTTTCCACTGGTAGTCTTCAGCTTCGCCTTGGCGTTCCAACAGTTTTAAAACTGTACTCATTTGTCGGTTTTTCCACCATTCCATTTTTGGGAAGTGGTGAGAAGACAAAGTTTTTTCGGCTTTTTTGACGAGAGAAAGCGCTTGGTCGTAATGTTGTTTTTGCAGATGAGCATCAGACAAGTAAAGCAATATCCCTGTATTGAGATATGCTTCTTCGTAAGTGTCGTTTAACGGATAGGCCTTTGTAAAGAGTTCGATAGCCTTGTCGTATTCTTTTTGCAGAAGCGCTATTCTCGCTTCGTAATACCAGATGTAATGCAGAATAGTATCTCTGTAATTTTTCCTGTATAGCGATTTTGCACTTTGTACAAGTTTGGATGCAACTTCAAAATTTCCTTTTTGAGCTTCGAGAAGAGCTTTTAAGGCCGTAAATCGAGCGTTATCTCCGTCTACTAAACTAGGTTTTAAGTTGTTGTCACACAGTAGCTCATATGTCTTGAGATCGTCGTTTAGGTCAAAATCGTGATAGAGCTCTAAAAACAGTAAATATCCCTCGAAGAGATATTTATACGAGTAGGCTCTTTGACTCAGAGTATCGGCTGTTTTGACGGCGGTGTTGAGCACCTTGACAGCCTTTTCAAACTGCCCTTCATTTTTGTAGCGATAGGCTCTTTTTAAATAAGCTTCCAGACTGTCTTTACTGCTGTAATGCTGCTCCCCAAAAGCGATGAGGGGGCAAAAGACCAGTAAAAGAGCTAAGTGATGAAAGATTGTTTTCATAGCCAAAGATTCGCATAAATATAAAACAAAAATTACAATGCAGAATCTGACACAAATCTACCTCGACTGCATCGCTACATCAGAGATTTGTTGCGCAGATCATAGGCGGAATATTGCAGTTTCTATGACTGCCGCAACGAATTCATGTGTACAATAAGATCTACAATGCGGTTGCTGTATCCGAATTCATTGTCGTACCATCCTATTATTTTGACCATTTTACCGATTACCGAAGTCATCTGTGCGTCGAATGTACAGGAATATGGATTGTTGATGACATCTACAGATACAATGGGATCTTCGGTATAGGAGAGTATTCCTTTGAGTTCATTTTCTGCCGCATTTTTAAAGGTCTTGTTGATTTCCGATATGGAGGTTTCCCGTTTTACGTTAAACGTTATATCGGTAAGCGATCCGTCTGGTACCGGAACTCTTACCCCACATCCGCCTATTACGTCGCTCAGCTCTGGGAAAATTCGAGTAAGCGCTTTGGCAGCTCCTGTGGTAGTAGGGACTATCGATTGTCCTGCTGCTCTTGCTCTTCGCAGATCTCTATGAGGCTGGTCGTGCAGACTTTGGTCGGTGGTGTAGGAGTGAACGGTAGTAATGTATGCCTGCTCTATACCACAGAGCTCCCGGATTACACTTATCATAGGTGCTGCATTGTTGGTGGTACAGGAAGCGTTAGATACAATGTCTTCCGAGCCGTCCAATATGTGTAGGTTTACACCGGGCACAACCATTTTGATATCGTCTTCTTCGGGAGGAACGGAGAGCAAAACTTGTCTAGCCCCGTTTTTTATGTGATGCTGTAATTGTTCTCTTCGCTTGAATTTTCCTGTGGCTTCGATAACGATATCGGGTTGCCAAGGTGTCCAGTCGATTTGTTCCGGACTTTTCTTATTGAGAAGTGGATAATGGGTTTGCCCTGCAATAATTCCGGTAGAATCGTATGAAATCGATCCCGGCCATATACCGTGAATACTGTCGTATTTTAAGAGATGGCTCAAGGTTCTGCTATCTGAGAGATCGTTGATGGCAACGACTTCGATATCAGATCTATCCAATAACAGGCGAAAAACGGTTCTTCCTATGCGACCGAATCCGTTAATGGCTATTTTTATAGTGCTCATTACAACAATTTAATCGACGTGTTTGTGGGCTTTGTAAGACGACCTTACTAAAGCTCCGCTCTCTACGTGTCTGAATCCCATATCTAAACCGGTTTTTCTGAGACGGTCAAACTGTTCGGGCAGAATAAACTGCTTTACGGGGAGATGTTTTTTTGAAGGCTGAAGGTATTGTCCAATGGTTACCACGTCGACATTTGCATTTCTCAGTTCTCTCATAGTCTCTACAACTTCCTCTTCTGTCTCTCCTAAACCGAGCATAATTCCCGATTTGGTACGGCGAGCTCCTTTTTCTTTGAGATATCGCAATACTTCAAGGCTGCGTTCGTACTTGGCTTGTATTCGCACTTCGCGGGTCAGTCGTTTTACCGTTTCCATATTGTGTGAAATCACTTCGGGAGCCACTTCGACGATGCGGTCTAAATGGCGCTCCACACCTTGGAAATCGGGGATCAGTGTTTCGAGCGTGGTTTCCGGGTTCATGCGTCTCACGGCATTTACAGTTTCTGCCCACATGATGGATCCCATATCCTTGAGGTCGTCTCTATCTACAGAGGTGAGGACTGCGTGTTTTATGTTCATCAACTTGATAGAACGGGCTACCTTTTCTGGTTCTTCCCAATCAACGGTTTCCGGTCTTCCTGTTTTTACTCCACAAAAACCGCAAGAGCGCGTACAGATATTTCCGAGTATCATAAAAGTTGCCGTTCCTTCTCCCCAGCATTCTCCCATATTGGGGCAACTTCCCGATGTACAGATGGTATGTAGTTTGTATTTGTCTACCAACCCCCTCAGTTCTGTGTATTTTTTGCCCGTTGGCAATTTTACACGGAGCCATTTGGGTTTGCCTTTAGGCGGTGCTGCCTGGGTCGCGGTATCTACACTCATAAATGATATACTTTTGAGCTACAAAGATACAAAAGAACAATCAAGTAGGTCGTATGAAAAGGGATAAGTCTGTCGCGGTATTGAGAATAGCTCGATAGTGCCGTAGGACGAGGCAGTGAGGTAATTGTCTCTTTTCTTTGCCGGCTTATAAGCCTTTGCTTTTGTAGATAATTTCGGCCAGCAATTTTTTGGCTCGCAAGAGTTTTACTTTTACATTGTTGAGAGGCTCGCCGAGTTCTGTTGCTATTTCTTGATAGCTCATTTCTCTAAAATAACGCATATTGATCACATCCTGATAATGTGGTTTCATCATTTTGATAAAGCGCTTTAATTGGGCGAGGTTTTGCTCGTATATCAAATTGTCTTCGGCCGATGGAGTGTTGTCGGGAACGTCGTAAACCGTATCGTCTTCTTGTGAAGTAGTGTGGAAGAGGCTCGATTTTCTCTTGCGTAGAAGGTCGTAGTGAATGTTTTTGGAAATGGTGATGAGCCAGGTTTTGAAAGAGTAACTATTGTCGAAAGTAGCAATTCTGTCGAAGGCTTTTGAAAATGTCTGTATGGTAATATCTTCAGCGTCGTTTTCGTTCTTGGTTCGGATAAGTTGAAAGCCATAAACGTCATTCCAGTAATAATCAAGGAGAAAATTAAAGGCTTTTTGGTCGCCTTTGCGTGCCTGGTCTATATTTTTTTGGATGAATGCGGTGGTTATTTCCAACGTGTTTGTTTTCTAAAACAGGTTATAAAGATATAAAATTGTACGACAATCAGTACGGCTTCATATAGTGGTAGTAGCCACAAGAGGTTTTTCTCTCCCAATTTTTCCGAAATTTTATATGCAGATATATACTGAACTATCCATTTGATGAGAAATAGGCTTGCCAGTATTGCGGTCTGTTTGCTTTGTGTGCCGGCTAATATCAATACGGGTATGGGTAGTACCCAAAAGAGAATCTGAGCTGAATAGAGGAAGGCAGATAAGAGGCGATCTTTGAGCTTGAAGTTGCGAAAAACGAGGAAGGCTTCTCTTTTGCGGTGTATCCACGTTCGGTAATCGGGAACATTCACAGCTTTGGTGTGCGCAGGTGGAGCGATACAGATGGTCGTGTTTTTGGCTGTGGCAACTTCGTTGATAAAGAGCTCGTCCTCTCCGTTGCTCATATTCATATGGCTTATAAAACCGTTTACCTGATAAAACACGCTTTTGTGATAGGCTATATTACTTCCTTCTCCGGTGAATGGCAGTCCCGTTTTTGCGAAAGAAAGGTATTTAACAGATTTCATCAGTTTGTCATATCTGATGATGGCGTTGGAGAAAGATCCCTTAATTCTCTTTAGGGAAGAATATCCGAGAACTACGTTTTTGTCTTTGTGGAAAGACTTGCTCATATCCGCAAGCCAGTGTTCCGAAGCGGGTATGAAATTGTCTTCGGTAAAGATCATACAAGGGTATTTGGCGGCTTTTATTCCGAGGGTGAGTGCGTATTTCTTCTTGCCCCAGAACGCTTCGTTATTGATCACCTGTACAACCTTGATATCGGGATACTGGCTTTGAAAGTGTTCTATGACCTCTGAGGTATGATCGGAAGAAGCGTCGTTTATAAGCACGACCTGAAAGTCAGGGTGTTTTTGCGCGAGTATATGCGGTAGTGTACTTTTGAGGATGTCAGCATTGTTTTTGGTGCGGATAAGTACAGAGACGGGAGTGATTTGTTTTGGATGCCTTTCATTGACAACGCCACCCAGCCGACTAGACAATAAGTAATATGCTACGAGAACTCCGGTGCTTCCCGTTAACAGGCAAAGTAATACGGTGAGCATAAGTGATAGCCCGTGGACTTAATTTTGATAAGCCTTTGGATCTTTACATTCTTGTTCGTCCGGCATTTTTCCGCAAAAGCTACACGGTTCTCCGGATTGGTTCAAAAAGGGACTTTGGCTAGCGCAAGTGCCAGCAAATTTACCATCCTTTTTGGCCCATATCTTAATAGCAATACCGGCAAAAGCGAGAGCTAACAATCCTGTAGTAAGCAAAACTAGTTTCATAGCGACAATCTTTCTATAGATACTGCAAAGATACAAAACAAATTATGTTTTACCACGAGTTAACGCAGGTAAATGCTCGCTACGGTATTTTCTTCAGTGGCGGTGATATTTCCTCCTTTGGGTTCGATAGTGATATTGTAGCTTTTAGCATCTTCCTTAAAGGGGATAGAAAGCAATTTGTTTTGGGTGTTTTCCAGTATGCCCAAACTTTCCATTTTGCCATTTACTTCTGCCCACATCTGGAATACCTGCTCTTTGGGGAGTTCTGGTAGAGATACAACGTTTATCATTGACAGTTTTTCAACGGGGTCTATATAGGCTACTGTTTTGAGATTTTTAGCTCTGCGGTTTCCTTGAAGTACATATTTTCGGGTCTTGGGATTGTTGAGAATGAGAAACTGGTTTTTTACATCATCTAACTTTGAATTGGTGTTTAGGATATCGCTTTTTAAGGCGGCAATCTCTTCGTTGACTGATCCGTTTTTTTGTAACAACAATTTGTTTTGGTACAGTAAAACGATAGTAGAGGTACAGAATACCGCAGCTATTACGGCCGCCATATTGGTAAATCGGGGTACAAACCGTTTTTTTCTTCGAATGGCGTGTATCACATTTTTTTTGACTTTTTCGGGAGCTGGTTTAGCAAAAGACCGGGTGTAATTTTCTAGGTCTTCTTCCAGTTCGGTGTACTTTCGCTTTACCTCCGGATATTTGGCTATGCAGTTTTCAACATAAACGTTTTCCTCTGGTGTGGTAGTTCCTATGAGATATTGCTCCAGCAGATCACTTTCCAGTATCTTTTCCATGTCATTTTTCATATCAGATCTTTTTACCCCTGCTTTTTGTTGTATTTATTTTATTCGGTATCAAAAATTTTGCGCAATTCTCGCAGTCCAATCTTTAGACGAGACTTCACTGTTCCCAGAGGGATATCGAGTACTTCACTGGCTTCCTGTTGTGTCATGCCCTGAAAGAACAGGGCTTCGAGAATCACCTGATATTTTAAATCTAAGGAGGCGAGATGCTTTCCTATATCCAGATGCTCGGGTTTAATAGCATCGATACCTATATTATATACGTTGGAAATATCCAGTTGGATTTTCTTTTCTTCTTTTACACTGCTATTTCTCACTTTGTCGATGGCTGTATTTCTGATAATACGGTACATCCACGTAAAGAGCTTGGCTTTTCCAGTATCATAAGTATGTGCTTTTTTCCAGATTTTCATCAATCCTTCCTGAAGCGCATCTCGAGCCAGTTCCTCGTCAGATGTGATCTTGAGCGCAATACCGTATAAAGCGTCACCGTAGTAATCGTAGAGCATGGTCATTCCCTTTTCATCTTTCTCGATGAGCAGGTTCACAATGTTGATTTCCAGTAGAGAAGACATGATGTCGGGAGTTGGGTGAAACTTTACACTGCTTAAACAGCTTACCCAAAGGTATCAAATAATGTTTTTAAAGGAAAGTTTTTTTGATTTTCACTACAATTTAAAGTACGTTTACTTCAGGTTCGAGCATTACTCCAAATTCCTCGTTTACTTTCTCTCTGATACGCGAGGCCAACTGCCATATTTCCCGTCCCGTTGCACCGCCGTAGTTAACCAGTACAAGGGCTTGTTGCGGGTGTACTCCGGCTGCACCGAAGCGTTTGCCCTTAAAACCACACTGTTCTATCAGCCATCCTGCAGGGATTTTTACCTGATTGTCGGGCAGGGGATAGGAGGGGGCTTCGGGATAGTGTTTCAATATTTTTTTGAAGGTGTTTTCCGAAATAACAGGGTTCTTGAAAAAACTGCCTGAATTCCCAATTTTCCGAGGGTCTGGAAGTTTGCTTTGCCGGATAGAAATTACAGCATCAGAGATATCTTTAATTCCCGGTTCTGATATACCTCTTTGATCGAGTACCTGCGATATGGCTCCATAGTGTATGCGGATATGGTGGTCTGTACGACGGAGGCGAAAGGTGACTGCGGTGATGATGTATTTGCCCTTGGCTTCTCGCTTGAAGATAGAGTCTCGGTAGCCAAACCGACATTCTTCTCTCGAGAAGACACGGGTTTTTCCGGTAGCTATCTCTAGGGCTTCGCAAGATTCGAAAACGTCTTTGAGTTCTACGCCATATGCTCCTATATTTTGAATGGGAGCTGTTCCCACATTTCCCGGAATAAGTGATAGATTCTCCAAGCCTCCGTATCCTCGTTCTAAAGCCCATAGCACAAAATTGTGCCAGTTTTCACCAGCTCCTGCTTTTACAAGTACGTCGCTTCCGTCTTCCGCTTCCAATTCAATTCCCTTGATTTGGATGCGAACGACCAATTTTTCGACGTCAGCTGTGAGCAGGATATTACTGCCGCCTCCTAGGATAAGTTTTTCAGGATAATTTGGCTTGGAGAGTATTTCCAGCAATTCATTTTTGTCGGAAACCTCAACAAAATACCTCGCGCGCGCATCGATTCCGAAAGTGTTGTAATTTTTGAGCGATATGTTTTCTTCGATGTGCACGGCAAGAGAATTAACAGAGGAGGTTTTGTTTACAGTTTGTCTGGGTATACTTTAAGAGCTTCTCTAAGGATGTTGACAGCTGTCTTTAAATCTTCTTTTTTGAGGACATAGGCGATACGAACCTCACGTGTGCCCATTCCCGGAGTGGAGTAAAATCCTGCAGCCGGAGCTACCATTACGGTCTGATTTTCGTATTGGTAACTCTCTAAAAGCCATCGAGCAAAATCATCTGAGTTTTTAACAGGTAGTTCTGCAATACAATAAAAAGCTCCTTTGGGTTTGGCTACTTTTATGCCTTCGATGGTTTCGAGTTCGCTGATCAACAGATTTCTTCGTTCGGTGTATTCTTGCAGCACCTCGTCGAAATAGTTTTGCGGTGTTTGTAGTGCTGCTTCACTGGCCATTAGCGCATAGGTAGGCGACGACAATCTGGCTTGAGCGTATTTCAGCACAGTAGAAATTACCTCCTTGTTTTTGGATACCAGACATCCGATTCTCGCCCCACACATACTGTAGCGTTTGGAAACAGAGTCGATCATGATGGCATGAGACCCCAGTCCTTCTTCCTGCATTACGGAATAGTGTTCGGCACCGTCGTAGGTAAATTCTCTGTATACTTCGTCTGTAATGAGGAAAAGATCGTGTTTTTTTACGATTTCAGCGAGTTTTTTAATCTCCTCTCTGGAATAGAGGTACCCTGTCGGGTTACCGGGATTACAAATCAGTATAGCACGTGTTTTGGAAGTGATAAGCTCTTCAAAAGCCTCTATAGGAGGAAGGGCAAAATTGTTGTCTATGGTCGATATCACAGGGACGACCTTTACTCCAGAAGCTGTGGCAAAACCGTTGTAATTGGCATAAAATGGTTCGGGTATAATGATTTCGTCACCGTAGTCGGCAACAGCTCCCATAGCAAACATCAAGGCTTCAGAACCACCGGTGGTCACCACAATCTGATCGGCAGAAACCTGAATGTCATTTTTTGCGTAATAGGCCGCGAGTTTCTCGCGATACTGTTCAGAGCCTTCGCTTCTGCCGTATTCAATGATTTCTAAGTTGTTGTTCTTTACCGCGTCGAGAGCTACCTGAGGGGTTTTAATATCAGGTTGACCGATGTTGAGGTGATATACTTTACGACCTTTTTTTTTGGCATTCTCCGCAAAAGGAACGAGTTTTCGGATAGGAGATTCGGGCATCAACTGACCTTTGTGTGATATTGATGGCATAATAGCAGTTTCTTGTGGTTAATTAATGATAAATACTGCAGGGGTGACTGTTGTTTTAGAATGCCAAAGGGCATTGTTGATAAACTTACATCAGACGCACTGCAGTGCAAATTTGCAAAATAATTCCTAAGTGATATATGTTAGGTGTAAATATTGTGATTAATATTTACGTTAAAGTTTTTAATGATGTTTTTGTAAGGGGAACTAATGATTATATTAGTAATATATTGTTTTTTATGTTAAAAAATACGATAAATTTTATCTCAGTCATCTTGCTGCTGCTTCTGTTTCAGGTAGAGGTAGAGGGGCAGACTAAATTTGAACTACTTCCGGATCGGAATAAGCACAGTGTAAAATTTCAGTTGGTGAACAATCTGATAATTATCCCTGTCGAAGTTAATGGAGTAGTCTTGTCGTTTATTTTGGACAGCGGGGTGAGCAAACCTATACTGTTTAACCTCGGTTCCGAAGATCCTCCTGAGTTTTCAGATTTTGAGACAATTTTTATTCGTGGACTGGGGGATGGAGAGGCTATACAAGCCTACCGATCTGGAGATAATATTATAAAAATCGGTGAAGCGGTTGTAAACGACAAGAGCGATCTCTATCTCATACTGGATCAGGGGATTAATTTTGCCCCGAGACTCGGTATTCCTATACACGGAATTATAGGTGCTGAACTGTTCAGAGATTTGATTGTGGATATAAGTTATTCAAGAGAGAAAATCCGTTTCTACAAGCCGGGAAGTTATCGTTACAAAAGATGTAGAAAATGTTATACCTTGGATTTAGATATGATACACAACAAGCCATACCTACAGGCTGATGTTGTACTGAACGGGCAGAGGGAAGCGGTTAAATTATTAATCGATTCCGGAAGCAGTGATGCACTTTGGTTATTTGACAGAAAGAGCAATGGCTTGTCGGTTCCGAAGCGACATTTTGACGATTTTTTGGGTAGGGGGCTGAGCGGAAGTGTGTACGGGAGTCGCGCTAGAGTAGAGAAATTACAACTCGGAGGGTTTGAGTTCAAGAGTGCCAAAGTGGCTTTTCCTGACTCTATTTCTTTACAACACCTTCAGAGCCTGAGTGAAAGGGATGGCAGTATAGGGGGAGGGATACTGAAACGTTTTGATGTGACTGTAGATTACACTGGGAAAAAGATAAGACTCAAACGAAATAGGTATTTCAGACAACCGTTTAAGTACAATATGAGCGGTATAGAACTTCAACACAACGGAATGCGAATTGAAAGGGTGCCAGATCGAAATATCCGTAAGTCTCCGGGCTATGGAGAAACGCCTAAAACGCAGCGGATAATGTCCGAGCAATTGTCGAAATACAGCCTGTATCCCACCTTCGAAATCGCTGAAATACGGAGTGGTAGTCCTGCAGAAGATGTTGGTTTGGAGAAAGGAGATGTGATATTTTCGGTCAATGGAAAACGAGCTTCCGGACACTCGTTGCAAGAAATGATATCCCTGATGAATGTGAAAGCTGGAAAAAAAATACGATTGACCGTAGAGCGCGACGGTGAAAGGCTGCAATTTGTGTTTCGGTTAAGAGAAGTGCTATGATTGTAGATGGGGATAGACAGGTGGAACAAAGAAAAAAGCCCGGTTAATGCCGGGCCTTTTTGTAGTCGGTAAACCTTTGGTTACTAACGGTTTTTATGCTCTTTTCTCTCACTGCCTTCTTTTCTTGCAGGTCGGGGGATTAGAGCTTTACGAGATACTTTTGGCTTTTTTGTTCTAGGGTCGATACCGAAGTATTTTACTTCGAAAACATCGCCCATATTGACGACGTCGGATACGTTTTCTGTACGTTCCCAAGCCAATTCAGATACGTGTAATAAGACTTCGTTTCCAGGTGCTTTTGTATATTCGACGACGGCACCGAAATCGAGCATTTTAATTACTTTTACTTCGTAAACCTCACCTACTTCCGGCTTGAATAGCAAAGCGTCGATTTTAGCTAAAACAGCATCGATACCTTCTTGATTAGTGCCCAAGATTTCGACGATACCTTGTTCGTCTACTTCGTTGATAACAATAGTGGTATCGGTAGCTTTCTGCAATTCCTGAATCACTTTTCCACCAGGACCAATCAGCGCACCGATAAAATCTCCCGGAATAGTTCTAGTTATGATTTTCGGAGCGTGAGCTTTTACTTCAGCATTTGGTTTTGCAATGGTTGAAGTAAGTTTCTCCAGGATGTGCAAACGTCCTTCGCGAGCTTGTTTTAATGCAGTTACCAAAATGTCGTATGGCAATCCTTTTATCTTGATGTCCATTTGGCAGGCAGTAATTCCGTCGGCAGTTCCTGTTACTTTAAAGTCCATATCTCCGAGGTGATCTTCATCACCAAGAATATCAGACAACACTGCATGACGCTCACCATCTGAAATAAGTCCCATAGCAATACCCGACACCGGTTTTTTCATTTGAACACCAGAATCCATCAACGCCATAGTTCCGGCACATACAGTGGCCATAGACGAGGAGCCATTAGATTCAAGTACTTCAGAAACTACCCTTACGGTATAAGGGGTGTCTTCAGGAATCATTCCTTTTAGTGCGCGTTGTGCCAAGTTTCCGTGACCTATTTCACGACGAGAAGTTCCTCTTATCGGGTAGGCTTCACCAGTACAGAAGGGTGGGAAATTGTAGTGGAGATAAAAGTTTTCCTCTCCCTGTTGTGTCGGCAGGTCGATAATGTTAGCCTCTCTAGAAGTTCCGAGAGTAACAGTTGCAAGGGCTTGTGTTTCTCCACGAGTAAAGATAGCCGACCCGTGAACTGACGGTAAATAATCTACTTCACACCAGATAGGACGAATCTCATTCGTCTTTCTTCCGTCTAAGCGAATACCTTCGGAAAGCGTGAGCTCTCTTACTGCTTCTTTTTCTACTTTGTTGAAATAGCTAGAGATCAGAGCCTCATTTTCTTCCAGTTCTTCTTCGCTAAAAAGGGCTAAAACCTCGTCTTTTACTGCAGAAAAAGCTTCGCTGCGTTCTCTTTTGCTGTAGCCGCTTTTTGCGATTTTGTATATTTTGTCGTAAGCTGCTTCACGTACTTTGGCGGCGATGTCTTCGTCTGTTTTGGCAATGGTGTATTCTCTTACAGGTTTTTTGCCAAAGGCCTCTGCCAGTCGTACTTGTGCTGCACATTGAACCTTGATGGCTTCGTGGGCAAACTGAATGGCATCAGCCATTTCTTCTTCAGAAATCTCTTTCATTTCCCCTTCTACCATCATCACAGAATCTTCAGATGCACCGATAATCATATCGATATCAGATTCTACGAGCTGTTCGCGACTTGGGTTGATAACAAACTCTCCGTTTATACGACCTACTCGAACTTCAGAGATAGGGCATTCAAACGGAATGTCAGACAATTGGATAGCTGTCGAAGCGGCCAGTCCTACTAGCGCATCAGGCATTACCTCTTCGTCGTGAGACATGAGTTGTATCATTACCTGTGTTTCGTTCTTATAGTCAGATGGAAACAAGGGGCGGAGTACGCGGTCTACGATACGCATGGTCAACACCTCGCGGTCGCTAGGTCTGGCTTCCCTTTTGAAAAATCCTCCTGGATAACGACCAGCTGCCGCAAATTTTTCTCGGTAATCTACAGTGAGTGGAAAGAAATCCATCGCACTCTCTTTATAAGACGATACTACGGTACAAAGTAACATTGTATTGCCCATTTGCACAACAACAGACCCGTGGGCTTGTTTTGCCAATTTTCCTGTTTCGATAGAGATGGTTCTACCATCTCCCAGATCGATAATTTCTCTTTTTACTTCAGGAATCATAAAATGTTTTTAATTAATTATACAAAGGGTTCCGTCTGCCGACGGGCGTTGTGTTGTTGTAGTTAACCCAATGAAAATTACTTTGCCTAAAACAAAAAAGAGGCACTCAGGCCTCTTTCGGAATTATTTTCTAAGTCCTAATTCTTTTACTATAGCACGATATCTCTCGATATCTTTTTTCTTGAGATAGTCGAGAAGACTTCTTCTTTTACCGACCAAGCTCACCAGAGAGCGCTCTGTATTAAAATCTTTTCTGTTCTTTTTCAGGTGTTCAGTAAGGTGAGTGATTCTATAAGTAAACAGGGCGATCTGTCCTTCGGCAGATCCGGTGTTTTTTTCAGAACCTCCGTGCTTTTTAAAAATGTCTTCTTTTACTTCTTTTGATAAATACATGCCAATATTGTTTAAATGATTCTTATGTATTGTGTTAGATTTTCTAACAGGGCGCAAATATAGAATAAATAGTTGTAATATTATTGTTTCTGCCCAAAAAAAGCTTATGCTCCTATTTCTCGATTGAGAATGAGATCGAGATAGAGGTTGATGTTTTTCTTGAGGTCTCTTCTGTGAGAAATAAAATCGAGGAATCCGTGTTCCTGTAAAAACTCAGAGGTCTGGAAACCTTCTGGCAAATCCTGACCTGTAGCTTCTTTAACCACCCTTGGTCCCGCAAAACCAATCAATGCGCCAGGTTCAGCGATATTGATATCGCCCAGCATGGCGTATGAGGCTGTTGTTCCACCAGTCGTTGGGTCAGTACAGAGTGAAATATAGGGTATGCGTGCCTCGGCGAGCTGGGCTAGTTTAGCCGACGTTTTAGCCAGTTGCATCAGTGAAAGCGCGGCTTCCATCATACGCGCCCCTCCCGATTTGGAAATCATGAGAAAGGGGATGTTATTTTGGATGGAATAATCGATAGCTCTCGCAATTTTTTCACCGACTACGCTACCCATAGATCCGCCGATAAAAGCAAAATCCATACAGGCGATGACCAAGTCTTTTCCCATCGATTTGCCGACCGCTGTGCGCACGGCATCCTTGAGTTTGGTCTTCTCCTGGGCCTCCTTAAGACGGTCGGTGTACTTTTTGGTGTCTACGAATTTTAACGGATCCTTGGAGGTGAGATTCGGATTCAATTCTGTGAAAGTGTTGTCGTCAAAGAGGATAGAAAAGTATTCTTTACTCCCAATGCGAACGTGGTAATCGTCTTCCGGACTTACGTAAAAATTGCTTTCCAGTTCTTCGGCTCCGACAATTTTTCCTGTGGGCGACTTATACCAAAGTCCCTTTGGAGTGTCCTTTTTTTCTTCGGTCGAGGTCTGAATCCCTTTTTCTTTTCGTTTGAACCAAGCCATATATTTCTTTTTCGTTATTGGATATTTGAGTTTTCCGAATTTTGGATGCGCAAGTTAAAAAAATAAGTCTTATAGCTGTACGCTGTTTAAATCCGGAAAATCCTGTAGCCTGTTTATAAGGTATTTACATTGTTAAGATCCTCAAAGGCTCTTTTTAAGCGCGCTTTAAACGTTTTTTCTCCTTCCCTGAGCCATACTCTCGGGTCGTAGAATTTCTTGTTGGGTTGATCGGCCCCTTCAGGGTTTCCAATCTGAGACTGAAGATAGTCTTTCTTGTCTTGTATATAATCTCTTATTCCTTCTAAAAAGGCGTATTGAAGATCGGTGTCTATGTTCATTTTTATAACTCCGTAACCGATAGCTTCTCTGATCTCTTCGAGTGTAGAACCCGAACCGCCGTGGAATACAAAATCTATGCTGTTGGCAGGAACATTGAATTTTTTAGATACGAATTCCTGTGAGTTTTTCAGAATTTTAGGGGTCAGTTTTACATTTCCGGGTTTGTATACACCGTGAACGTTACCAAAGGCCGCAGCTATGGTAAACTTGGGGCTCACTTTCATCAGTTCTTCGTATGCGTATGCCACCTCTTCGGGTTGGGTGTAGAGTTTTGAAGAGTCTACATCTGTATTGTCTACCCCGTCTTCTTCACCCCCGGTTACTCCGAGCTCGATTTCGAGGGTCATTCCTATCTTGCTCATACGGGCGAGATACTTTTTACAGATCTCAATATTCTCTTCAATGGGTTCTTCTGAGAGGTCGATCATATGAGAGCTGAACAGCGGTTTGCCGGTCTCGGTAAAGTGCTTTTCACTGGCATCCAGTAATCCGTCTATCCACGGCAATAGTTTTTTTGCACAGTGGTCGGTGTGAAGTATTACTGTAGCGCCGTAGGCTTCGGCGAGTTCGTGTATGTGTTTGGCTCCGGCGATAGCACCGAGAATTGCCGCTTGCTGTCCGTCGTTAGAAAGCCCTTTTCCAGCGTTAAACTGGGCTCCTCCGTTAGAAAACTGTATGATAACCGGAGCGTTAAGGTCGGCTGCAGTTTCCAGCACGCTGTTGATGCTGTCTGATCCTATCACGTTTACCGCTGGTAGAGCAAATCCCTTACTTTTGGCATAGGCAAATATTTCCTGTACTTTATCCCCGGTAGCAACTCCGGCCTTGATATTGTGACTCATAGTTTTTAAAGTTTTCCTGAATTAGACAGTTATTAAAAAGCAAAAGTAATAAAATTAGCAGTCTTAATCTCAAAATAGAGCGGCAAATTGAGATGTAGGGTGTAGTGTAGATAGTGTGTAATGAATAGGGCCTTAAAAGGGGTAATTAATTCCGATGTTGTACACTGCATTGCCGAAGTTGTAATCCCGAAACCATCTCTTTTCCATAGGTTCTGCAGGGTTGTAGGTCTTAAATCCGGTATCTAATCGAATGACAAAAAATCCGAAATCGTATCTGAAGCCAAAGCCACTGCCGAGGGCTATATCTTTAAGTGAAGACAAACCGGTAAAAACAGCATCTTCGTCGTCCACGTCGTCTAAGGTATTCCATATATTTCCGGCATCGACAAAAAAGGCACCGTTTAGGCTTCCCATAATGTTAAATCTGTACTCGAGATTCAGTGCTATTTTCAAGTTAGCCTCGTTAAAGTCGTTCCTGGCATTTGTGCGTCCCGGTCCGAGAGAATAAGCCTGCCATGCTCGGTTGTCGTTTGTTCCTCCGGCAAAGTAACTCCTCGAAAAGGGGATGTTAGTGGCATTGCCATAGGGAATTGCGAGTCCGAAAAAACTTCTGAAAGCAAAAATTCCCCGACTTGATACCTGTAAGTGTTTGATAAAATCCAGTTCTGTCTTTACGTATTGGGAGTACTGTACGTCGAAGACCAACTTTTTATCCTGATCGTTTTTGTTGAAATCGATGAGTTGTGAAGCGGCAGATAAAAAATTTCCGGCAGTTTCCAGTTTAGCCTTGAACTGTGAAAAGGTATTGTCGCTTGTTCCACGGCGGGTGTTGTGAGTGTATGTAAAATTGGAGGCGAATATCAGGTTGTTGGCGCTGAGTCTCCTTCGGCGTTCTTCTATGCTCGAAATAGTGCGGTAATCTTCAGAGCCAGGAGTTATACCGCCTATGCCTCCTGAGAGTGCGTCTCTGGTAAACTGACGAGCCCCATCGGGGATGAGAAGATCGCCTCCATCGTCGAAATATGTAGGATTGGTGCTGGTGTTTCCCGCGATGTGGTTGAGTCGTTCATAGCTGTTCTGGTAAACCTGAAAATAACGATCGACGTTGAGATTTCGAATGAATTCGATATTGATAAGCTCAAAGCTGTGTTTTTTTCGATATGATGGTGTCCAATTGTAGCGCAATATGGTGTTGAAACTCTGTTTGTCCAATCCGATATTTCTCTGAAAGGAACTACCTACCGATATACGTGTTTCGGGTAACATATATTTTGGGATAATTCGATCGGTGCTAATCGGAAAGAATATCCTCGGGAAGTTGAGCCTTATATCGCCTCCAAACTCGGAGATATTAAAAAAACGGTCGTGAGGATTACTAGCTTCTCTCGACGAACCTATGGTTCCTCGTGCCGATACCTCTAGTGTTTCTGCCCCCCTGAAGACATTGCGACTTATCAGCGATGTGCTAAATGATATCCCTACATCTTGTATGTTGGAATGGGAGATATCGGTGTTTAGCCCAAGGGAAAATTTAGGGCGGTGAGAGAGGTATATATTGGTGTTGAGACTGTCGTCGGTACCACGGGCATAACGGTACTCTATATTTGGATATTTAAAAGTGTTGAGATTGCTAATCTGTCTGTAAGTACGACTGCGATCAATTTCGCGATACAGGCTACCGGGTGTAATAGCTACGGCATCGGCAAGAGCTTTGGGCTTGTATCTCAATTTGTTTCGGAAATAAATGGTGAAGCGGTCGTATGTGATCGAATCCAGAGATTCTTGCTCCATGCCAAAAGTGTAGTCGGCATAAATGTTTACGTTTTTAATGTGATGTATTTTGTAGGGAACCTCTTTTACTGTGTCTCCTACGCGTTCGTATCGGTTGTTTATCTCTATTTCGACCGGCATTTTATAATCTTCATTAGAGGCGACTGTATCGCGCAACACATTGAAGTGTACCGACGAATTGGGTTGAAATTGGTATATACCCGTATTGGTGAGAATGGAGTTGATACGCTCGCGTTCGGCCTCAAAATGTGCCAAGTCGAATTGCTCTCCTTGTTTTATCAGATTTCTAGAGTTGTATCTGTTGTATATGGAATCTATATCGGGAGAGGCAATTTTTTTGGTAATACTGTCGATAAAATATGGATTACCTGTAGTTACGTGATAATTTACCTCACCCTGTTTTTTCTTATTCGGTATAGAGTCGATAGAAAACGTTACCTTGTTGTTAAAATATCCCTTGCTGTTGTAGTAAAGACTGAGGCGGTCTTTAGATTTTTGTGCTCCGGTTTCCTCTATAATTACTGGAGGTTCTCCTGTTTCCATTAGCCAATTGTTAAAACCCACCACCGATCTGCCTAGCTCTATCACTTGTTTTTCAGACAAGAGCCTACTAAGTCTTTTTTTTCTCTTTTCTTTGCGATACAACCAGTCGGTAAACGCTGAATCCGATTTCGGCGTGGCGAGATTGTACAAGTGCAGTTTCAGATTAAATCCCAACAAGGCGTTGTTGGGGTGCTGCGACATAAGGTTGTGTAAACGCTCTCCTTTTTCCCGTTTCCCGTTTACATAAATGTTGTTTTGGGTAAGGAGCAGCTCGTTATCGCCTACTCTTTTTACCGTATTACAAGATACTATAGACAGTATTAAAAAGATTACCGCTATTTTTGTGGTTTGGGTTTTCAATGGAAAACAACGGGTTTTAACAGGTTTCAGATTTTATGAATAACCAGAGTCTCTTAGGTTCTTTGGTTAGACAAAGATGTAAAAAAAATGTGTGAAAATACACTGTGACGGATGGTTAGTAAAAGCGAAATTAAACTAATAACGGGTTTAGACCAAAAAAAGTACCGCAAGCGACATGGAATATTTGTGGCTGAAGGTGTAAAAGTTATTACCGAGCTTATCGATGCTGGGATGAATTTGAGGGAATTGTACACCACAGATACCGACTGTTTTCCTGCTGCCCTTAGCTGTACACGAGAGATATCAGAGCAAGAGTTGAAAAAAATCAGTCGCTTGAAAACACCGAATAAAGCACTTGCCCTTTTTGAGATACCGGCAGAAAAAGAAATCAAAAACTCCGGATTGGTGCTTGTTCTCGACGACATAAGGGATCCGGGTAATCTGGGTACCATCATCCGCTTGTGTGACTGGTTTGGTGTAGATCAGTTAGTTTGCAGTGCTACGACAGTAGATTGCTACAACGCCAAAGTGGTACAGGCCAGTATGGGATCTCTGGCTCGGGTAAATGTAGTGTACAGGGAGTTGGAAAACTATATTCAAGAATCTGAACTCCCCGTATTTACAGCCGATATGAACGGTGAGAATGTTTACGACTCCCACTTGCCCGAACAAGGTATCTTAGTAATGGGGAATGAGGCCAATGGCATATCAGACAAAATACGCTCGCTCTCCCACAAAATTCTTTCAATCCCCCGCTTTGGATATATGCAACAAACAGAGAGCCTTAATGTGGCTACTGCAACCGCGGTTCTTTTAAGTGAATTCCGCAGAAGAGGGAATTAATAATTGCGTGTTTCTGCGAGGAGGACAGTGTTTTAAACCTTCGTTTGTTCAGAATAAAATTTTAAGCGCAATAATCCCTTGTTGTATATGGTATTGATAAGCGTAATAGCTCCTAAAAATAGAATAACATAAAATATAATTGAAAAAAATATATAATTCGTAATTTTCGTGTTATTTTTTGTTTACATTTGTATAATGTCCATATGTATGAACATATAAAATTAAACTGATGAAAAGAAAAGGTAAAATAAGGCTTTTGAGTACTGCTGTTATTTTCTTTTTGGCCTGTGTGCTGTACGGGCAAACGGGAAACATAGCTAAGGAAGCTAGAATATCGGCTTCAACGATTTTATCGGATGCCTTTTCTCCACAAAATATTGCAGATGGTATTATAGGGGTTCCGGGAGTGGGCGAATGGGCATGCGAAGGGGTCACGACAGATTGGGGATACATTCGTTTTCCTTGGGTTGAATTGCGTTGGGAGAAGCCACGGAAAATCAATCGAATAGTTGTATACGATCGTCCTACTGAAAAAGAATTTACTGCAGGGGGCAAGCTTGTGTTTAGCGATGGGAGTTCGATATGGGTAAACCGCATACCGAATAATGGAGAAGGAAAGGAGGTTCGATTTGATACCAAAGCAGTAGAATGGGTGAAATTTCAGGTCACTGATGGTGATGGGAAAGATTTGGGATTGTCTGAAATAGAGGTGTTTGCGGCTCCAGAAGATAGGGATGAGGCTGTTTTTTGGGTAGACCCTTATATTGAAACCAACCGGGGCCGTTATTTGTTTTTTATCACGGGATCCAGACCGTTTGGTATGATGAGTGCCGCTCCTCTTACACGAAATAAGAATCAGAATGGCGGCGGTTATAATTACAATGACGAACATATTCTAGGCTTTGAGCAAATTCACAGTTGGATGCTGGGTGGACTGGAAATTATGCCCGCACCTGCAGCGGTAGATCCTACCAGAGGGCAGGAGGGCTGGAAGTCGGCTTTTAGTCATGAGGACGAAATAGTGCAACCGGGGTATCAGCGAGTTTATCTCAAGGATCATGGTGTTCGTACAGAATTTACCGCCACTGACAGGGTGAGTTTTTACCGTTTCGCTTTTACAAAAACTATGGAAACTCAGGTGTTGACTAATCTCGGTGGATATGTGAGCAATGTGCAGATGGAAAACGCATATGTGCAGCGAAAGGGAGAACGCACTATAGAAGGGTATTTCAGTACAACGAATCGCTTTTGGGGAGGGCCGGAAGACGTGAAGGTCTTTTTTGTAGCAGAATTTGACAAGCCTTTTAAGCGAGTTGATGGGTGGACTGGTAAAAGGCGTTTTTACAATATAAATGAAATTGAAGGCGATAGTACCGGAGTTACCGCAATTTACGATGTAAGTGCGGGAGATGTGTTGCAGATGAAGATAGCTATTTCCTATACCAGTGTGGAAAATGCCAGAAATAACATCAATAGAGAATGCGCTCACTGGGATTTTGACAAAGTCCATCGCGAGTCGGTCAATGAATGGAACGATTGGTTGGGAAAAATAGAAGTAAAAGGGGGGAGCCGTGAGCAAAGAGTAAAATTTTATACCGATCTGTGGCATGTGCTTTTAGGTAGACAGAAAATAAATGACATTTCTGGCGATTATCCCGATCGTACTTCAGGAATTCGAAAAGGAACTTTTACAGAGGCTGATTTTAAGATAAAGACCTTGCCCAAGGATGGAAATGGCAATTTGGAGTTCAATATGTACAATTCGGATGCTTGGTGGCTTACACAGTGGAATCTGAATGTGTTGTGGGGACTCGCATGGCCGGAGGTAATGGATGAGATGTCAGCTTCTATGGTACAGTATGCAGTTAACGGTGGACTCTTACCCCGTGGCCCCAGTGGTGGCGGTTATTCTTATATCATGACAGGGTCCCCGGCAACCAATCTCATCGTTTCCACTTTTCAGAAGGGCTTACTCACCAAAATAGATAGCGAAATTGCATATGATGTAGTGAAAAGAAATCTGTTACCGGGAGGGATGCTTGGAGATGCCGCCGATATCCAATTTTATACAGACAATGGATACTGGCCTGAAAATGCAGGAATCACCCTTGAGGCTTCTTTTCAAGATTACGCCTTGTCGCAAATGGCAAAAACAATGGGGAAAAATAAAGATTATCGTTTTTTTAGCAAGAGAGCAAGTGGATGGAAGACGCTATTTAACTCGGAGCAGAAATTGATATTCCCAAGAGATCGAAAAGGTAACTTTATGCACAACGACCCACTTTCAGGAAAAGGCTGGATTGAAGCCAATGCTTGGCAGGCTACATGGTCGGTATCACATCAAATTGAGGAACTGGCCTCACTGATGGGAGGGGAAGATGTACTGTGCGACAAACTCAATCACGCTTTCGAAATGGCAGAAGAAGACGATTTTGTCTTTGCCTACAACGAAGGGTATGTGAGCTATGCCAATCAGCCCGGTTGTTCTAATGCCCATGTTTTTAATCACGCCGGAAAACCTTGGCTCAGCCAGTATTGGGTTCGCAAAGTAGGGAAACAGGCATATGGAGGTACTACTCCCGATTTGGGGTATGGCGGGCACGATGAAGACCAAGGGCAGATGGGAGGAGTCAGTGCTTTAATGGCTATCGGACTGTTTAGTCTCGATGGCAATGTTTCTCAAAATCCGGTATACGATATTACCAGTCCGGTTTTCGATGAGGTGCTGATCAAACTCGACCCAAAATACTACGAAGGAAAAGAATTTAAGATCATTACCCATAACAACAGCCCCGATCATGTGTACATTCAAAAAGCCCTTTTAAACGGAGAGGAATATCAGAAATACTGGTTTTCTCACAATGTTTTTCAAAAAGGAGGGAGCCTTGAACTCTACCTTGGCGACAAACCTAATATGCAGTGGGGAACCAAGAATTGAGATCTAAAATGAGTAGCAATCAAAAATCTGTTTTATTATGAAAATACACCGATTAATAAGAGCATATGCTCTGTTTCTATCTCTTCTCTGTTTCGGGATGTCTGCAAAAGGCTTTGCTTTTCAGCAACAGGAAAAGATAGTGATTAGCGGAACGGTTCGGTCTGTTGATGGAGAAGCTCTCGCCGGAAGTACTGTTGCGGTAAAAGGAACAAATACAGGTACCATTGCAGATTTTGACGGAAATTTTGAGATAGAAATCCCGGATAGAAACGCAGTACTGGTATTCAGCTATGTCGGATTTAGCCCTAAAGAAGTGCGAGTTGGAGTGCAAACGGTACTGCAGGTGGAGTTAGAACCCGATATGGGAAAACTCTCTGAAGTAATCGTTATCGGATATGGCAGTCAGCGGAAATCTGATGTTACCGGGGCTGTTTCTTCTGTAAGTGCTGAAGAATTACAGGCTGTGCCGGCTTCGAGTTTCGAACAGGCATTGCAAGGTAGAGCGGCAGGTGTACAGGTTACCCAGGCTTCTGGAGTCCCGGGAGGGGGTACCAATATACGTATTAGGGGAACGAGCTCGGTGAACGCCAGTAGTGAGCCTTTGTATGTTATAGACGGAATGCTTGTAAACAGCGAGGTAGGAGAAACCTCTGCAGGTGGAAGGGGGGGCGGGATAAGTCCGCTTTCGACCATCAATCCGAACGATATAGAATCTATAGAAATTCTCAAAGATGCTTCGGCAACAGCTATTTACGGTTCAAGAGGGGCCAATGGGGTAGTTTTGATCACAACGAAAAAAGGAAAGGAAGGGAGAGAGACCATCAGTTTTAACGCGTATTACGGAGTACAGCAGTTGTCAAATAAATTACACCTCCTCGACGCGAGGGAATACGCAACTCTTGTAAATGAGGCCGAAGTGAATGCTGGGCGCAATCCCATTTATGTAAACCCGTCTTCCTTGGGCAAGGGTACCGACTGGCAGGATGAATTGTTCAGGACAGCGCAGGTCTCCGATTATCAACTCACTTTTTCGGGTGGTGATGCAAAGACAAAGTACGCCATTTCTGGCGGATTGTTTACTCAGGATGGTATTGTGACGGGGTCCGATTTTCGCAGATATTCTTTCCGTGTTAACCTCGAACGCGAGCTGAGCGACAAATTTAAAATAGGAAACAATCTATCCTATGCGAGGATTGTATCAAACGGAGTGCTTACTGGTCCCGGACAAATCGTTCCGGGAGTCGTGGCCAATGCCTTGCAAATAAACCCTATACTCCCGGTGTATGATCCGAATCAGCCAGGTGGATACACTTTCGAGCACGATCGCAAAGACGCAGTAGCTAATCCGGTGGCTGAAGCTCGAGAATACGAGTCGAGAACGGTTACTTCAAGGCTTCTCGGAAATGTGTTTGCCGAATATGCAATTACTGAAAATCTCAATTTTCGCAGTAGTCTAGGGATTGATTTGCTGCACACCAAAAACAGTGCCTTCGGACCAAATTTTCTGAAACGTACAGAGAGCAGCCGAGGAGAGGCATCTATAGCTACACTCGATGCGCTGACTTGGCTCAATGAGAACACACTAACCTATAATAAGAACTTTGACGGAGGAGATCATCTTACGGCGCTTCTGGGATTTACGTTACAAGAATTCCAAAATGAATCGCTCACCAGTATAGCTTTTGGTTTTCCCGATGGACGAACAGGATATCACAATTTGTCTGCCGCAGAAAATCCGCAACCTCCTGTAAACGACGAGTCAAGATGGTCGCTTGTGTCTTATTTGGCACGAGTCAATTACGTGATGAAAGACAAATATTTGTTCACTATTTCCGGAAGGGTCGACGGTTCTTCAAAGTTTGCAAAGGGCAATCAATACGGTTTTTTCCCCTCAGCTGCATTTGCATGGCGTGTGATCAATGAAGATTTTATGAAGGACTCTCAACTTTTTAGCGATCTAAAACTGCGTTTGAGTTACGGTGTTATCGGAAATCAATCTATAGCTTCCTATAATTCCCTTGCTTTGGTAGCGCCTTTCGGTGAAGGAGTGTTTAATAATGGAGCGGGAAGTCCGGATGTGTTTTACGGTCAGGAACCCAGCAGTTACCCTAATCGCGATCTGAAATGGGAAACCACCAGACAGGCAAACCTCGGAGTGGATATGGCATTCTGGAATGGAAAGTTACGAGTTACAGCAGAAGTATACGACAAAAAAACCTCCGATCTCTTATTGGGAACTCCTATTCCCTTTACTTCGGGCTTTCAGACTACTCTGTTGAATGTGGGAAATGTACAGAACCGCGGATTTGGTTTGGAAGTGGGAGCCGATATTTTTAATGGGGCATTCTCTTGGAATGCTTCGGGAAATTTTTCCGTAAATCGCAATAAAGTGACCAATTTGGCTAGGGACGAGGATATTAACCTCCTGGTAGGTGGAAGCATACTGAAGGAAGGAAAACCCATAGGAACTTTTGAAGGCTATGTTTTTGAAGGCATATATCAAACCGATGCCGATGCCGCAGCTGGTCCGGCATTGAGGGGGCAAACCCCCACTGCAGGAGATCGTCGATATAGGGATATAAGTGGTCCGGATGGAAGCCCCGACGGTTTTATAGACGAATATGATCTCACCGTAATAGGAACGGCCGAGGCCGACTATACCTGGGGCTTGAACAATGAATTCTCCTATAAGAATTTTAGTTTGAATATTTTTATTCAAGGCAGCCAAGGGAATGATATGGTCAATATGAACTTGCTCAATCAGGAAAATATGAATGGGCAACAGAACGTCTTGGCAAAGGCAGGTCTCAACCGATGGACTCCAGAAAACCCGAGCAATACTTATCCCAAAGCATCGGCAAATGACTCCTTCAACAGTACCTTCTCATCGGCATTTGTTGAGGATGCCTCTTATGTGAGAGTAAAGAATGTAACCTTGGGATATAATTTCCCGAAGAAACTGACCGATCGTTTTGGGATTAGCAACCTACGTGTATATGCCAGTGCCACCAACCTGTTTACGTGGACCAATTACAGCGGATATGATCCCGAAGGCAATGCCTATGGAGGTACTACCAATATCGTTGGAGTAGATGATGGCAACTATCCTCAAACGAGAATGTACACATTTGGAATTAACCTCGGATTTTAAACACAAAAAGACAACGCGATGAAAACAATATATAATTTTCTATTAAAGCCATACAGTTGTTTGCTGTGTGCACTCCTGTTCTTTTCTTGTAGTGATTTTCTAGAGGAAAATCCCGAAAACCAGGTGGCCACCAGTAATTATTACAAAACTGCACAGGATGCCTTGGCTGCAGTAAATTCCGTTTATGCCCATCTTGGAGCATACGACGCCTCCAGGGGAAATACTGCGGGGGTTTATCACAGTACGTTTTGGGTAACCATTGGTCTTGCTTCCGATGAGATGAACAATAACCAGCTAGGGGCACCACAGTTCGATCAGCTGGAAACTTTTACCTATAATGCCGACAATGTAGCCCTGCAGGAAATATGGGAGGTTCATTACAAGACTATTTATCTAGCCAACGTTGCCATAGCGCGCATTCCGGGTATTGAAATGGACGAGGTTATAAGAAACCGATATGTCAATGAAGCAAAGTTTTTAAGGGGACTGCTTTACTTTAATATGGTTCGGATGTTTGGACAAATACCATTGGTTATTACTGAAGATGCCCCGCTCAATCCAGAAGTGGCTTCTACTGATGAAATTTACCAACAGATTATAAATGATCTCACCGATGCCGAGGCACTTCCGCCTGATGGGGAGATACAAGAAGGAAGAGCTACACAGGGCGCTGCACAGGCTTTGTTGGCTCGGGTATATCTGCGTATGGGAGAGTATCAACTGGCTTCAGATAAGGCTTTTGATGTCATAGATTCGGGTTTATACGGGTTGTGGGATCAATACAAAGACGCCTTCCGCATTGAAAATCGAGGAGGAAAGGAAGCTGTTTTTTCTGTGGGATTTGGCGATGCAGGAGGAGCTATTTCCTTCTGGGAAGTAGGGCAATTTAATGTCAGATTATTACCGGCTGCTTTAAGTGCTGAGGTAGATGGGATATCTAACACTCAAGGATGGCAAATCGCCAACGACAATATGTATGCCACCTTTGCTGCGGCAGACGAACGCCGAGAGGATACTTTTATGACCAGTTTTATCGCTTCTGATAATTCTACTGTAAACTTGGATCACGTGTATATCGATAAATATTGGGATGCTGTAGCCGATCCGACGGCAGGAGGATCTTTTAACGATTTTCCGGTTATCCGCTATGCCGATGTATTGCTCGTATATGCCGAAGCACAAGCCAGATTGGGAAAGTTTGACAGAGCCAATGAGTATCTGAATAAAATAAGACAAAGAGCCAACTTGGGAGAAGTAGAGGCCAGTAATATGGAAGATTTTATAGACCTTTTGGTCGAAGAAAGAGGCAAGGAATTTATAGGAGAAGGACAGCGTTGGTTCGATCTTACTAGACTTGGAAGACTTAGTCAACGCGTGGAAGCCATAAAGGGAATCTCGGTGGCAGAGCAGTACAATCTCTTTCCCATTCCGCAGCGTGAAAAATTGGTTAATCCCAATCTATAGAAGAATAAAAACATCAAATTCCGAAAGGATATTTGCATGATCAACCAAAAATAAACAATATGAAAACCATAGTATATTACCTTGTATTTTCTGTAGCCTTTGCCCTGCTTTCCGGGTGTGACGAAGACGAGCAGACTCCGGAAGACTATTACGACCAAGGAGATTTTCTGATCGGTTTGAGTGCCGAAAAAATCCCAGGTCAAGGACAGTACATGAGTCGCCTGGAATCGGGAGACACTCTTGATCTTAAAATTTCAGTAAAATCTCCTGAAGACTTGGAAAAACTAGAGATCAGCAAGACTGTAAACCTACAGAAAGACAGCTCATTCGGTCAAGATGGAACCCTACAGCTACAGGCTTCAGGAACAGAATTCGATTATGCGTTTGTCTATATTCCCACTGTTGATGATGTAGACAAATTGGTGGGGTTTAGCTTTAAGGCAATCACTTTAGGGGGACGGGAAAAGACCAGTGATCTCACTGCAAGTATTACCCTGAGTCCGAGAGATAATCTTCCGCGTCGAAGATGGGAATGGACGTCAATTCTACATGTAAATAATGAGGATGACCCTAATTCGGAAGTAATAGAGGAATGTGAAAAAGACAATGCCTATCTCTTTAATGCCGACGGTACCATGAGCTTGGAATACGGAACAGAAACGGGAGCCGGAGCCTGTGCACTCGACGGGTTGAATGCTTTTAGTAAGTGGTATATTACAGAAGACGAACAACACTTTGTCATGGAAAAGTACAATGTGTTTACACCGGATATCATTGTTGCTGATGTATTTGAAATTAAGAGTCTTACCGTAGATAGAATAGAACTACAGCTTACCGCTGACCTTTCTGAGCTGGGACTGCGAGACGAGGAGGTGTTTCTCTATATCTTCGAAGCTGCACCTAGGTAAAAACGGATTTTGAAAAGTAAATAAAATGAATTGTAAAAAAAGTAAATATACTGTTGTCTTTGAGGTGATATGTGCGCTGCTTCTCCTATCCTGTAAAAATGATGTACACGATAAGAATAAGAAAGGTGATTTGTTGCCCGGTGAGGTGACTTATAGCGTAGAACGGGCTCCGGAGTGGACAGCAGTTTTTAATAGAGATTCAGGCTGGTTCGGAGGGGATGGTATTTTTGCAATACCCTATTCGGGAGAAGACCGAGGCAAAGAGGGCGACAGTATCGTATTCTTGTTCAGTGATACCATGGTGGGTGAGATTGTCAACGACTCTCTGATGCCCGGATATAGCATGGTAAACAACTCTATGGCGCTGTATCAAAAAGGAGAAGAGCCCGAAACAACGACGTTTTTCCTGGCCGAAGACGATAAAGATAAGGCTGCAACCATGTTGGTGCCCGATAGCAAAAGCGGAGAGTATTACTGGTTAGGGGATGGTTTTGTAAACCGAAAACAAGGAGGAAATCTCTATCTATTTGCTTATCGCATACGCAATACCGAAACAGATGATCTCTTGCCTTTTGAAGAAACCGGTAACGACCTTCTAATTGTAGAAGACAAAAGCGGGATTCCTTTTAAAGCACGAGCCTTGAACATCCCTTTTTTTGGTTCTGGAGACATTGAAAACAGGATTTCTTTTGGTGTAGGTATTCAAGACGATGAGAAAGAGTACGTGTATATATACGGTGTTCGCGGTCAGCGCAAGGAGTTGGTTTGCGCTAGAGTGCATTATGAGAAAATAGAAGATTTTAATGCCTGGGAATTTCGAAATGCCGATGGCTGGACCAGAGAGATAGAACACACAATTGCGCTTGCAGACAGTGTGTCTAATGAGCTTAGTGTGTCCCACTTAGACAATGGACGCTATGCACTGATATACCAATACGGAGGCATATATCCCAATATATATATGCAAGTTGGAGATACGCCTTATGGCCCCTTTGGCGAAAGAAAGGAAATATGGAATACTACCACAGATATAGACGATCCCGACCTGTTTACTTATAACGCTAAGGCACATCCCGCAATTTCGAAAAAAGGAGAACTGTTGGTGAGTTACAATGTGAATAGTTTTAATTTTTTTGATGTTATAGAGAACAAGCCACATCTGTACAGACCGAGATTTATCCGGATAAAATTTGAGGAGGCAAAAAACAATAATAAAATCGATGAAAGATCAGAGTAATAACAGAGGAATTTTTAAGGGATACATTGTTCATATTACCGTAGTCGCTGCCCTCGGAGGTTTGCTGTTTGGTTATGATACTGCCGTTATTGCAGGTGCAATAGGTTATTTAGAGGAAAAATTTGCTCTGAGTCCAGCTCTTGTAGGTTGGGCGGCGAGTAGTGCTATTTGGGGATGTATTCTCGGGGCTGCGGTTGCAGGATATATCAGTGATCGGTATGGTCGGAAAACAATACTGATTACAGCTGGAGTATTCTTCTTTGTCTCTGCTCTGGGTTCGGCCTTGGCTGTAGACCTCACAACTTTTGTCCTCGCGAGATTTGTAGGAGGAATAGGGGTTGGAGCTGCCTCTATGTTGTCTCCATTGTATATATCGGAGGTGTCTCCTGCGGCATCTAGAGGACGATTGGTAAGTGTATATCAGTTAGCCATCGTATTCGGTATCAATATTATTTACATCATCAATTATCTAATCACTATTTCGGGAAGCAATGCCTGGAATGTGGAATACGGATGGCGCTATATGTTAGGGTCTGAGGTTGTTCCGTCCATACTCTTTTTTGCGCTTTTGTTTACAGTACCGGAAAGTCCGAGATGGTTGATGAAAAAAGGAAGAGAGCAAAAGGCTGGAGAAATCCTTCGCCGTATAAACGGAGAACAGGCCGATTTGATACAGGAAGAGATTCGGAACACCTTAGACGTAGAGACGGGAAAATGGAGTGATCTTTTGGGGAAAGGATTGAGACTTGCCCTTGTTGTGGGAGTTGTTCTAGCTCTGTTTTCACAGATTACCGGAATCAATGCAGTGATATATTTTGCTCCCGAAATTTTCAAGAGTATTGGTTTTGCGGTAGAGTCGGCTTTCTATCAGACTATTTTTATCGGTCTTATCAATACGGCCTTCACTTTTGTAGCCTTGTGGCTTATCGACAGGATAGGGCGTAGAAAATTGTTGTTATGGGGAGTGTCTGGCATGGTGTTTTGCCTGTGTGCGATAGGAATTTGCTTTCATTTTGAAATAACTAAGGGGCCCTGGCTTATTCTTTTTGTCTTGGGCTTTATAGCTTGTTTTGCATCTTCACTCGGACCTATTCCATGGGTAATACTTTCAGAAATATTTCCGACAAAAATACGGGGTATAGCCATGTCACTTTGCACTTTCATGCTGTGGATAGGAGTCATTTTTATCACCCAGTTTACTCCACTGATGTTAGATGAGTTGGGAGGGGCTTATACGTTCTGGATATTTATGATTAATGCGCTAATACTTCTGTTGTTTACTTGGAAGTTTATTCCGGAAACAAAAGGAAAAAGTCTTGAACAGATAGAAAAAGACTGGATTAAAACCCGATAAAATGTAGTATATGAGAAATGTAAATATCGGTATCGATTTGGGAGGCACCCTTATAAAAACAGCTCTGGTCGAAGAAGACGGAAATATCTGTGAACTAAAAACCCTCGAGGCAAAATCGGGTCGTAGTATGGATTGTGTATTGAGGGATATCGAAGCTGTGGTACACAAGTTTTGTGCAGATAAAACCTATAAAGTAAGAGGAATAGGTATCGCTTTTCCCGGAATTGTAGATGTCGAAAATAATCGAGTGCTTTCGAAATATGTGAAGTATCCCGGTGCATCACAAACGAATTTTGAGGACTGGGCTCAACGAAATTGGAGATTACCCATAGCCATAGAAAATGATGCCCGTGCAGCCTTGTTGGGAGAATGGCAGTACGGGTCGGGGAGAGGGAGTGACAACTTGTTGATGATTACTCTGGGTACCGGAGTTGGATCGGCAGTACTCATAGAGGGAAAATTGCTCAGAGGAAAAAATTTCCTAGCTGGAAATTTAGGAGGACATATGAGTATAGATTACCACGGTATACAGTGCAATTGTGGAAATATTGGTTGTGTGGAAAGCTTGGCGTCGACCTGGGCGCTGAAAGATTTACTTGAAAAGAGAGAAGATTGGACTAAAAGCGCTTTAAACCGTGAGAAAAGTGTGGATTACGAAAGTGTTTTTCGCTGTGCAAAGGCCGGTGATAAGGTTGCAGTAGAGATACGAGATAACAGTATAAAAGCGTGGGGTATTGGTGTTGTCAACCTCATTCACGCCTACGATCCCGACAAGATAATTATAGGTGGAGGGATTATGAAAAGTAAGGATGAAATACTCCCAGGGATAGAAAAAATAATTGAAAAACACAGCTGGATACCCGTGGGAAGTTTGCCTGTAGTGGTAGCAGACAAAAAGGAAACAGCAGGTATTTTAGGAACAAATTATATATTGAATAATGAAAGAAAAAATGGTGTCTAATTATGACAAATACCCTAAAATAAGGGTAAGTGGAAATGAATTTGGGTGTATACGTGGTTGGGAGGCAATATGCCAAGAGATAGGAGAGAAATCAGGCAACAGAAGAAGGGTAGTCATCGAGACCTATCAAGGAGTCGATATTGCTGAGGTGAAGACCATTCTTAAAAAATATCTCGGCTCTTGCAGGATCTACGAAAGCACCCAAGCGATGAAATCTGAAAAGGAAATCATCAAAATGGTGTATCCCTATGTCACAGACGACAGGGTTTTTGGATATATGACCGATTTGACCCTTGAGGATTTTTTCGATACTGAACGCCAAAGAAAGCTGAAAGAAGAGATAGAAGCTGATAGCGAAGATTTTCAGATAGTCCTTGGTCCGGGTGCCAGTTTGTGTTGTGGAGAAAGTGATCTAATTGTTTATATGGATATGCCTCGCTGGGAGTTACAACTTCGAATGCGAAGACACGAAGTGAGTAATCTCGGTGTGACCAATCAAGACTCAGACTTTGCCCTTCGAGTAAAGCAATCATTTTTTGTAGATTGGAGGGTGTTGGACAGGCATAAGAACTCGATCTTTACACAGATAGATTATTTTGTCGATACTGTACGTCCTTCAGATCCGAGAATGATTTCTGGAGCTGCGATGGAGCATATGTTGGACGCTAGTAGTAAACAGCCTTTTCGCGTCGTTCCGTTTTTTGATCCCGGCCCTTGGGGAGGGCAGTGGCTTAAGGAAGTTGCCGATCTAGACAGAGACCGTATTAACTTTGCATGGGCATTTGATTGTGTTCCTGAAGAGAATAGCCTTCTGTTCGATTTTCAGGGAATAGTTTTTGAAACACCTTCCATTAATTTGGTGCTCAGACGACCTCAACCCTTGCTAGGAAAAAGAGTATATGAAAAATTCGGCGCTGAATTTCCCATACGTTTTGATCTTTTGGATACCATGGGAGGAGGAAACCTCAGTCTTCAGGTACACCCTACCAAGGAGTATATAAAGGAAAAGTTTGGAATGCCGTATACTCAGGACGAAAGTTATTATCTACTCGACGCAGGTGACGATGCCGAAGTGTATCTCGGAATCAGAGATGAAACAGAACCGGAAAAAATGATTGCCGCATTGAAGGAGGCTCAGGAAAACGGCAGTAATTTTGATGCTGATGCTTATGTCAATAAATGGCCTGTTAAGAAACACGATCACTATCTAATCCCATCCGGAACAGTACATTGTTCGGGAATTAACAGTGTAGTATTAGAGATAAGTGCAACGCCTTATATTTTTACATTTAAATTGTGGGACTGGGGGCGATTAGGGCTTGATGGAAAACCGAGACCCATACATTTATCACACGGAGAAAAGGTTATAGATTGGAACCGGAGAAAACAATGGACGAGAGATAATCTGATTAATCAGATAGAGGAGATTGCTAGAGGAGACGGATGGAGAGAAGAAAAAACCGGCTTATATGTCTCTAATTTTATTGAAACACGGAGACATTGGTTTACGGGAGCAGCACCTCATCATACCGGAGGAAGTGTCAATGTACTCAATTTGGTAGAAGGGAGAGAAGCCGTTGTGGAAAGCCCGGAAAACAAATTTGAACCTTTTGTGGTTCACTATGCCGAAACCTTTGTGATTCCTGCCGCAGTAGGAGCTTATACCATACGCCCCACAGGAGAGTCGGAAGGTAAAGAATGCGCTACTTTGAAAGCATTTGTAAGAGAATAACAAATAAGAGATATATGATAAAAGTTGTGTTGTTTTGGCAGTTTGCCCTGACGCTTGTTTTTACAACCTATGCCCAAGAACTCCGTTTGCCAGCCTATTTTTCAGATAATATGGTGTTGCAACGAGATACTCCAATAAATCTTTGGGGTTGGAGTGTTCCAGGACAGGAGGTCAGGGTGAAAATAGGAAGTAGCTCACAACGAGACAAAAGTGATAAGGACGGAAAATGGCAGGTACAATTACCAGCTTTTCCGGCTGGGGGACCATATACCGTCAAGATTAGCTCAGGAGCCTCGGTGGTCGAGTTACATAATGTGCTAATGGGTGATGTCTGGCTCTGTGGAGGGCAGTCTAATATGGAGTGGCCGTTGGGGCAGACTCCTTTCGAGGAGACCGACACCCTGTGGCTTAAAGAGCAACAGTTAAGGCTATTAAAAATAATACCGGAGATGGATTATCGGCCGAGAGAAGATGTGCATTCTTTTGGTTGGGAGCTTCCTAATCCTGAGCGGATATCAGCGTTTTCTGCCGTGGGGTATCACTTTGGAAAATTTGTACAGCGCGAAAGTGGAGTGCCCATAGGTCTCATCAGTGTAAATCTTGGAGCCACTTCCATAGAGACTTGGATGAGTAATGAAAGCCTAAAAGCGTTTTCACAGTTTAAGGAAGAGTTGAGGCATAGTGGAAGCTTTGCCGAAGTAGAGGAAGCTTTTGACAAGAGCAAAAAAAACTGGTATAATCAATATTACTATACCGGCCCGGGCATAGCCGAAAAATGGTTTCTACCTCAAACAGATACCTCTTCCTGGAGTACGATGGAAATTGCCGGTAATACCTGGGAAGAGGAAGAAAACCTGAAAGATTTTGACGGAGCCGTGTGGTTTCGCAAGAATTTTGACCTTCCAGATGAGTTTGAAGGGGACTCTCTTCTCCTACAGTTATTACAAATAGACAATCACGATATTAGCTGGGTAAACGGACACCGCATAGGAGAAACTTTTGGTCGGCACAATCACAGAAATTACACTGTACCTGTAGATATACTCAAAAAAAAGGACAATGTACTCACGGTACGCGTTTTTGATACCGGAGGCATAGGTGGTTTTACTACTCCTGCCTTTTGGGGTAATGAAGTGTTGTGGGGTAAGTGGTATTACCGAAAGGGATTGGAATACGACGCAGATAAATTTCTGGAACAGGAACTGGTTAATGTCACCCCTTTTTCATCTCCTGCGGTGTTGTACAATGCCAACGTGGCTCCACTTACTTCATTGAATATAAAGGGTGTGATATGGTATCAGGGGGAAGCGAATGTAGCAAGGGCAGTAGAATACCGCAAGTTGTTTCCGGCACTTATTCGCGACTGGCGCAATCACTTCGGAAGAGAAATCCCATTTCTCTGGGTACAACTGGCCAATTATGGACAGGAAGCCGACACACCCAAATCATCAACCTGGGCAGAGCTTCGAGAGGCTCAGAGTATGGCTCAACACTTGCCGAATACGGCTATGGCAGTAACGATAGATATAGGAGAAGCCGAAGATATACACCCCCGAAATAAACTAGATGTGGGCAAACGCCTCGGAGCATTGGCAATGAATCTTTGTTACGGAGGGAAATATGCTGCACAATCTCCACAATTTAAAGATATGGAACGAAAAGGAGATAGCCTTTTTATTCGTTTTACCGCTGCTACGCCTGCTTTGAAAACCAGCGACAAATACGGGTATATACGAGGGTTTCAACTCGCTGCGGAAAACAGGAAATTTTATTGGGCCAAGGCTTTCTTACGCGGTGATACCGTAGTGGTATACACTCCTGGACTTCATCGTCCTGTCGCTGTGCGATACGGTTGGAGCGACAATCCTGGCAAGTTGGACCTCACCGATGAAAATGGATTACCCGTGGCTCCCTTTAGAAGTGACGACTGGAAACTGAGTACAGACGGGGTGCTATTTGATAGTAAAGCTCCTCGTTTCTGAAAGAGAATAAAAGTTTGTGGATATATGTAGGAATATATGGATGTATAAATTAGTATCTTTGTATCCTTACCAATTCCGCGGAAAAGGACAATCATGCAAAAAAAGAGTGCTATAGTATTTAAAGTGGATCATCACAATGGGATACCACTGCATTTACAAGTAGAGCAATTATTGAGGGAGCTAATAGAAAAACCAGAGTATAAGGAAGGAAAACTTCTCCCTAAGGAAGTAGAATTAGCCAAAATGCTGGGTATTTCCAGAAATACAGTCAGACAGGCCACGAATAAACTGGAACATGAAAAACTGCTGATACGTAAAAAGGGAGTAGGGACTCGAGTTGTAAAGCAAACCCTGAGTACAAAATTGAGTAATTGGGCCAGTTTTAGTGAAGAAATGCACAGCAAAGGTGTTGAATTTGTAAACTACCAAATCAATGTGTCTTGGGTAGCTGCCGATAGTGAGGTAGCTACTGCCCTACAGATTGAAGAAGGCCGCGAAGTACTTCGCATGGAACGCCTTCGAGGTCTGGATAAGGGGCCTTTTGTAAATTTTATTTCTTTTTTTCACCCTCGTATTGGACTTACAGGAAAGGAAGACTTTTCTCGTCATTTATACACCATATTGGAAAGAGATTACGCTACCATTCCTTCGGTGTCTAAAGAGAGAATCAATGCCATCCAGGCCACCCGAAAACTGGCAGAATTGCTAGATGTAAAACCTGGAAGTCCCTTGTTGTTCCGTCGGCGCTTGGTGTGCGACCCTGGAGATCGACCTATAGAGTACAATTTAGGGTACTATCGGGCGGATAGTTTTACCTATGAAATTGACATCAAGCGTTGAATCCGACAGCGTGTCTGCGGTTTTATTGGAATAGGGAAACAAGAGTGTTGGCATAATCGTTCAGGGTCTGGTAAATGGTTAGCGAGGCGGTGAGTATAACGACTAAACCTACCACGATAAACAGCACTCTTTTGTCAATGCGCGAAGCGAGGAAAGCTCCTATGGGAGCCGCAAAAATTCCCCCTGCGATTAGGCCCAGTACTACCTGCCAACTGTCTATACCTACGTAATAGAGAAAAACGCCAGTAGCAAAGAAAGTGATAAAAAATTCGGCAGTATTCACTGTTCCTATGGTTTCTCTCGGACTCTTTCCCTGATTGATGATGTTGGAGGTTACAATCGGCCCCCAGCCACCTCCTCCTATGGCGTCTAGTAGTCCGCCGAAAAAAGCGAGTAACCCCGCTCTTTTAACCTCCTTTTTTTCCTTGGGTTTGTTTCTGATGCCCTTGTATAGAATAATACTTCCCAATACGATAAGGTAGGCAGAAATATAGGGCTTTACGGTGTCTCCGTGTAATAGGTCGGATAAAAAATAGGCTCCTGCCATAGCGCCTATTACTCCGGGGATTACCAGGCGAATCAACAGTTTTTTATCGATATTCTTAAAGCGGAGATGAGATAGACCGGAAACACCTGTGGTAAACACCTCTGCAGCATGAACACTGGCAGAAGCAATTTTAGGAGAAACTCCAAAGTGTAATAACAGCGCATTGCTACTTGCACCGTAGGCCATACCCAAAGCGCCGTCGATCAATTGGGCAAAGAAACCTATGGCGACAAAAGTAAAAAAGGTGCTATCGAAAGAAAATTGGTGACCTTCACTCGAAATTATGATATAGGTGAAATAGGCAATGAGTAAAAATTTAAGCACCAGTATGGCAATGCCGATCTGCTTAAAACTAATTTTGAACAAGCTGTTCTTTAATGCCTGTATTGTTGTCATAGTTGTTCTTCTTATCTGTTGTATACCCGGAAAGTCTATTGGAGCCAGAACAGCTGACAGTCCAATTCCCGGATGAAGTATGGAAAATTCAGAGAGCGAATATAGAAAAATAATTAAATCTATCGATTTAGTAGAGATTATTTTTTACTTTTGACTCCCGATTAGATTTGATGTCTTTTAACTGAAATTTGTTAAAAATTCAAGCTTAGGTAGATAGAGTGAGAAATATGGGATATATTGTCCGTGTTACCTATGTGAGAAATATTTTTCGATTAGAAATACATATTGCGAATTCAACATATTAAAATAATAGAATTATGAGTGATTTAAAATTTGCGACCAAAGCTTTACGTGCAGGGCACGATGTTAAAGCTCACAACGGTGCAATGGCAGTACCTATCTATCAGACTACGTCTTACGTTTTTAAGAATACGGATCACGCTGCGAATGTGTTTAGTTTGGCCGAACCTGGATATATCTACACCCGGTTGAACAATCCAACCAATGATATTCTCGAACAGCGTTTGGCAGCTATCGAAGGCGGGATAGGGGCTGTGGTAACAGCTTCAGGAACCTCTGCCTTGAGTACTACCCTGCTCATTTTGCTCAAAGCGGGAGATCATATTGTAGCGTCCAATAGTTTGTACGGCGGGACTTTTAACCTCTTGAATGTGACACTTCCGAGATTGGGTATCACCACCACTTTTGTAGATCCTTCCGACCCGTCTAATTTCAGCAAGGCTACACAAGAGAATACCCGAGCCTATTTTTTCGAATCCTTGGGGAACCCGAAACTCGATATCATAGATATAGAGGCTGTTTCTAAACAGGCCAAAGATTTTAAGATACCTCTTATCGTCGACAATACGGTAGCTTCTCCGGCCTTGATTAATCCTATCGCTCACGGAGCTAATATTGTCGTTCATTCCTTGACCAAATACGTCAGTGGTAACGGTACTTCAATGGGGGGAGCTATTATAGATGCCGGAACTTTTGACTGGAGCAGTGGGAAGTTTCCAGAATTTACCCAACCTTCTCCCGGTTATCACGGCTTGGTGTACCACGACGCATTGGGAGCGGCTGCTTTTATAGCCAAAATAAGAATAGAAGGGCTTCGCGACCTCGGGGCATCTATGAGTCCGTATAACGCTTTCCAGATTATTCAGGGATTGGAAACACTCGATATCAGGATGAAAAAACACAGTGAAAACGCCCTTGAACTGGCTCGCTGGTTGTCTGAACAAGAAGAGGTGGCCTGGGTTAATTATCCGGGACTTGAAAGCAGCCCGCACCACGAGCTCGCCAAAAAATACCTCCCGAAAGGACAGAGTGGATTGCTTACCTTTGGTGTTGTTGGAGGGTTTGAAGCGGCGAAAGTTGTGGTCGATAATATCAAACTGTTTTCATTGTTGGCTAATATTGGAGATACCAAGTCTCTTGTTGTTCACCCGGCAAGTACTACACACCAACAACTTTCCGAAGCTCAACAAGCCGATGCGGGAGTTACCTCCGATCTTATTCGCCTATCGGTAGGACTGGAAGATCTGGAAGATCTGAAAGCCGATCTGAAGCAAGCATTTTCCAAAATAAAGGCATAACTTTTTTTAGTCGGACGTTGCGAACTAAGTCTATATTGTTCTGTATCCGACAAGCATTGCCACAAATCAAAATGTCCGAGGTAAAGATCTTTGCTTCGGACATTTTTTTATGCTGTAATAGTTCTTTAAAAAAATGTAACGTATTTTTAGACAGTGATACTAATAGAACGAGATTAATCTTTAAACTGTTTTGAATATGACGGCACATGAGATAGATTATACCATTTACGGCGAGGAGATGCAGTATGTGGAAATAGAATTAGATCCGCAAGAAGCTGTGGTTGCTGAAGCTGGAAGTTTTATGATGATGGACAGTGGTATTAAAATGGATACCATTTTTGGAGATGGTTCAAATCAGGACAAGGGAGTATTGGGTAAACTCTTCTCGGTAGGAAAGCGTTTGTTGACAGGAGAGAGTCTTTTTATGACGGCATTTCTAAATACTGGGGCAGGAAAGAAAAAGGTGAGTTTTGCTTCACCTTATCCGGGCAAGATCGTCGCTGTTGATCTCACCGAATTCGGAGGGAAATTTATTTGCCAGAAGGATGCTTTTCTATGTGCAGCCAAAGGAGTGAGTGTAGGTATTGAGTTTTCGAGGAAATTGGGCAGAGGCTTTTTTGGAGGAGAAGGTTTTATCATGCAGAAACTGGAAGGAGACGGTATGGCCTTTGTACATGCAGGTGGAACTATGGCCAGAAAAGTGCTGGCACCCGGAGAAGTGTTGAGAGTAGATACCGGATGTATAGTAGGCTTTACCAAAGAGGTCGATTACGATATCGAATTTGTTGGAGGCATAAAAAATACCTTGTTCGGAGGAGAAGGAATGTTTTTTGCCACTCTTCGCGGACCGGGAACAGTGTATGTACAATCGCTGCCGTTTAGTCGCCTTGCCGGTAGAGTATGGGCTGCAGCTCCTCAAGGAGGAGGAAAAGACAAAGGAGAAGGCAGTGTATTAGGAGGTCTTGGCGACTTGCTGAGCGGAGATAACCGTTTCTGATCTCCTCCGCTCTTGTGCAAGTGCAGTTTATCTAGGCACTTTCAGAAGTAAGCTAATTTCCGAAAAAAACAGACAACAAACTCTGGTGATTTTATATGGATCACCGGAGTTTTTTCTTTTTTGAGGATACCTTAGGTGTTTTAGCCGGATTGTCGTACCAAAAAGACATAGG
>JAJUFH010000009.1 GCA_029266035.1 Sinomicrobium sp.
CAGTGATTTACATATAATTTTCAAGTGAACGGACTTCAATTCATGAACTTGTAATTCAAAATTCAAAAGTGCGTTTTGGACATTCTAGAGTGTGATATTTGTTGGTTTTTAAACATCTTTTAATTTTATGGGACACTAGTGATTCTATTTCTCAAACAAAAATACAATATTAAACGATGACATGCTCCTAAGCTCAATGGAAAAACAACAACCTAACAAATAACGACAAAATGACACATTTTCTTTTTAAATAAATGACATTATGGCAGTTGAATAGCATTGGAACGAGAATTGACTACTCCAAATTCCGAAACAACAATTGATTAAAAACATAAAAAAGTATATATGAACTTGAACAATTTCACCATAAAAACCCAAGAGGCTATCCAACGGGCTCAACAAATAGCTCAGGGATATGATCATCAGCAAATAGAAAACGAACACATCTTTAAGGCCATATTTGAAGTAGACCAAAACGTACTTCCTTTTTTACTAAAAAAACTGCAGGTAAATATAGGTTTGCTACAACAGATTCTGGACAATACCCTAAATAGTTTTCCAAAGGTAGACGGCGGTGAATTAATGCTGTCGAGAGATGCCGGAGGTACTTTGAACGAAGCCAGTATTATAGCCAGAAAGATGGACGATGAATACGTCTCTGTAGAGCATCTCATCCTAGCGGTATTCAAATCGAAGAGTAAGATTGCCCAGATTTTAAAAGATCAAGGTGTGACAGAAAAAGGATTACGAGCAGCCATAGACGAATTGAGAAAGGGAGAAAAAGTCATTTCGGCAAGTGCAGAAGACAACTACAACGCACTGGACAAATACGCTATCAACCTCAATCAACTCGCCAACAATGGCAAGCTAGATCCTGTGATAGGTCGTGACGAAGAAATACGAAGGGTACTGCAGATACTTTCGAGGCGAACCAAAAACAACCCTATGTTGGTCGGCGAGCCTGGAGTAGGTAAAACGGCTATTGCCGAAGGAATAGCACATCGTATTATACAGGGAGATATCCCAGAAAACCTTAAGGATAAGGAAATCCGTTCGCTAGATATGGGTGCTCTTATTGCAGGAGCAAAATACAAAGGTGAATTTGAGGAAAGGCTTAAATCCGTTATTAAAGAAGTTACCTCCTCGGATGGTAGAATTGTACTCTTTATCGATGAGATACACACCCTTGTAGGTGCCGGAGGCGGTGAAGGGGCTATGGATGCAGCCAATATCCTCAAACCAGCACTGGCACGGGGAGAACTCAGAGCCATAGGAGCCACTACCTTAGACGAATATCAGAAGTACTTTGAAAAGGACAAGGCTTTAGAGCGTAGATTCCAGAAAGTATTGGTCGACGAACCCGATACTGAAAGTGCTATTTCCATACTCCGCGGAATCAAAGAAAAATACGAAACCCACCACAAAGTGAGGATCAAAGACGAGGCTATTATAGCTGCAGTAGAACTGTCACAACGCTATATCACAAATCGTTTTTTGCCCGACAAGGCGATAGATTTGGTAGATGAAGCGGCCTCTAAACTGCGAATGGAAATCAATTCTAAACCAGAAGAACTGGATGTACTCGACAGGAAGATTATGCAGTTGGAAATAGAGATCGAGGCCATAAAACGGGAAGATGATCAGGACAAACTGAAATCTCTAAATGCCGATTTAGCCAATCTCAAGGAAGAACGCAACGAGATCTATGCCAAATGGCAAAGTGAAAAAGAGGTGGTAGATCGTGTTCAGAACACCAAAGAAGCTATAGAAAACTACAAACTCGAAGCCGAGAAAGCCGAACGAGAAGGTGACTATGGAAAGGTAGCTGAGATTAGATATGGAAAAATAAAGGAAGCTCAAGAGAAGCTCGATGCCTTACAACTGCAGCTGGAACAACAGCAACAAGGAGGAAGTTCTCTGATTAAAGAAGAGGTGACCAACGAAGATATCGCCGAGGTAGTGGCCAAGTGGACCGGGATTCCCGTAACCAAAATGCTACAGACTGATCGGGAAAAATTGTTGATGCTGGAAGAAGAGCTTCACAAGCGTGTCGTGGGACAAGAAGAGGCTATACAGGCAGTGTCGGACGCTATAAGACGAAGTCGAGCTGGATTACAAGATCAAAAGCGTCCCATTGGTTCTTTCCTTTTCTTGGGAACTACAGGAGTGGGAAAAACAGAATTGGCCAAGGCCTTGGCCGACTACCTGTTTAACGACGAATCGGCCATTACTCGTATCGATATGAGCGAATATCAAGAACGGCATTCAGTGAGCAGATTAGTAGGTGCTCCTCCGGGTTATGTAGGTTATGATGAAGGTGGACAACTCACTGAGGCGGTGAGGCGAAAACCCTACTCTGTAGTGTTGCTGGATGAGATTGAAAAGGCACATCCCGACACCTTTAACTTGCTGTTACAAGTGCTTGATGAAGGAAGGCTTACCGACAATAAGGGAAGGCTTGCCGATTTTAAAAACACCATCATCATTATGACCAGCAACCTCGGAAGCCAAATCATACAGGAAAAATTTGAAGGTTCTCAAGATATACATACTGCAACAGAAGCCGCAAAAGTAGAAGTTCTCGGATTGCTAAAACAAACCATAAGACCGGAATTTTTAAACCGGATAGACGACATTATCATGTTTAGCCCGCTCACAGAAGCTAACATTAAGGAAATTGTAGAGTTACAACTCAAAAATGTCACGAAAATGGTTGCCAAACAGCATATTGTATTCGATGCTACACAAGAAGCTGTTTCCTATCTAGCTCGCAAAGGCTACGATCCTCAATTTGGTGCCCGTCCGGTGAAAAGAGTAATTCAGAGAGATGTGTTGAACGAACTTTCAAAGGAAATACTAGCTGGTAAGATCACTACAGATAGTATTATACTCTTAGATGAATTTGACGACCAATTGGTGTTCAGAAATCAGCATAGTGAAAGCGAAAAATAAGGACAAAAAAAAGCGGGGTTTTTTCACCCCGCTTTTTTAGTATCTCTTCGACAATAACTATTGCTCTAAGCCGTCTAGTTTAGTCTTTAACTCCTTGTATTTGCCATCCTCACCTATTGAACCGTAAATATTCATCAAGGTTTTGGTAGCATCATAACTCTTAGGATTCAACTCTAGAATCTTTTCCAAATAAGGGATAGCTTCTTTGTAAAGATCTTCGCGTTTCTTTTTTAACTCGTCGTAACGCTTGTTGTCGGCCTGTGAAGTACCCAAGCTGTTCATCTCATCTACAATCGATACTTCATCGCCCAATATCACCGAAGCCATATTCATATAGCTAGCTTCGTATGTATCGTCGAGTTCGATAGACTTTTCGTAATACTCTCTGGCCTTTTGCGTATCTCCTTGTTCGGCAGTAATAACCCCGAGGTTGTAATAAAGCATAGGGTTATTCGGATCCTTTTCAATGGCCTCCTCCATAATATCTTTAAACTTGTCTTTCTGATCGAGTTTAATGTAAAGGTTAGCTTCGGTCATCAGTAAATTAACGTCTTCAGGATCTACTTTTCTTGCCTCCTTCACGGCTTCTATTGCCTTTTCATTATCTCCTTTATCAGCGTAAATCAAGGCGATATTTTTAACGATCTCAGGGAAACGAGACTCTGTTTTCTCATCCTGAGGATTACTGTATGTTCCCGCTTTTACCATAAGATCTCTCTGTTCTTTCGGCAATTCTTCACGCTCGCCAGTATCCTTATTGGTCGCGTAGTATTTTACAGTTTCTCCTGTATACTTCAATTCCTTGAGCTTTTCATAGTACTCCAAGGCAGTGTCGAAATCCCTTCCATTAACAGCACTAGAGGCTGCATAGTAAAGGTAGTCTTGGTTGTTGGTATCCAACTGATAAGCCATATACAACTTTTTGGCAGCATCGGCATAAGCCTCGTTTTTGTTGTCTTCAACAGCCGAATTGACAAGGTCAACTGAAATCGTCTGTATGAGCTGTGAAGCTTCAGCAGTATACTTTTTGGAAGATCCCTTTTCTACATCGATAAGCTTATTAAAGGCATCTACAGCATTTTGGTAGGAAGATTCTACATTTTCCCCGTTTTTGGCCTGAGAATAATTCAACTTTCCTTCCAAGTAGTAATAGTGTGCCTTACTGCGATCGTCGGCAGATGCAATTGTACCTTCTATGCTCTGCAGTGCAGACTTCGCTTCGGCAAGACTCCCATTTTTCAACGCTTTTTCCGCATCCCTAAGCTCTTTCTTCTGAGCGATAGACAAAGAAGAAATCAACAGTGCAGCGGAAAAGATAAAAATCTTTTTCTTCATGAGTTTTGTGTTAAATAAATTTCTTTTTAATTAAACCTTCAAAAACGGTGTGAGATTAGGTTTTATTTCTAATTTTTAACAAAGTTAATTATTTGTCTCCACATTTTCATCACCCGAAGTATCAATATCATCCACATCTTCCTCCTCTTTCATCACCTTGGCCACTGCAGCGATGGAATCTTTTCCTTTAATATTGATAAGACGAACACCCTGTGTAGCTCTTCCCATAACGCGAAGATCACTAACTTTAAGTCGTATGGCTATTCCCGATTTATTAATAATCATCAGGTCGTCTGTGTCAGATACACTCCTTATGGCTACTAATTTACCTGTTTTTTCTGTAATGGAAATAGTTTTTACACCTTTACCACCTCTATTGGTAATTCGATATATTGGAGTACCATCTTCCGGATCGTCGATAAAGGTACGCTTTCCATAACCGTTTTCTGAGACGACCAGCACGCTCTCCTCCTGCGGATTGTTTATGGTAATCATACCTACTACCTCATCGGAATCGTCTGCGAGAGTAATTCCTCTCACTCCCGAAGCATTTCTTCCCATAGGACGGGTTTTCTCCTCTTCAAAGCGGACTGCCTTACCCGATTTTACGGCCAGCATAACTTGGCTATTTCCGGTAGTTAACCTTGCTTCTAACAGTTCGTCGTCTTCGCGAATGGTAATGGCATTGATACCGTTTTGTCTCGGACGAGAATACTGTTCAAGAGAAGTTTTCTTAACCACTCCCCTCTTAGTGGCCATAATTACATAGTGACTGTTGATGTACTCTTCGTCTTTCAAGTCTTTAGTACATATAAAGGCTTTTACCTTGTCGTCCTGCTCTATGTTTATAAGATTTTGTATAGCCCTTCCTTTAGAAGTACGCGTTCCTTCGGGAATTTCATAAACCCTCAGCCAGAAACATTTTCCCTTTTGGGTAAAGAAGAGCATATACTGGTGATTAGTTCCCACAAAAAGGTGTTCTAAGAAATCCTCATTTCTAGTAGTAGAAGCCTTCTGTCCTACTCCTCCCCTGTTTTGTGTCTTGTATTCTGTAAGAGGGGTTCTCTTGATATATCCGGCATGAGATATGGTGATTACCACCTGTTCATCCGGAATCATATCTTCTATACTGAAGTCTCCTCCTGCATATTCTATAGTAGACCTTCTCTCATCTCCGTATTTGTCTTTGATCTCCTGAAGTTCTTCTTTTATAATTTCCATCCTGCGCTCTTTTCTAGCCAGAATATCCTTCAGCTCTTCAATCAATTTCTTGATATCTTCATATTCAGCTCTCAGTTTGTCCTGTTCCAATCCGGTGAGCTGTCTCAATCTCATTTCAACAATTGCACGAGCCTGAATCTCGGAAAGAGAAAAACGCTCGATAAGTTTTTCCCTGGCTTCATCGGCATTGCTGGAAGCACGGATTAAGGCAATCACCTCGTCTATATTGTCTGAAGCGATGATCAATCCTTCCAAGATATGCGCTCTTTCTTCGGCTTTCTTGAGCTCATATGTGGTACGACGAACTACAACCTCATGGCGGTGCTCGACAAAGTGGTAAATCATGTCTTTGAGGTTAAGCAACTGAGGCTTACCATTGACCAGCGCAATATTATTCACGCTGAAAGATGACTGCAAGGAAGTGTATTTATACAGCGTATTCAATACTATATTAGGTATAGCATCGCGCTTGAGTACATAAACGATACGCATCCCTTTTCTATCCGATTCGTCTCGTATATTAGAAATTCCCTCCAGCTTTTTCTCGTTGACCAGTTCAGCGGTCTTCTTAATCATTTCGGCCTTGTTCACCTGATACGGAATCTCGGTAACCACGATACATTCTCGTCCTTGTACCTCCTCTATCTGGGCTTTCGCACGTATTACTACCCGTCCCTTTCCAGTTTTAAAGGCCTCGCGAACTCCGTCATAACCATAAATGACTCCGCCTGTTGGGAAATCTGGAGCCTTGACATACTGTATGAGTTCATCGATCTCAATATCGTTGTTGTCAATATACGCTATAGTACCATCTACTACTTCACTTAAATTGTGTGGTGGCATATTGGTAGCCATACCGACTGCAATTCCCGCAGCTCCGTTTACCAAGAGGTTCGGAACCCTTGTTGGCAATACTGTAGGCTCTCTTAGTGTATCGTCAAAATTGAGTCGGTGATCTACGGTATCCTTATCGATATCTGCCAGCAATTCTTCAGATATCTTGCGCATTCTAGCTTCGGTATAACGCATCGCCGCAGGCGGATCGCCGTCTACAGAACCAAAGTTTCCCTGTCCGTCTACAAGCATATAGCGCAAACTCCACTCCTGTGCCATCCTCACCATAGTATCGTAGACTGACGAATCTCCATGAGGGTGGTATTTACCCAATACCTCTCCTACTATCCTTGCAGATTTTTTATAAGATCTGTTGCTAAGTACCCCTAACTCGTACATCCCGAATAAAACCCTACGGTGAACAGGCTTGAGCCCGTCCCTTACATCGGGTAGTGCACGTGACACAATGACCGACATCGAATAATCGATGTAAGCCGACTTCATCTCATCCTCAATATTGATAGGGATCAGCTTTTCTCCTTCTGCCATATCAAAAAAATTAATTAATCATGTTAATTTTCAAATCGAGCCAATATACGCATTTTATTAGCTTTGGCCGTATTTGGCCTCAGGCTTTTTTAAGTATTTTATCAACATTAGAATAATCAAATAGCAAACGCTTATTCCCTCTGATTTCCAGAAACTTTCTCAATCGGACAATACGTCAGTCTCTACTGTCGTATGGTGTGGCATCGCTGTTGTTGGAAAGTTTCGCAGCGTTTCATCGAAATACTGAAGCCATTAATGGGAGAATAAGCCCGACAAATCAGTACAACAAGACCTACAAGCACTAATCGGTACTCCCTTTGTAAAGCCGTTGATAAATTGCCCTAGAAAAATTTTTGTTTTTCAGAGATTTTTCGTCTATTAGCAATACGGGCACTTCAAAAGGTACGGTTTTTGTAAATAGCACCGTAGTTTTATTTTTAATCCAAATTCCCGGCCACTATATGGCTTATTGGGAGAATATCGAAAGGAGATAAATCATGGATGACAATTTTTCACCAAGAGTAAAAGATGTAATTGCTTATAGCAAAGAAGAGGCGCTGCGTCTCGGACACGATTTTATAGGTACGGAACATCTTATGTTGGGACTATTGAGAGACGGAAGTGGTAAAGCGATCAATATACTCAGTTCTATGGAAATCGATCTGGATATGTTGCGAAGAAAAGTGGAAATACTGAGTCCGGCTAATTCCAGCACCTCATTGACCGCCAATAGCAAAAAGAACTTACACCTCACCAGACAAGCGGAGCGAGCGCTTAAAACGACTTTTCTGGAGGCAAAACTCTTTCAGAGCACCTCTATAAATACCGCACACCTTTTGCTGTGTATTTTGAGAAATGAAAACGACCCTACCACAAAGTTGCTGAACAAGCTAAAAGTGGATTACGACAGGGTTAAAGATCAATTCAAATTTATGAGTGCAAGCGAAGATGAATACATCGACCTCCCTACGGCAGAATCCTATTCAGATGAGTCGGGATCTTCAGAAGAATCGTCGAGAGACAATCCCTTCAACAATCCGACAGGGAGCAAACCCGGTAAGAAATCTAAGACACCTGTACTGGACAATTTTGGTCGCGACCTGACTCAATTGGCAGAAGAGGGAAAACTCGACCCTGTGGTAGGACGAGAAAAGGAAATCGAAAGGGTATCTCAAATCCTCAGTAGGAGAAAGAAAAACAACCCCTTGCTAGTAGGAGAACCTGGAGTGGGTAAAAGTGCTATTGCTGAAGGACTTGCGCTCAGAATTATAAAGAAGAAAGTATCGAGAATACTGTACAACAAGAGAGTAGTAACTCTCGACCTCGCCTCGCTCGTTGCCGGAACCAAATACAGAGGGCAGTTTGAGGAACGGATGAAAGCAGTGATGAACGAGTTGGAAAAAAACGACGACATCATCCTCTTCATCGATGAGATTCACACCATAGTAGGTGCCGGAGGTGCTACGGGTAGTCTCGACGCATCGAATATGTTTAAACCCGCCCTGGCTCGTGGAGAGATACAATGTGTTGGAGCTACTACACTAGACGAATACAGACAGTATATAGAGAAAGACGGAGCATTGGAAAGGCGGTTTCAAAAGGTAATTGTGGAACCTACCAGTGTGGAAGAAACTATCGAAATCCTACACAATATCAAGGAAAAATACGAGGAGCACCACAATGTAGATTATACCGACGAGGCTATCGAAGCCTGTGTAAAACTCACCAATAGGTATATGACCGATCGATATCTCCCGGACAAGGCTATAGACGCCCTCGACGAGGCGGGATCGCGAGTTCACATTACCAAAATGGAGGTGCCTAAACAAATCCTAGAATTGGAAAAACAACTGGAAGACGTAAGGGTGCTTAAAAACTCGGTAGTTAAAAAACAGAAGTACGAGGAAGCTGCCAAACTCAGGGACGACGAAAAACGACTGGAAAAAGAACTCGCTACCGCCCAAGAAAAATGGGAAGAAGAGAGCAAACTTCACCGGGAAGTAGTCACCGAAGAAAGCGTAGCCGACGTAGTTTCCATGATGAGTGGAATCCCCGTAAACCGCATTGCTCAGGCCGAGAGCAGCAAACTGGCACAACTGCCGGAACGCATCAAAGGCAAGGTAATTGGGCAGGACGAAGCGGTAGACAAAGTGGCCAAGGCCATTCAGCGAAACCGAGCCGGACTCAAAGACCCTAACAAACCTATAGGCTCATTTATATTTCTCGGACAAACCGGTGTTGGTAAAACACAACTCGCGAAAATACTCGCTAGAGAATTGTTCGACTCTGAAGATTCTCTGATACGGATCGATATGAGTGAATACATGGAAAAATTTGCCATATCTAGACTTATAGGAGCACCTCCCGGATACGTAGGTTATGAAGAAGGTGGACAGCTCACCGAAAAAGTGCGCAGAAAACCCTATGCCGTAATATTGCTAGACGAGGTAGAAAAAGCGCACCCTGATGTGTTTAATATGCTGCTACAAGTATTAGACGACGGTTTCCTCACCGACAGTCTCGGTAGAAAAGTAGATTTTAGAAACACCATTATTATAATGACCTCCAATATTGGAGCCAGACAGATTAAAGATTTCGGACAAGGGGTTGGTTTCGGAACTTCTGCGAGAAAGGCACAAGCCGACGAGCACCAGAAAAGCGTAATCGAAAATGCTCTGAAAAAGGCGTTTGCACCCGAATTCTTGAACCGTATCGACGACGTCATTGTATTTAACCCCTTGGAAAAAGAGGATATACACAAAATCATCGATATCGAACTGGAAAAACTCTATCAACGCATCAGCGATATCGGATACAAATTGGAACTCAGTGACAGTGCCAAAGATTATATCGCTGAAAAAGGCTTCGACAAGCAATACGGAGCAAGACCTTTGAAAAGGGCTATTCAGAAATATATTGAAGACAGCCTTGCCGAAGAGATTATCAACTCCAAAGTGTCGGAAGGCGACAGCATCTTTATGGATCTGGATTCAGACAGAGACGAACTCACTGTAGTCATTAAAAAGGCTGAAGAACCTACCAAGAGCTGATCGTAGAAATTAATCTCAAGCAATTTCTCAAAGAGGCTGCCAGAAACGGTAGCCTCTTTTTGTTTCTTAGTTTGAGATAAGTAACTGTACGTTCTTCGTTTAAGAAAAATATGTGACTTCGGCTTTAATCGTTTACGCTTAGGAACTATTTTGTCACCGTGCATTGCTCCTTTTCAAATAAAAAAATGAACTAGGTCGTTTTTCTGTAATTCCAAATGGCAAAACCATTTAAGGCTATGGCAAATAATGCCAAGTAAACTAATTCCCTCTTTAACTGTGCAAATTCAGCTCCTTTCAAAACAATTAGTCGGACAACCTTTATAAAATGAGTAACTGGTGTGAGGTTGGATACAGCAATTGCCCAATCCGGCATACTGTCAGTACTGGTAAAGAAACCACTCATCAGCATAAATATCATCATAAAGAAAAAGGCGATGAACATCGCTTGCAATTGAGTATCGGCAAAGGTTGAAATCAATAATCCGAAACCTAACAAAGCGATTAGATAAACTGCACCAAATGTATAGAGTATCAACAAACCGCCCTGTGGAGAAATACTGTAAACCAAATACATAACCAGGAGTCCGAGTGTAAATACGATCATACCGATCAGCCAAAAAGGGATAAGTTTTCCCAAAATAAACTGCCACTTCTGAATAGGTGTTACATTGATTTGCTCAATGGTTCCTATTTCCTTTTCCCTCACAATATTCAAGGCGGTAATAAAACCTCCTATCAGTGTTAACAACAGCACTAAAATGCCCGGAACCATATAATATTTGTATTCCGCTCTCGGGTTGTACCAATTGATGTTTTTTACCGAAATTTTTGCCCGTGGTACCGCTGTTTTACCATTGGGCGACTTTATGTTTACGTCAAGATTACGGTTGAATTCGGCAATAACTTGCATTAGATATACACTGCCTAAAGAAGATTTTGTACCGTTGATGGCGTCGACGGAAAGGTTTACTTTCTGGTATTTTTCACGCACCAGATTTCTTTCAAATCCGGATGGTATTTCGAGTACTAAATCGGCAGTACCATACTCAATCATTTCCAGTGCTTCTCCGTACGAACTACTATTTCCAAGCATTTTAAAATAGCCAGATGAGGCAATTTTATCAGCCAATTCTTTGGAATAACTACTGTGGTCGTGGTCTACATAGGCCACATTTACATTTTTTACTTCAAAATTGGCCGCCAAAGGCAATATAACTAACTGCATAATCGGCATGGCAAACATCATTGCCAATATGGTTTTGTCCCTCAAAATCTGACGGAATTCTTTCTGTAAAATAAAGCCTAATGTCTTCATTGCAAGCGGTTTTTAAAATTCTTTAATGCAATAAATAACAACACTGTGGACATTCCCACTAATACGAGGGTTTCTTTCCAAACGTAACTAAATCCAAGTCCTTTGAGCATTACGCCTTTCATAATGGCATAATAGTATTTTGACGGCAGTATATTGGAAATCCATTGAAAAATTTTTGGCATATTTTCCAAGGGAAACATAAAGCCTGTAAGTAGCATGGTTGGCAACATCATTCCCATCATTGAAATTAGCATAGCTGTTTGTTGCGAATTGGTTACATTGGATATGAGTAATCCGAGTGAAAGACAAGTGATGATAAACAGTGTGCTTTCCACAAAAAGTAAGGGAAGACTTCCCCATATTTCCACGTCGAGAAAGAATACCGAAAGCAATAAAATAATGATAAAATCAATCAATGAAAGCACCAAATAAGGTATTGCCTTGGCTAGCAGCACCAATACAGGCTTGAAGGGCGATACCAATAATATTTCTAAAGTCCCCATTTCTTTTTCCCTGACAACCGAAACCGATGTCAATGCCGTACTGACAATCATGAATATCAACGCAATAACACCCGGAATAAAATTGAGTGAGCCGTTCTGTTCTTCATTGTACAATTGTCTTATTTCAGGAATGATTTGGTAAGACAGTTGTGTATTGGGATTTAGTTCTCCTTGATAATTTCTGACAATGACATTCAAGTAATTGGCTACTGTGGTTGCGGTGTTGGGGTCGGACGCGTCGGCTATAACTTGTATCTGTGCGCCTTCTGCCTTGTATAGCTTAGAACCAAAATTTGCTGGAAACAAGACAGCACATTTTATTTCACCTGTTTTAAAGTGCTCTTCTATTTCTTTGTAATTCAGCTCATCTTCTTTTATCTCAAATTGGGCACTCGACCGTATTTTGGCAATAATCTGTTCCGATTGCACATCGCGGGCATTATCCATCACGGCAACACCAATATTCTTGACCTCGCTGCTCAATGCCAAACCAAAAAGTACGATTTGCACAATGGGCATCCCAAAGAGTATCAACAGTGTGCGTTTGTCCCGGAATACATGATAAAATTCTTTGCGTACAAATGCTAATAATTGTTTCATTGTTCTACTTTTAGCTATCGGCTCTTTTTGCTCCTCTTGCCAATTGGTAAAACACATTGTCCATAGTGTCAGTTTGAAACTTATTTTTCAAATTTGTGGGACTGTCCAATGCTTCCACACGTCCGTCTACCATTACACTAATACGGTCGCAATACTCGGCTTCGTCCATATAGTGTGTGGTGACAAAAACGGTAATTCCACTTTCTGCAGCTTGATAAATCATATCCCAAAACTGCCGCCTAGTCACAGGATCAACACCGCCTGTGGGTTCGTCCAAAAAAACAATTTTAGGACGGTGGAAAATAGCCACCGAAAAAGCTAGTTTTTGTTTCCAACCCAAAGGCAATTCACCTACCAGTTTTTTAGCTTCTTTTTCCAACCCCAATGTGCTAATCAATTCGTCGCTCCGGATTTTTATGTCCACTCTAGAAACGCCGTACACCCCACCGTAAAACACGATATTTTCCAATATGGTCAGATTGTCGTAAAGTGAAAACTTCTGACTCATATAACCGATATTTTTCTTGATCTGTTCCTGTTGTTTGTACACGTCAAATCCAGCTACGGTAGCTTCTCCTGATGTCGGAAAAGACAAGCCGCAAAGAATACGCATGGCCGTTGTTTTTCCCGCTCCGTTTGCTCCTAGAAACCCGAAAATTTCGCCCTGCTCCACATCAAAAGTAACACGGTCTACCGCTTTGAAATCTCCAAACTGTTTTGTCAAATTTTTACAGCTAATCGCTTTATTTTCCATCGGCTTTTTCTTTTGTGTTTTCCTTTACATTGTCTTCGTTCATCAGGCGGATAAAACTGTCTTCAATCGTCGGTCCTATCCGTTTCACTTCCAATCCATTTACAGTATCTTTTCCAGCAATCTGTTTGATACTATCGATGTCTGAAGTAGCTGTTTTCACGGTCAGATGAAGATATTCACCAAACGGATAACAGCTTTCCACTTCGTCAGCCGAACGCAAATCCTGTAAGAGGGTGTAAATATTATCGGCCTTAGCGGCAAATAGTGGTTTTGGAAAACTTTTTACGATATTATCTGGTGTATCAATAGACATTATACTTCCGTTCTGAATCAAAGCAATACGGTCACAAAGCGTAGCTTCGTCCATATAAGGAGTAGAAACGACTATCGTAATACCCTGCTTTTTGAGCCTATCCAACATTTCCCAAAACTCTTTCCGAGAAACTACATCTACACCAGTGGTCGGTTCGTCCAAAAACAGTACTGTAGGTTTATGGATTAAAGCGCAACAAAGTGCCAACTTCTGCTTCATTCCACCCGAAAGTTTCCCAGCTCGGCGATTGTTGAAAGGTTTTATCTGGTCGTAAATATCTTTAATCAACTCGTAATTGTCTTCAATGCTCGTTCCGAAAACCGTAGCGAAGAACCTCAGATTTTCCTCAACGGTCAAATCCTGATACAAGGAGAATTTACCAGGCATATACCCGACCATATTTCGAATTTCCCTATAATCGTTTGCAACATCCAACCCCTCTACCCTAGCGGTCCCGCTGTCTGCGAGTAACAAGGTTGTGAGGATGCGAAAAATAGAAGTTTTTCCTGCCCCATCGGGACCGATTAAACCAAACAATTCTCCTTTTTGCACGTCAAAGGAAACGGCATTCACGGCTTTGACTTCGCCTTTGTTGTAGGTTTTGACGATATTTTTACATATAACGGACAACTGAGAGTTGGCAGCTGACAAATGAGAATTATGTACTTCGTTTTTCATTTTTACATCCCTAATTAATGTTGTTTTCAATTGACGATTGAAAATTCTTTTTTCGTTGTCCAACTCAATTACATTCTCAACAGTTCACTATTTCACGTCAATCTCTTTCGATCTTACCTTATACATTCTCTTTGCTACGAAGTCCCTATCAATTGAGAAGACTAACTAGTTTTCACTTAATTTAATGCGACTACAAAAAATCAAATGAACGATTAAAGCTAGAACGCCCATTGTTGCGCCCACTGCACAAACACCCCCCCACTCTGCGTAATTCCATGCGACAGAAGCTGCCCAAGTTCCCAGAGACCCACCGATAAAATACGCGACCATATAAACAGTGTTCAGGCGATTGACTGCATCGGACTTAATTAAGAAATAATTGGTTTGATTCATAATATGACTCGATTGCACCCCTAAATCAATGAGGATTACCCCTGCAATCAGTCCCCAATAGGTTTCACCTGCAAAATATGTAAATGCCCAACTTCCAAAAAGGATGATGAGTGAATAGGTAATAATCTCGTTCAAGTCTAAAAAGTTTTGCAGTTTTCCAACCTTTGCTGCGGCTAAAGCACCGACTGCACCCGCCAATCCGAAACTACCGACAATGGAAGAACCAACATTAAAAGGCGGGTTTTCCATGTGAAAAACCAAAGTGGTAAACAAGGCACACATCGAACCAAAAGCCATTGCACCGCGAAAAGAAGCCAATCGCAAAACGGGTTGTGTTTTGGCAAGATGCCAAACCGAATACATCAGCTTGCCGTAGGTTCCTTTAAAATTGGGTTTGAGTTCCGGCAACATCTTGTACACCGCTATCCAAACCAAAATCATCAATCCGGCAGCGATGCCGAACATCGTGCGCCAACCCCAGATTTCACCGACAATACCGCCGATAAATCTCGACAACAAAATTCCCAAAAGCAATCCCGACATCACAATTCCAATATTCGTCGATTTCTCTTTATCTGAAGACAATTGAGCCGCAATCGGCACGAATAATTGCGGAATAACGGAGGTTGCCCCTATGAGCAAACTCGCTGCGTACAACATCCACAATTCTCGCCCAAAAGTCATCCAAACCAAAGAGAGAAAAACGAATACGAGGTCGATGAGAATTAAGTTTTTTCGTAGAAATTTATCGCCTAAAGGAACGATTAGTAATAAGCCTGCGGCATACCCCAATTGTGTAAGCATCGAAATTTTGCTGGCTGCACTTTCTGTAACTCGTAAATCCCTGCCTATGAGCCCCAACAAAGGTTGATTATAATAATTATTGGCAACGACCAATCCGGAAATGGTAGACATCAACCAAACAACAGTTCGGGAAAGTTTTCCTGTGGAATTCATTTTCATAAAGAGCTTTTTGCCTGTAAAAATACTTAATTAAGCTTGTCCGTTATCTCAAGTCTATTGTCCTGCTAAAAAGAACCTCTCCATACATACCTATTTTTAAATAGCCGTCATTCACAACATTTACTTTTATAGCGTACACCAGGTTGGCTCTTTCGTCTTTGGTCTGAATAGACTTAGGTGTAAATTCCGATTTGTTGGAAATCCAAGTGATATATCCGGAATATTCTTTATAACTATCTTTACCATTGTCAATACGGACTGTAACTTCTTGTCCCAATTTTATCTGTGGCAATTGTGTTCCGGTGACATAGGCTTTCAAATCAAGCGTTTCTGTATTGGCTATTTTATACAATGGTTTTCCCACCACCTGCATTTCGCCTGGTAAGGCGTAGTTCACCAATACTGTTCCAGTAATAGGATTGATAATTTTTCCTTTATCTATTTGCTCCTGAAGCTGTGCTACCGCTCTTTCCAGCGGAACTTTCTCGCTCAGAATGCTTCGGTTCTGGGTGTTGGTATTGTAAATATTCAATTTTAATTGTTGCTCGGTAACGGCTATCTGTTTTTTCAATTGGTCAATGCTCGCGTTGATATCGTCCAACTGTTTGCGCGTGGCGGCATCTGCTTTTACCAAATTTTCGGTTCGCAACTTTTCTCTTAATTGTTGTGTCAATTGTGATTTTTGTACATCCAACTGCCTACGTACCAATTCGATTTGGTCGCTTGGGGCACTGGTTTTTTCATTCAATGCGGCAATGCTGGCTTCGGTTTGTTCCTTTTGGAGTTCTATTAGTCTAACATCAATTTGCCCCACCTTGTCGCCTGTTTTAAGCAGCTTGCCTTCTTTCACTTCGTAGGAAAGTAACACTCCGTTTTGCTGTGACGAAACTATGACTTCGTCTGCCTCAAAGTTTCCGGAAGCATCGTAATCGCTTTCATTGGTACAGGCATTTAGAAGTACTACAACCGAAATAATTATTACCGATATTTTCATTTCCCAAGGTTTATTATTAATTACCTGATTTGAATTTTAAATTGTACTGTGACTGCAACAACTGTATCTGATGAAGAATTAGTCTTTGTTTAGCTGCAGTTTCGTTATTGACTTTCTGAAGGTATTCGTGGGTGGTAATGACACCGTTTTCTAATTGAGCTGAGGCTGATTGGGTCACAGCTTCTCTCAACGCAATTGTCTTGTTGTCTCGTTCAATCATTTCTGTGTATTTCTGTATGTTTTCATCTTGCTGGACAATTTCCATTCTCAAGTTACGGACAAAAGTTTCTTTATCGGTATCAGCTATTTGACTATTTACATCGTAAATATCACGTTGATTTTTTAGAGTGTAAAAACTGCCAAGCGACCAATTCAAACGGATACCTGTGATATACCAAGTTCCAAAATCATTGGAAATAGGATTGAGTGTCGGACGCCCGTAAGCCCCCTGAAAAAAGGCTTTTACAGTTGGCAAATAGCTAGACTGCAATTTTCTTTCCTTGACTTCATATTTTTTCTTCTGCAATTCAAATAATTGAAGTTCGGGGCGGTTGATCTCCCGAGAAATAAGCATAGGTTTAGGTTTTACTAGCTCGGAGGAAGAAACCACTTCTCTCCCTATAAAAATGGAAAGCATCTTCAAAAAAGCAGAACGATTTCCTTCATAATCTATATTGATAGATTTCGTATTTTCAATTTCGGCTTTGATTTCGTTTAAGTCGCTGGCATAAGCCGTTCCATATTTATAAGAAGCCTCTGCCTTTTCGAGTTGGTTTTGAAGACTAGCTATTTTCAACGTATTGAGTTCCAACTGTGCATCTATCATGAAAATCGAAAAGAAAATGGAATTGATACGGTCGTTTATTGCATACAATTCTACCTCCACATTTTGTTTTTGTAATTCAGCATTGGTTTTGGTTATTTCGTTTTGGGATTTGGTATTTCCTCCGTCAAAAATCAACTGCTCGATCTCTCCGGAAATACGATATTGGTCCTTGCTGAATTCAGGTGGTGTAAATTCCATAGATGACGAAACTCCTCCAAGTAAATCGGCATATTCGACTACCTGAGATTGATAGCTTGCCTGTCCTGCGATATTAAACTGTGGCAAGAACTTTTTGTTGGTATTTCGTACGGTGTAACTTGCCGATTTGGCAACTAAATCCATCTTTTTAAGCGCGGGATAATTTTCCCTTGCCAAGCGATAGCACTCTTCCAAAGTGAGCCCAGATTGCGCATAGGCAAAGCTGAAGGCTGTGACCCAAATTACAAAAACTAAAAACACCTTGTTAATCATACTATTTATTATTTAGTTTTAATCATTTGATTAAATTAAGCGTAAAAAATTTTATTCTGTTTTTATCATGGCTTTCACCCAAATCGGAATCAGTTTTTTTCTCTCCTGCATCAACAGATTAAATTCGGGTGTTTTCAAATCGTTAATTGCCATAAGCATAGGTTTGGCAATGAAGGGAAAAATAATCAACCCCAACAAGTTCATTAAAAAGTGAAGTGGATTTGGCTCTGTGATTTTTCCGAGTTCAACGGCTTCTCGATGCTGCTCAAAAAATATCGAATTGGCGATGATTTCTCTTACGGGTAGCTTTTTCAGCAATTCTTCGGGATTATTTCGAACCTCAGTAAGGATAAAGGTTGGTATTTCAGGTTCTTCTAGTATAAAATCAATGTAGTTACGAGCAAGTGCTTCAATTTTTTGTTCCAAGTTTGTCTCTTTGTCATTGAGAACAACTTTTATAGTTTTAACAAAACGCGTCAATGCTTCTACGATAATAATATCGAATAATTTTTGCTTGCTTCGGAAATAATAATTGAGCAAAGCCAAATTAATATTCGCCTCTTCAGCTATATCCCTCGTTCTTGTCGCCGCAAAGCCTTTTTTATAAAATACCACACGAGCCGCTTCTTTTATCCTTTCTTCTGTAGAGCTATCCGATTGCATTGTTTCTTTTGTCCTTGACATTTTAAACTTTTGAAAGTTTCTTTTCCGACAAAAATATAAATAAAAATCAATTTAATCAAATATATTAATCGTTTGATTAAAACAATTACATACTGATCAACTTCATTACAAGTAATTTTCATCTTCATAAGCTTTACATATTTTTACCAAAATTTAATTTTATATTTATAACATAATGTAGTTAATTTGTTTTTGAAAGATATAGTATCTTTTAATAGCACAAAACGAGTAGATGGCTGATCATAAAATTGTAGTAGGCAGTGAAGAGTGGGTTGGACTTACCCAACTCAATATTCCTGCGATTAAAGTTCGCGTAGATAGTGGAGCAAAAACTTCCGCTCTTCACGCGATGAATATAAATCCCTTTCAGCGCAATAATGAGACTTGGGTAAATTTTGATGTATTTCCCATTCAACACAATGGCAAGAAACACATCAGCTGCGAGGCAAAGGTTATAGACCGCAGAATTATAAAAAGTTCGACAGGAACCCGTGAAAACCGTTACGTGATAAAAACGGCTTTGCACATCAACGGATCTTCATGGGATATAGAGCTTACCCTGACCAATAGAGACAGTATGGGCTACCGTATGCTGTTGGGTCGGGAGGCCATGATGGGTAGAATGCTCGTAGATCCTGAAAGCAGCTTTCTCTTGGGAAATTTCTCTGACGAGGATGTAAACAGCAAATACCTGTTAAAACAAGAAAACCGCAATGGTCTGAAAATAGGCCTACTCGCCAGTAATCCGGATTTGTACAGCAACCGGCGTATCATTGAAGCGGGGGAATTGTTGGGCCACGATATCCAGTTTTTTAACATCAGACAGTGCTATATGAAACTGGACGCTCAAACACCGGAAATACACTATCGGGGAGGTAAAATACTAAACGATTTGGACGCGGTAATCCCTAGGATCAAGCCTTCGATGACTTTCTACGGCTGCACCCTCACCCGGCAGTTTGAAGCCCTCAATATATTCTGTCTGAACAGTGCTGCGGCTATCAGTCAATCGAGAAACAAACTCTTCTCTCTACAATTGCTGCTCAACAACGGAATAGACATACCCACTACCGGTTTTGCAAACTCGCCTTTAGAAACCAGCGACCTCATAAAAATGGTAGGTGGTTCTCCTCTCATTATCAAGTTATTAGAAGGAACACAAGGTAAAGGGGTAGTTCTCGCAGAGACTAAAAAAGCTGCTGAGAGTGTTATAAATGCTTTTAAAAGCCTGAATGCCAACATACTGGTACAAGAATTTATCAAAGAGGCTGACGGCAAGGATATTCGCTGCTTCGTGATAGACGGCAAGGTGGTCGCCGCTATGCAGCGCGAAGCTCCTCCTGGTGAATTTCGCGCCAATATGCACCTCGGAGGAACGGCTTCACTCATCAAAGTAACAGCGGCCGAGAAGAAAATGGCCATAAAAGCTGCTAAGGCTATGAAATTACAGGTAGCCGGAGTAGATATCATACGTTCTTCCAAAGGCCCTTTACTTCTAGAAGTCAATTCGTCACCAGGCCTGGAGGGAATAGAAGCCGCAACCGAAAAGGACGTGGCAACACTGATGATTAAAGCTATCGAAAAGCACGTCAAATTCTCTTCAAAGCTATAGACTAGCTCACAGTGTTTATGGAGTAATACAATTGTTCGAGAATTCAAAAAATTTCAAAGCCTGTCAATCCAACAACATTTCTGCAGTAATCTCGTAATCTTTTAGAAAACGGATTGCTGCAGTAATATCTTCGTGAAGTATGCGATCTTGAGCAATAAAGGGGACTACCTCTCTGAACTTTTCCAAAACGGCTTCCAGAAAGGGGGAAGTTCGCTCCGGTTTTCGAAATGCTAGAGCTTGAGAGGCATTTAGTAATTCTATAGCTAGTACACGCTCTGTGTTGTCTAATAGCTTCAAGCATTTAGTCGCGGCATTAGCTCCCATACTCACATGGTCTTCTTGTCCATTCGACGACACTATGCTATCTGTACTCGCCGGAACTGTGAGTTGTTTGTTCTGACTCACGATACTGGCAGCGGTGTACTGAGGAATCATAAGTCCGGAATTGAGTCCAGGGTCATTGACCAGAAATACGGGCAACCCTCTCAGTCCGGAAATGAGTTGATAAGTTCTCCGCTCCGAAATATTTCCAATTTCCGCCATGGCTATACTCAAATAGTCTAAGGCTAGAGCAAGAGCTTGTCCGTGAAAATTTCCTCCCGAGATAATCTTGTCCTCCTCGACAAAAATATTGGGGTTATCGGTAACGGAATTGATCTCTGTCTTAAATGTCTTTCTCACAAAGCCAAGTGTATCTTTAGTCGCCCCGTGTACCTGAGGCATACAGCGAAAAGAATACGGGTCTTGTACATGCTTCTTTTCTCGCTTAATAAGAGTACTCCCTTCTAGAAAAAAACGTATGCGCTCGGCCGTTTTTATCTGTCCCCGATGTGGTCTGATAATGTGTATAGATTTGTCAAAAGGCTCTATCCTTCCGTCATAGGCTTCGAGCGACAAACTCCCAATAAGGTCGGCCAAATACGACAGTTTATAAGATTTTAATATAGCATACACGCCATAGGCACTCATAAACTGTGTCCCATTGAGCAGGGCAAGTCCTTCTTTAGACTGTAGCTTTACAGCCTCCCATCCCATATTTTCCAACACCTTAGCTGCAGCTGTAATCTCACCCTGATAATACACCTCACCTTTCCCGATGAGCGGCAGTGAAAGATGGGCCAAAGGTGCGAGATCTCCGGATGCTCCCAGAGATCCCTGGGTGTATACTACTGGAAGTATATCAAAATTGTAAAAATCGATTAGTCTGAGTACGGTAGACAACTGCGCCCCACTATGCCCGTATGACAACGACTGTACCTTGAGTAGCAACATCAACTTTACAATATCGATCGGCACTCTTTCTCCGGTGCCACAAGCGTGAGAAACCACCAGATTTTCCTGCAGGCGGTTGAGATGCTCTCCCGAAATTTTAATATTGTACAGCGAACCAAAACCGGTATTGATTCCGTAAACCGGTTCTCTCTGGCTCTTTAATTTAGCATCTAGATATTCGCGACACTTACTTATATTTTGTTTGGCTTCTTCTGAAAGCGCTATTTTTTTATTCTTTTGTACAATATCGTGCAGCTGTTCCATGCTGAGTACATCCGTACTGATATAGTGTGTATCTCTCATACTTATCTCGGTTAAAATCGATCAAAATTTACAGTATTCAAAGTTTTATTACGCTTCCACGCCCCTAGTTTTCAGCAGCTTTGGCAGGTGCTGCAGGCCTGGCGAAGAGATCGGTAAAGGCTGAGCCGACAAACTCTATCAAAGTCGTTGCAGTCAGTGCTTCATATCCCTTTTGAGAAGCTCCGATATCTCCGGCTCTTCCGTGCAGATACACCCCAAATATCGCTGCCTGTAATGGGGTATACCCCTGACTGATAAGCCCGGTAATTATTCCGGCCAATACATCTCCGCTCCCAGCTGTGGCCATACCCGGATTGCCCGTACTGTTTATAAAAATATTATCCCTGTTAAAAATAGCGGTATGGGCACCCTTAACAACAAGTACCAGCTTGTATTCCCGAGCAAAAGCCCTCGCTTTGTTTAGCTTGTCAAAATCGTCTTCCCACTCCCCTATTAGGCGTTGCAATTCGCCTTCATGTGGCGTTAATACCGTATCCTCCGGAAGGAAATTGAGGTATTCCCTTCGCGCTGCGATAATATTCAGTGCATCGGCATCCAACACCAGCGGAGCTTTGTTTTGCTTCAAAAATATCCCCAGGGCATCTGCAGTTGCCCGATGTGTTCCAAGCCCTGGCCCCAACCCTATCGCAGCAGGAGAAATATCGCTGTTTATCGCTGTGATATGATCTTCATTGGTGTCGGTAATGGTCATCACCTCTGGGACTAAGGTTTGGAGTACGGTATACCCACAGCGAGGGATATAAGCCGTGACCAATCCGGCCCCGGAATGTAGGCAGGCTTTGGCTGAGAGTCCGGCTGCTCCCATTTTCCCATAGCTTCCCGCTACTAGAAGGGCGTGCCCCATAGTACCCTTATGCGCGTATTTATCACGAAATCTATACATAGGTAAAACTTCCTGCTTACCTATAAGTGAAGCGAAGGGAACAGTGTTTTGCACGTATTCGGCATCGAGTTTTATATCCAATACTTCCCACGAATCTGTATACTTAGCGGTATCCGGAAGAAAAAAGATCAGTTTGGGAAACTGAAAACTAAGCGTGTGTCTCGCTTTTACTATTACAGCATCTTTGTCCGGACATCGCTCCATATACAGTCCTGAAGGAATATCAACGCTCAATACAAAGGCCTCCGAAGCATTGATGTGAGTCATAATAGCTTCTACCCACGCTTCCGGTCTTCTGTTGAGCCCTATGCCAAAAATAGCGTCGACCACGATATCGGAACTTCCTATCTCGGGGAATTCTTCTCCTTTTTTTCCACTAAAGTGCTCCGGCCAGTACTTCAAATTTTTTATCCGATCGAGATTTTCCAGAAACTCAGGGGAGCGCTTCTCCCCAAAATCGACGACATAGGCGTGTACATGATACCCACTCTCCATAAGGTGTCGCGCAACGACCAATCCGTCTCCCCCATTATTTCCAACACCACAAAACACGTGAATGGCGACGGGATTTCCTTTCAAGCTGCCATCCAGCCAAGCAAAGACACCTTCGCCCGCACGCTCCATCAATGCCAGGCTATCGATCTGTTGTTTTAAAATTGTCAATCTATCAGCCTCGCGTAGCTGTTGTGTAGAAAATATGATCATTATATACCGATTTAGGTGTATTATTAAAGATTCTGCAAAAGTTAAAAAAATGTTTGCATATAGATACAAAAGTACTACATTTGAAACGTCAATAATTCAATATTATGTCTGAAACTATCAACATAGCACCATCAACTTCTACCGGACGTCTTTCCGTACTTGGGCTTACTTCTTGTTTCGGCATTATTATTATCACCGGGATTACCCCTCTTGGGGTATAATTCTATTCATATAATCCGCTTGCTATTTGTCTGAATTTTGTTCAGACCCGAGACCATTATATCAACTCAAGCTTTTAAACCAATGAAAGTCTTAAAATTCGGAGGTTCCTCCGTGGCAGATGCCGAAAGTATAAAGTCAGTAAAAAACATCGTTGCCAACAAGGCAGTAAAAGACAAACAAGTTATTGTAATCTCTGCCTTTAAAGGCGTTACCGATTTGTTGCTACAAGCAGCAGAAAAGGCTTCTCTTCGCGATGAAGATTACTCTAAAATTTTCGCAGAGCTGGAAGAGCGCCATCTAAGTGTCGCACAACAACTACTTCCTATAGCCTCTCAAAGCAAAACCCTCAGCTATATAAAAAGGGAACTCAACAAACTCGAAACACTACTCGAAGGTGCATTTCTTATCGGAGAGATTACTCCTAAACTCTTAGACAGCATCCTTTCGTATGGCGAACAATTATCGTCTTATATCATAAACGAATATTTCACTGTAGAGGGGTTAAATACCATTCGCAAAGACAGTCGTTCGCTGATAATATCTGACGAACATTACGGAAGGGCTACCGTCGATTTCACTACGACCAATACGCTTTGCGACACTTATTTCGGTACCGTCACCTACGATATTGTGGTAGTTCCAGGGTTTACAGCCGCATCCGCTTCCGGAAACTCCACCACACTCGGAAGAGGGGGGTCCGACTATACTGCAGCGATTATAGCCGGTGCTATAAACGCTTCTGCACTGGAGATATGGACCGATGTAAGTGGAATGTATACCGCCGATCCTAAACTGGTAAAACAAGCTTTTACCATTCCTCATATCTCATATGAAGAGGCTATGGAACTCTCCCATTTCGGAGCAAAGGTACTGTATGCTCCAACGATACAACCAGTATTGCTCAAAGGCATTCCTATATACATCAAAAACACCTTTAAACCTGAACTAGAAGGGACTAGAATACAGAAAAACACCAATGGAGCCTCTCACCCTGTAAGAGGAATAAGTCATATAAACGATATAGCACTACTCTCTTTGGAAGGAAGTGGAATGGTAGGCGTATCTGGAATCTCCAAACGCTTCTTCGGAGTACTATCCGATTGCGATATCAATGTGGCTCTTATCACTCAGGCGTCATCAGAACATTCCATCTGCGTTGGTATCGCACAAAAGGAGGTCGAAAAAGCGGAAAAGGCGGTCAACAAAGCCTTCGAATACGAAATTGTATCGCGAAAACTGAACCCGGTTAGTGTAGAAAGTGATCTGGCGATAATAGCCCTTGTAGGAGACAATATGAAAAGTCATCAGGGATTGAGTGGAAAAATGTTCAGCGCTCTCGGTCAGAACAACGTAAATATTAGAGCCATCGCTCAGGGGGCTTCCGAACGCAATATCTCAGCGGTTATCAATAAATCTGATGTAAAAAAAGCGTTGAATACGCTACACGAGCGCTTTTTTGAAGACAACGTAAAACAGCTGAATATCTTTGTGATGGGAGTGGGTAATGTAGGAGAAAAATTTCTGCAACAAATTGAACACCAGAAAAAATATCTCAGAGAAAAACTAAAGCTAAACGTGCGAGTAGTGGCGTTGTCTAACTCGAGAAAAATGTATTTCGACGAAGGAGGTATCTCTCTCAAAAACTGGAAAGAGCTATTGGAACAAGGTGAAAAAGCCGACATAGATACCTTTTCAGAAAAAGTCAGATCGCTAAACCTTCGCAACAGTATTTTTGTGGATAATACGGCAAATGAAGTAGTCGCTTCAACCTACGCCAGGTATCTGGAAAACAGCATTGCGGTAGTAACCTGCAATAAGATAGCGAGTTCTTCGGGATATGAAAACTACTCCCTGCTCAAAGAACTATCCCGTAAATACAATGCTCCTTTCTTGTTTGAAACCAATGTAGGTGCGGGACTCCCCATTATAGACACCTTAAAAAACCTCATAGCATCAGGAGATAAAGTGCGCAAAATACAGGCTGTATTATCCGGTAGTCTCAATTTTGTATTCAACAATTTTGACGACAATACACCCTTTGACGAAGTGGTAAAACAAGCTCAACTTGAAGGCTATACTGAACCCGATCCTAAAATAGACTTAAGTGGTATAGATGTGATGCGAAAGATACTCATACTCGCTAGAGAAAGCGGCTATGCCTTGGATATTGAAGATATTGCCAACGAATCCTTCCTTCCCCAAGAAAGTCTGGATACCGAAAGCGTAGATGATTTTTACGATGCTCTGATAAAACATCGATCTCATTTCGACAAGATATACGAGCAAGCTGTTTCAAAAGGATGTCGCTTGAAATACGTAGCCTCATTTGAAGATGGGAAAGCTAGTGTAGGCTTACAACACATCCCTAAAGATCACCCCTTTTACAATCTAGAAGGAAAAGACAATATCGTACTGTTTTTCACCGAGAGGTACTGCGACCAACCCCTATTGGTAAAGGGCGCAGGGGCCGGTGCCGATGTCACTGCCTCTGGTATATTTGCAGATATCATTCGGGCGGGAAACTTTTAAATAGAAAACTATGAACGAATTACGTGTATTTTGCCCTGCCACTATTGCCAATGTAGCCTGCGGATTTGATGTCCTCGGCTTGTGCTTAGATCACATAGGTGACGAAATGGTGGTTAGAAAAACCGACAATGGCAAGCTCAGCATATCCCGCATAGAAGGACAGGATTTACCATTTGAGGCAGACAACAATGTGGCCGGTGTTGCTGCAAAGGCTTTGCTCGAAGCCCTGGGCAGCGAGCAGGGTTTTGACATAGAGATCTATAAAAAGATTAAGCCCGGAAGCGGTATCGGCAGCAGTGCTGCCAGTTCGGCCGGAGCCGTATTTGCCGTCAATAAACTATTGGGAGAACCCTTTAGTCTGCAAGAACTCATTCCCTTTGCTATGGAAGGTGAAAAATTGGCAAGTGGGGCTTTGCACGCCGATAATGTGGCTCCTGCATTGCTCGGCGGATTTTCGCTGGTGAGGAGTTACGATCCTTTAGATGTGATAAAACTTCACAGTCCTAGTCAGTTGTACGCCAGCATAATACATCCACAAATAGAGGTGAAAACTGCCGATGCTCGCTCTGTACTCAAACAGTCCGTCCCCTTGAAAAAAGCCATAACGCAATGGGGAAATGTGGGCGGATTGGTAAGCGGACTCTACACGGAAGACTACGATCTCATAGGCAGATCGTTGCACGACGTTATTGTAGAACCTCTACGCAGCTTGCTGATCCCAAGGTTTAATCAAGTGAAACAGGCTGCAGCAAAAGCCGGAGCACTGGGCAGTGGTATATCGGGATCGGGCCCTTCCATTTTTGCGTTGAGCAAAGGAGAGCAAACAGCAAAAAAAGTTGCAGAAGCTATGGGACAAGTCTATTCCGACAGCGGTGTGGACTTCGACCTACACGTATCCCGAATCAGTCACAAAGGAATCCATCCCATCATCTCCAACACGCCATGACAAGCAAAAACGAAAGACATATAAATCGTTTTATTGTGTTTACCGGAGGACCGGGAGCAGGTAAGACCACTACACTGCTGGAGCTTCACAGAAGAGGATATGTATATATGCCCGAAGTGGCACGTAAAATCATCCGTGAGCAAATGGATTCCGGAGGAAATGCCCTGCCCTGGGATAATATTACCGCGTACAGGGATATGATGTGGCACCGTTCGGTAGCGATTTTCGATGAGGCTATGACTCATTGCGAAAAACAAGTCGTGTTTTTCGATCGGGGGCTGCCGGATACACTGGCCTATTCCGTACTGGAAAACATCCCCATACCAAATATATTCAACGAGCAACTTGGCAATTATCATTACAATACTGAAGTTTTCCTATTTCCTCCTTGGAAAGCAATATATGATACAGATACCGAAAGAAAACAGGATTTTGACCTTGCCATAAAAACCTGTAAGCTCGTAAGAGACACCTATATCCGATTAGGTTATAAAACTATCACCGTCCCGAAGGCAAGTCCGGAACGGCGTGCAACATTCATATTGAACCATCTCAATGTATAAAGTACAATGAAATACTACAGTTTAAACAGAAATAGTGAACAGGCTTCTTTCAGCGAAGCCGTAATACGGGGGATTGCTCCAGACAAGGGCTTGTATTTTCCAGAGTCGATCACTCCCCTTCCCGACGCTTTTATAAACGAACTGGAAAAACTCGACAACGACGAAATAGCTTTCAACGCCATCCGCCAATTTGTAGGAAACGAGATTCCCGAAAACGAGTTGAAAAAGATTGTAGCAGAAACCCTCTCTTTCGACTTTCCTCTATGCGAGATAGAAGACGATGTCTTTGCCTTAGAATTGTTTCACGGACCTACCATGGCCTTTAAAGATGTAGGTGCACGATTTATGGCGCGATGTCTGGGATATTTTAACCGCAACAGAAAAAGCGAAGAAAAAGTCACTGTATTGGTAGCCACTTCAGGAGATACCGGAGGTGCTGTAGCCAGCGGGTTTCTCGGGGTGGAAGGTGTTGAAGTAATCATTCTCTACCCTTCAGGTAAAGTGAGCGATATACAGGAAAGACAACTCACTACACTGGGACAAAATATCATTGCCTTGGAGGTAAACGGCACCTTCGACGATTGTCAGGATATGGTAAAAACCGCTTTTCTCGACGAAAAATTGAGTGGGAAACAACTCACCTCCGCAAATTCTATCAACGTAGCTCGGTGGTTGCCACAGATGTTTTATTTTTTCTTTGCTTACAAGCAATTGAAAAACAAGGAAAAAGAGGTGGTATTTGCCGTTCCCAGTGGAAACTTCGGAAATATCTGCGCCGGAATTATGGCCGGTAAACTGGGGCTTCCCGTTTATCATTTTGTTGCCGCAACTAACATCAATGATACGGTACCTCAATACCTGCACAACGGTATATATGAGCCAAAGCCGTCAAAGCAAACCATTTCCAATGCCATGGATGTAGGTAATCCTAGCAACTTTGTTCGCATACAACAACTCTTTGACAACGATATAAAAACACTTAAATCACGTTTTTCCTCCTATAGCTTTACCGATCTGGAAACCCGTGAAGCTATGAAGAGTATCTATCAGTCTTCTGGATATATTGCAGATCCACACGGAGCAGTTGGCTATCTCGGGCTAAAGGAATATCTAAAAGACAAGACGAGCAAAACAGGTATCTTCCTCGAAACGGCACATCCAGTAAAATTCCTGGATATCGTAGAAGACACTTTGGATACTCGCATAGCCATACCCGAACAGATACAAGCGGTAATGGAGAAGGAAAAGGTAAAACAAGGCATAAGCACCTATGAAGAACTCAGGGAGTTTCTTCTCAAATACTAATCCAACAACCCGTGTGATAATGTGCCAATCGGTCAATTCCAATTGGCACATTATCTATCGTAAAGCCTCCTTTAATACAGTTGCCGGATGCAAGGCCTTTCTGCCTGTTCCATCTAATATTTGATGTCGGCAACTGGTACCATTAGCAGCGATAATCGTTTGATCGTCAGCTTTGTTTACTGCGGGAAACAAACGTAGTCCGCCCACCTTCATACTCACTTCATAGTGTTCTTCCTCATAACCAAAAGATCCGGCCATTCCGCAACAGCCACTATTTATAATGCTAACCGTATAATTTTCGGGTAGATTGAGCATATCGAAAGTCACTTTCTGATTGGACAAAGCCTTTTGGTGACAGTGATTGTGAATCTTTACTCTTTTTGCTTCATCGGTAAAATCAGCTGCCGTAATTCTGCCTTCTTCTACTTCGGCCGCTATAAATTCTTCCAACAATAAACTGTTTTCAGACAAGTGTTTTGCCCCCTCTCTATCGGTAGCCAGTTTTAAATACTCATCCCTAAAAGACAGTACAGCTGACGGTTCCAAGCCCACCAAGTGACATTCGGAACCTATGCGATTTTTGAGGGCGGCTATATTTTTATCTGCCAATACTCTCGCCTGTTTTAAAAATCCCTTAGAGAGAAAACTCCGCCCGCTGTCTCCACTGTACAAACTCACCTCATACCCCAAACGCTGTAAGAGTTCAAGGGCATCCTCTCCTACATTTCCATCCAGATAAGCCGTAAATTCATCGATAAACAAGACTAGTTTGGCTTTCGGTTTGTCACTACTTTTAAAGGGCTTAGTCCGAAAGCGATGCAATGTGGGAAAACTGCGTTGAGAGGCCATACCCATTATGTTTTTCAGTATCCCTGAGGTAAAGTGGTTGCGGTATACAGCATTGGCCAAAATCGGAAAAACAGACATTATTCTGTTGATTCTAATATTATAGGCAAATGCTTTTTCTCGCAATGTGCTGCCATTGGCTAGATGGTATTGATAAGTGAATTCAGCCTTTAAGATAGCCATATCCACATTGCTCGGACATTCGCTTCCACAGGCTTTACAACTCAAACAAAGATCGAGCACTTCTCTCAGTTCGGGCTGGTCAAACCTATTGGTTTTATCCGAATTGGTAAGAAACTCCCTCAGTGCATTTGCTCTCGCTCTTGTAGTGTCTTTTTCGTCCTTTGTAGCGTGGTAACTCGGACACATAGTTCCCGCAGACTGATGTGTCTTTCGGCAATCCCCACTACCATTGCACTGTTCCACAGCCCTGAGTACTCCTTCAGTACCCGAAAAATCCATAAAAGTTGATATCTCAGGCTCCTTTCGCTCGGGCACATACCGCAAAGACTCGTCCATTGCAGGCGCATCGACAATTTTACCCGGATTAAAAATATGCTCCGGGTCGAAAACTGTCTTGACGCCTCTGAGCAATTGGTAATTAGCATCTCCCAGCATCAAGCGGATAAATTCTGAACGAACGATACCGTCGCCGTGTTCCCCGCTCAGTGATCCCCTGTATTTTTTTACCAAATGGGCAACATCGGTAGTGATTTGTCGAAACAAGTCTACATCTGCAGACGATTTTAGATTGAGTATCGGTCTGAGGTGCAATTCTCCCGCACCTGCATGGGCGTAATACACCGCGCGTTGCCCGAAATTTTTCATCAACTGTGAGAATTCAGCAATATACGGAGCGAGATCCTCCAAAGCTACAGCAGTGTCTTCTATACAAGCCACGGCCTTGCTGTCTCCTGTAATGTTGCCTAACAGTCCAAGTCCTGCCTTGCGCAATTCCATAGCCATTCCGATTTCTTCTCCTCGCAAAGCGGGATAGGCATAGGCCTCTGTATCCTTCTCCAACACTTGCAACAACAATTCCCGCTTTTTTTCCAGATCTTCCTTTTCATCCGACCTCAGTTCAAGCATCAAAATCGCTTCGGGATCTCCCTCTATAAAAAAGCGGTTTGGCAATTGGCTTTTGTTGGTTTTAGTACAGTCCAGAATTACCTTGTCCATCATCTCACAGGTATAGAGATGATGCTGCATCACCGGAGCCACTGCCTGAAGACAATCTGAAATACTGTTGAAATGCGCCGCTATCATAACGCTCTTTGCAGGAGGAAGAGGTTCCAAACGCAAACGAACACGGGTAATCAAGGCAAGTGTTCCCTCACTACCGCAAATCAGTTTGCACATATTAAACTTTTCTCCCCTTTTTGCAAAGGGCTTCATCTCTATAATCCGATCCAAGGCATAGCCATTATTCCTGCGGTGAATTTCAGGTTTTGGAAAGCTCTCCCTGATTTGCTTTTGTATAGTATCTGAATTTAATTTATTATATAAGTATCTGTATATATTACCCTCTAAACTATTTAATTGAAGTTTTTCTTTAAATTCATTTTCATCCAATTCTCCAAAAGTAACTTCCGAACCATCGGAGAGTATCACATCCATTTCCAGTACTTTATCCCTCGTAACCCCGTATTGTATGGAAGTCGTTCCACTCGAATTATTACCTACCATTCCACCTATCATACACCGATTGGATGTAGAAGTATTGGGTCCGAAAAACAATCCATACGATTCCAATACAGCATTGAGTTCATCTCGTATCACTCCCGGTTCTACATCCACCGTTGCATTATCCGGATCTATGTTGAGGATACGAGTAAAGTGCTTTGATACATCAACGACAATCCCATCGCCCACACATTGCCCTGCCAGAGATGTACCAGCAGTGCGAGGTATCAGTGACAATTTCCTTTCCCGAGCGTACTGCAGCAGTTTTTTCAAGTCTCCACTGTGCTTCGGGTAGGCCACAGCCTCCGGATATTTTCGGTATACCGAAGCGTCGGTGGCGTAGATCGAACGGTGGAGCATATCCTCTTTAAATTCTCCCTCCAACACTATATCGGGTAATTTTGTCATAATGGAATACGATTTTTGTAAAAACAGCGTTTTAAGGACGTACACAAAATTAAGAATAAGGAGTTGAATACTTCTTCAAAACCTTTACTTTTACCGCATAATTATTAACATAACAATCCCATACTTATGAAAAAATTCATGCTATTTACCACTGTACTTTTCGGTTTCATGGCTAGCTCATTCGCTCAGGAAATTTCTACTAATGCACTCGGACTTCGATTAGGAGACAGCGATGGTTTTGGTGCTGAAATTTCGTATCAGCGTCACTTGAGTTCCAACAATCGTATAGAGGCAGACTTGGGATGGCGCAACTCTAAGCATGTCGATGCTTTTAAGCTTACAGCACTCTACCAATGGGTGTGGAATCTGGAGGGTAACTTTAACTGGTATGCCGGTGTAGGTGGCGGATTGGGGAGTTACGATCACAGTAAAGCTGATGTGAGCGGTACCTTTTTATTTGCTGCAGGAGATATAGGAATTGAATACGATTTTGACATTCCCTTAATACTTTCGTTGGATTTCCGGCCGGAACTCGGTTTTACAGATGAGTACAGAGATGGCCTTGACCTCGATATAGCATTGGGTATACGATATCAATTTTAAAGTGAAAATTATAGCAAAACTCCTGTCAGTTAACACTTTCGGGAGTTTTTGTTTATATACGCCGTATTCCTAATTCAGGCATTAGGATTTTAAGGCTTTATTATTAACTTTAGCCAAAATCCTGTTCGATGAATTTCAAAAAGCTTATTCACTATGGTATTAGGAGCGTCTTCGCAGGTATAATATTGTCCTGCCAGACGAACACCAAAGAAAAAAACGCAGAGAATCAGATCGATACTCTCGTACCCGATACGATGACTTCTTGTGAGAGCAATCTTCCCAATAGATTCACCGTACAACGTGACACCACCCTAAACATCCCGACAGGAGAGACCTCTCGTGAGGGTATGGTGTGGATACCCGGAGGCACTTTTACCATGGGAGCCACCGACAACGAAGGCCGAAGGGACGAATACCCCGCTCACCAAGTAAAAGTAGACGGATTCTGGATGGATAAAACAGAGGTGACCAATGCCCAGTTTCGCGCTTTTGTAGACGCTACAGGATATATAACCACCGCTGAAAAAGTGCCCGACTGGGAAGATATGAAGTCGCAATTACCACCGGGTACTCCAAAGCCTCATGACAGTGTTTTTGTGGCGGCATCTCTGGTATTTACCCCGCCCTCTCATCCGGTTCCTCTAAACAATGCGGCACAATGGTGGAGTTGGGTAAAAGGTGCCAACTGGAAACATCCGGAAGGGGAAGGTAGTAGTATTGAAGGGAAAGACAATTATCCTGTTGTTCACATTTCGTGGGACGATGCCCGTGCCTATGCTCAATGGGCAGGAAAAAGACTTCCCACCGAAGCTGAATGGGAGTTTGCCTCTCGAGGCGGATTAAAAGAAAACAAATATCCCTGGGGTAATGAAGATATAGAAACTGGAAGTCCGAAAGCCAATACCTGGCAGGGCACTTTTCCCAACGAAAACACTGACTGGGATAAATTTAATCTCGCAGCTCCTGTAGGCAGTTATGAGCCAAATGGGTACGGGCTGTACGATATGGCCGGAAATGTATGGGAATGGTGTTCAGACTGGTATAGAGACGATTATTACCAAAGCTTGTCAGACACTGTTCACAATCCACAAGGGCCTGATAACAGTTACGACCCTATGGAACCCACTGTGGCAAAAAAAGTGGTGAGAGGAGGATCATTTTTGTGTAATGCTTCCTATTGCAAGGGATATCGGGTAACTTCTAGAATGAAATCTTCTCCCGATACCGGATTACAACACACAGGTTTCCGATGTGTGTCGTCTAAATAAAAATATCAAGCTATGAAAACCATAAAGATTACCGGTGTACCGGAACACTTCAACCTTCCGTGGCACTTTGCCATCGAAGAAGGTGCATTCTTGCAGAGAGGCATTGATTTACAGTGGATAGACACCCCTGAAGGAACGGGAAAAATGTGTAAAATGCTACGCGATGGAGAAGCCGATATTGCCATTATTCTCACCGAAGGTATAGTGCGGGATATCGTTTCCGGCAATCCCTCGCGCATCGTTCAAACCTATGTAGGTTCTCCTCTGATATGGGGAATACACGTTGCGGAAGCTTCGCCTTTCCAAACTGTTGAAGACCTTAAAGATAAAAAGGTAGCCATAAGCCGCTACGGCTCGGGCTCCCACCTAATGGCCTTTGTGAATGCCAAAAAAATGGGTTGGGACACTTCTACACTCAATTTTGAAATTGTCAATACCATTGATGGAGCCGTCCAAGCGCTCACTGAAGGAAGAGCAGACTACTTTATGTGGGAGGGCTTTATGACCAAACCTCTGGTAGACCAAGGGATATTCAGACGAGTGGGCGACTGCCCTACCCCTTGGCCTTGCTTTGTAATTGCCGCAAGGGAAGAAATACTACAAAAAGAAGCCTCTCTTGTAAAACACATCCTCGAAGTCATCAATATTTATACAGACGATTTCAAACAAATCCCGAGTATAGACCGAACTCTGGCAAACCGCTTTGATCAACGACCTGAAGACATACGGCAATGGCTTTCCCTTACAAAGTGGAGCCAGTCTGTGCCTGGAGTAGAAATATTAGACGCCGTTCAGGACGAACTGTTAAGTCTCAAACTAATCGAAGAGAAAAAAGCATACGACCAACTAGTCAAATAGGTTGAACAATATAGTAAAGACCGTTTTAAGGCATTGACACATTGAGATCACCATTTAACAGGAGTCTTGCCCTGTTTTCTCAAATAAGTATCAGCCTTGCTGAAATGCTTATTCCCAAACCACAAGCCTCTGTTGGCACTCAGGGGTGAAGGATGTCCTGTTTCCAGCACCAAGTGTTTGGAGCGGTCTATACTATTTCCTTTCTTGCGAGCATATCCTCCCCACAGCATAAAAACCACTCCTTCCTTTTTGTCAGATATTTTTTTAATCACTTCGTCGGTAAAGGTTTCCCATCCCTTGTTCTGATGGCTCCCCGCCTCACGCGCCCTTACGGTAAGGGTAGCATTGAGCAAAAGCACCCCTTGGTTTGCCCAGCGTTCTAAGTTACCACTTGCGGGATAAGGTATTCCGAGATCGGATTCAATTTCTTTAAAGATGTTGACAAGAGAGGGTGGGTGTGCCATACCTTCATTTACCGAAAAGCAGAGCCCGTGAGCCTGCCCCGGACCGTGATAAGGGTCTTGCCCGATGATTACCACTTTTACATCTTCAAAATTACAATATTCAAATGCTGCAAAAATCTGAGATCCCTTCGGATAACATGTAAACGAATTGTATTCCTGCTTCACAAATTTTACTAGCTTTTCAAAATAAGGCTTTTCAAATTCCGACTCTAGCAGATCTTTCCAGCTCTTGTCAATATTTACATTCATGACTTACAATTTACAACAGCCAAAAATAATCAGAATAAAAAACACTTCCACTACCATTGTTAGGTTATTCATATAACCCCGCTTAAAAAAAATAAGTGAAGGCGCAATTTTACCAACCATCAGTTGGCACCAGACTTCACACTCACTACAAGAGGAGCTGCAATTACCTCGGCTTGTCGTTTTAGCATGGCATCCCACTCTTCTACTGAAGATACCTGTCCGCTTTTCTCCCAGGCAAATCCGGCGTAGAAAGTAGCCTCGTCACCTGGTTTTGTAAGGACGATAAGATTGCTTTGATCTGGCACTTCACTCTGTCGGGCAAAAGCAGAATCTATAATCGTAGGAGCCATCACTATTCCCTCTCCTACTTTAGTACTGTCTATAGTTTCCCAATACCGGAACCAGCCCTCCTCTGTGTTGATTTTGTGTTCGCCCTCATTTTTGTGCAAAGTGATGCCTACCGCGTAATTCGGGATATCTTTTGTCGCATACAAACTGATGTCGAACTTGGAAAAATTAGAACCGAGGTCGAGAGTAACCTTTTTGGTCTCTTCTACACCGTAATCACTCCACGGTTCATATTTCAATTCAAATACCGTGCGCAGTGGTCCAGCGGCAATGGTATTGTAGGAAACATAATTTTCAGACACATAGAGGCTGTCGTTTTCCCATATTCCGGTTCCTCCGGTTCCCCTGCTATCGCCTACGTGATAGGGGTCATAGCCCTCACCGTGGTCTATGTGGTAATATCCCGGAGTTTTTACGTGTTCGCCATACCATTTGTCAATCACCGATTTGTCTGTTCGTTTCAGCCAAATATCTACCCCGCTAGACAAGGTACTTCCGGCTACTCCCGCCAGGGCTTCCCGCTGTCCTGTAGGTCCGTAAACCCTGAAAGCAACCTTGTCGTTTTCCCAAGTATAGTCGTCTGTGCGCTCTGGAACAAACCTCGAATAGGCAATCACATCGCTTTCCGGTTCTGGATTTACACTATCTACTACAGCGGTGTATTTTGCAGTTCCAGAAGCCGGAACATCGGCCTGAAACAACCATTCGTCGGCAATGCCGTCTTGATTGTAATCGATCCATTGTGTACGGATATTGGCTTCTTCTCCATCTTTTCTCAACCGAAGATGTTTTTTATCTGTTCCGTCAAACACAGAGAGTTCCGATACGGGGATGGCGACTACTTCTGTCCTTTTAAAATCGAGCTGATTAGCAACTTCTACCGAAAGCTCTGGGGCTTTCTCAACAGTATTACAGGAAAATAAAAGTGCAGAAACAGCAACAGCCAGACCACAACTTTTAAGTACATCCTTAATACAGGTGGTATTGTTCTTTTTTTTCATAGGTTTAGTTTTCATGATTATAGGTTTAAACTTTAAAAAGAGAGTTACTTTTTAATTTGCCGTGCCTTCGATATGTATCACTCAAAAAGTCCCGGCAACCACAAACTGATAGCGGGAATAAAAGTCACCGCCAACAATACTAAGGCCATTACCAAATAAAGCGGTAAAAGCGGTCTCATCACCTTTTGTATCGAGGTTTTGGCCACTCCCACTCCGATAAATAAAACCGAGCCTACGGGAGGAGTACACAATCCTACACAAAGGTTCATCAACATAATAACTCCAAAATGTACTGGGTCTACTCCAAGATTTTTCAGTACGGGCAAAAAAATTGGTGTAAATATCAGTACAGCCGGGGTGATATCCATAAAAGTTCCCACCACGAGCAACAGCAAATTGATAATTAAAAGAATGACGTATTTATTGTCGCTAAGTCCGAGGAGTACGTCTGTAACAGATTGTGGAATATTTTCATACGACATCACCCACGACATACTCATAGAAGTTGCTATAAGCAGAGCTACAATAGCGGTGGTACTAACCGAGCTAAGAAATACGTCAAACAGTCGTTTCAAATCCATTTCGCGATAAATCATCGCCAATATCAGAGTGTAAAGCACTGCTACTCCCGAGGCTTCTGTAGCGGTAAAAGCTCCGGAGACTATCCCTCCGATGACTACGACAAGGAGAAGCAAGCTAGGCAGCGCATCGAGAAAAGTTCCGGCTATGGTGCGGATATTACTGCGTTCACCTGCAGGATATTTTTTCTTGCGTATCCAATAAGTCGCTGCGAGCATCAAGGCCAACCCCATAAGAATACCAGGAAGATAGCCCGCGAGGAACAGCGCAGCTATAGAAACCCCGCCACTGGCCAAGGAGTAGACGATAAAAACATTGGAAGGTGGTATAATCACTCCGGTAGTAGATGCAGTTATATTGATAGCAGCTCCAAACTCTTTAGAATAACCTTCCTTTTCCATTCTCGGAGCCATTATCCCACCTATGGCCGAGGCAGCTGCAACTGCCGAGCCCGAAATGGCACCAAACAACATAGCCGCAATGACATTCACATATATAAGTCCACCAGGGAGTGCCCCTATTAGTGATTTGGCAAAGTTGATAAGCCTGCGAGCTATTCCTCCCTGATTCATAATCTGCCCTGCGAGAATAAAAAACGGAATGGCAAGCAACGAAAAGCTATCCAATCCGGTAGCCATACGCTGAGCTACTGTAGTAAGTGCAGGAATAGAATCAATGGTGAGTAACATAGTACATACACAGGAAATTCCGATAGACCAGGCTACGGGAACCCCTATGCCGAGGAGTACTGTAAAAGTTATAACTAATACGAGAATCTCAGATATCATGACAGCTCTTCTTTTGCGTTAAACAATTCATCTATCTTATAAGTTATTATCAACAAGCCGCTGATCGGAACAACCGTATACACCAGATAAAGTGGTATGTGTAAGGCAGAGGAATGCTGCCCCAACTCGTAATTGACGTACACTAAATTCGCTCCTCCAATAAGGAGGACAAAAAAGGCAAAGAATACGATGAGCAGGTTGATAAATATGTTTAGCCTTATTTGTTTCGACTTGTTTAATCTAGAGCTCAACAGATCTATGGCCAAGTGTTCTCGTTGTCCCGAAGCATAAGCCGCCCCGAGTACACCGAGCCAGATAAGCAGATAACGCGACAACTCTTCGGTAAATGCACTCGGAGATTGCGCTATGTAACGCGAAGCCACCTGCCACAATACAGACAGTACCATTAGTGCCATGAGTATCACGAGAAAACTCCCCAACAATTTGTTTAGAATTCGTTTCATACCGGTATATTAGTTGTTAATTGCCTGAATGCCCTCTATAATCCTTTTCATGTCGAGATCCTGCATAAAATCTTCGTACATGGGTTTTACCTTATCTCGAAAAACTTCTTTTTCCGGATAGATAACCTCCACCCCTTTTTTCTTTATCTCTTCCAGAGCATATGCTGAGGCTTCTTTCCACAGTTTCTTTTCGTATACAGCCGATTCTTGAGCAGCTTCTGTAACCCACTTTTTTTCCTGTTCGTCCAACTGATTCCAGATAGTAGTGCTCATCATAAGTACGTCGGGAATGGATGTGTGTTCGTCTACAATAAAGTACTTACACACCTCGTAGTGATAAGACAGATAAAAGCTGGGCAGGTTGTTTTCCGCACCGTCTACTATGCCTTGTTGCAGAGCAGTGTAGAGTTCGCCCCAGGCTATAGGCGTAGGTGCCCCCCCCAAACTCTTCATCATATCTACGGCTGTCTGACTTTCCATAACACGTATTTTAAGTCCTTTGAGATCGTCGGGAGTGTGCACAGGTGTTTGGGTGTAGAAACTTCTGCTTCCGGCATCGTAAAAGGTGAGTCCCTTTAAGCGTTTGGGAACGCTGGCATTTAGCAGCTCTTTCCCTATTTCACTGTCAAATACTGCAAAGCGGTGTTCCTCATCACGAAAGAGAAAGGGCAAGCTAAACACCCTCATGCTGGGCACAAAATTTTCCAGTGCACCTGCAGACACCTTGGTCATACTAAGACTGCCTATTTGCAGCAGTTCTAACAACTCTCGTTCCGATCCTAATTGCTGACTCGGATAAATCTCTACACTGAGCTTTCCCCCCGATTTTTCCTCTAATCGGTCTGCCATAAACTGCATCGCTTTATGTACGGGATGCGACACGTCTAATCCGTGTCCGAGTTTTAAGACTTTGTGATCCTTGTCAGACTTACAGGAAAAAGTAAGCAACACCACAAAAAACAAAAATATAGGGTATCTCATACAGTTCTATTTTCTAAGATTGGCAATAATATCCATCACTTCACTCACTTTGGCGGTCACTGCTTGCCAATTGTAATTTCCGTCGGAGTCAGTTACAAACAGCTTTCCTCCCATTCCCACACAGTGCACTCCTGCATCGAACCAAGCTTTAAGTGCTTCTCTTTCGGGTCTTATTCCACCCGTAGGCATTATACTAACCCAAGGCATAGGTCCCTTTACCGCCTTTACAAAGCCGGGGCCTCCTACCTGAGTTGCTGGGAATATCTTGACGACTTCCGCTCCCAGTTCTTCCGCATAACCGATCTCTGAAGCCGAGCCACAACCCGGTATCCAAGCTACTTTGCGACGATTACAGCAATGGGCCATATCAGAATTGACCAAGGGTGAGACGACAAAGTCTGCCCCCAATTGAAGGTAAAGCGATGTGGTTCCGGCATCTACAACAGAGCCTACACCGAGTATCATACCCGGAAGTGTTTGGTTTACAAACTCCTTGAGTTCTCTAAACACCTCATGAGCAAGGTCACCTCTGTTGGTAAATTCAAACACTCTTACCCCTCCGTCGTAGCAAGCCTGGATTATCTTTTTACATATTTCCGGATCAGGATGATAGAACACAGGAACCATCCCTCCCGATTTCATAGTCAAGACCACATCTATTCTTGAATAACTCGCCATTTTTTACAATTTTTTACGTTGATTTCAATCATTTAAACCCTCTATCTATCACTTACCAACACTCTTCACCTCTTTATTCTCCCCCCTGTATCGCCCTGCATCACCTCGAGCACCTCTTCTACACTGACCAGGTTGGAATCGCCGGGAATAGTGTGTTTCAAAGCACAAGCCGCATTGGCATAGCTCAAGGTATCTCTGTCGTCAAAATGAATGAGTCCGTATATCACCCCGGCTGCAAAGGCATCGCCCGTTCCTATGCGATCTACCACCTGCGATATTTCGAGTTCCTCACTCAAAATATACTCACTACCAGTCCAAGCTTGTCCATAAACTTTCTGCCAACTAGCACTAAGTCCGGTTCTTACCTTGTCAAAAACCTTAGTGATATTCGGACAATCGCTCTGCAAACGCTTACAAGCACTTATAAAACCATCTTTCGAGTGGTCGAAATCGGTTCCCAGCACTTCGTTTATTTCGTTAACTCCTCCTATTAGTATATGAGAATAGTGCATCAATTCTTTCAGCACCTCAGTACCTTTTCGTCCGTATTGCCACAAATTGCTCCGGTATGCCGGATCGGCAGTCACGGTAACTCCGAGTTGATTGGCAACTTCCAGCCCTTTTCTGAGCGTTTGATATGCCCCTTCAGATATCGCCGGAGAAATACCAGTCCAATGTAAATAATCTGCATCCATGAGTGCCCTCTCCCAATCTACCATATCAGGACGAATATGAGCAAAGGCTCCGTGTAGTCTGTTGTAAGCTATACGGCTAGCTCTCATACCCGATCCTGTTTCCATAAAATAAAGTCCTAAAGGATGTGGTACCCTGTTTACTTTTGACACATCTATACCGTGACTTCTCATCACCGAGATAGCGGCATCGCCCACCAGATCGTCGGAAACATTAGTAATTTGCTGCGTATACAACCCAAAATGAGAGAGTGATACCGCCACATTCATTTCAGTCCCTCCGAAATAGTATTCTAAGGTATCAGACTGTACTAGTTTGCGATAATCTGGAGGTGATAAGCGCATCAGCACCTCTCCGAAAGTGACAATTTTAATTGGATTTTTCATTTGCATCACAGTGTCAGCTCTATCTATTCTCCAGCCGGTTTTCCAATAGTAGCTAGGATTCCCCCATCTACGTACACCACCTGTCCATTTACAAAATTGCTGGCTCCGGAAGCCAGATAAATGGCCGTTCCTGCCAATTCGTCGGGTTCACCCCAACGCCCTTCAGGAGTGCGGTTGATAATGAATTCGTTAAACGGATTTCCGTCTACCCGTATAGGTTCGGTTTGTGAAGTAGCAAAATAGCCCGGCCCTATACCGTTTACCTGAATATTGTATCGGGCCCATTCGGTAGCGAGGTTTTTGGTCAGCATTTTCAGTCCGCCTTTAGCGGCGGCATAGGCACTTACATTATCGCGTCCCAATTCACTCATCATACTACACATATTGATAATCTTTCCCGATCTTCTCTTTATCATATCGCGAGCCACCAATTTCGACATGATAAAGGGTCCTACGAGATCTACGTCTATCACTTTCCGGAAATCGGCTACTTCCATATCTACAGCCATTTGCCTTGCAATAATCCCGGCATTATTGACCAGAATATCGATTTTTCCGTGCTTTTCAAGCATAACATTTACAGCCTTTTCCGCTCCTTCCTCATCGGTTACATCGAATAGATAGGGAGTGGCCTTATATCCTTTTTCTCTGTACTGCGTTATGGCGGCATCCATTTTTTTGGGCGTGGTACCCGTAATTATCAACTCAGCACCTACCGAAGCCAGTCCGTTGGCAATAGCCATTCCGAGACCGTGAGTACCTCCAGTAATAAGAGCTGTTTTCCCAGTCAGATCAAACAAATTCATAGTATTAAGCTTTTGTAATTTTATATTATTTCAGCGCATCAGGGGCAACTCCGTCCATATCTCCGTAGTCGAGATTTTCACCGGCCATACCCCAGATAAAAGTGTAATTGCTCGTCCCAGCACCAGCGTGAATAGACCATTCAGGAGAGATTACAGCTTGGTGATTTTTCATAAAAATATGACGCGTCTGCTCCGGTTGTCCCATAAAATGGCTGATGGTTTGTCCCTCTTCTAGGTCGAAGTAAAAGTAGACTTCCATACGGCGTTCATGCGTATGTGCAGGCATGGTGTTCCACACGCTTCCCTCCTTGAGCTCCGTCATTCCCATCTGCAACTGACAGGTTTGGACAACACTGTTTACCAACAGCTTGTTTATGGTGCGTTTGTTAGAGTATTTACCATCGCCCAATTCGACAATCTCTGCCTCTTTACGGGTCACCTTTTTCGTAGGATAACTGGTATGTGCAGGAGCCGAATTGATGTAGAAATATGGCTGCTCTCCTCCTTCCGCTTCAAATACCACTTCCTTGTGACCTCTGCCCACATAAAGCGCTTCTTTATGATTCAGTTCATAGACTTCTCCGTCTACAGTAATCTTTCCTTTCCCGCCTACGTTGATCACTCCCAGTTCTCTTCGCTCTAGGAAGTAGTCAGCTTTAAGCTCTTCTATGGTTTCCAATTTTAAAGCTTTTTCCACTGGAAATGCACCACCAGCAATATAGCGGTCGTACATGGTATAGGTAAGTCGTATCTCGTCTTTTACAAACAGTTTTTCAATCAGAAAATGTTCTCTTAATTCTTCCGTCGTATATCTCTTTACATCCTCAGGATGATGTGCATACCTGAATTCTGAATACGTCATAATCTCTTTTTTTAATTTTATAATTGATTGTTTTTATTTTTTATCAGTATAGATCGGTGGTTTAAGTATCGCTTTAATCTCGCATATTACCCTTAGTGTATATACAATTTTGGCATCTCATATTTCTACTTTAACTCCAACTGTTCTATAGTGCCGTAATCTTTTCCTCTTACCGCTTCAAAATCGGCTATCATCTCTTTCAGTTTTTCCGGTTCTTGCTCAGCGAGATTATGCTGCTGAGCTTTGTCGTTGTTCATATTGTACAGTTGAAATTCGTCGGCATTACCCAATTCTATATTTACCATTTCGTTTAGGGTTGGTCCTTTATAAGGAGGAATCATTATCCAATCGCCCTTTCTAAAGGCAGTTCTCGTAGTAGCTTCGAGTACCAGAGATTCCCTGCCCTGTTCACCTTTCCCCAACAAGACATCCAACATCTCTTCACTATCAGTACTGTTTTCCTGTGTTCCCGCCAATTTGGCTAATGAGGCCAGTAAATCTATCTGACAGACAAGAGCATCGGAAACACGAGGATCGATTTTACCTTTCCAATAGGTAATAAACGGCACTCTCATACCAGCGTCAAACAAGCTGTACTTACCGCCTCTGAGACCTCCATTAGGATCGTGTCCTTTTTTTAATTCTACAGCACCATCATCATAACCGTCGTTTAGAACCGGACCATTATCACTGCTAAAAATTACCAAGGTATTTTCAAGAACACCTTCCTCTTCCAAGGTTTTCATAAACTCTCCCACCACCCAATCGGCTTCGAGAATAACATCTCCACGTGGTCCGAGACCAGATTTTCCGGCAAAGCGGGGATGCGGCGTTCTGGGTACATGTGGCTGTTGCAGGGTATAGTGCAAAAAGAAGGGATCCTGTTTATGATCTTTCACATACTGCTTTGCCTTTTTCAGAAAATGATCGGCCATCTCCTCGTCTTTCCAGCGTGCGGCTTCCCCTCCTTTCATAAAACCTATTCTCGGAATACCGTTTATTATACTGTTGTTGTGGCCGTGATGCCATTTCATTTTCAACATTTCCGGATGTGTGAGTGCTGTGGGTTCTCCTTCAAAATTCTCTTCGTAATTCACCTCGATAGGATCGTCTGGATCAAGTCCGACTACATCGCCATTTTCAATATAAACTGTAGGCACACGATCTTGGGTGGCAGCCATTACATAAGAGTAATCAAACCCCACCTCGTTAGGACCTGGAGAGATATGTTCATTCCAATTTAGCTGTCCTTCTCCTAGCCCGAGATGCCATTTACCCACGATACCTGTAGCGTAGCCCTGTGATTTAAACATTTTGGGCAGGGTTTTCTGAGTGGTAGTAATCAGCAACGGGGCTGTTCCCGGAAGTATTTTAGCGCTCTTGTTGCGCCACGGATACGTACCCGTCAATATGGCATATCTACTCGGGGTACAGGTAGCTGAGGTGGCGTATCCATTGGTAAAACGCACCCCTTCATCAGCAAGCCTGTCGATATTGGGAGTCGCGATCTCCGTAGCTCCGTAACAGCTGAGATCGCCGTATCCCAAGTCGTCGAGGTAAAAGATAACCACATTTGGAGGCTGCTGTGCCTCCTGGTGGGTTGCCACCTCTTTTTTCTTCTCTTTACAGGCTGTAAATACCAGTGTAAATGCCATGACAAGGAAGTACAATAATTCTGGCTTCCTCATCCAAAAAGCCTTTTTTCTTGCTGAAATCATAGTTGATTGTTTGTGTTTGTAATACTTCTAATTTAATTCTCGAAATCGTTTAAAAGCAATGAATTATAATTCTGATGACTTTACGATATCAGCAAGGTATCATTTTTATAGAACATATTTCTTTATATCTAGCTGTACAAACAATTAAGCCATCAATTGTTAATCACCGGTGCCATGGCTGCGGTAGATGGCGTACCACTAGTGATATATGGCCATCCCTCCTCATCCCACTGAATTTGGTCGAGCATCAACACCCGGCCGGAAGGATCGCTAGTGCGAACACCGTGATAGAGTATCCAATCATTTCCTGCATCGTCTTGAACGATTTCCGAACTGTGACCATTCCCCACAAAGCTTTCGTTTTTATCGATAACCAGCGTATAACCGTTAACCATCATATCTGTTCCACTTCTATTAACATAAGGCCCTGCCAGATTCTCCGAACGCCCTACAACCAGCTGATAAGTACTGTTTATTCCTTCGCAACAAGAACCTATGGAAGCAAACATATAGTAGTAATTATCCCTTTTGTGGATGTTCACCCCTTCAAACCAGGTACCTGCCACCTGTTGTTTCTCTGCACCTTCTTTAACCGAAAGCCCATCATCGTTCATCTCTATCATATAAATACCCCGAAAACTTCCCCAAAAAAGATATTTTTTACCGTTGTCTTCTACCAAGTTGGGATCGATTGAGTTCTGAACACCGATATCTTCACTCTGGAATAGTTTTCCGTGATCGGTAAAGGGTCCTTCCGGACTGTCGGAAGTAGCCACACCAATACCACAGGTCCATTCACCACCCCATACCGACATGGAATAATACAATACATACTGCCCGTTGATAAACTGTATATCGGGAGCCCAAAGTCCGCCACCTGGCTCGAATGTAGGTCGGGTTTCATCGGTAAAAGCCGTACCGACCTGCTCCCACGACACCAGGTCTTTAGAGCGCATAATCGGAGTATTCCTAATATCTTCAGTAGCGTACAAATAGTACATTCCGTCTTGAGCTCTGATCACCGTAGGGTCGGGCAAGCTTTGAGCTACAACCGGATTGGCGTACAAATCGTCGAGGTAAGTAAAAGTAACTACACTCGATGTCTTCTCACCAACTTTTACTTGTACATCCATAGAAATGCTTCCAGACAAATCAGGTGCATTGACCTGTATCAAGGTATCGGCCACTGAAAGCAATTCTACATCCGCACCGCCAAAGGTCACTGTAGTATGTTCCGGCTTATTGCCAAAACCCGTACCCGATATTTTTACCAACTCGCCTATATGAGCATCTGTAATCGACGCTATAGACGGCTGTGAAAAACCATAGGTAAAGTAGTATTGATTAGACAAAACACCTGCAACCTCCAACTGTATTTTAGCATATCCCGCTTCGTCTGTATCCGGTGGTACTACGGCTTCGATACGACCAGCTGAAAATGCGACAATCTCAGCCTCTTCTTCGTCAAACATCACTTTTATCGCTCCTTCGTCAGATCCGAAGTTTACTCCGTTAATAATCACGTGATTGCCCGGCAAGGCTGTAGCAGGAGTAACCTTTCTAATACCGGCCATGGTACCGTTGTCTGTCACTTGATTACCGTTGTCATCGTCCGAACAGCCCAAGAACAATGAGAACGCAAATAAAAAAATTAAAGGGGTTTTTAATTTTAATTTCATAATGCAATCGTTTTTCGGTTTAGTTTATTAGTAATTATTATATACTGGTGACTTCGATACACCTAACACTCAGCTTCTTCACTCAGTCATTTTTGTTTTACCTTAACCCGCAAATTACAAGCTATTCAAGACAACTGAATCTCAGCAAACAGTCGGAAAACATCTAAGCCCTTACTTATCTGCCTTAGCCATTTTCTCCCAAGCTGGTCTCCCTCCGCTTTCCAAGAGAAACTTTAGCGATTCTCTATGTGCTATAAGCTGAGCATCAATCAGCATTTCAGGGGTGTGTACCGCCGGCTCTCCGGCTAGGTTGGTACCCGAAAAACCGTGGCTTGGAGATTCTATGACAACACTTAGCGCCCCGCATAGCAAGTTTAATGCAGAACCCAGGTTGGTACCAAAAGACATTTTTACTTTGGAAGGATCTGCTTCGACAGACAGGTCTTCACTTCCCAGCAATTTATTATGTGCTAAACTCGTTTTGGTTTTTCGGTATAATTGATCAAATACCGGCTGAAGACCGGGTTCGCAAAATGGCCGATGCACCTGCATAAAGTAATTATTCTTCGGTACTCCTGTGTGCATATTCATAATAAGATCGGGTTTTTCTGCGGCTGCAATGTCAAACAACATACGCGTTTCCGGTTGAGGGGAACCCAAAAAATCGTCGTGCATAATATTGACTCCGGCATCGTTGGGATAGCCTCCAGCAAAGCCAAAATCATCAAATTTCATAGGGATATACTTCTTCACATCTGGCCATCCGATGATGGTTCCGTCTTTCTTGCCACCAGTATTTAAATATTCGTGAACGGTAAAAGAGTCAGGGGCTCCACCGCGGTTTGGTTCCATAATAATAGGAACGCGGGCGCGTCCGTCGGGATTTACCAGAGGTATTAAAACAATGCGTCCTATTTTTTCGGGTAATACAGCTAGTTCTGGCCAAGCTTTGCCTTTCAGATCCTTGCCAGTTTCGAATACTTCTATCAGATTGAGCATACCTACTATACCCTCCAGTTCAAAACCGTGCACTCCGGCTATACCCATATATACCAATTTGTCACTGTCTTCTCCGCGATAAACAGATATATCGGAAACAGCTGTTGATCCCGAAAAGGTAGTACTCCCTCCCCCTTTTCGCTTTGTCCCGTATGAAATCGAGATAATAGGACGACCTCCTGCAGAAGTTCCACATACCTCTACCTGCCCTTTCTTTACTTTTTCTTTGGTGAAACGCTGAATATCGGATAAGGTACTCATCCAATAATCCGGTATCTGTTTTGCCTCGTCGAGATAGCCATCGGGCACATATTTGTATTTATCTTCCTGAGCCGGGACTTCCTTGCAAGAAAAAAATACTGCAAAAATCACAAGTCCGAAAAGAAGAGATTTCGATGGAATACTTGTTTTATTGTTCATTGTTTTATGATTTTCAATTTTTTTTAAGATCGGTATAGAGTAGACTTTGTTGTGGTGCTACTGTTGTGGTAAATTCTTCATCTGCTATTGTTTTACCTTGTTTACTTATTCGTATGCTTCCACCTACAGTACCGGTTTCTGTAAACATTATTTCGTAGTCTTTACCACGGTAATTAAACGATACCCCTTTCCGGTTTTTCGCAGTGATGGATTTAGACGAAACCATTTTGTGAAGTGCAGTATCCCCTACCTGAATCAGGTGTAAAAAACTGTCGTGTAACCTAGCTTTTCCAGGACTTATCTCCATACGCCACTGTCCGAGTAAAGGTTTGTTTTCCCACGATTTCTGTTTGCTATTTTTAGGATAACTCCAGTCTTCTGGGGTGAGTACCGGAAGTGGCCAATTCTGTCCATCCGACCAGAATTGTTTGCCTGGACCACCGATCTTAGTCAACTGCGCATCGGCTGGAAATATAGTTCGACAAAACAGTTTTCCGCCATCTCCCCCTTCAGAAAATTCCTTGCCGGACTGGTCTATAACCGGCTCAGATGCGGTGTGTAAAAGCCAAGTTTTCGGATAGTCGGCCACCTTGGCTCCAACTCGATCGAAGACCACAAACACATCCGGCTTGATAAAGACAAACTGCCGAATCACTTCTGAGGCCTTTTTTTGGTGATAAGCAACCGTAGCGTCGGATGCTGTGTAGACATAATTTTTGTCGTAACTGTAACCTATCAATTCAGAGCCCAACTTCACTCTTTGTCCACCGTCGTTCGGAATAGGCTTAGGAGTTTCCGTCGACGCTGGTCCGCCCCAGTATTTGGGAAAACGCTCACCGGGCATTCTGATAAGCACACAGTTATGAGCCACACTGCGGCAATAGTAATGTGTGAGGTGTTGCCCGGGTTCCGGTCTCGTACCCGAATCTACAGTTCTGTATCCGTTTTTGTAAATCACAAAATTATTGTTGTCGTAATGTCGGTGATTATCCATAACCCCGCCAGCGGCAAACATCACATAGGTATCGTCTTCTTCAGATCCGGAGCGCATAAATACCTGTCCCATATTTTCAAAATTCATAGCCAAAGGCAATTCGGGAAGGTGATATTCCTTTCCTCTTGCTGCAAGGCCATCGTTGTAATTGGGCAAGAGATAACGCGTAAACGGAATGATGTCAAAATTTTGCGGTCTTACTTGTGTAGCTATCCAGTTGATATAGGGCATCATCTCTGGATGATCCTCCTTGTAAAAGTATTCCAACTGACGCGAGTGCATATACATATCCCTCAAAGGGAGTTTGTTGCTCACGTGGTCTACATCGCCATAACCGAAATGGCGTTTTCCAGGCAACCAATTCCATACCAAGTAATAGAGAAAGTCAATAGGATAGGTAAATTGTTTAGAAAGATCTATACCCGTGGCCGATTGCACTGTGTGAAAAAAATTAAATTCTGCCCAGGGATAGGCTTTAATGGCGTATTCCATAACTGCAGATGAAGCTCCTCCATCATCCCCAGCCAAAGCCTTTCGATACTCCAGTAATTTCCAATAATCTTCAAAGCCCTTTTTGAGCAACTCTTCGGCTAGCCTGTCGTCTATGCCTGCTTTGTAAAATACCAATCCCGCATACCAGGCTAAAGACGGAGGTCCGTAATACCCTCCCTTATAATCTCCCCAATTGTCGCGAATAAAGGGTTTTCTGCTCCCATCGGGTACCATAACCCGTATTGCTTTGAGCAGAGGCAGACCTATTTCAATTCGCTCTTTCTTTGACAGCTCATCAAATATCCAGTCGTAAGCCGACAAAGCGCTAATTCTGGAATTGGCGCGCCAGTGTACATTGAGTTTTTGTTCATTTCTAAAAGTGTAATACCCCGCTAATGCTCGCAGTACCCTCTTAGTGTAATCGAGGTATTTTTGCTCACCGGTAATTAGGTATAGCAAAGCTCCATCGGAAGCGGCATAGCCATATTCGTGATCCTTGCTTTGTGAGCCGTCGGTTATGGTCGAATCTTTAAATAGTACCGGTAACTTTAACAGTGTATCGATCCGCTTTTTTGTTCGCTGAAAATGCCGGTGGTATTTGTGCCGTGCTCTCGACCTTATATCGTTTAGCATATCCTTGTTGATATATACCCTCGGATGCTCCTTTCGTATACGACTTACGACATTTTTATAGTTTTCTGGAATGACTTTCTCCCATTCCTTTATGTATTTTGCTGCGAAATCTACTGTTTCAGAACCTTTTGCATCCTGAAAACCGTAGCTCGCCAAGACATAGAAAAAAATACAACAATAGGTGATTATCTTTTTAAAGCATTTCATAAAAGTGCTATTAGTTATTTATTTTAAATTCAAAGCCGGTAATTCTAAAATTCCCTGCCTTGCTGGTATTGAACAAGGATAAGAAGTCTTCGTAGTTTGTCCCACCTTTTAGCGAAATCCCTAATTCTGAAACATCTACCATTTTTCGTTTGTGTGTTGATGTTATAGTCACTTCCTTAACCTTTGCATGATCTTTTCCGGTATACACCATCATTTTTCCCGGGAGCTGTCTGTTGACAATAGTACAGGATTCTCCTTCGCCTAAAAACAAAAAGCCTATTTTGGAAAGCTGAAAACTTACAGAAGTATCAATATCACTGAGGTCCAGCCCCAACATATAACCTTCATTTTTTTCTATACCATTGCCTTCCCCTCCCCTGACTCCCAACAAGCCACTGGCCGATCGATCGATACCGGCATTAACTATGCCTCCTGAATCAATTCTTTTAGCATTGATTCGGAATTTGAAAGACTTGTTGTACACACCTTTGATATCTATCTTTCCATAAGTATTCCAATCGGGAGTTTCTAAGGGGTAGACATCTCCTGAAGGCCCTATTCCTATGGGAGAAGAATCAGATGAAACCTTGTTGCCCTCAGTAGCTGTACTCGGATTTGGAGCGTCCAGAATAATGGTGTTGCTTTTTAATTTCAGATCTGATTCACCTTCTTTAAGGGTAACTGTAAATTTCACTTCAGTATTCGCAGGTACAACAGCATCAAACCCAAGCATTATCGTCCCCTTATTTTTCTGGTTGTAATCTCCGTACTTGTAATTGCCGAACTCACATTGGTACTGACTGGGATTTTCGGAAGGTCGGATGGCCAATTTTACCGGTATATCTGTATCTACCTTAAACAGCATGGTCTTTCCTTTCTGAGAGAGCTTGATAGTTCTTTTGTCAACAATTTCTACAGCTGCCCTAGTGACCATATTCCAACGGAGATCAACAGCTTTGTCATTAGTCTCTAGAACATCTTCTATCTTCAGATAATCTCCATCTACAATTACCGCTTTACGGGTTGCAGTCTTTAACTCATTATCAAAGTTAAGCACCGAGGTAAGATCTACTTTAGCCCCCATTTCAGCTTTCTTTTCAAAGGTTTCTACTATCTCTGCCTTGCCCTCAACATTATGACGTTGATTATTGATAGTCAATGTATTGTGATTCAGGTTATTGTATCTGAATATATCCCATCGCTGTGCATCCTGATCGAGGTTCCACAGATCTACTCCTTTAGATTCTAGGGTAATATAACTCTGAAGGCCAAAATCCATAGCCCATCGCAGATTGCCTGTATCGTACACAAAGGTGCCTTGATCCATATGCGAATGCCCGTCGGAGGCGCTACCGCCCTTGATACCGAGATATTTTACATCCGGACCCTCCCAGCCTGTACGAACAAAAGTTACCGGAGTGATCCCGTGACCGGTAAACATATTTTGAGTCGGTGTCTTCACCTCAGACAGTGTCAACCCTTTTCCGAAGACCAAGGCATTAGGCAATACTCTTTCGATATCTGAGGACACAACCTGGTTGTACACTCCGCTGCGGATCATATCGATTTCTTGATACACCAACGACGGATCGTCCAGTTTTTCGGCAAACCAAAACATAGAAGAACGTGCAGTTTGCCTAGGCCCACAGTCGTAATAATTAAAATAATCACCCGAAGGTCCTCCAGAAAAGAGCATATAGTAGGACGATTCGAGAAAGCCTGGAGCTTTTGAAAGTCCATTATCCGAACCCAAAGCACTCTCTAGGGCTGCAATCATCATAACCTGAAAGGTAGTACCATAATTCCAATATCCCGGTCCCTCCGGGTAATTTCCATCTGGAGCATAGGCCTCAAGAGGTAATAAATTGGACTTTAAGGAACGTTCTATAATGGCAATTGATTCGTCCTTTTCATCTTCCATTATAGCCAAGGCGCCAAAGACCAATCCGGCGTTACACACAGAATTCCAATTGCTGTTCTTGTCTAAAAACCAGGCATCTTTTTTCACATACGAAGGTTTAAAGGCCTTTTCCACTATAGCCTTCCTCACTTTTTCCTTAGTATTTTGCTGCAGATCGTAGTACAACCAATCGTAGGCAATAGACACTGCCATACACATCTCCCCGACATCGAGGAAATGCGAAGGGTTCCAGCTTTCAAAATCACAGACCGCATTGAGTTCTTCCTCCGCCTTGTTTAGGTACCTGGAATCTCCTGTTATGCGATACGAATACGACAGGTAATACAACCTAGTAAGTGCCTTACGGGAAACTGCCAGTAGTCTTTTCCCTCTCTTTTTAAAGATTAAGGGGGCTTCAGTGAGCAAATCGTCCGACACTTGCTGTATATAGCTATCAATCGCTTTAAACTCCGGATTTCTCTTTAGTGATGCTTTTAGCTCTTCCGATCCATCCTTGTTCAGCAATAACCTCGGATGTTCAGCTATATCAGCATAGTTATAAGAAAGCTCTGAAGTAGCGTTTTGTGCTAAGAGCTCTACACTTACAGCAAGAGCCAACACAGCAAAAACTCCCTTTAAAATCCTCTTATACTTACGGTTAAACACTCCAAATAAAGTCTTCATTTATCCAATTTTTTGAGCTATACACTACCAACCATCTCTTTGATCAAGTTGCTGATTTATAAGTGTTTCCTGTAACGGATAAGGCAAAAGAAGGTGTTTAGTTCTATCAAAATTTTCTCCTGCAGACAAATAGGTTTGATGATACAAATCACTTGCACTATACGCTTCATTGTTTTTAATAGCTGCATCGGTTTCCTGTAATTTTTCTTCTAACATATGCCACCGTATCAAATCCTGTTTTCTCAATCCTTCGAAACACAATTCCCTCAACCTTTCGTCTACTATTTCTTTAAAAAAATCATCGTGATTAAGGCTTCCTGTATAAGGTTCTAAACCAGCTCTTTCCCTTACGATATTAAGGCTGTTGACCGCTGCATCATTAGCTGGATTGGTTCCATATCTTCCTCCTATAATTGCTTCTGCATGCATCAATAATACATCTGAATACCTCAAAATTGGGAAATTGATACTAGTAAAATTAGGGTCCTTATCCGAACCTGGCGTTGAATTGAGGATGGTATAAGGGGCATCAACCATAGATCCGGCCGCTTTCAAAGCTTCCATATCTGCCGGTTCCCATCTTCTAAATTTGCCTATAGCGTATTTCTGATTTAAGGGCTTATCGAGATAATAGCGCATCGTATATCTTTGCGTAGAATTGGAATATTGGTTGCGATATCCGGCCAAACTCCACTCTCTCCTCGCATCTTCGCCAGAATACGCATTGTAAAGCGGTAGTGCAGCACTTACATTAGCAAAACCACGAGGAATATCGGCAGTCCCAGTAAATGACACCCCATTAATATTCCCCAATCTCCCGTCAACACGCAACCCCATTTGCTGAAAGTTACCAAAGGAAATCTCGAAGAGAGATTCCTTGAGGTCGTACCTATCTTGTAAATAAGTCAGAAAATGATTTCTATAACTCTCAGGATCTACACTGTAAGGTACAATACTATGCCAACCGTCATTGATAATAATCTCACACTGCTGCTTTGCCTTTTCAAAGTACTGTTGCCTATTCTCGAAGTAACAATCTGCATCGTTGGCTGCCAAATAAGGCTGAAAGCCTCCCATCTTTAAATAGAGTCGAGCAAGAAGCCCATGTGCCGCCATTTTATTGGGTTCACCGGGAACATAGTCTGGACTTTTGGAATGTAGCAAATGTTCAGCCGCAAACAAATAGTCTTTTTCTGCCTGGCTGTACACATCAAATACAGGAGACGGAGGTACGTGATTGTCTTCTTGTGAAGAACTTGGAGTAAGTCTCAAAGGTACCGGTCCGAACCAATTTGCAAGGGTAAAATATGAAAAGGCTCTCATAAAACGTGCCCTTGCAAGAAGATTGTTGTACTCTTCTTGTTCAAACATATTCGGATCCAAGTTGGTTTCAAACTGATTAACAAACTGAATTACTGTGTAAAACCTCAGCCATACATTACCAATTTTATCATTTGAAGGAGTATGTAAATACAAGGCAGGATCCCACGAGGTGTTATTAGGTGTATTTGTATAAGTCTCATCTGTTCCGGCTTCTATGACCACATTGAAATTCCAGCCGTATACATCGTCGTTAGCAATGGTTCCGTATATTCCTGCCAGAGCTAGCTCAGCTTCTTCTTTAGAAGAGTAAAAGGACTCAGCTTTCCAAGACGACTTCGGCTCTACTTCCAGAAAATCAGAACAGCCTGAAAAGACAAAGACCAAAAGGAGTATGGTTGCGAAGTAAATATTCTTTTTATTCATGTCAGTATCTTTATGTTTTTTAAAATGTAAGCTCTATTCCTCCAGATATCGTTATACTTTGCGGATAGGCGGAATAATCCAATCTCGGAGTCAAGGCTCCATACCTTCCCACCGATACATCGGGGTCATAACCCTCGTAATTCGTCCAGGTATATATATTTTGTGCAGAGACAGACAACCTACATCTCTTTATCTTGATCTTTTCAAGTAGTTCTTGCGGCAAGTTGTACCCTAACACAATGGTTTTGAGTTTCAAATAAGAGCCATCGTCAATATGCCTGCTATCCAATTTATAACCAAAAGGAGCTGTTAAATTCCTTCCGTCAAATCTCATTCCTCCTATATCTGTATCAGTATTGGTAGGAGTCCAGATATCGTTTAGAGAAGTCAATCCATTTCTTGTTATCTTATAGATACTTCCGAATTCGGATTTATTTCCGTTTAAAATATCGAAGTCATAGGCCCACTGTAGGAGAAATTGAAAATCAAAAGATCCAATTTTAAAACTGTTGGACAATCCTCCGATATGTTTGGGTTGCGGATTTCCTATTATAGTTCGGTCATCTTCATTGATCACTCCGTCTCCATTGAGATCTTTAAACTTTACCATCCCTGGACGCATTATAGTCCGATAAGTTGGCTGTCCTTCCTTTAATTGATAGTCACCTCCTACTATTTCAAAGTCTTCCATCTGATACAGTCCATCAAACTGAAGCCCGTACATCATCCCAACGGGATGACCTACACGGGTAGTATACTGGTATTCTGCTTGCATAAATTGGGCATCCCATTGAGGGTCGATAAGTATTTCATCCTGCCCACTGTTTAATTTTATTGTTTTAGTCCTATTAAAAGCAATATTAAAATCTGTACTCCAGCGGAATCGTTCTTTTCGAATATTGTCAAAGTTCAACGAAAATTCCACCCCTTCATTAGAGACCTCACCAACATTTTGTTGCACCGTGTTAAACCCTGTACTCAAAGCCATTTCGGCATTTAGCAACAAATCCTTTGTTCTCTTGTTGTAGTAATCAACCGTCAGACTAAAACGCTTTAAAAATTCTAAATCCAATCCGATATTCGTTTGGTCGGTTCTCTCCCAACGCAGATCAGGCACCGCCATATTGCTTTGGAAAGCTCCGGGTACAAACTCCTGGTTAGGACCTAATACGTATCCACTGGAAGAGTTGACAGCAAACATATTAAACGCATCAAAACTACCGATACGATTATTCCCGGTAGACCCCCACCCAGCTCTGATCTTAAGATCGGATATAGCATCTAATTTCTTCATGAACTCTTCTTGAGATATTCTCCATGCCACTGAAAAGGAAGGAAAGTAGCCCCATCTGTTTTCTTTTCGAAATTTTGAAGAACCGTCCGCTCTAAAATTAACTGTTGCGAGATATCGGTTTTTATAAGAATAGTTAAGTCGTCCAAAATAAGACAACAAGGCATTACTCGAATAGGAAGTCCCTGCTATTGTAGCCGTAGTTGCTATTCCTAAGTTATCTATACCAAATTGATCTGTGGGGATATTGGTATTCCTCAAATTTGAATTCCGCTGTGTCCATCGTTGAAGTTCAAGTCCGACAAGTGCACCATATCTGTGATCACCTTTCTGATCGTCGAATTTCAAGGTATTTGATGTTGAAAAAATATCCCGTCTATAATCATTTATCAAACCATTTATCCCTCTGTTTGTCCGAGTTGCTTCTTGAGTTTCTGCCTTATAAAACAAAGAATACTGATTAAAAGTAGCTCTGTAATTTCCACTTAGGCTAAGAGTGAATTTATCTAAAAATCTATATCTAAGTCCCAAAGTACCGGAAAGAAAATCATTCTTTACTTGCCGATCAGTATTATTTAATGTTTTGACAGGATCGAAAAGATAGGGATCTTGATCGTAAATATTTTCTTCGTCTGCGGCACTCCAATTAATAGGATCAACTGGCCTAAAAGAAACGGCATCTCTAATAACACTATTCCTCAAATTTGCAGACACTTGTAATCCCGTACTCCTTACATTACTGTAATCTATCTGTCCATTAACTTCAAGGTTTTCCTTTATTTTATGTGTAAACTTCAAGCGGTTATTAATTTTTCGATATCCGGTTGCTATAAGGGTTCCTTCTTGATCTAAGTAATTACCACTGTAATACAAGGTTGTTTTTTCATTACCTGTACTCAGGGAAAGACTGTGATTGGTAGTATATGCTGTTCTGAAAATCTCATCCTGCCAGTCGGTTCCTTTTACATTTCTATACAACTCGGGATCGACCCAGTTAGTTTCAAACATACTTACATTAATCCCAGGCACATAACCGTCGTTAGCATAAGCCAATTTCTCTCTGAATTTGGCGTATTCATAAGGCCCCATCACGTCCAGTCTGTTGGGGATTACCTGTATACGGGAGAAAGAACTTATATTGACATCAGTTTTTCCATCAGATCGTCCACCTTTGGTGTTAATTACGATTACACCATTGGCACCACGAGAACCGTAAATAGCCGTTGCAGAAGCGTCTTTTAGGATATCAAAACTTTCGATATCTCGAGTATTGATACTGGACGGATCGAAATCTTCAAGGGGAATACCATCTACCACATACAAAGGTGAATTGTCGCCCGTAATCGAGTTTCCTCCTCTAATAACGATTTGCAAAGGACTTCCCGGTGTCCCGTCATTAGCAGTAACCTGTACCCCAGCTGCCCTACCCGAAAGGGCTTCATCAAAATTGGAAGTCGGGGCTTGCACTAACTCCTCCGGGGTTATCACAGATACCGAACCGGTAAGGTCTTTTCGACGCACTTCATCATAACCGATAACTACTACCTCATTCAGCCTTACTTGATCCGGCTCCATCGAGACATTAATCACCGTTTGACTAAACACATTTTTTTCTACTGTCACAAATCCTATATAGGAAAACACCAGTATATCTGATTGTTCTATACGTTCAAGGACATAATTTCCATCAAAATCGGTTGTGGTTCCTCTTTGGGTTCCTTTTACAACCACGTTTACCCCCGGTATTGGAGCACCCTCATCGTCTGTAATCGTACCTGTAACAGTCGTTTGTGAGAAAGCGCAAATTACCGGTAAAAACAGTAATACTAATAAAAGTTTGATTGGTTTCATATATTTATTTTTTGCTTTGGAAAACCTGTAGTGTGCCCTATCTTCAAAAGAAGAGACTTATACTAAGGGTTGTGATTGCGGCACAATACCCTTAGTAACAGCTCTAAGAGCAGTCTTCAAATAATTTATTGGTTTTATAAATAATTCGGATACAATATCAGTCTATCGGAATTTCTACTCCTTTGAAGTTAAAGTCGGAGAAGAAATATATTCCTCCCCTTCCCGGAACAACATCATTGTTTAATATTTCTCCTTCGAAATAAGACCTTATATTAAAAGCAACCGTAAAGTTGGGAGAAATCTGATCGACTGGTATATCGTACTCACATTTTATCCAATAGCCATTAACTGGTCTATCAGGGTTTTTTCTTCCATCGGGATCTGGTCCGGTTTGATACCCCGGATACGGTGTTCCAATAAATTCTTCTCCCCATTCATCGCTGTGCAATTGAACTGTAGCTCTCCTACATCTTATTACTTCATTTACTTGCGTCCAGGTACCGTTAAGCCAGTTTCCTTCAGGATCTCGTATATCTCCTCCAGTATAATCGGTAGAAATGTACACCTCCATATCAGTTGGTGTGCGCCCATCTGCCAAATAATTAACATAGTGAGCCTGATAATAGTATGTAAAAGAAAGCTTATAACCATACTGAAAGGGTGTCAGATCTTGAGTGTTGATTACGAGCCAAGTATCGTTAGGCTTTGTAGTGCTTGAACCGTTGGCATAGGTCTGACTACCCAAAATGGTTTGTGACGTATTCTCTTCGGGTCTGTCTGGAGGGCCCACATAATCTCGCATAGCCCCGTGTCCTAAATTACCCCAAATACTTCTTGCCTCACCCGGATTATCCACCTGAATTGAAAATCCTTCTCCTGATGTGGGAAATAGTCCAGAAGTTCTTAGGGTAGGATAAAATATATTAATGGTTTCGACAGGCATCTCCTCAGGCTTATCTGTAATAATGGTAGTTACCTTATCCTCAAACACCACCGATTCCTCCGTTATATTACTTATCACCTTAACAGTTGGCGATATAGTATCGTAAGTAGAATAAGCATAGCCGGGAGCAAGGGAGATCGATCCCGTTTCAGGGTCAATTTGCAATTTGTCCGTATAATCTACCAACTCAAAACTGACATCCGGATTGGAATTAGGCAGTATAGGCTCTCGAGTCTTACTCTCCGGATCTCCGTATACCAAATTCTGATTTTTAAGCGAGTAAATCAGATTGCTGGGTAAAAGTGGCGATACAAAAAGATGGAAAGCATCATCAAAGGTGGTTTCGTACTTTACCCCGTCAGACTCCGTAGTTACCTTTATAGTAAAATAATAATCCCCTACAGTAAATTCATGACCATCGGCTATAGAGATAATACCATTTTGAGAAGCATTTTCTGCCGTGTAAAATGTAATCGGATTTCCATTTTCATCCACTTTTCCCAATTCTGGATCTACTTGATAATCCCCTGAAGTGACTTCTCCAACGCTTATATACTCCATATAAGAATCGTCTAATACCGTACCGTCTTCTGTACTTATACTAACTATTTCAAAGGTAGGTGTGAGTCCACCTGTTTGGATTGTTGGAGCCGCTGTTACAATGGCTTTGGTTTCCCTTGCATCAGTAATGCTGGCGTATTTCAAATCTGAAGGAACCTGAAAGTCCTCCAATTCTGATTTAAAGGAGGACTCCTCACAAGCGATCATTGACATAATGCAGCACCACAGCAAAATCAATTTTTTATTTTTCATAATTTATTGATTAAAAAAAAGTGTATTTGGTTAATTTTTAATAACAAAATGAGATTTAAACAAATATCAAAAAAACAAACTACAATAAAGGGGGGCTTATTGTCTAATTCACGGGGGTATTTTGAGTGTTGACCCCATAACATCTCGCTAATTGCCGTCTCCAAAACCTATATCACCTTGATTATTTCACTTTGTAAAACAGATGGTTTACACCTCATGTTTAGACATTTACCCCCTGCTCTCCAAGTTAAAAACACACTATATTGTCAATTCTAAAAAAGAGAACTCCTCTCTTTAAAAAACTCAAATTATGAGATGTTCAATTGTCAAATATTTTCACTTTTTCAGCTCCCTTATCAGTTGCTTGTGCCTAGTCCCTTTAACGGCACAGCAGACCAATATTCAAAAAAAGAATATACTGTTTATCGCAGTAGACGACTTGCGTCCTGAATTGGGATGTTATGGTGCCAACTACATAAAAACTCCCAATATTGACAAACTAGCTACAGAAGGTATGCTGTTTGAAAACGCCTATTGCCAACAGGCAGTTTGTGCGCCATCGCGCAATAGTATTATGACCGGATTGCGCCCAGATGCACTGAACATATACGATCTAAGTACATTTTTTCGAACCACCGCACCCGATGTAGTCACCCTACCCCAACAGTTTAAAAACAATGGGTATACCACCGAAACCGTAGGAAAAATTTATCACACCGGTCACGGTAATCAAGACGATAGCCTGTCGTGGTCTGTGCCGAAATGGGATTCTTCAATTGAAAGAAAGAAGTTAAAAAAAATAAGGCATGGCGATACTACAGGGTTGGAATCTGACTTTCCCAGAATAAACGGAAAACGGCTTCCTTATTACAAATCTAATATGCCGGAGGAACAAATGTCGGACGCTATTGTAGCCCGTATTGCCGTAGAGCGAATACGCGCATTAAAAGACCAAGGCAATCCGTTTTTTATGGCCGTAGGGTTTGTAAGGCCCCACCTGCCATTTATAGCCCCTAAAAAGTATTGGGACCTCTACAATCCAGACGATATTACAATACCGGAACGGAAAGATCCCGTAGGAGCTTCAAAATACTCCCTACCCCGTTGGTCGGGCGAGTTGACCTCCTATCACGGTATGCTACAGTACAAAAAAGAAGGTGAACTCCCGGACGATCTCAGCCGAAACCTTATACACGGATATTACGCTGCAGTAAGTTTGATGGATGCACAAGTAGGCAAGCTGTTGAACACCCTCGACGAATTGGGTATCAGAGAAAACACCATAGTAGTGCTCTGGGGTGATCACGGTTGGAAGCTGGGCGAATACGGCAGATGGTGCAAACACTCCAATGTAGAGTTAGACACTCGCGTTCCGCTGATTATAAGCGACCCCGATCTCTTAAAAGGAAAAAAAACCGAATCGCTGGCAGAATTGGTAGATGTCTATCCTACCCTATGTGATTTGGCAGGAATAGAAAAACCTAAGCATCTGCAGGGAAAGAGTTTGGCAGCTGTATTAAAAAATCCGAAAAAGACAGTAAAAGAAGTGGCTATGAGCCAATACCCAAGAGGAAAGCGCTTAAAAGAAGATCGCACAAAATGGGAGGTAATGGGCTATTCCATTACCGATGGCCGCTATCGGTTTACGCGTTGGCAATCTTATAAAAATCCAAAAGAGATTTTAGACAGAGAACTTTACGATCACGAAGAAGGAAGAATAGACCTGACCAATCTTGTCAACTCAAAAAAACACCGCGCTATTGTACAAAGAATGGAGAAAAAACTGAACGAATTACTTACCGAGAACAGATTTTAATCTTTTCTTTTACAGATACTTAAATGTATAAACATTAATTAAAAAATTGTAAAACGATAAAACCTATAAACACTCATGAACCTATTTAGAATCACCGCTTTTTTGTCATTTCTTATTATTTTAAGCTGTGCTCCCAAAGAAAATAATACAACCCGATTAAAGGAAAGCGAACTGCAACTCCGCGCACTTCGAGAGTTGTCTGTAAAAGAAAACAACAACCCTCGAAGTACAAAAGACGGAGAAATGGTATGGACACATCAGCCCTACGACTGGACCGAAGGTTTTTGGTCGGGTACCTGCTGGATGCTCTACGAAGAGACTGGAGATGAAAAGTGGAGGGAAGCCGCAGAGGCGATTCAAAAACTCTATGTAGATCACAAAGACCTCACTACAGATCACGATCTCGGCTTTATATTCAACAACTCCTTCGGAAAGGCGTTTAGGATAACGGGTGATGAACAGTATAAAGCCGTGATGCTCGATGCGGCTAATTCACTGATTACCCGATTCAACCCCCAAGTGGGTTGTATACAGAGTTGGGATGTTATAGATAACTGGCAGAGCAAGCGAGGATGGTCTTTTCCCGTTATTATAGACAATCTCATGAATTTGGAATTGCTGTTTGAAGCCTTCAAAATCACGGGGGATCAGAAATACAAAGACATTGCCGTTGCTCATGCCAACACCACTATGAAGGAACATTTTCGAGAAGACGGAAGTTCGTATCACGTGGTAGACTACAATCCTGAAACGGGGGCAGTAAACAGCAGGATAACTGCACAGGGCTATGCCGACGAAAGTGCTTGGGCGAGAGGACAAGCCTGGGCGCTGTACGGTTACACCATGTGTTATCGCTATACAAAAGATGAGAAATACTTGAAAATGGCCGAAAAAATTTCAGGCTTTATCTTGTCTCATCCTAACTATCCGGAAGACGGGGTTCCTTATTGGGATTTTAACGCTCCTGACATTCCCAATGCTCTAAGAGATGCCTCGGCAGGAGCCATCATGGCTTCGGCATGGATCGAACTCGACAAATACTCTGATAGCGAATACCTTAATCGGGCAGAAACCATACTCAATACGCTGAGTTCTGAAAAATTCAGAAGTAAGTCTGAAAAAGATTATTTTCTGCTAAAACACAGTGTAGGAAGTATTCCGCATGGAAACGAAATAGATGTTCCTCTCAACTATGCCGATTATTACTATCTGGAAGCCCTGTTGCGTATCACAAAAAAGACATTGTGAGATCATTTTAAAAATCGTAATATTATATCCTGATAAAAAGACAATAAGTGAGTGGCCGTAAAATCCGCTCTGAAGTCTGTCCTGAAATTAATCGCCAAAACCCAATTAAAATGTTGCGAAAACCACTGTTTTTCATAAGTGTGCTGATTAGTACAGCTTGCTTTGCACAAACCAAATTAGGTGCTCTTTTTTCCGATCATATGGTACTACAGCGAGAGACGGAAGTTTCTATATGGGGTACCGACAATCCCGATACCAAAATCAGTATTTCTACAGAATGGGGTGAAAAAGCCTCTGCCGTGACCGATGCCGACGGTAAATGGAAACTGACCGTAAAAACCACCGATGCCGGTGATCCGTATACTATCGAGATCAAAGGATCGGAGAAAATTGTTCTCAGTGATGTTCTGCTTGGAGAGGTCTGGCTGTGTTCAGGTCAGTCTAATATGCAAATGCCGATGAAAGGATTCAACGGTCAACCCATAAATAACAGTAACGATATTGTGCTGAATAGTACCAACCCTCAACTTCGCCTTTTTCACGTAAAACGAGATATGAGTGATAATCCGAAGGAGAATTATGAAGGCAGCTGGAAACAAGCTACTCCTGAAGCCGTTTTTAATTTCAGCGCCGTAGCCTATATGTACGGCAGTATGCTACAAGAAAAACTGGGTGTTCCTGTGGGTATTATCAACAGCAGTGTGGGAGGTACCCGAGTAGAAGCCTGGACTAGAAACGAAGTACTGACCGACCCAAAACTAGGCGTGAAAGTAAAGATGGGTAAATCTGAAATGGACAAAAACAATGCTTCTGTACTTTACAACGCTATGATACATCCTCTTATCCCCTACGGCATTAAAGGCGTACTGTGGTACCAAGGAGAATCAAACAGAGGAAACCATGAGGAATACAAAACCCTTTTTCCCGCTATGATAAACAGTTGGAGGGAAGAATGGGGACTTGGAGATTTTCCGTTCTACTACGTTCAGATAGCGCCGTACGGATACAAAGGCAAAATCAATTCCGCTTATCTTAGAGAAGCACAATTACACAGCCTACAGCATACAACCAATACCGGAATGGCCGTTACCATGGATATAGGTAGTAAAGGCTCTATACATCCACCTGAAAAGAGAGAGGTGGCAAAACGCCTGTTGTATCTGGCACTTGCGAAAACATACGGTTATAAAGGTATATTGTACAACGGCCCTGTGTATAAGGCTATGGAAGTAAAAGACAATAAGGTGCATCTGAGTTTTGATTATGCCCCAAACGGATTGTTCAATTTTGGCAAACCACTCTCCGACTTTACTATTGCGGGTAAAGACAGAAAGTTTCATCCGGCAGAGGCAAAAATTACAAGAGGAAAACTTGTGGTTTGGAGCAAAGAGGTACCCGAGCCGGTTGCTGTGCGATACGGGTGGAGCAATTATTTGGTAGGTAGCTTGTTCAACCTCGCAGGACTACCAGCCTCATCGTTCCGTACCGATAATTGGGAAGAATGAGAAATAGGGAGTTTAACCTTGGAAATATATCTACTTTATCAAGTTGAGAACTACTGTCGATTTGTGTTCCACAAAGGGACAGAACAGTCTAAATCCGGAAGTAAATGCTCTTGTGTAAATTTTTTTTGTACATTCTGATCGGTGCAAAAAACTTTAAAACGATGAAAGTTTACTATTTTCTGGGAATATTATTTTTTTGGTGCCATACACCCACCCTTAGCGGACAGCCCCAGGAACTTATAAATGAAGATCTAAAATTTAGACACTACACCTCCGCTGACGGATTGTCACAAAGATCGGTACTCGCCATCACACAAGACCGTAAGGGGTATTTATGGTTTGGTACTAGAGACGGTCTAAACAGATTTGACGGCAGTAATTTTGTGGTGTACAAACATCAAATGGGAGACACCACAAGCCTGAGCAACAACAGTATACACTCCATTTACGAAGATAGCTATGGAGGGCTGTGGATAGGAACCCAAAACGGGCTGAATAAATACAACCCTGAGCTGGACAACTTTATTCACTACAAATATTCCGGATCCTCAAATACCGCCAACGATCATATTATCTGGAAGATGTCCCAGATAAACCAAAACTTACTCTGGGTAGCGACAAATAACGGTATACTCCAAATCGATCTCAAAACTGACGAGCTCACAAGATTGCAAAAGGGAGAAAACAACTCCAATTCATTGAGCAGCAATAATGTTAGGAGTTTTTTAAAAGCTACCAGCGACAGCCTGTGGATTTGTAATACGAGATTTATCGATCTCTACGACACCGAAAAAGAAACTTTTAAACATATAAACTACCCACAAAAACAAAAAACGGATATCCATCTAAACAGTCCCCCAGTACTATTTTCAGACCACGACGGAACCATTTGGTTGGGATATGAAGAAGGACTTGCAATATATCGTCCCTCTTTAAACAGCTTTGTCGATTATGAGTTTGAAGGTAAAAAAGCGATTAACAGTGCTGTGCGCACTATCTGTGCCGACCTAGCTGGAAATTTGTGGATTGGGACGTACTCCGGACTGTACATACTCAATGCCATGCGCACAGACTTAAGGCATATTACCCACGATAAGCACAACACGACAAGCCTTAACCAAAATTCTATTTACAGCATTCTTCGCGACTCACGAGGAGATATGTGGATAGGAACCTGGGGAGATGGTATTAATTACTACAACAGAGACGACAGCGCATTTAAAAATATCTTACCCGGAAACGGCGATAACAAACTCAATTACAAAGTAGTGAGCGGTATAGCCGAAGATCCCGACGGAAATTTGTGGATAGGAACCGAAGGAGGTGGAATAAATTTTTACAATAGAAAGACAAAAAAAATTACCTATTACAACTACGACTCCGATGAAAAAAACAGCTTGAGTGCCAACAATATCAAATCTGTCATCATAGACAGTAAAAACAATGTCTGGATCGGGATTCACGACGGAGGGGTAAACTTCTTGAATACGGCAAAAAAGCCATATGAATTTGAACAAATCGATTTTCCTGAATCGAGTAAACTTTCCTTAAAAGACTACAATGTTTTAACCCTTTTTGAAGACAAGAACAGAAATATCTGGATCGGCACACTCACCGGTGGACTCATATTTTACGATTCGCACAAAAAACAGCTATCTAAACTGGACGACGATATAAAAATGGTAATGTCTATAGTTGAATCAGAAAACCCAAATATACTGCTGATAGGAGGAAATAACGGTCTTGAAACCATCAATATAGAAAACCTGGAAAGAAACCAAATCCCTCTTCAAAATACATCGGGCGAGGGTACCCTAGATGTGAACTGTATCTTCGTGGATAATTTTAACAACTACTGGATAGGTACCGAAGGCAAGGGACTCTTTATGTATGATCCAAAAATAAAAAAGACAAAAAATTACGGTATCAAAGAAGGCTTGCCCAACGACATCATCTACGGAATACTCTCGGACGATAACGGTAATCTGTGGATCAGTACCAACAACGGTATAAGCAGGCTCAACATAGAATCGGAAAAAATAAAGAACTTCAATCAGTCGGATGGACTACAAGGTAATGAGTTCAATTACGGTTCAGCATTTAAAACCCGAAATAAGGAATTGTTTTTTGGAGGAACAAACGGACTCACCTACTTTAATCCGAGTGAAATACGCACTAATACTTTTGTTCCTTCAGTCGATATCAGGAATATAGAAGTAAACAATATCCCCTATCTCAAGATTACAGATTCCACCAACCAAATCACCCTAAAGTACAACGAAAACAATTTCAGTATAGATTTTACAGCCTTGAGCTATATGCAGCCCGAAAAAAATGAATTTGCCTATATGCTTCAAGGCTTTGACAAAGAGTGGAAATACGTTGGAAAACAGCGACAAGCAGTATACACCAACATTCCCAAAGGAAAATATATCTTTAGGGTAAAAGGAGCTAATAACGATGGGGTTTGGAATGAAGAAGGAGACAGTGTCTTTATCCGGATCCTTCCCGCTCCGTGGAAAACATGGTGGGCCTATTTGCTATACGCTACCCTACTCACCGGAATAAGTATATATATAAGAAATCTGATTGTACTGAGAATACGCGAAAAAAAGGAGAAAGAAAAACTACAGGAAATAAACCGACTAAAACTGAGACTGTTTACCGATGTATCACACGATTTCCGGACACCGCTCACGCTTATCACAGGTCCCTTGGAAAAAATGATTCGCCAAAAGGCAGGTGATCCTCATATAAGGCATCAGCACGAGATTATGTATCGGAATACACAAATACTTCTGCAACTGATCAATCAAATCTTAGATTTTAGAAAAAGTGAAGCGGGTAAACTCAATTTGCAAGCATCGGAAAACGATATTGTGGCCTTTGTTGAAAATGTCAAAAAATCGTTTGATGCTCTTGCCGAACACAGAGATATTTCGTTCACCCTCACCACCGAAAGAGACAAAATCACCATGTGGTTTGACACGGTCAAACTGCAAAAAATATTGTTTAATCTCTTGTCTAATGCCTTTAAACACACAGATCAGGGCAAAAAGATAGGTATACATATATCTACAGTATCCGATATTCAACAATCGAAACCCACAGATTTTGTCAGGATAGAAATTGTCAACTTCGGCGATGTAATACCAAAACACCAACTCAAATTTATATTCGAACGTTTCTACCAGCTAGAACACTCCCGAAAAGAACCTGGATCGGGAATCGGACTGGCACTTACCAAAAATCTGGTCGATCTTCACAAAGGACAAATCAAGGTAAAAAGCTCCGAATCTCGAGGAACGCGTTTTATTGTACTACTACCTATGGGCGATGAACACCTCAGCGAAAGTGAACGCATCGACGAAGCATTAGGTCCAGACGAAATGCACATTTATGCAAAACCTGATATTTCGGATTCCAATATAGATACTACAGTCACAACAGCTCTTCCAAAAACCGGTGTCAAACAAGATCTTCCCGCTCTGTTGGTGGTAGAAGACAACAGAGAAGTACAGGAGTTTATCGCAGAAATTTTCAGTAGTAGCTATAATATCTATACTGCCAATCACGGAAGAGAAGCCTTGGAAGTATGTCAAAACAATACGATAGACCTCATTATAAGCGATGTAAACATGCCAGTAATGAATGGTTACGAATTGTGTCAATCCGTTAAAACTACATTGATTACCAGCCATATTCCGGTAATACTCCTCACTGCAAAAACCTCCGAAATATATCAAGAAAAAGGATTTGATACCGGAGCTGATGCCTATGTAACCAAGCCGTTTAACGCCAGAATACTACAAAAAAGAATAGACAATTTGATTACAACAAGAGCCAACCTAATAAGAAAATTCAGAAATGATATCACACTAGAACCCAAAAATTTAAAAATCACTTCTACTGACGAAGCCTTTTTACAAAAGGCGATATCCACCATTGAAAAAGGATATACCGACCAGAACTTCAACGCCACAACGTTTGTAGCCGAAATGAATATGAGCCGCACCGTTATTTACACCAAAATAAAAGCACTTACCGGTCAGAATATCTCTACATTTATTAGAACCATACGCTTGAAAAAAGCTGCCTTACTCATCGCTCAGTCTCAAATGAACATCTCCCAAATAGCCTATGAAGTCGGTTTTAACGATCTCAAGTATTTTAGAAAATGTTTTAAAGAGCTCTTTAAGGTCAATCCTTCCGAATACAAAAAAAAGGATGTTAAAACCTCATGATCCCCAAGGCTTCGATACACTTCCGATTGAGTCTGGAGCACTCAGACGCCTTCACTTTGTCTTTTTGAGAGAGACCTCCCTGAGGTGGTTGAGCGTCGGAGCGCAGCGATCGGTGTATCTAAGCCCCGGATTACTATTCAAAAAAGGTGTACAATTCCACAAAAAATAACTACCTTTAAGGTATTCACTTCACACTTTCACCTTATGAACAACGATATCTTCAACATCAGAAAAAAACTCCAAACGCCAGATGGCGAATATGGTTATTACAGTCTTACCGAGTTGTCAAAACAGGGGTATGCTATTCATAAAATGCCGTTTTCTATCCGGATTCTCCTCGAAAATGTGCTGCGCAATTACGACGATTTTGCCGTTACACGTGAAAACATTGAAACCATTTTACACTGGAGTCCAGAGGCTTCTGACAAAGATATTCCCTTTAAACCGGCAAGAGTGCTGATGCAAGATTTTACCGGAGTTCCAGCCGTAGTAGACATAGCCTCTCTTCGAGCCGAAGTGGCGCGAAAGGGAAAAGATCCGGAGAGTATAAATCCGCTCATTCCGGTAGATCTGGTTATCGATCACTCGGTACAGGTAGATTACTTCGGCACTGAATACGCCTATCAGGGCAATATGGAAAAAGAATATACTCGAAACAAAGAGAGGTATCAGTTTCTGAAATGGGCCCAGCAATCGTTCCGAAATTTTAGCGTGGTTCCTCCGGGTATGGGAATATGCCATCAGGTAAATCTCGAATACCTCTCAAAAGCAGTGATAGAACGCGAGGGTAATATCTTTCCCGATACTTTAGTGGGTACCGATAGCCATACTCCTATGGTAAATGGCATAGGAGTTATCGCTTGGGGTGTTGGAGGTATAGAAGCAGAAGCGGCCATATTGGGGCAGCCCATTTACTTTATTATGCCAGAGGTAATCGGACTTAAACTAAGTGGAAAATTACCCCCCGGATCTACAGCTACCGATATGGTACTCACTATCGCTGAATTACTCAGAAATTACGGAGTTGTAGGAAAGTTTGTGGAGGTTTTCGGCCCCGGACTAGATCATCTTTCGGTACCGGATAGGGCTACTATAGGAAATATGTCACCGGAATTCGGATGTACGGTTACTTATTTTCCCATAGATCACAAAACCCTGGAATATATGCAGCAAACCAACCGAGAAGAGAAGCAGATTAAGCTCGTAGAGGAATACTGCAAAGCCAATATGCTTTGGCGCGAGGGTTCGGAAAACATAGAATACACCCACGTTCTGGAGCTAGATCTCTCCACTGTAGAACCTACAGTTGCTGGACCTAAACGCCCACAGGACAGGATTTCCCTGAAAAATTTTAAACCGGCATTTATCGATATGCTCCACCAATCATTCGGACGCACTTATCTGACTCCCGAAGAGCAATTGTCTCGATGGTCGGCAGAAGGAGGCGATATGCCTGCGGATGGATACAAACCGCCTATGCCACCAAAAACAACCATAAAAGCGAAAGAAGAAGAAGGTATGAAAGTTGTCTCTGTCAAGGTTGGACAAGAACAATTCATGCTCTCAGACGGGGCTGTGGTAGTAGCCGCTATAACCTCTTGTACCAATACGTCCAATCCGTATGTGATGGTAGGTGCCGGACTAGTAGCTCGGAAAGCCCGCGAATTAGGACTCGATGTAAAACCTTGGGTAAAAACTTCACTGGCACCAGGTTCGAAGGTAGTTACCGATTACCTAAAAAAAGCCGATCTGCTTGACGATCTCGAAGCTATGAAATTCCACGTCGTAGGATATGGCTGTACTTCCTGTATCGGAAACTCCGGTCCCCTGCCCTCCCATATTGCCAAAGCGGTAGATGAACACGAACTTGTAGTAGCTTCGGTATTGTCGGGCAACAGAAACTTCGAAGCGCGTATACACCCACAGATCAAGATGAACTTTCTTATGTCGCCTATGCTGGTAGTTGCCTATGCCATCGCAGGTAGGGTAGATATAGATCTGATTAACGAACCCATTAGCTACGACCCCAATATGCAACCGGTATACCTGAAAGATATATGGCCGGAAGACGATGAGATACACCAAACCCTGCAATCTATATTATCACCACAGCAATTTGCCGATAATTACGGCAGTATATTTAAAGGCAATAAAATATGGAGCGAGCTCGAGATCCCTACCGAAAAAGTATATCGATGGGATGAGGCTTCTACCTATATCAAAGAAGCTCCCTTCTTTAAAAACCTCTCCGATAAACCGCTCCCTGTAAAAGATATCCACAATGCCAATGCTCTGTTGGTACTGGGAGACAGTATCACCACCGACCATATTTCGCCCGCAGGTGCCTTTAGTGAGACCTCCGCAGCTGGCCAATACTTGGTAAACCGCGGAGTGACCAGAGCAGATTTTAACTCCTATGGATCTCGAAGGGGAAATGACGAAGTAATGACTAGAGGTACCTTTGCCAACGTACGCATTAAGAACAAGTTGGCAACTAAAGAAGGTGGTTATACCAAATTCCTTCCCACGGGAGAAGAGATGACTGTATACGATGCCGCTACAAAATACAGGGAAAACAGTATTCCCCTCGTCGTTCTTGCCGGTAAGGAATACGGAAGCGGGTCGTCTAGAGACTGGGCTGCCAAAGGTACATTTCTACTCGGAGTAAAAGCTGTGATTGCCTCGAGCTACGAGCGTATACACCGAAGCAACCTAGTAGGTATGGGAGTACTCCCCCTCCAATATTCCGATACAGATGCGGCACAACTAGGACTTACTGGAGAGGAAACTTTTAATATTTCCGGTATTGCCAACAACCTTGTTCCCAACAAAGTCATCGAGGTTTCTGCAACTGGAAAAGATGGGAAAAATATCACTTTCAAAGCCGTTGTCCGATTGGATTCCAATATCGAAATAGAGTATTACCGGCACGGCGGAATCTTGCAGTACGTGCTGAGGCAGTTTTTACATAGGTCGTCTTAAAATAAAATGGTGTCTAGGTTCTTTAATACGCTTTAGATATCCTGAATTGCAGGTTTTCTTTCTATCGCATTGTCGTTCACGACAAAGTATATCGTAGAATGAACACCCAAAACTACAGACGAATTTCCTGTGGCATTTTTTCTCCTCTGTAAATAGCGAGAAGATTGTCGGCTGCCATTTGTGCCATAGCGGTACGAGTTTCAATAGTAGCCGATCCTATATGTGGTAATACACATACATTGGGCATTTGCAACAAGGGGTTGTCTGCTCGCATAGGCTCGGGGTCGGTGACATCAAGTCCAGCACCCCATATTTCACCGCTTTTGAGTGCCTTTATAAGATCGGATTCTCGGTGGACTTTACCTCGTGAGGTATTGATAAAAATCGAGTTCGGTTTCATACGGGAAAAGCTATCTTCGTCAAATTTGTACATCGTTTCCGGACTGAGGTTCGTATGAACAGAAAGTACATCACTTCGTTCCAGTAGCTCTTCATAACTTACATAGATAGCACCGATTTCTTCCTCTGCCTTGAGATTGCGATTTCGGTTGTGATAAAGTATATCCATACCAAAAGCAGCTTTCGACATACGTGCCATTTGAATCCCTATTCTACCAAGTCCAAATATCCCGAGAGTTTTACCACCTATTTCCACTCCGAGTTCGTGCAAAAATCCGAATCCCTTCCACTTCCCTTTCTTCACTTCTTCTGCACGAAAAAAAGCTTTTCGAGCAGTAGCCAGCATAAGTAAAAAAGCTGTTTCTGCAGTAGTTTTACTCAATACCCCAGGAGTATTGGATACCGATATGCCATATTTAGCTGCAGCTTCGAGATCTACATGATCATAGCCCACACTGGCAAGAGCTATTCCCTTGAGATTGGAACAGGCTTGCATAAAATCGGCATCGAGTTGTGCCATACCTACATTCAATAGCAAATCCACTTCTTGACAATTCCTGATAAACTCACTGCGTTCCGGCAAAATATCAGAATCGTTATACGTTAGTTGCAACCCACTTTTCTCTATACGGCAAAGCACATCAGAAGGCAATTTTCGGGTAATGTATATTTTCATTTTCACATAAAATATTTTCAATGTTTGAATACAGTGTTACTTCGGTAAGCTGATAAGTTACAACGAGACTAAAGATAAAAATTTTTCTCCTATCCCCGAAGAAGCAACTTCACAAGAACTTCGGGAAAGCTCAAGTCCTATTGGTGCTAACTAATTTAAACAATGAAGGATATGAAACAAGACATTATTTGGAAAATACCACAAATTTTACCGATTTTTGTAATGAAAGAGCCTAATTTTCATACTTTAATTGACCAACTTTATACACGATATTACCCGTTTTGAAGTAGCTCCCCCTGCGGTGTTCTTCCTGATGCTATTCAGTTTGCTTTTGGCATTAGTTCACACCCTTATTTTCCTCGCCTTGTTCAAAATTTCCTTTCGTCCTTCAAAACTGCTGTACATCTTATACCCATCTATAATGGCAGTCACGGCATTTATCGACTTAAGGTGGATTGTTTTGGAATTTATCGTATTATTCCTCTTTACATTTGTACTGGGTATCTGCGGTATGATCTTTGCCTTTATAAAGAGCGTAAAGCTATCTCAAAAAGAAAGGCATCGCTTTAGAAAAAAGCACCATATCCCTCGCAAACCTCTGCGGAAAAAAATTCTCGGAGGCTTTTTTTCACTGCTTTTCATCTTAGTTTTTTATGTAAATCCGGGATTGTTTGTGTTAAGTATTTTTCTTATCCTGCCTATTCTCTCCCTAATCCTCCCGAGCAAACGCAACCGTTTTTTCAAATATCAGCAGTTACTCCCTACTTCTAAAATCCGCTCTGTAGCTATGGGACTAGCAGAACTCAGAGGGGAATTGATAGCCGGTGATGCTCTGTTGTCGTCCCCTATCAAAAGTAAGAGGTGTATAGGTTTTCAATACAGTATCGAAAAAGTTTCTACAGATAAAGATGGAAAAAAGAGCTACAGGACTATATTCAATGAAACCAAATGCAACCCTTTCCGGCTCAAGGATGCTACCGGTACTATAAGTGTAAATCCTGAAAATATGGACTTGTATCAACTCGATATCGACGAGCGCTACCAAAGTGGTGGCAAACGATACACTCAACGCCTTCTAATGCCAAAAGACCAGGTGTTGATAGTCGGAAAAATCGGGTTACAGAACAATATTCCCGTATTGCAATACGAGCCGATAAAAAAAGTGTTTGGCATCGCACCCTACCACTATATCACTACCTACAATACTTTTAAGCCTTTATTAAACCGATTTCTAAGTTTTACTTCTATCTTTGGTTTCTTTGTCGCATTAATACTGATGAGCACTATCGTAATACGGCAAGATTACATAGGTATTACCTTTACCCCTACCGGGCATAATTTTGTACTATTGAACAATCAGAGCCACAACAAGCTTAAAGATATTCACAAATCACAAAACCGTAAAAATAAAATTATCACCCCACAGCAGACCAATCCAGACACAGCTGTACAAAGGGCTAAAGAAGACGAGCTTCCACCCGAAGTGCACATAGAAACCATAGAGCTTCCAGACATACCCTCAAATACGACTAAAAAGAAAACTAAATAAAACACCATACCCTATGAACACCATTATCGGTTACATTGTCATTTTCCTAATAGCCGCCGGGCTTATCAGTACCGTTATTTCGCTGTACAACAGACTAATTATGCTCAAATTTAATGTAGACAAGGCTTATGCCAATATCGATCTTTTACTCAAACAGCGTACAGACGAAATCCCCGACCTCATTAAAGTCGTTAAAGAATCGGTCAACTACGAGTCGTCACAGCTAGAAAAACTCACCAAATTGAGAACGGCATTTATAAATTCGACCGACCAAGATGAAAGAGTAAAACTCTCTAATACTATGGCTCCTATGGTACACTCCTTGGTGGCTGTAGCTGAGAATTACCCAGATCTCAAAGCGAATACCGGTTTTAATGTCCTTCAGCAGAGGGTTTCCGATATCGAAGATGCTATTACCGATCGCCGTGAACTGTTTAACGAGAGTGTCAATATGTACAATATAGGTATACACGAGTTTCCGAATGTACTCCTAGCTCGTATCCTAGGATACAAAGACAAGACGCTTCTGCGTGTTAGTGAACAAGAAAAACAGTACGATGGTATCCGCTTCTGAGGTATACGATATAGTCCACTCCATTGAAGAAAACCCTGCATTTATGGTGATATGGGCCGCATTTGGAGTGCCTATTACATCCTTTGTAATCAGTATTATTCTGTATCAGTTAACCAAAAAATGGACAAAACAAAATGCGCTACTCACCACAACCATCGCCGCCCTTATTGTAGTGGTATGGATACTAGGTTTTGTCACACAAATGATCCTCCTCTTTATGGGAGCCTCAGGAATTCAGATGCTGCTGATATGGATCGTTATGTTCCTTACCTACCTGATTTTTACGATTTTTAATCAAAAAAGCATCTATAAATTCATATCAGACTCTGAAATCGCCAAGAAAGTAAAGAACAGTAAATAAGTTGTTGCCTATTTGACCAAATTACTCCACCACTTTAATATCTATAGCTGTTCTACTCTGCCATCCGGTAGCATCTATCACAGAATACTGACAGTGATAATCACCGGTATCCACATCTTCGGGCACGGTAATTTCCAATTGTATTTCACAAGAAGTCTTCCCTTCTTCTACAGTATAATTTTCCATTAGTTTCCACGGATTAGAGGCCTCTTTTACAGCTCCGAGCTCGCAGCTAATTTTCTGATCGTCGTGGGTGTGATGATCGAAATTATGGTGAATATCCAGACTGTATGCTGCCAACTCTACATTGTCATCAAGTCGAGCCCGAAAAGTGTAAGTCTCTCCTCGTTTCAACAGCTCGCACCCCTTCGGAAAGCCCTGGCCGAAGGCTGTGCTAATAGTGGGTTTTTCCTCATCTTTACCTATGCCGTCATCGTCTGAACATCCGAGAAACATTCCGAGCATCAGAAAGACAAGCAAATGTGTTTTTTTTGATTTCACAGTGTATATTTTTATAAACTCTCATGTCATAAGCGACATGAGAGTCCGTTAAATCCTTATTCTAATATAACATTCAGATGTGAATCATAAGATGTCACATTTCCCTCTTCGTCTTCTATGTTGAATACCATGTGATATTCTCCAATTGGAGCTGTGGAAGGCACGTCGATATGCTCGTGAAATTTTGCCTCAGTTTCCCCGTGGTAACCTTCGCTATAAGTCTGAATCAAATGCCACTCCTCCTCTCCTTCACCCACTGTAAGGCCGTGTGCGTGGATGTCCAAAGAGATCTCGTGTATCCCGTGAATAGCGGTAATCTTGAACTCAGTGTGGAAGTCGCTACCTCTCGCCACTTCTTCATCGATGTAAATTTCGCTAAGGCTAACAGGGTGAAGCACTACCAGATGTCCTTCTACCTCTGTGCTATTTCCGTCTTCATCGGTTACGGTTAGCTTTAGGTGATACTCTCCAGCTGGAGCAGTGGCAGGCACATCTATGTGTTCGTGAAACGCCGGATTGAGCACGAGATATTTACTATCTGTATAACTGTGATGAAAATGCCATTCTTCCTCCCCTTCACCTAGTTCGAGATCGTGACCGTGAATGTCCAGATCGATACTCTCCACAGGTACCACGGCCGATATTTCGGCTTCCAGATGCACATCAGATCCTGTATAGGCGACGCGATCGGTGGAGTGCGAACTCCCCTCACCGTATTCAAAACCGGAAATTTCCGGTGCAACTGTACCCGGCAGACCGTCGTCGTCATCGCTACAAGATGCTGAAAACAGTGTTACAAAAGCTACGATAACTAAAAATTTCAAATTTGATTTCATGAGATTAGTATTTAATAAATTATTAATTAGAATTCTTTACGATATTGGAATACGCAATGACAAAGACAGATTTCTTCCGGCTTCCGGCACTGCGATTAGGCGATAAAAACTAGTGTGATCAAAATATTTAGTGTTCAATACGTTGCTCACTTTTAATCTCAGTTTTACTGCCGGGTAATCTCTAAAAGGCTGTATTGCTGTCTGCCATGATAGATCGATCAACTGATAGCCTTCAGTAGGTGCTTCCGGAGGAACAATCTCATTCTGAGCCGAAACTACTTTGTAAACTGCCGTAAAAATGGGTTGTCGAAAAAAGAGAAAATCCTCACTCTTGTACTTTACCGAGAGCAATCCTGACAAGGGGGGTGAAAACGGCAGGGTGAATCCTTTCTTCGGTCCGCTTTGTTGACTGGCATACACGTATTCCCCGGAAAGGTCTATATGTAAACGCTCGAATAAGCTAGTACCCACATTCACTTCTCCTCCTACTCTAAACACTTTGTTTTGAGTGTATTCATACACCTGCAGCGTCTCGTAGTAATTCGATGTGGGATTGAGATAAATATAATTGTCAAACCAGTTTACGAAAGGGCTTATCGCGAAGTGAAACTTTTCTTCCTCATGGCTCACCACCATATCTAACTGATAAGAAGTCTCAGGATCGAGACTAGTACTTCCCCTTTCAAAGCGATACATATGATAATTGACCCCATCAGAGGCCAATTCATTGGCGAGGGGAATCCTAAAACTCTTTCCAAAGTTTAGTTTGTAGGTGGTATTGCCCGACAGATAGCTTATCCCTGCCGATCCGCTGATATTGTCAAAATCCAAGGTTTCGTCCCATGCCCTTTGCAAATATTTGGAAGAAGTCATACCGGAAGAAGTAGTTATTTCGGTGGGAAACCAGTCGTAATAAGGTTGGATTTTCACAGCTCCGTAATCATAGCGCAAACCTACCTGCAAGTGGAGTTTCGGATTGATCTCAAACTGGTCGTACGCAAATATCCCTGCTGTAAATCGGGTGTAAGCAGGAATGAGAAATCCCCAGCCTCCAATAGCATTTTCCTGCAATTCGAGGTTTACCCCACCCACTAAGGTATGTGACCCCATAACATAGGTATCACTCGCATTCAAAGCGTAAGTTTGCTTGCGAAACTCCCGCTCCTTGCTGTTGTCGGGTTTAGGCATATGCCCGTGTGGTACCGGTTCGGAATGCTCTTCTCTCCAGTTGTATTGGAACCCCAAGTCGATATCAAGTTGGTGATCATTTATACTTATGGCTGTGTTATTGATTAGCTTAAAGTGGTTTAGCTCGTGAAAAGGAAGGTCGATGTCTCGTGAAGACCGGTCGTAGTCAATTTTTGAACTTCGCACTTCTAGTCCATGTGCATTTGCAAAAAACCCGTTTTTGGCATACACATTACTGAAAAAAGTTTCTGAACTGATATTTTCTGCAATATAACCTATAGAGAAGCTGGCATTGGCCTCCTGATCGGCGGTGTTTCTCAGATGCTTCTTGTAGAGGTCGAAAATATAATTCTCAAAATTGATCTGGTTGGTCGGCACCTTGTAATCTGCATAATCCTTGAAGGTAAATCGACCCCGATAGTACCATTTTTCTTCTCGTGCACTTAGTCCGGCCGAAACACCCAGCATAGCATTGTTGGTTTGTCCTAAAAGATTTACACTTCCGGAAAACGACTCAGGTTCGGGCACCGCCGGGCTAGGAATATCCACCACACCAGCCAGTGCATCGGAACCGTACAGCATTGAAGCCGGACCTTTTACTATACGAACGCGCTCTACATCGTACTGGTCAATTTCCAGTCCGTGATCGTTTCCCCACTGCTGAGCCTCGTGTTTTATTCCGTTCTGTACTACGCTCACCCTGTTAAATCCGAGTCCGCGAATCACCGGTTTAGACTGCCTGGAACCTATGTTTATGGTATTGACCCCAGGAATACGCGACAGGGTTTGCATCAGGCTATTCTCTCGGTTTGCATCCATAAACTCCTGAGAGACCTCTACGATACTCCCCGGAGTTTCACGCGCTCTCCGCTCACGGCTCTTCCCGTATACCTCCACCCCAATCAGTTCTGTATTTGAGGGCGTAAGTACTATGGTTATCTCTGTCGTATCTCGATCGACCTGCAGCATCACCCGTTCGGTAGCATAGCCTAGGTACGACACTTCCAATTCCTGTGAGCCTTCAACCACCCCGGTGAGGGTAAATTCGCCCGCATGATCCGCGATGGTATATACCCCATCCCCGGCAATCCCAGCTCCGGCAAGGGGAATTTTTGTAAGGGCATCTAAAACCAATCCTTTTATGTTAAAGTCCTTTTGTGCAAAAGCCGGTAAAAATGACAATATGCAAATAAGGGACAAGACACCCCTTGTGCTTGACATTCTCATCATATTTTTGAATACTATAATGGTTGAAAAACTGATCTGCGAAAGAAGATCAAATAAGGCGTATTCCCCTGTCTTTGAACACAATAAAAGTCAACACATCACTATACCTAAATCAGTATAAGTGCTGTCTTATTGCACTAAGCAAAACTGAAGGAAATAATTTTCAGACTAAATTATGTGAAGGCGGGGGCCTGGAGAAAAGTTGATCCGGATAAAACTTTGCGATGTAGACAAAATTATAAGTCTCAGCCCGTTCAAGCCGAACTATCTCTTCCCTCTGTAAAGGAATTTCGACATCGGAATCGGATAATAATACCGGAGTATAATTGGGAGCCACTGCAAAATCACATACTGTACAGTGTTTTGCAGAATTATCGTCGTGCAAATGCTTCAAAGCGTGTAGCCCTGCCACTTTCATTGAAGTAAAAAGTAGCAGGAATGCATAAACTACAGTATGTTTGAAAGCAGTATTCCGCATGGGACAAACTTATAAAAAATAAATTTTTAAATGCAACTTTGTAGCATAAAAATTATAAAGGCTTTAAAAAAACAAAACTTAAGTCGAAAAAATCTTTGTAATTTAGTGCTATGATAAAAGTCGTAGTTTTAGGCTCGGGAAATGTAGCCTCCCATCTTATTCAGGCACTTACAGCTAGTAAAAAATCAACAGTAGTTCAGGTATTTAACAGAAGTAATACCGTATTCGGTTCCATTCCGGTTACCGATGATTACCAACAACTTCTTCCTGCCGACCTCTATCTCATCGCCGTAGCCGACGATGCTATTGCCGAGGTATCAAGAAGCCTGCCCTTTGAGGGACGACTGATAGCTCATACCTCAGGTAGTGTATCACTATTGGACACCGCCAAAAGCAATCGTCGAGGAGTTTTTTACCCACTTCAAACCTTCTCCAAATCCAGAGCGATCGATTTTTCTACAGTTCCGCTGTGCCTTGAAGCCGAACACCAAGCGGATTATATGCTTTTACAACAAGTTGCCGAAAGTATTTCGGAACAGGTATACCAAGTCGATTCCGAACAGCGACGAGCCCTTCATCTGTCTGCCGTATTTGTAAACAACTTTGTAAACCACCTCTATCACATAGGGGAACAAATCTGCAAAAAAAACCAACTTCCCTTCGACATCCTTCGTCCGCTCATTGCGGAAACCGCAGCCAAAATAACCGAAATGCCACCTTTGGAAGCCCAAACCGGTCCGGCCAAACGCCGCGATAATTCCACCTTGCTAAAACACCGGGAGCAATTGACATCCCACCCACTCTATCTCCAATTGTACGACCTTTTAACCGAAGCTATACAAAAAAGTAAATAAGAATATTTCCCTGTGTCGGTGTGCCAGTTAAACTTTGTAAATTGCAAGCTGTTGTTAAAGGTTGAAAGTTCTTTGGTTTCGAGATGGAGATTCTTCGATATGAATGGCAGAAATGTCATCCCGACCGAAATGGAGGGATCTCCATACTTTCGGTAATTTCCACTGAAGATTTTTTAATTCGAGATGGAGATTCTTCGCTTCATCGTGCTTCGCCCCGATGATAATCTAAAAAAAATATATTAAATTAAAAATGAATTTATTACATGAAAAACTATAAAGAATACCTTGAAGATATCACTACATTTGTCTTCGATGTAGACGGCGTACTTACCGACGGTACTATCGTGATTACTACAGAGGGCGAAATGCTGAGAAATATGAGTCTCAAAGACGGCTATGCCATAAAGACGGCTATAGAAAAGGGTTACAATATTTGTGTTATCTCTGGAGGAACAAATGAAGGAGTTCGCCAAAGGCTGCGAGGGCTTGGGGTTACCGATATTTATCTCGGGGCACATCACAAAACCGATGTATTAGAAGAATACTTTGACATCTACGACATAAAGTCTGAAAACGTGCTTTATATGGGCGACGATCTCCCTGACCTCCCCCCTATGCAAATGGTAGCCTTGCCTACCTGTCCTCAGGATGCCGTACCGGAACTCAAGGAAATTGCAAAGTATATTTCACATAAAAACGGGGGACAAGGATGTGTCAGGGATGTAATTGAACAGGTATTGAAGGTTCAAGGAAAGTGGAATGACAATTTTGGGGCTAATTACGATTAAATCAACGAAGTTTAGATATGCTTTCAGAAGTTTTAAAAGACTATCACATCATATTGGCATCGGGATCTCCGAGAAGACAGCAGTTTTTTCAGGATCTGGGACTCAAAGTTGAAATACGTCTGAAAGAGGTAGAGGAAATTTATCCCGAACGGCTTAGAGGTAGCGACATACCAGACTATCTGGCACAACTCAAGGCACTGCCCTTTAAAGACGAACTCCGAGAAAAAGATATTCTCATCACTTCCGATACCGTAGTATGGCATCTAAATAAAGCGCTTGGGAAACCCCGCAACAGAGAAGAAGCATTCGGTATGCTGAGGTCGCTTTCTGGTAAAGACCACCAGGTCATTACCTCAGTATGTTTTACAACCAAGCAAATGCAGAAAACGGTAAATTCCGTTACCAAAGTGTATTTCGACGAACTTACCGAAGGTGAAATAACCTATTATATCGATACTTTTAAACCCTATGACAAAGCAGGAGCTTATGGTATACAAGAATGGATAGGTCTCACCGGTATTAGGAAGATTGAAGGCTCGTATTTTAACGTGGTCGGACTTCCCGTACATCAGGTATACCGCAGCCTGCATACCCTAGTCGAAAACAAATGATTAAAATTATTGTCACAAAAAGCTTATTTGCTCATCACTGTGTATCTTTAGCATTACAAAAAGACTAAAAATGAACGATATTTTTACCCTGTACCAGAAAGAGCTGCTGAACAGTCTCTTTGTCATTCTAATATTAGTGTTCTTAAAATTCACACTGTCAAAAATTATTCGCAAAGTAGGTGATATCAGCAATTACAACGCAGCGAGAAGCACCCTTATCATCCGCTATGTCAACATTGCTGTATTTCTTGTGGGAATTTCAATTATCAGCATTATCTGGAATGTCAATTTTGAAGATCTCGGACTGTTGATCTCTTCCATTTTTGCTGTTATCGGAGTGGCTCTTTTTGCCCAGTGGTCTATTCTCAGCAATGTAACGGCAGGAGTTATATTGTTTTTTACCTTCCCGTTTAAGATCGGCGACGTGATAGAGATACAGGATAAAGATTTTCCCATACGGGCTACGATAGAAGATATCAAGGCTTTTCACCTGATGCTCCGAACCGAAGAAGGAGATCTTGTCACTTACCCGAATAATCTCCTTTTACAAAAAGGGGTCAAGGTTTCACCTCAAGCTGTAGAAGACGACGGTTCAGAAAGCCTGTGATATTATCTTTCGCAAACAGCTGGGGGTTTTACTTGGACCAGTGAGTTAAAGAAAGCCTAAACATAACGAGATAATTTGCTTTATTTATATATTTGGGAGATTGTTTCCAGATATAGTCCATTATAGAACGACTGTATTTTCAGTGACTCCGGAACCTTAAAAACTAACTTAAATGCGTTTGATTACTCTGTTTGTAAGTCTTGTTATTTATATTCCTTCCCTCTATCCACAATCACCAAAATCGTATACCTCTTCTGAAATATACCAAGAGATTAAAAAGTTAAATTTTCTCGGTACTGCCCTGTATATCGCCGCTCATCCCGACGATGAGAACACTCAGATGATTTCCTATCTCTCCAACGAGCTTCACGCTCGTACTGCTTATCTATCTCTCACCCGAGGAGATGGAGGACAAAATCTGATAGGCACCGAATTGAGAGAACTTCTCGGACTGATAAGAACTCAGGAATTGTTGGCCGCTAGACATATAGACGGAGGCGAACAATTGTTTTCCAGAGCCAATGATTTTGGCTTTTCAAAACATCCAGATGAAACCTTAAACATATGGGATAAAGACAGTGTACTGGCCGATGTGGTACTAGCCATACGCAAATTGCGCCCAGACATCATCATCAACCGCTTTGATCACCGCCGTCCGGGAACCACTCACGGTCACCACACCTCTTCTGCCATACTCAGCGTAGCGGCATTCGACCTAGCTGCAGATGTAAATAGCTATCCCAATCAACTGAAACAACTACAACCTTGGCAGCCCAAACGACTGTTTTACAATACCTCTTGGTGGGCTTATGGCAGTCAAGACGAATTTGAAAAGGCTACAAAAAAGGGCTTTATGTCAATAGATATAGGCAAATACTATACAAATCTCGGAAAGAGCAATGGAGAAATTGCCGCCCAGAGCAGAAGTCAGCACCGCAGTCAGGGATTTGGCAGTTCGGCGTCGCGAGGTAGCACCACAGAGTACCTCGAATTACTAAAAGGAAGTCAGCCAGACAACAACAATCTCTTTGCGGGTATCAATACCACCTGGTCTAGAATTGACGGTACAGAAGAGATTGCCAAACTACTCAAAAACGTAGAGCACAATTTCGATTTTAAAAATCCTGCCTCCCATCTCCCGCAATTACTCAAGGCTTATACGCTGATTCAAAACCTAAAAGACCCCTATTGGAAAAAGCTCAAAACACGACAAATAAAAGATATAATACTGGCTTGTGCCGGATTGTATCTAGAAGCTTCAGCTCAATCTCCTCAGACAACACCCGGAAGTGAGACAACAATTCGCGTAGAAGCCATCAACAGAAGCCGTGTAGACGTTCGCTTAGAACAGCTGAGTATCGCACAAACAGCAACAGCAGAGAAAACTGATATCCCCCTCTTGTACAATCGCGATGAAAAATTGGAATTGTCTATCCACATCCCTCAACAGATCGCTTATTCCACACCGTATTGGCTTGTAAACAAAGGCAGTATCGGCATGTATCGGGCCGATAGGCAATACATCGGCCTACCCGAAAGTCCAGCATCGCTCACCGCTTGTTTTCAAGTTCTGATAGAAGGGGTTTCGCTAGAATTCTGTAAAGACGTAGTATACAAACACACCGACCCCGCACAAGGAGAACGCTATCAGCCCTTTCTTATACTCCCTCCTGTTACTGCAAGTACCGAAAATGAAGTCTATATTTTCGAGAATTCGCCAAAACCCATAACTGTAAAACTAAAGGCTATAGACCGCGGTATTGAAGGTGATGTAGCGCTAGATCTACCAAAAGGCTGGACGGTATCCCCAAATCGCATTCCGATAAAACTGGAACAAACTGGCGACGAAAAATCAGTGGTGTTCAACATCAGCCCTCCCGACAAGGAAAGCGTGGGCGTCATTAAACCATCCGTTTATATAGGCGGAAAAAAATACGACAAAAAGCTGGTTGAGATTGATTACGAACACATCCCACACCAGTCTGTTTTACTTCCAGCAGAGGCCAGAGTTGTAAATTTCGAGCTCAAAAAATCGGGTAACACAGTAGCTTACATCCCCGGAGCCGGTGATAAAGTACCCGAAAGTCTGAGACAATTGGGATATAAGGTCAATACCATTGATATTTCTTCCATAACAACAACTTCACTATCTGCCTATGATGCCGTGGTAATTGGTATCAGAGCTTATAATGTTTTTCCATCGCTATACACCAAACAATCTGCCTTGCTCGAATACGTAAAATCGGGAGGTAACCTTATCGTACAGTACAATACCGTAGGACGCAACAGTACCACCGATGTAAAGCCCCCTTATCCCCTTCATCTATCCAATGACAGGGTCACAGATGAAAATTCGAAAGTGACTTTACTCGAACCCGAGCATCCTATACTGAATACTCCCAACAAAATAGTACCATCCGACTTCGAAGGCTGGGTGCAGGAAAGAGGACTGTACTTCCCCGACCAATGGGCGAAAGAATACAGCGCTATTTTATCGATGCACGATACCGGAGAAAATCCGAAAGACGGGAGCTTGCTTGTAGCTCCTTACGGAAAAGGTTATTATATTTACACAGGTCTCAGCTTTTTCAGGGAATTGCCTGCCGGAGTTCCCGGAGCATTCAAATTGTTTGCCAATATGCTTTCGATAGGAAAGCAAAAAACGGAAAATCCGTAAGATGAAAAAAAAACAGAAAAATCGCATTTCGCCAAAATGGCGTTGGAAAACCAGCTATACCCTAGTGTTGATAGCCAATGTTATTTATATGATGCTGTTTTATTTTATGATGCAGGAAAACTGTTAGCCCATGGAGAGAATTGACTGGATCATATTGTATGCCACCCTTATTTTTATCGTTGTTTACGGCACTTGGAAAACGAAAAAAAGTGCTTCTGTAAAAGATTATATACTAGGCAACAAAGAGTCTAAATGGTGGACCATAGGTTTGTCGGTCATGGCTACCCAAGCTAGTGCCATAACCTTTCTGTCTACACCCGGACAGGCTTTTCACGACGGAATGGGGTTTGTACAATTCTACTTTGGGCTCCCCCTCGCCATTATAGTGATTTGCATGGTATTTATCCCGGTATATCACAAGTTAAAAGTATATACAGCCTACGAATTTCTGGAACAGCGTTTTGACCTTAAAACCCGTACACTTACGGCTATATTGTTCCTCATACAACGCGGATTGGCAGCGGGAATTACCATTTACGCCCCCTCCATCATACTCTCCGCTGTATTGGGTTGGGATTTGAAAACTCTCAATATCATCATAGGTTCGCTGGTTATCATATACACTGTGGCCGGAGGTACAAAGGCGGTAAACGTAACTCACAAACAACAGATGTTTGTTATTATGTCGGGAATGTTTCTCGCATTTTTCCTCATCCTACACTATCTGCCAGAAGATCTCAGCTTCGGCAAGGCGCTCAAAGTGGCAGGTGCCAACGGCAAACTGAATATTCTCGACTTTTCTTTCAATGCAGAGAGTCGCTACACCTTTTGGAGCGGAATTACAGGAGGTTTTTTCCTGATGCTTTCTTATTTCGGTACCGATCAGAGTCAGGTACAGCGCTATCTGTCCGGGAAATCGATTAAAGAGAGCCAATTGGGACTTCTATTTAACGGATTGCTAAAAGTTCCCATGCAATTCTTTATTCTGCTGGTAGGAGTTATGGTTTTTGTATTTTATCAATACCACAGCTCTCCACTCAACTTTAACCCTGCGGCTACAGAAGCCGTGATGAGTTCATCTTATGCCGACGAATACCAAGAGCTCGAACACTCCCATAAAGCGCTTGAATCTCGAAAAAAAAGGGCTCAAGAATACTATTCCAGTGTACTCAATGTGAAAGACTACAAACTGGTTATGGCTGCGAAGAAAAAAATAAAGCAAATAAATGGAGAAGAAAGAGAAAATCGCGCCAAGGCAAGAGAACTCATAGAGAAAGCTAACCCCACCATAGAGACCAACGACAAAGATTATGTCTTTATACACTTTATACTGAACAATCTCCCTACGGGATTGATCGGTCTTCTTCTCGCGGTAATACTCTCTGCAGCGATGTCTTCCACTTCCTCAGAGCTAAACGCTCTCGGTACCATCACAACTATGGATATCTACAAGAGAAGACTGAACAACGACAAAGACGATAGCCACTATGTAGCTGCATCCAAATGGTTTACCCTTCTCTGGGGAATTATAGCTATTCTATTTGCCAATTTCGGCTCTTTGGTAGACAACCTGATACAACTGGTAAATATTATCGGCTCTGTATTTTACGGCAATGTATTGGGAATATTCCTCCTGGCCTTCTTTTTCCGATTTATTCGCGGCAATGCGGTATTCTGGGCAGCTCTGATAACGCAAATTATTATATTCTTTATCTACTACCGATTCGTATATATAGAAGAGCATATCGGATATCTCTGGCTCAACTTTATTGGATGCGTATTGGTCATTCTCATCGCGATGATTATAGAGGGAATGCAAAGAAGCTTAAAAAGGAACAGGCTATCAATTAACACAGACAACGACAATTTATAATACCGAAAATCATGTTAGGACTCAAATTACCTACAGATCCCCGTTGGGTGAATATCGTGGAGAAAAACATAGAAGAAATACTTACCGATCACGCCTATTGCGAACAAAAAGCAGCCAGCACAGCAATTTCGCTCATCGTTTCCTTCCCTGAATACACCGAATTGGTTCAGGAAATGACAGCATTGGTAAAGGAAGAAATCAGCCATTTTAAAATGGTACACGACAGAATCATCGCCCGCGGATGGGTATTGGGAAGAGAGCGAAAGGATCTTTACGTCATTGAACTCATGAAATTTTTTCCCAAAGGCGGAAGCCGACAGTCGCATCTCGTACACCGCCTTTTGTATGCCGCACTTATAGAAGCTCGAAGTTGTGAGCGTTTCCGATTGTTGTCCGAAAATATCCAAGACGAAGAATTGGCCACGTTTTACCGCAATCTCATGGCCAGTGAAGCGAATCACTACACCATGTTCCTCTCTTTTGCCAGAAAGTACGGAAACCGCGAAGAAGTTGATAAAAAATGGCAGGACTTACTCGAATACGAGGCGAATATTATGAAAGATCTCGGCAAAAAAGAAACCATGCACGGATAGGTGAAATTCTATCTTTTCAATGGTAAAAACTAAAAAATCCTGCCGCTCTAATCAACAGGATTTTTTGTTGTTTCAAAGTGAAACTATTTTCTATTTGATGAATTTTTCCATCACCTCGTTGCTCACTCCTGTATTGGAGAAACCTCCGTCGTGATACAGATTTTGCATGGTCACTTTTCGAGTGAGGTCTGAGAAAAGCGTAAGAGTGTAATCTGCACATTCTGCTGCGGTGGCATTTCCGAGTGGAGACATCATATCGGCATAAGCGATAAAACCGTCAAATCCCTTTACTCCTTGTCCGGCAGTAGTTGGTGTTGGCGACTGAGATATGGTGTTTACCCTTACATTTTTGTCTTTGCCGTAAAAGTATCCAAAACTTCTCGCTATAGATTCCAGATAAGCCTTGTTATCGGCCATGTCGTTGTAATCGGGAAAGGTGCGTTGCGCAGCCATATAAGTAAGCGCTACAATACTCCCCCATTCGTTCATGGCATCGTTTTTATGCAACGTTTGCAATACCTTGTGGAAAGAAACTGCCGATACATCCCACCCCTTAGTTGTAAAATCGTAATTCTGATCGGTATAGTGTTTTCCCTTTCTCACATTTATCGACATCCCGATGGAGTGAAGAACAAAGTCTAACTTACCCCCGAGGATTTCCACAGATTTTTCTACCAATTGTTGCAGATCGTCCAAACTGGTGGCATCTGCGGGAATAATCTCAGAACCGGTTTTCTCTGCCAATTGATTTATCTGCCCCATTCTCATGGCAATTGGTGCATTGGTAAGTACAAAAGTACCTCCCTCTTCGTGAACTCGCTCTGCGGTTTTCCAAGCGATAGAATTCTCATCTAACGCTCCGAAAATAATCCCTTTTTTTCCTTTTAGTAAATTGTACATTTTTATTTATTGTGTTTATTGTTTGTGATTTATTGATGTGGATTGGACAAGCCAAACCATTACGTGGGCTGGACGAACCAAAACCATTATGTGTGGGTTGGACGAGCCAAACCGCTACATTGTTACAATAATAACAATTCTCTGGCATGTGACAGGGCCGATTCAGAAATATTTTTACCACTCATCATTTCTGCGATCTCTCTCACCCGTCCTTCTCCTTCCAATTCTCTGATTTCCGTCGATGTGGTTTTACCCGATTCTTCCTTGTATATCTTAAAGTGTCGCTCTCCCTTTACTGCAATCTGCGGAAGGTGGGTAATGGCAAAAACCTGCATTCGCCCTCCCATCTGTTTCATAATATCTCCCATTTTGTCGGCAACTTCTCCCGACACTCCGGTATCAATTTCGTCGAACATAATGGTGGGTAGCATTTCATAGCCGGATAAAATTGCTTTTATAGAAAGCATTATCCTCGAAAGCTCTCCGCCTGAAGCTACTTTTTTTAAGGTACCGTAGTGGCCTCCCTTATTGGCAGAAAACAAAAACTGTAATTCGTCTCTTCCATTAGCAAAAAAAGAAGTAGTAGGAACAATTTCAATTTGGAAAGTAGCGTTGGGCATCCCTAGTTTTTTCAACGACTCTTCGAGAGATTTTTTAAGCTCCGGCGCTGCCTTTTTTCGATTTTGACTAATGCTGTCAGCTGCTTTTCCCAAAGCTTCTTCCTGTTTGAGCACCTGCAACTGTTTGTCTTTGATTTGCTGTTCGATATTTTCGGTTACGGATACCTTTTCGGCCAGAGCTTCTCTGATCCCTATCAATTCTTCTATTTCGAGAACCCCGTGCTTTTTCTGTAAATCGTACAGAACTTGAAGCTTAGAACTCACTTCTTCCAACTGCACCGGATCAGCTTCAACAGTTTCATTTAGGTTCTGTATTTCGTTGAAGGTGTCGTCTAACTCTATAAATGCTGAATTGACTCTTTCGTAAAGCTCTTCAAATTTCTTTCCATACGCTCCCAGTTTGCCAAGAGTACTGCGCATATTGTTGAGGTGTACCAATATACCCGATTGTTCATCACTGAGCAATTGAGAGGAAAAGGCCAGTTTTTCTTTGATGTATTCTACATTGCTCAACTGCTCAAAATCGGCCTCCAACTCTTCTAGCATTCCCGATTGCAGTTTAGCCTCTTTGAGTTCTTGTAGTAAAAAAGCATTGTAATCCCGCTCCTTATCAGACTCTTTTTGAAAATCGATGAGTCTCTGCAACTCTTTTTTAGTTTGATAGTACGCTCCCAACTGCGCCGTATAACTATCGATAAGCTCCCGATTTCCCGCAAGGGCATCGATCACCTGAAACTGAAATTCATTACGCGTTAGCTCTAGTGTTTGGTGCTGTGAGTGTATATCTATAAGTTTCGGACTTAAAGCTGAAAGTATATCGAGCGTTACAGGGGTGTCGTTTACAAAGGCTCTCGACTTCCCTCCGGGAAGAATCTCTCGTCTGATAATAGTGTGAGCCTCATAGTCTAAATCGAATTCGGCAAATAAAGTCTGTAACTTGTAATCTGATACGACGAACTCCGCCTCAATAACGCACTTTTTCTCCCTGTCTTTAAGGCTGTTCAAATCGGCTCTCTTACCCAGTACGAGAGACAAGCCTCCCAAGAGAACAGACTTACCCGAACCGGTTTCACCGGTAATCACAGTAAGCCCCTTGCCAAAGCTGACTTTCAGATCGTCGATCAAAGCGTAATTCTTTATGGACAGTTCGCGTAACAATAGACTAATTTTTACAACGCATCAAATATACTAAGGCTAGTTGAAACTAATTCCAATTGACTGGAAAATTTAGCTTCCCTCCCTTTTCAGCTTGAAGTAGTTTTGCAAATGAACAACAAACCACAGCCTAAAGGGACAGCTAATCTAAATGTAAACACTCTGAAAATCAAAAGGGCTTAAAAAGCTAAATCTTTCTGCGTTCGCGTTCTTGTTTAAGCAAGGTTAACTCTCTACTGGTCTGTCCAGCCACAGAGGTATTTTCTTCAGCCCTTCGTATCAGATAAGGCATCACATCTTTAACCGGACCAAAAGGGAGATATTTTGCAACATTGTAACCTCGAGCCGCCAGGTTGTAGCTGATGTGATCGCTCATACCGTACAACTGTCCAAACCACACCCTAAAATCGCTTTTTTCAATCCCTTTTTCCTCCATCAGTTGAAGCAATCTATACGAACTCTCCTCATTGTGTGTTCCTGCAAATACGGCCAAGCGATCGAGGTGATTCATGACGTAGTCGAGAGCCTCGTTATAATTTTGATCAGTAGCCTCTTTGGTAGGGCAAATTGGCGTGGAGTATCCCATTTCAGCCGCCCTTTCATTTTCTTTTTCCATATAGGCACCGCGAACCAACTTCACTCCTACGTAAAAACCTTCTTCTTCCGCTTGTCTGTGCATTTTTTTTAAGAAATCCATACGGTCGTGACGGTACATTTGAAGCGTATTGTACACTATGGGTTTTTTCTTGTTGTATTTGCGCATCATATCGGTGACCAACTGATCTGCAGCATCCTGCATCCAGCTTTCCTCAGCGTCGATAAGCAGGGAAACATCGAGTTGATGAGCTTTACGACAGGCAGAGTCAAAACGATTGACTACCCTGTCCCATTCGTCTTTTTCTCTTATAGTGAGTTTCTTTCCCTCTCCAATTTTCTGAAATAAGGCAAACCTTCCAAAACCGGTAGGTTTAAACACCGCAAACGGAATGGCGTCCTTCTCTTTGACAAAATTCAATATATCGATAACTCTTCTATGCGACTCGTCTAATGGGTTTTCCTCATCCTTGCCCTCTACCGAATAATCGAGTACCGACGATACTCCCTTGTCGTACATTTTGTCGATAACAGGCATACAATCTTCTTCGTCTACCCCGCCACAAAAGTGATCGAAGACTGTAGAGCGTATTAAGCCCTCTACAGGCAAATGTGATTTTATGGCAAAATTGGCCACTGCCGTTCCTATTCGCACCAAAGGCTGATTGGCAATCAGCTTGAATAAAAAATAAGCCCTTTCCAGTTCGGCATCAGTTTTAAGGACAAAGGCAGTCTCGGTGTCTTCAAAAAATCGCTCCATTAACAATTCTCATTACAACTTAATAAATGTACTCAAATAAATTGCAACCGTCTTCTTGTCATTTCCCTCTATGCAGAACCCCTTCATTGTCAATGTCAAGAGAAGCAGACCAGTTTCAGAAAACGAAAATAGTCTGAATTGTTCAGAATAAAACAATAAATATCAAAAATTTTATTTTTTTATAACACTAAAATAAATTTCGGTTGGCTAACACCTCTTAAATTGCGTATATTTGAGATATATGTCAAACGATTAACTCTATAACTCTATGGATCTTAAAACAAAATATCAGGCTGCTATCGACTTGGGAAATGAATTAAAAATCAAGGAAGGAAGTATTTCAGTACAAGAAGATTTCCTTCAGCTAAAGGGAATAGCTAAGACGGAATACGAAAAAAATATGATTTTGGAAAAGATCAGGGAAGCTGGAGGAGAACAGCCAACAGATATCAAGGCAGATATAGGTGTAGCTGAACCAGACACTTCGGTATACCACAGGCATACTGTACAATCGGGTGAAAACCTTAGCAAAATAGCTCAGAAATATTACGGAAATGCCAATAAGTACAATGCTATATTTCAAGCAAATACAGATCAGCTAAAAAATCCCGACCTCATTCAGCCGGGGCAGGAATTGGTAATTCCAAAATTGTAATCGGTGAAAAACTATTTAAAAAACAGCACCTTCTTGCTTTTAATTTGCAAAAAGGTGCTGTTTTTTGTCATATATGAGAAGTTCCTCAAGCCTCAAACTACTTCTCCTGTTTGAGAAAGCGCATAGTGTGATTGTATATGCGTTCAAACTGTTCATCTTTTCCCATATCGGTATTGTCTAGCTCTATGGCATCTTCAGCCTTAACCAAAGGAGAATCTGTCCTGTTCGAATCGATATAATCTCTTTGCGAAACATTTTTAAGCACTTCTTCATAGGTTACCTGTTTGCCTTTGCCCAACAATTCCTTATACCTACGTGTGGCTCTTATTTCGGGAGTAGCTGTCATAAAAAGTTTTAGTTCAGCATCGGGAAACACTACAGTTCCTATATCTCTACCATCCATTACAATACCTCGATCTTCTCCCATCCTTCGCTGCTCTTCTACCAATTTCTTTCTCACTTCGGGAATGGCGGCTATATTACTCACTCTATTAGACACCTCCATACTTCTGATCTTATCTTCTACATTATTGCCATTGAGCAATGTTTCGGTGTCGTCACTTCCCCTCTTCTTCGCAAAACGAATACTAATCTTGTCTAAATTTTGCAATAAATTCTCTCTGTCTACCCCTTCAGAGGTAAACATATTGTTTTCAATCGCAAAAAGGGTCACAGCCCTGTACATGGCACCTGTATCTACATAAACATAGCCCAAGGCTTTAGCGAGCCGTTTGGCTATGGTACTCTTTCCGGTTGAAGAATAGCCATCTATGGCTATGATTATTTTTTTCATTGATACCCACTACTAAGACTGAAACAAACCTATTTACTACTCTCCCATTGCAGCTGCTACAGCAGCAGAAAGCCTTTTATAGGTACCGTTCTCCAAACGGTCGCGTATAGCGGAAAAGGCATCTAGGGTTTCATTGACATCCTCTAGAGTATGTGTAGCTGTAGGAATCATTCTGAGCAGGATAAGTCCTTTAGGTATTACCGGATATACTACTATAGAGCAGAATATACCGTAATTTTCTCTTAGGTCTTTTACAAGCGCCATGGCTTCCGGTATACTTCCGTTAAGGTACACAGGAGTAACACAAGTATTGGTAGTTCCTATATCAAAGCCTCTCTCTTTGAGTCCGTTTTGAAGGGCGTTTACATTTTCCCACAGTTTGCCTTTCAATTCGGGCATGGTACGGAGCATTTCTAAACGCTTTAAGGCTCCTTTTACAAACACCATAGGAAGAGATTTGGCAAACATTTGTGATCTTAGATTGTATTTCAAGTAGTCTATAATCTCCTTGTTTCCTGCGAGGAATGCCCCTATGCTCGCCATAGATTTGGCAAATGTGGCAAAGTACACATCTATATCATCCTGAACACCTTGTTCTTCTCCGGCTCCAGCTCCGGTAGCACCAAGGGTACCAAAACCATGAGCGTCGTCTACCAAAAGTCGGAATTTGTATTTTTTCTTAAGTGCGACGATTTCCTTGAGTTTTCCCTGCTCACCACGCATACCGAATACCCCTTCAGATATTACGAGTATACCTCCACCGGTTTGTTCAGCCATTTTAGTGGCCCTTTCCAGGTTTTTTTCAAGACTCTCAATATCGTTGTGCATAAAGGTAAAGCGTTTACCCATATGTAGTCTTACTCCGTCTATGATACAAGCGTGTGAGTCTACATCGTATACAATAATATCGTCTTTAGTCACCAAAGCATCTATGGCAGATACCATTCCCTGATATCCGAAATTCAACAGATATGCAGCTTCTTTTTTCACAAATGCTGCGAGCTCGTCTTGCAATTGTTCGTGTACATCGGTATGCCCACTCATCATCCTCGCCCCCATGGGGTAGGCACATCCGTGCTCTGCAGCGGCTTCGGCATCGGCCTTAAGTACTTCAGGGTGATTGGCAAGCCCGAGGTAATCGTTTATACTCCAGGTAATAACATCTTTACCATTAAACTTCATCCTATTGGATATGGCACCTTCCAACTTGGGAAATACAAAGTATCCCTCTGCCTGTGATGCCCATTTTCCCAGCGGTCCCTTATTCTCAATAATCCTTTCAAATAAATCCTTCATGTAGATCTCAATATTTAAGATAATTTTTTCTCAATACCAACAGGAGTCTATCCCGATGTGCAGCTAAATTAAGTAATTTAAGTATTCCTATGTAAAAAATACCAGGGAAGATATGAACCCATTTGTAAACAAACATAGGCTTGCAAACAGGTGTTATATCCCATTTCCTACTTTATATATTCAATTTTTTGAGCCTCCTCGATGTTTTTACTGTCAAAAAAGCCCTGTTCTCTCATCCATTCATCGCTGTATATCTTGCTCATATACCTAGAACCGTGATCGGGAAATACAACAACTACCCTACTGTTTTCATCGAATTCTCCTTCAGCTGCCAACTGCTTTACTGCTTGCATTGCAGCTCCGCTGGTATAGCCCACAAAAAGTCCTTCTGTCTTGGAAATTTCTCTTGCAGTATGGGCGCTTTCTTCATCGGAAACCTTTACAAAACGGTCTATCACATCAAAATCGGTAGCTGTGGGAATAAGGTTTTTCCCGAGACCTTCTATGCGATAAGGATAAATTTCTTTGGTATCAAATTCACCTGTCTCGTGATACTTTTTCAGTATAGAACCATAGGCATCCACCCCGATAATCTTTATCTCTCTACCTTGCTTATTTGCCTGCTCTCTGAGATAACGGGCGGTTCCGGAGATAGTTCCTCCCGTACCGCTACAGGCAATTAAGTGAGTTATACTCCCCCCTGTCTGTTCCCATATTTCAGGTCCTGTAGTCCTGTAGTGGGCATCCATATTCAGTTGGTTAAAATACTGATTGATATACACCGAACCTTTTATCTCTTGGTGCATACGTCTCGCCACCTGATAATACGAGCGAGGGTCGTCTGCACTAACATGAGCGGGACACACATAAACTTTTGCGCCCATAGATCGAAGCATATCTATCTTGTCTTGCGAAGATTTAGAACTGACCGCCAATATACAATCATATCCTTTTACGATACTCACCATGGCAATACTGAAACCAGTATTCCCGGAAGTGGTTTCTACTATGGTATCACCGGGTTTTAGAATGCCAGTTTTTTCAGCCTGTTCAATAATATAGAGCGCTATTCTGTCTTTTGTAGAGTGACCCGGATTAAAAGCTTCAACTTTTGCATAAAAGTCGCCTTTAAAGGTATTCGTTATGGAATTGAGTTTTATAATAGGAGTATTTCCAATCAGTTCCAGTACATTATTGTAAGCCTTAACCTTGTCTTTCATATAACTTGTATTTGGTTTCTAAACCGGTTTTTAAAAAACCAAAAACCGAGCAAATTTAGTTATTTTTTTTTACTACTGTTTTATTCCCTCCAAATCTAATAGAAAAGCATACTCTTCCGCAACTTCCTTCAAAGCGTCAAATCGCCCTGAGGCACCGCTGTGACCGGCTTCCATATTGGTGTGAAAAAGCAGTGTGTTATTATCTGTTTTGAGTTCGCGAAGTTTAGCAACCCATTTGGCGGGCTCCCAATACTGCACTTGCGAATCGTGATAGCCCGTGGTTACCAACATATTCGGATACTCCTGTGCCTTTACATTATCGTAGGGAGAATACGATTTTATATAATCGTAATACTCCTTGTTGTTGGGGTTGCCCCATTCGTCGTATTCTCCCGTTGTAAGTGGTATAGATTCGTCGAGCATAGTGGTTACCACATCTACAAAAGGCACAGCAGCAATCACGCCGTTATAGAGCTCGGGCGACATATTTACCACAGCTCCCATCAACAAGCCCCCTGCCGATCCGCCCATGGCGTACAAATGTTTCGGAGAAGTGTATTTTTCTGAGATAAGAAACTTAGAACAATCTATAAAATCTGTAAAAGTATTTTTCTTTCTGAGTAGTTTTCCATCTTCATACCAAGGTCTTCCGAGATATTCTCCTCCCCTGATATGCGCAATGGCATAAATAAATCCACGGTCGAGCAAGCTGAGCCTGGTAGTGGAAAAATACGGATCTATGGTAGCTCCGTACGAGCCGTATCCATACAGCAACAAAGGGTTCTTTCCGTCTTTTTTAATCCCTTTGCGATACACCAGCGATACAGGTACCTTTTTACCATCGGCTGCCTGAGCCCATATGCGCTCTGAGGTGTAGTTATCTTTGTCAAACTTTCCGCCCAATACTTCCTGCTCCTTTTTTACTTCCTGCTCCTTGGTTACCATATTGAAGTCTATGGTAGATAGCGGGGTGGTAAGTGCATTATAGCGATATCTCAAGATATCGGTATCAAATTCTATATTGGTAGAAGTATAGGCCGTATAAGTTTCGTTGTCGAAGGGGAGGTAATAGTCATCACTGCCATCCCAGCGCATCACTCTTATTTTGTTCAATCCTTCACTGCGTTCACTCACTACCAGAAAATCCTTAAATATATCTATGTCTTCGAGCAGTACTTCCTCCCTATGTGGCAACACTTCTTCCCAATGTTCTTTTCCCGTCTTAGATTCCGGAGTCTTCATGAGCTTGAAATTTGTAGCTCCATCGGCATTGGTCAGTATATAAAAAGAGTCCCCATAGTGAGAAATACCGTATTCCAGTCCTCTCACTCTCGGCTGAAAAATCTTGAAGTCACCACCAGGCGCATCTGCTTCTAGTATACTGAATTCCGACGTAAGTGTACTTTGCGATCCGGCAATGATATATTTTCTGGACTTGCTCTTATACACAAAAGCACTATAAGTATCATCATCTTCACTATACACCAATTCGTCCTGTTTTCCACTGCCCAACACATGGCGATACACCCTGTCGGAACGGAGGGTTTTCGGGTCTTTTGCAGTATAAAACAGTGTCTTATTGTCATTCCCCCAAGTGCTTCCACCTGTGGTATTGCTTATAGCTACAGGATAAATTTCTCCTGTTTCAAGATTTTTAATCTTAATGGTGTAAATTCTTCGGCTCACTGTATCTACCCCAAAGGCTGCCAATTTGTTGTCGGGACTGATATTGATGCCTCCAAGCTGAAAAAACGAATGTCCCTCGGCCATGGTATTGCAATCGAACAACACTTCTTCTTCGGCATCCATAGAGGCCTTTTTGCGAGTGTATACCGGATAGTCTTTTCCCTTTTCAAAACGAGTGATATACCAGTAGCCATTATAAAAATAAGGAACAGACTCATCGTCTTCTTTTATTCTGGACTTCATCTCTTCAAACAGCAATTCCCGGAATTCACGGGTATGGGCTGTCATCTTTTCGTTGTAGTCATTTTCCTTTTTGAGATAGTCGACAACCTCAGGACTGTCTCTTTCGTTCATCCAGAAATAGTCATCTATTCGAATATCTCCGTGTTTATCCAGAGAAGTAGGTTTTTTAATTGCTACGGGAGGTATAATATTTTCGGTCACTTCAGAAGTATTTTTATTTTTACATGCTGAGGCAAAAATAATACTTATAATAAGTGTGATACTTATTTTCTTCATAACGATTTTATAATATTTTTGATTTGGAAAGTTTTACAATTTAATAATTTTGCCCTTATTAATAACTAAAATAGGTGAATAATGTTTGGTGATATTACCGGAATGATGGGTAAACTCAAAGAGACCCAAAAGAGGATTGAAGATACTAAAAACCGATTGAACAATGTTTTAATAGACGAGAGTTCAAGTGATGGTTTACTTAAAATAACAATTACCGCCAATCGCGAAATCAAAGCTATAGACATCGATCCTTCACTTGTTGAAGACCGAGAACAGCTTGAAGACTACCTCATACTTACGCTCAACAAAGCGATTAAAAAAGCATCAGATGTGAATGAGGCCGAGTTGGCAGCGGTGGCCAAAGAAGGTATGCCCAATATTCCAGGAATGGATTTGTTTAAATAATTGTTATAATTTGGTTCTATGAGCTGAAAGGAACCGAGGTTTTGACTAGAATCGGTTTTGTACAGACATCATATACAGGAGTTTATTAAAATATGTAAACGGCAGCTTATACTTCTGATATGTCTTTGTTTATAGATTGTGTTAAGTCACTTCTTTTGTTTACATTTTTTTTCTATATTTACTAAAATAACCATAAAAAATATCGCCGATGTTTGAATTAAAAAAAACGGACAAGGGAGCATTTCACTTTACCTTAAAAGCAAAAAATGGTCAGGTTATCCTAAGCAGTGAAAACTACAGTAGCAAGAGCGCCGCTGAGAACGGAATTGCCTCCGTAAAAAAGAACGGTTCCGAGGATGCTCGTTACGAGCGCAAAACAGCCAAAAACGGAAAATTTTACTTTAATCTCAAAGCTACTAACGGCCAAATTATTGGTACTAGCCAGATGTACGCCTCCGAAGCTGGGATGGAAAACGGGATAGACTCCGTGAAAAACAATGCTCCGGATGCAGAAACCAAAGAGGTGTAACACTCCCACTCATCACTCCCTGCCTATCCTAGGCACTTTCAGAAGTAAGCTAATTTCCGAAAAAAACAGACAACAAACTCTGGTGATTTTATATGGATCACCGGAGTTTTTTCTTTTTTGAGGATACCTTAGGTGTTTTAGCCGGATTGTCGTACCAAAAAGACATAGG
>JAJUFH010000023.1 GCA_029266035.1 Sinomicrobium sp.
CACAACGACCACATGGTTCACTAAAAAATATGAAACCAGAAGAATTTGAAACTTTTCTTTTGGGGCGCGCCCCAAAAGAAAGACCAACAGTAATCATTAATTATTAACCTGAAAAAAGGCAAGCTTATTCAGGCAAGGTCAGAACAACAACAACAAACCATAAATCACCAACTAAAAAACTACAATCTAAACCCAAAATAAAATTATATTTGCAAATTAAACCTGTCCTAAAAAACCGGGAGGTATTCCGGAGAATAAGGGACATATAACCTTTGCTATGAAGCACATCCGGAATTTTTGCATTATCGCACATATAGACCACGGGAAAAGTACCTTGGCCGACAGGTTGTTGGACTATACCGGATCGGTAACGGAACGGGAGAAGCAAGATCAGTTACTCGACAATATGGATCTGGAGCGCGAGCGTGGTATTACTATCAAATCGCACGCCATACAGATGGAATATGTTCACAAGGGAGAAACGTATACCCTAAACCTGATAGATACTCCCGGACACGTAGATTTCTCTTATGAGGTATCGCGTTCTATTGCGGCCTGTGAGGGTGCATTGCTCATCGTAGATGCTGCACAGAGCATACAGGCGCAAACTATATCCAACCTATATCTGGCCTTGGAAAACGATTTGGAAATCATTCCGGTACTGAATAAAATAGATCTCCCAAGCGCCAATCCGGAAGAGGTTACCGACGATATTGTAGACCTATTGGGATGTGATCCGGAAGAAGTGATTCCCGCCAGTGGTAAAACCGGACTGGGAGTAGATAAAATACTCGAAGCCATAATAGAAAGGGTACCACCGCCAAAGGGAAATACCGACGAACCCCTACAGGCTATGATTTTCGATTCTGTATACAATCCTTTTCGGGGGATTGAAGTAATCTTCCGAGTGATGAACGGACAGATTACCAAAGGGCAGAAAATTAAATTTATGGCTACCGGAAAAGAGTACTATGCCGACGAAATCGGTACACTCAAACTCACTCAACATCCAAAACAGGTCATTGAAACAGGAGATGTAGGTTATCTTATTTCAGGGATAAAAGAAGCTCGAGAAGTTAAGGTGGGGGATACCATTACCGATGCAAAAACGCCTACAAAAAATATGATTGCCGGTTTTGAGAATGTAAAACCGATGGTCTTTGCCGGTATTTATCCGGTAGATACCGAAGATTATGAGGAACTTCGCGCCTCTATGGAAAAACTGCAGCTCAACGATGCTTCTCTGGTATTTACTCCTGAAAGCTCTGCGGCATTGGGATTTGGTTTCCGCTGTGGATTTCTCGGTATGCTACACATGGAAATCATACAAGAGCGTTTGGAAAGGGAATTCGATATGACGGTAATCACTACTGTACCCAACGTATCCTACCTCGCTTACAGCAAAAAACAACCGGATACCCCCATCGTAGTCAACAACCCTTCCGACTTGCCCGATCCGTCAGGAATGGATAGGGTAGAGGAGCCCTATATCAAAGCGACTATTATTACCAAAGCCGACTTTGTAGGACCGGTAATGAGCCTTTGTATAGACAAAAGGGGACAGATTACCAATCAGACCTATCTCACCCCGGAGCGAGTAGAGCTCAATTTTGACATTCCACTGGCAGAAATTGTTTTTGACTTTTACGACCGATTGAAAACGGTTTCTAAAGGTTATGCTTCTTTCGATTATTCGCCTATAGGAATGCGCAGCTCAAAACTGGTAAAAGTAGATATACTGCTCAACGGGCAATCGGTAGACGCGCTTTCAGCGCTTATCCACGCCGACAATGCCTACGATATCGGCAAAAGGATGTGTGAAAAGCTCAAGGAACTGATTCCACGCCAGCAATTCGACATTCCGATACAGGCCGCAATTGGGGCAAAAATCATCTCTCGCGAAACTATTAAAGCCTTGCGTAAAGACGTAACCGCAAAATGTTATGGGGGCGATATTTCACGAAAGCGAAAACTGCTCGAAAAACAGAAAAAAGGTAAAAAGAGAATGCGCCAAGTAGGTAATGTAGAAATACCTCAACAGGCATTTATGGCTGTATTGAAACTCAACGACTAAATAGCTATACCTACTTTTTTAATACCGGAGATACGAATTTTCGTGTTAGAGGAGATTGGAATGGATACCCTACTAGCATATCGATCCATAAAATATCACCGTATCATGGCAATATGAGGTATACCATCTTCCAGATAACCTTTGCCTATCTGCTTAAATCCGTGTTTTTCATAAAATTTAAGCAGGTATTCCTGAGCTGATATTCGTATTCTCTCTTCGGAAAAATGAGTGGAGATAGCGCTTATAGAAGCCTTTATAATTTCGTGTCCATAACCGTATTGTCTGTAACTTTCTCTGACTACTACGCGCCCTATACTCGCCTCTTCAAAATACATTCCGGGTTTAAAAATCCGGGTATACGCCACTACCTCATCATCTTTTTTCCCTATCAGGTGCAGAGCATAAGCATCTTTGCCATCTAGATCTTGATAAACACAGTCTTGCTCCACCACAAACACCTCCGATCGCAATTGGAGTATATCGTATAATTCTTGCAGACCGAGTTCGTCAAACGATTTTACCGAAATTGAAAGCATAAATCGGATTTATGAACAACCAAGAGGTATCTTGTTTACGCGGTTTTGATGCCTTCCTCCTTCAAATTCTGTATTCAAAAAGGTCTTTACCATATCTAAGGCCTGTGGCAAGGAAACAAAACGAGCGGGAATACTCAATATATTGGCGTTGTTGTGTTCGCGAGCGAGTTGAGTAATCTCTTTGGTCCAACAGAGTGCAGCTCGAATTTTTTGGTGTTTGTTGGCTGTGATTGCAGCGCCGTTACCACTTCCGCAGATAATAATTCCAAAATCGGCTTCGCCCGATTCTACATCGTCCGCTACCGGGTGAATAAAGTCTGGATAATCCACACTGCTATCGGCATCTGTACCGTGATTGGTCACTGTGATCCCCATATCTTCGAGCAGTTCTTTTATCGCAAATTTATACGAAGTACCTGCGTGGTCGTTGCCTATAGAAATTTTCATGGTGTAAACGTTTATATATGTGTACGCAAAGGTACTAAATAAGGCTTTTGAACCGCTATAAACAGCCTTGTTAATTTGATTTTATAAATATTTAATAATGAATTAATTATACCTTAACACTAACTGTTGATATTTATAGGCTATAATCTCAAAAAATAATTTGTTTTTATCAAAATATATTGCAATATGCTTTTTTATTCGGATTAATCAAGTGGATTCTTTTAAAATTTCTCGGTTGGTTATCAAGTTTAAAAACACAGTTATCAACACTTATTGGTACTGCTATTTATCAAATAAAAACTGTTATTTACAATTGTTCACAACTGTTAATTACTTCTCATTTATCCGTAGAAATGAAGAGCTTATAGTGGGTAAAAACTGTTGATTACCCGGTATAATTTTTAATAAGAGACAAAGTCAAGTTTTTCCGGAAAAACTTACACCACAAATTAACAGCCCATAATAACACATCAAAAAATATTTTAAAAAAAAAGAATTTATAATGATAATGTTAATTGTTGTTGATTACTTCTTGTGGTTAAACTGGAAATAATACTCAAACAATTCTCATTGTAGTGCCTTTATCTTCAAATTCTCTCAAGATTTCAATTGCGATATCTACGTCTTTGTGATGTACTTTTAGCTGTATTCCGCCAAGGGCATTGGAGTAGAAGGGGGTTATATTTACCATGGTTTCATTCTCGAAGACATGGGGAATTCCGGCATCTTCCAAAGCGAGGCGGAGCACCGCGTATTCGTAGGGGTATGTAAAGACCGCTATAGTTACAAATTCTTCCATCGACTTAGTTTGGTGTTATAGGTGTATAAAAATAGGGAAATATTACTTTATTTAATTTTTAAGTTATACACTCTCGCCATGTTACTTCGATTATTATTTGTACTTTTCGAACATAATAGAAACGATTATATGTCAAGAAAGAAAAAACGTGCTGAGAAGCACAAAAAGAGTGAAATTATCAAGGGTATTTTTTCTGTACTCGAAAAGGATCCCAACAAATCATTCAACTATAAACAGATTGCTTCAAAACTGAATATTACCGATGCTGGAAGGCGCAATATACTCATAAAGAAACTGGTAGAACTCAAGGAAAAGAAATCTATTAAAGAGGTAGAACGAGGTAAGTATCAAGCCATACCTTCACTCAATTATTTTACAGGGATAGTAGATATTACGGGTAGGGGAAATGCCTATGTGATTTGTGACGAGCTGGAAAAGGATGTTTTTGTACCGTCGAATATGCTGGGAAAAGCCTTGCATGGAGATGAGGTAGAGGTGTATGTATTTCCAAGGCGATCGCGAAACGGAAAGAAGCTAGAGGGAGAGATTACCAAGATTATCAACAGAAAAAAGACAGCTTTTGTAGGAGTAGTTCAGATGCAGAAAAATTTTGCCTTTGTACTACCTACAGATTTTCGCATGTATACCGATATTTTCGTGCCTAAAAACAAAATAAACGGCGCTGAACACGGCGATAAGGTATTGGTGGAGATCGAAGACTGGCCGGATAAGGCCGATTCGCCTTACGGCAAAATTCAAAAAGTATTCGGTAAACCGGGAGAGCACAATACCGAAATGCACGCCATTCTCGCTGAATACGGTTTGCCATACACCTTTCCGGAAGAAGTGGAGCACTATGCTAATCAGTTAGATACTTCTATCACAGCCGAGGAAATAAAGAAACGACGCGATATGCGTGAGGTGCTCACCTTTACCATAGACCCGGCAGATGCAAAAGACTTCGATGATGCGCTGTCTTTTAGAGTGCTAGACAACGGAAATTTTGAAGTGGGAATACACATTGCCGATGTGTCGCATTACGTACAGCCGGGGAGTGTTCTCGACGAAGAGGCATACAACCGGGCTACTTCGGTCTACCTGGTAGATCGCGTAGTGCCTATGCTGCCCGAAATACTGTCGAACAATGCTTGTTCCCTGCGTCCGAATGAAGAAAAATACACCTTTTCCGCAGTCTTTGAAATGAATGGAAAAGGGGAGGTGCTCGAACAGTGGTTTGGGCGTACAGTAACCTATTCCGATCGGCGTTTTGCTTATGAAGAAGCTCAGGCTATTATAGAGCGACAGGACAATGTAGTGCCAAAAGAGGTATCGCTAAGCGGAGAGGAGTACAAAGTAGAACAGGAGGTAGCCGACGCTATTCTGAAACTGGATGAAATAGCCAAGATAATGAGGGTAAAGCGAATGAAATACGGCGCTATTTCGTTTGATAAGGTGGAGGTGAAGTTCGCCCTCAATGAGGATAATGAACCCACCGGAGTTTACTTTAAAGAGAGTAAGGATGCCAACAAACTCATAGAGGAGTTTATGCTGTTGGCCAACCGAAAGGTGGCAGAGTATATCGGAAAGGTAAAACCTCCAAAAACTTTTGTATACCGAGTGCACGACGAACCGGATGAGGACAAATTAATACAGTTGCAGGGCATTGTTTCGCGTTTTGGATATGCTCTTGATATGAAGAGTAAAAAGACCATTACAAGCTCTCTAAACAACCTTCTCAGGGATGTTCAGGGCAAGAAGGAACAGAATATGGTCGATACTTTGGCTATACGTACCATGAGCAAGGCCGAATACACCACGCATAATATAGGGCATTACGGATTGGCTTTTGATTACTACACGCATTTTACCTCTCCCATACGGAGGTATCCCGATGTGATGGTTCACCGACTGTTACAGCACTATTTGGATGGTGGTGAGTCGGCAAAAGAGGAAGTTTACGAAGAGAAATGCAAGCATTCTTCTTCTATGGAAAATCTTGCGGTAAGTGCTGAAAGGGATTCTGTAAAGTATATGCAGATCAAGTTTATGGAAGACCGCAAGGACCAAGAGTTTGTCGGAGTTATTTCCGGTGTTACCGAATGGGGTATCTATGTCGAAATTATCGAGAATAAATGCGAAGGTATGATTAGAATTCGTGAGATTCGCGACGATTATTACGTATTTGATGAGCGACAGTATGCACTGGTAGGTGAGGTGACCAAAAATATGTACCAACTGGGCGATGAAGTGATTGTAAAAGTGAAAAGCACCGACTTGGTAAAACGCCATCTAGACTTCGAATTACTGGGAAAAGCCGAAGATTAACGGTATATTTGGAATGATTATTGAACGCTGATGGACAGCGAATACATTAGGGTTTGTCCAATCAGATTCTAAGATTAAAAGATTGAATTTTATGAAGCGCATATTTTTTGTGGTGGTACTGTTGGTGAGTACCTGTACTTTTGCTCAGAAGAGCATAGAGAAGGAAATGGGAAAATTTGATGAAGTAAAGGTATTTGACGGTATTTCTGCACAGCTCTTTCCTTCTGAGGAGAACAAAATTATTATTTCGGGAGAAGATGCAGAGTCTGTAAGCGTAGTAAACAACAACGGAGTACTCAAGTTGCGCATGAATATAAAAAAGGCGTTTAGCGGGCACAAAACATTTGTAGAAATACACTACAAGCAGAAACTGAGTATTATCGATGTCAATGAGAATGCTTTTATAGGTTCGCCAGAAACTTTTAAACAGGTGAGCCTTGAGCTGAAGGCTCAGGAAGGTGGAGAGATAGATATTGCTTTAGACGTGGATAAACTGAAATCGAAGGCGGTGACAGGAGGAATACTTACCGTAAAGGGAAAATCTAAAAACCAAGAAGTTGCAGTCAACACAGGTGGAGTGTTTAACGGAAGCGAGTTGACCACCGAGCAGACTACCATAAATCTCAACGCTGGAGGTAATGCCAGTATCAAAGCGACTGAATATGCTGATGTAAAAGTAAGAGCCGGAGGAACGGTTAAGGTTTATGGAAAACCTGAAGTATTAGAGAAGCAAACGTTTTTGGGAGGAAAAATCATAGAAGAGTAATTAATTGACGCAATGCAGGATATTCTCGCTGCCATTCCGTGGGGTATTTTACTGGCCTTTACTATAGGACCGGTGTTTTTTGTACTGTTAGAAACCAGCGCTATCAAAGGGATAAGGGCTGGTATTGCATTCGACTTAGGTGTGATTACCAGCGATATAATTTTTATACTTATCGCCTATTTCAGTACCAATCAGATTCTTGAAAAACTCAAGGACGATCCAGCACTTTTTATTTTTGGAGGGGTACTTCTACTGTGTTACGGCCTTATTTCTTTTGTGAAAATACGGAGAGAATATCTGAGAAATGCCGACAATATGGACGATTTTTCCATCTATCGAAAAAACTATGCAGCCCTGTATTTTAAGGGGTTTTTACTCAATTTTATCAATATAGGAGTACTCGGATTTTGGCTGGGAGTTATTATTGTTTTCGGACCGAAATTAAACATGGAACCACAGCGGATTATTACCTTTTTTACCACCATTATCCTTACCTATTTAAGTATTGATTGTATCAAAATAGTATTGGCTAAACAGTTGAAAGGAAAACTCACCCCTTGGCGTATCTACAAAGTAAAGAGAGTGATAAGTATTGTACTGATGGTTTTTGGAGTGGCACTTATTGTACAGGGATTGTTTCCAGCCGAAAAAGAAAAAATTAAAGAAGCCATAGAGGATATCAGAAGTAAGTAATTATTCTCAAAAAAAACGCCTTGTAGAATATTCCACAAGACGTTTTTTTGAGGCACCGAGCGGATTCGAACCGCTGTACAAGGTTTTGCAGACCTCTGCCTAGCCACTCGGCCACGGTGCCCTGTATCGGGACGGCAAATCTACTAATTTATTTTTTAATCCACTAAAATAATAGTTTTGAATTCTCCTGAGAATTTATCCCGATTGATCAGCTTATAAAGGGGTCGATTCACTGTTGTCGTTACGATCTAAAGTCATGCCTATGGTCACCATTTCCACATTGCCTCCTATGGGTGGATTTATTTTTGAAACTTCTACTGTAGCTTCTCGAGCAATCTCTATTTCACTGAAGATCCGATTTATAATGCGTTTGCACACCTGTTCGAGAAGTTTAGAACGCACTGACATCTCTTCTTTTACAATGCGGTTAATATGTACATAATCTACCGTATCGCTGAGCTGATCTGAGGTAGCCGAAGGTTGCAAATTGGCCGTAACGGATACGTCTACACGGTAATCACTGCCTATTTTTCCCTCTTCTATAAGACATCCGTGATAAGCGTATACACGAATATTTGAAAGTTTTATGATTCCCATAGTTTTCTCTGTGATTGCAATTGATTTTTACAACTGCGGTATAGAAATGCAAAAGTAAGGCTATCGTGGGCAATCACAAAGCAATAGACCAATATTTGAATGTACTGCTTATAAGTCGTATACTACAGATTGTTACCACTTTGGCGTTTTTAGAGCTCTGTGGTATTCCGAATTCAAATCGTTGACGTATTTTTGCAGTCGGCAGTACTCGACTATTTTAAATTAAGGGCTGTGTGTTAAAGAAAAACAACTGTTATGTCGGAAAAAGAAAGATCGCTAAATTTTATAGAGCATATTATTGAAAAGGATATCGAGCAAGGATTTCCGAAAGATAAGCTCAGGTTCCGATTTCCACCGGAACCCAACGGATATCTACACATAGGGCATGCCAGTTCTATCTATCTGAATTTCGGACTGGGGTTGACCTACAATGCTCCGGTAAACCTGAGGTTCGACGATACCAATCCGGAAAAGGAGGAACAGGAGTATGTAGATGCCATAAAAAGAGATGTGGAATGGCTCGGTTTTAAATGGGAACAAGAGTGTTACGCCTCCGATTACTTTCAGCAGTTGTACGATTGGGCGATAGAACTTATAAAGAATGGAAAGGCTTATGTAGACAGTCAGACCTCCGAAGCGATTGCCGCGCAAAAGGGAACACCTACCAAAGCGGGGGAGGAGAGCCCATTCCGAAATCGTTCTGTAGAGGAAAATCTCGATCTTTTTAAACGTATGAGAGCTGGAGAATTTGAGCCTGGAACCCATGTTTTAAGGGCAAAAATAGATATGGCATCGTCTAATATGTTGATGCGCGATCCGGTGATTTACAGGATTATGCATAGAGAACACCACCGTACCGGTAACGAATGGCCTATATATCCTATGTACGACTGGACACACGGGGAGAGCGACTATATAGAACAAGTGTCTCATTCATTCTGTACGCTTGAATTTGCCATGCACAGAGAGTTGTACGAGTGGTTTCTGAAGCATGTGTACGAAGAGGGAAGAGTAATGCCTAAACAGCGTGAATTTGCACGTCGTAATCTGAGTCATACCGTAGTGAGCAAGCGAAAGCTGTTGCAATTGGTTAAAGAAGGTGTTGTTTCTGGATGGGACGACCCTCGTATGCCTACTATTTCCGGTTTGAGAAGAAGAGGATATACCCCGGAGTCCATTCGCAATTTTACTGCTACTATCGGTATAGCTAAACGAGATAACCTTATCGATGTGTCTCTGTTGGAATTCTGTATTCGAGAAGATCTCAACAAAAAAGCACCGAGAGTAATGGGAGTGTTAGACCCTGTAAAAGTGGTGATTACTAATTACCCGGAAGGGGAGGAGGAGTGGCTGGATGCAGAGAACAATCCCGAAGATGAATCGGCAGGATCGAGAAAAGTGCCTTTTTCGAGAGAGATTTATATCGAAAGGGAAGATTTTAGAGAAGAGGCCAACAGAAAGTTTTTCCGCCTGAAACTCGGAGGAGAAGTTCGTCTAAAAAATGCTTATATCATAAAAGCAGAGGAGGCGATTAAGGATGCCGATGGCAATATTACCGAGATTCGCTGTACCTACGATGAGCTGAGCAAGAGTGGTAGTGGTACTGAAGAGAGTATGCGAAAGGTAAAGGGGACCCTGCACTGGGTGTCTGTAAAGCACGCTATAGAGGCAGAGGTTCGTATCTATGACAGGCTGTTTACCGACCCGGAACCAGATGCGCATAAGGATAAGGATTTTATGGAATTCATAAACCCCAATTCTCTGGAAATTACTACAGGATATTTAGAACCCTCACTCGAAAATGTTGAACCCGGAGCGCAATACCAATTCCAAAGACTGGGGTATTTTTGCGTAGATCGCGATTCAAAACCCGGAAAATTGATATTCAATAAAACCGTAGGTTTGAGAGATAGCTGGGCGAAGATCGATGATAAAAAGTGATGTTTTACCTGGATTTCAATATTTTTATTCTATTTTTATAGGTAAATAGAAGTGATATGAAAACACAAATTGTAAAAGATCATAAGGGAAAACCTACAGGTGTTTTTATTCCGATGAAAGAATGGGAGTATATAAAAAGCTATTTTCCTGAAATTGAATCTATCCATAAGGATTTGCCTAAATGGCAAAAGGATATTATAGATCAAAGGCTAAAAGATATAGAAGAAGACCCTAAACAACTGTTACCTATTGATCGGTTATTTGATGTTTTAGACAGGTAAAAATGGAGTTTGTAGCCTTTTACCATACAGGTGTAGAGAATGATATTTTTAGGGCTAGAGATTGGTATAAAAATCAACGAGATGGATTGGAAACTCGTTTTTCAAAGGAGGTTAAATCTACAATTCAGCAAATAATTTCGGATCCTTTTATTTTTCAAAAAAAGTATAAAGAGGTGAGAATTGCGTACACCAAAATATTTCCTTTTGGAATTCATTTTCGTGTGAATGATGTTCATAAAGAAATAATAATTTTGGGAGTTTTCCATACATCGGTAAATCCTAAAAAATGGGAAAAACGCTTATAACTTTTATTATTCTTTAGCTAAAGACAATTTTTTCCATAATAAGTTCGGATTGCGTAGTAGTATGGAATCCGAACTTTTTGTATAAGCCGTGGGCATCTAGAGTTTTGAGTCCCCATTTTTCTATTTCCGAAAGTTCAGGATGCGATATTATGTTTTCGAGCAGCATACGCCCAAGGCCGTTTTTTCGATGCCCGGGAATGATAAAAACATCCATAATCCAAGCAAAAACAGAATAATCTGTAACCACCCGGCCAAAACCGAGTTGTTGTCCCTCATGGTCATATACTCCAAAACAAAGGGAATGAGCAATCGACTTTTCTATGGTCTTGCGTTTTCTCCCCTTGGCCCAATACGATTGGCGAGCTAAAAAATCTTCTATTAAATCCAAATTGAGCATGGATTTGTCAGTGGAAATATAATAATCAGAATTCACAGCATTTATATTATAACGACCTATGGTAAACAAAAATCTAATATATAATTTTTATTATAATCAAAAATTATAGAATTACGGAATAACATCAATCAAATTAATAAAAAACGACCTTCATAGTTTTGTGTATAATGAAGATCGTTTTTTGTTCGGCTATATCCCTCATTTTTAATATAAAACCTCGGGAAAATGGCTTATTTGCCTTTTTTGAGGATTATTCCTGCTTGTCGGCTTGGTCGTTGCCTTTTGCGTTACCTTTTTTCATCGCTTCACCGATTTGGTTGCTCGTTGCAAATGCAGCGACCATATTGTTTAGCATATCGGTACCTGCCTGCGGAGAGTTGGGCAGAAGGATGAGATTGCTGTTGGTCTCTTCACCTATAGATTGCAAGGTGTCGTAATGTTGAGTCACTACGATAAGCGCAGAAGCTTCTTGCGAATTTATGCCTACTCTGTTCAGCACTTCGACAGATTCTTCGAGACCTCTTGCTATTTCTCTTCGCTGATCTGCTATACCTTGTCCTTGTAGGCGCTTGCTTTCAGCTTCAGCCTTAGCTTTCTCTACTATGCGTATGCGTTCGGCATCACCGTCAAACTGAGCTGCGATCTTTTCGCGCTCGGCAGCGTTGATGCGATTCATAGCCGATTTTACCTGAGCGTCAGGATCGATATCGGTTACCAAGGTCTTGATAATGTCGTAACCGTATTCGAGCATAGCATCCTGTAATTCTCCTTTTACCGCTATGGCAATATCGTCTTTTTTGACAAACACATCGTCCAGTTTCATTTTCGGCACCTCTGCACGGACTACATCAAAGACATAACTGGTGATCTGGTCGTGAGGATATTCCAGTTTGTAAAAGGCTTCATACACCTTGTCTCGAATAACGACATACTGAACCGATACTTTCAGTTTTACAAATACGTCGTCTAGAGTTTTGGTCTCTACAATTACATCGAGTTGCTGTATCTTCAGGCTCAATCGTCCCGCGATACGGTCTACCAAAGGGATTTTTAATTGTAGTCCTGAATGACGTATGCTCTGAAAACGCCCGAATCGTTCTATCACAACAGCGGTCTGTTGCTTGACGATAAAAAATGACGATAAGAAAATGACAATCCCGAAAAATATCAAAGGATAAATAATAATGTTCATAGGCTTTATTTTAATTGATTAATTTATAGTTATTCACAGTAAGTTTTAATTTCAAATTTCAAATTTCAAATTTCAAACACCAAACACCAAACACCAAACACCAAACATTTTCACAGGTGAATATACGCAAAAAACCTCATAGAATTTGTTCCACGAGGTTTTTGAGTGTTAAATAATTGCTATTTATCCTAGTGCTGTGATAGCTTTTTGTATTCTCAAAATAGTTTCTTCCTTTCCGATCAATTCGGTAATATCGAAAATATGCGGACCTCTCATAGCTCCTACCAGTGCGAGTCTTAGAGGTGGCATAATCTGTCCGAAACCGAGCTCGTTATCAGCTATCCATTGTTTTACAGCTGTTTCGGTGAGAGTAGCGCTGAAGTCGTCTGCGGATTCCAATACTTCCTTTACAAGCTGGTTTAGGAGTGAGGCGGTATTTTCTTTCCACTGCTTTTTAAAGGCTTTTGCGTCGTAACTGTCGGGCGACTTAAAAAAGAATGATGCTTGTTCCCACAAATCGGAGATAAAGGTGGCCCTTTCTTTTACCAGTCCCACTATTTTTTCTAGGGGTAGGGTAGTAGTGATGCCCTTTTCAGCAAGTAGTTCGGAAAAGGCCTCGGCAATTTGAGCGTTGTCTTTTAGTTGTAGGTAATGGTGATTGAACCACTTTATTTTTTCCGGATCGAATCGCGCACCGGACTTATTGACTCGTTCCAAGAGGAATGCATCTATAAGCTCGTTTTGGCTAAAGACTTCTTGTTCCGTACCGGGGTTCCACCCCAAAAGAGCGAGAAAGTTTATCACAGCTTCCGAAAAATAACCGTCTTCGCGATAGCCTCTCGAAATCTCTCCTGTTTTTGGATCGGTCCATTGCAGAGGAAAGACCGGGAATCCCAATTTGTCGCCATCTCTCTTGCTCAATTTTCCCTTGCCCGTCGGTTTTAAGATAAGAGGTAAATGAGCAAATTCAGGTGCATCCCATCCAAAAGCCCGATAGAGCAAGTGATGTAAAGCCAAAGAAGGAAGCCATTCTTCTCCTCTGATTACATGGGTGATTTCCATCAGGTGATCGTCTACGATATTGGCGAGGTGATAGGTAGGCATACCGTCGCTCTTAAAGAGAATCTTATCGTCGAGTATTCCGGTATCTATGGTAATCTCTCCGCGAATTAGATCGTTGAGAACTAGAGACTCACCCTGGTCACACTTAAAGCGGAGCACGTAGTCGGCACCACTTTCCAAGCGCGATTGCACCTCTTGTTCAGTGAGCGACAACGAGTTTTTTAACTCTTTTCTGTTGTGCCAGTTGTATATAAAAGTTTTCCCTTCAGCTTCATATGATTTGCGTAGTGCATCGAGCTCGTCGGCTGTGTCAAAAGCGTAATATGCACTTCCCTTAGCGATCAGCTCGTCGGCGTAATCTTTGTAAAGGTGTTTGCGCTCACTCTGTCGGTAAGGGCCGTATCCCTTGTCTTTGCCTATACCTTCGTCAAAGGGAATACCGCACCAATTCAAGGCCGCTACAATATAGTCTTCCGCTCCGGGAACATATCTCCCCTGATCGGTATCTTCGATGCGAAGTACAAAATCACCACCGTGTTTTTTGGCGAACAGATAGTTGAACAACGCCGTACGTACTCCGCCAATATGTAGCGGTCCGGTAGGGCTGGGGGCAAAACGCACTCGAACTTTTTTATTCATTTTTTCCGGATTTGAGCAGCAAATTTACGGGTTTATCTACAAGCGACAAACCTCGAAAGGCAGTGTGGAAAAAATTGTACTTTTATAAATTGGAAAAAACAGACTTTAACGGAATGCTATAAGTCGTAACAACAGTATGCAAGACCGTCGGGAAAAATACGAAACAGAAGCATTGAAGGAGATAAAGCAAAAGCTGGAACGCTTTATCCGTAAGTACTATGCCAATACACTGATAAAGGGAGTCCTTCTTTTTACCGCTATTGGTCTGCTTTATTTTCTGTTTACCTTGTTTGTGGAACATTTGTTCTGGTTTGGAAAAGGAGGGAGAACATTGTTGTTCTGGCTCTTTGTTTTTGTAGAAGTCTATCTGCTGTACCGCTTTATCGGCATACCTCTGATGAAGATGTTTCGATGGCAGAAGGGAATAGGGTATAAAGAAGCTGCAACCATTATAGGAGCTCATTTTCCGGAAGTAGGAGATAAACTGATCAACGTACTCCAACTTTCGGAAAGCAGTGCGCAGTACAGCGAACGGGATAGGGAACTGCTCTTGGCAGGAATCGAGCAAAAATCAGTCCAAATGCAAGCCTTCTCCTTTCATTTTGCAGTCGATTTTAAACGAAATTTAAAGTATGTCAAATATGCGCTAATTCCATTTGCTATTGTTTTTATAGTATGGATTAGCGGTAATATTAGTTGGTTTTCAGATAGTTATAAAAGAGTGGTCGATTATCGCACCGCTTATGAACCCCCTGCTCCTTTTAAGTTTTTTGTGATGAATGATGCCCTGAATGGCATTGCTAATAAGGCTTTTGAAGTGAGAGTTAAGGTTGTTGGCGAGATACTTCCGGAAGATGTGGAGGTACATTTTAACGGACAGCGCTATTTTATGCAGAAAGAGGGAGTGGACAGTTATAAGTACGTTTTTGAACAGCCACAGAAGGATATCAGTTTTTATCTGTCTTCCGGTAAAGTTTCTTCTAAAGCTTATTTGTTGAGGGTAGATGCAGCTCCGCTAATGACAGGTTTTGAAATGCAATTGCACTATCCCTCTTATATCAAGCGAAGCTCCGATACGCTTAGAGGTACGGGAAATGCTACAGTTCCGGAGGGCACCGAAGTGCTTTGGGTGTTGAATACCGAAAATACTACAGGGGTTTCATGGAGCTCGTCCGACACCTTGATTCAATTTGAAAAAGAGCATTCCAAAGGCGACAAGGCTGTATTCTCCATGTCCAAACACTTGTACGCTAATATCTCATACAATATTACAACAGCCAATGAAAAACTTAAGGATTACGAGTCACTTGGATTTGATATACGGGTGATAAAAGACGAGTATCCTGAGATTGATGTAAAGGAGGTACACGACAGCACAGCTTTGGAAGCTACTGCCTTTGTAGGACAGATTTCTGACGATTACGGCTTTTATAAACTAACGGTAAACTACTACCCGGAGGGAGAAGAGGAAAAAGAGATAAAGAAGGAGTTAAAGATTGCTTCTGGAGCAACGGTATTCCGATTTGCTCAGGCCTTCCCGGGGGATCTGAAATTAGGCCAAGGACTAAACTATCTGGTGTATTTTGAAGTGAGGGATAACGATGTATTGAGAGGGGGAAAGTCGGCAAAATCTTCACTGTTTTCCTATCGTATGCAGACCAAAGAAGAAATTGAAAGAGAAGCTTCTGCTCAACAAAAAGAGGCCATAAAAAATATGGAACGTACGCTTGGGCATATGAAGGATAGGGAGGAGGAAGGAAAGGAGATCAGGACCTTGAATATGGAAAAGGAGGAGAAGAGTTTTAACGACCAGCAGCGAATAGATAATTATCTCAAAGAGCAGTTGGAGCAAGAGAAAATGATGCGGCGTTTTACGCGTGAGCTCGAAGACAGATTGGAGCAGGCACCTGAAAGTAATGATCCACTTGAGAAAAAATTGTTGCAAGAGCGCCTGGAACGCCAACAAGAGGAACTGGAAAGGGACAGGGCGTTGATGGAGGAATTGAGGGAGGTCTCTGAGAAGATAGATCGCAAAGACATGGCCAGAAGACTGGAGCAGTTGGCGAGGACGGAGCAAAGTGGAAAGCGGAATCTTGAACAGCTACTCGAGCTCACCAAAAGGTATTACGTAACACAGAATGCCGACAGATTACAGCGGGAATTGGAGCGTATGGCAGAGGAGCAGAAGAGCCTTGCAGAAGACAGTAATGAGGAGGAAGTATTGAAAAAGCAGCGAGATTTGAATGAAGAATTCAAGTCTTGGAGAGAGGAAATGAGAAAATTGGAAGAGGATAATGAGGGTTTGAAGAAGCCTATGGAATTAGGAAGTAATAGTGAGCAAGAGGAGGATGTTGAGAAGCAACAACAAGACGCGATAGAGGGTATAGAACAGTCGGATAGGGAGAATGCAGAAAAGAAGCAGCGGAATGCCGCTGAACAGATGAAGAAGATGGCAGAGAAAATGAGTTCTTCGATGCTGCAAGGTCAGGCTTCTTCGGATATGGAAGATGCCAAAGCATTGCGACAGATATTGAAAAATCTGGTAACTTTTTCTTTCCGTCAGGAAGATTTGATGAGGCTTGTGAATAGACTGCAAAGCGAAGCTCCGGATCTCAGTGGAAGCATACATCAGCAGCACAATTTAAAAGAGATGTTTACACATGTTGACGACAGTCTTTTTGCACTTTCACTCAGGCGTCCTGAACTTTCTGAAGTGCTCAACAAAGAGCTTGCTGACGCGCATTTTTATATTGAAGCTTCCTTAGATCAGCTTGCAGAAAACGAGGTGTATAGAGCTGTGGCTAGTCAGCAATACAGTTTTACGGCGGCAAATAATCTCGCCGCCTTGTTGAGTGAAGTGTTGGATAATTTGCAGGAGAATATGTCTATGGGTAGCGGAAGTGGAAGTGGAGAGATGCAATTGCCAGATATTATTCAGAGTCAGGAACAGCTAAACGAGCAGATGAAGCAACAGATAGATGGTGATAAAAACAAGTCCGGAGAAGAGGGAAAGGAGAAAGGAGATGGAGAGAGTGGAGAAGGAGATGTCATGGAAGAAGGGGAGGGCGATGCGGAGGCGCTGTATGAGATATACAAACAACAGCAATTGTTGCGAGAGGCTCTTGAAAAACAACTTGAGGAGATGGGAGACAGTCCGGGGAGTAAGGATGGCCAACAGCTATTGCGTGAGATGGAAAATGTTGAAAATACACTCTTGCGTGAAGGGATGAATGAAACGAGCATGAAACAGATGCTCAACCTTAAACACGAGTTGTTAAAGTTGAAGGAAGCTGCTATGGAACAGGGAACAGAAAACCGGAGGGAGAGCAGTACAGCGACAAATGCCTATAAAAGAGAAGCGGTAAAGACTTTGCCTGAAGTAGAGGAATATTTGCAGGGAGTGGAAATATTAAACCGACAAGTATTACCTTTGCGGCAAATTTATAAAGATAAGGTAAAAAAATATTTTAGTCGCGATGATTAATTTTTATTATGAATCTGATTTTACCTTGACGGATGAAGAAATTTATGCCGATTGGATAAATCGCGCCATTGTTTCGGAGGGCAAGGAGACTGGGGAGATCAGTTATATTTTTTGTGACGATGAGTATCTTTTGAGCCTTAATCAGAAATACCTGGACCACGACACGCTTACCGACATTATTAGTTTCGACTATACTGAAGGCGACATTATTCACGGGGATATTTATATTTCTGTAGAAAGGGTTCGCGACAATGCGGCCGATTTTAATATTGCTTTTGAAGAAGAACTCAGGAGAGTTGTTATTCACGGTGTGCTGCACTATTGTGGATATAAGGATAAGACGGAGGAGGAGAAGGTCGTGATGCGTGGAAAAGAAGAAGAAAAAATGGCACTGTTCCACGTGGAACAGTAATTTTTTACAGGTGAGTTTGTGGTGTTCCACGTGGAACAAGTAAGATTCAGCGAGAGCGTTCAGGGTGTGGGAAATATAAAAAGAACTTGATAACAAGATTGGAATGTTCGACAACACGTATGATGTTATAGTAGTAGGAGCGGGCCATGCGGGTTCGGAAGCGGCGGCAGCGGCGGCCAATATGGGGTCGAAAACGCTGCTTATAACAATGAATTTGCAGAATATCGCTCAGATGTCTTGCAATCCCGCTATGGGCGGAATTGCAAAGGGACAGATTGTTCGAGAGATCGATGCCTTGGGCGGATATAGCGGTATAGTAGCCGATAAAACAGCTATTCAGTTTAAGATGCTCAACAAATCGAAGGGGCCAGCTATGTGGAGTCCGAGAGTGCAGTCGGATAGAATGCGATTTGCAGAGGAGTGGAGGTTGATGCTTGAACAAACTCCTAACCTCGACTTTTACCAGGAAATGGTGTCAGGATTATTGGTAGAGAACGGAAAGATTGCAGGGGTAAAAACATCTCTAGGAATAGAGGTAAGGGCGAAGGCTGTTGTTCTTACTAATGGGACTTTCCTGAACGGATTGATTCACATAGGAGAAAAACAATTCGGAGGGGGAAGAGCAGGAGAACGGGCCGCCACGGGTATAACAGAAGAGTTGGTAAATCTCGGTTTTGATGCCGGGAGAATGAAGACGGGTACACCGCCGAGAGTAGACGGAAGATCGCTGGACTATTCTGTTATGCAAGAACAGCCAGGAGACGATGTGCCGGAAAAGTTTTCGTATTCCGATCTTACTAAGCCTCTCGAAAAACAACGGTCGTGTTATATGACCTATACCAGTCCTGAGGTGCACGATCTGCTCAGAGAAGGCTTCGATCGTTCGCCTATGTTCAACGGGAGAATTAAAAGTATTGGTCCGAGATACTGCCCTTCAATAGAGGATAAAATCAATCGTTTTGCCGATAAAGACAGACATCAGTTGTTTGTAGAACCGGAAGGGTGGAACACTGTTGAGGTATACGTAAATGGCTTTTCAACTTCACTGCCCGAAGATGTTCAGTTTAAAGCATTGCGATCGGTTGTCGGATTTGAAAACGTCAAGTTTTTCCGTCCCGGGTACGCTATAGAATACGATTATTTTCCTCCTACTCAGCTCCGGCATACCCTCGAGACAAAACTGGTAGAAAATCTGTTTTTTGCCGGACAAATCAACGGTACTACCGGGTATGAAGAGGCCGCTTCACAGGGGCTTATGGCAGGGGTGAATGCGCACTTAAAAGTGTATGGAAAGGATCCGTTTGTCCTCAAGAGGAACGAAGCTTATATAGGGGTGCTTATAGACGATCTTATCACCAAAGGAACCGAAGAACCGTATCGTATGTTTACCTCGAGAGCGGAATATCGAACACTTCTTCGACAGGACAATGCCGATTTTAGACTTACACCTAAATCGCACGATATAGGACTGGCTTCTGAAGATCGCTTGCGCAGCATGGAGAAAAAGAAGAATAATGCCGATGCCTTTATTCACTTTTTCAGAGAAACCAGTGTAGACCCCTCAGAGATGAATTCGGTGCTGGAAGAAAAAGGATCCTCCTTGATGAAACAGTCCGACAAGCTGTACAAAGTGTTTTCCCGTCCCAATATCACGATGGACGATATGATGAAAATAGGGGAGGTAAGGCAGTATGTAGAAGCGCATCAGTTGGATAAAGAAGTGCTGGAACAAACGGAAATACAGGTGAAGTATTCGGGATATATAGAGAAGGAAAAGAACAACGCGGATAAACTGAATAAACTCGAAGATATAGCCATTCCTCCCGGCTTTGATTACGACAAATTGAAATCGCTCTCCTTTGAGGCGAGGGAGAAACTCAAAAACATCCGTCCAGCTACACTTTCACAGGCGTCGCGTATCAGTGGAGTATCACCTAGCGATATCAGTGTAATGCTGGTGTATATGGGACGATAATGTACAATTTTTAAAAGACGTTCCACGTGAAACATCCAGGTCAATTCGCATGTATATTGATGTCGGCTGTTTTGTACTGTTCCGGAATGTAATAGTCAGGAGTCGGAAGTTGTCATCCTATGTTTGCAGGAGAGGAAGAAAAGCTCCTCCCTTTAGACAAAGGGAGGTACCCAAGCGCAGCGCAGGGGGGAGGGTTCTGACAGCCTGAGTTTCTGAAGTAGCTCTAAGTGTTTGGATATCGGTATGGTTTGGGTTTTCAAACCTTCCGTCATACCTCCGGGATGCCACCTCCCTTCGTCTGAAGGGAGGAGTTGGTTAAAGGGAAGGAAATCGTGTCATTCCGACGAAAGGCCTGTCCGCCGAAGGAGGAAGGAAGGAATCTCTTTTGAGCCGATATGTTATTGAAGTTTCTTTGGGCGGGGTGTAGATTCTTCACTTCGTTCTGATATTTGTCATAAATCAAAAAAACTAATTTCCTGTAAATGGATAAGCCAGCAGCTTCACATTACCTAATGTGTAAAGACTATACCGTAAGCGGCGAACTTTTTGCCTTGGTTCGGGATGAAGAGTTACAGATGTTGAAAACCGTTCCTGCTCCGGAAGAAGATCGTTTGCCGGAATACTACAAAAGCGAAAACTATATCTCCCATACCGATGGCAAGAGAAGTCTGTTTGAAAAGTTGTACCATATTGTAAAGCGATATTCCTTAAAGCAAAAACTCAAATATATCGATAGAGAAAACCCCGAAAAAGGGCGATTGCTCGATATCGGTGCCGGCACAGGCGATTTTTTGGCAGTCGCTAAAGAAAACGGTTGGGAGGTAGAAGGTATAGAACCCAATTCTGGCGCGAGAAAAAGAGCAAAGGAAAAGGGAGTGTCCCTAAGAGGGGAATCTGACGAACTTTTTGTGGAAGACAGACTTGCCGCTTTTACGACAATTACCATGTGGCACGTGTTGGAACATGTGCCCGATTTGCACCGACAGATAGACGAACTGAAAGTGCTGCTCAAAAGTGAAGGAACCCTTTTTGTAGCTGTGCCCAATTTTAAATCTTTCGATGCCGAATACTACAAAAGTTTTTGGGCGGCATATGATGTGCCCAGACACTTATGGCATTTTTCTCCTGAAGCCATAAAATCTATTTTTCAAAAACACGGCATGAAAGTCACTCGTCAAATTCCGATGAAATTCGATGCCTTTTATGTCAGTCTGCTTTCCGAAAAATACAAAACCGGGAAAATGAATTTTTTTAAAGCCTTTCGTCTCGGATGGCGATCTAATCGCAAAGCTGCCTCCAGCGGACAATACTCCTCCCTGATTTACGTCATAAAACACGAAAACAACAAAAACAAGGCGATTTAAGGGCTTTTCTCTCTGCACACGGTTTCAGGAACACCAAAAAAACGGAACGCGCTAAAAACGGCTTAAAATAAACGATTTTTGATTGTGTTTTATTATTGAGTTTTAATTTTTAATAAAGATAAACTATAGTTAAGAAATTGTCGTCCAAGGATAGGTGTAGCCTCAGGATTGTACGTTATGCTGTTGAAGGTTCTTTGGGCTTGGGGGGAGATTCTTCACTGCACTCTGCTCCGTTCTGAATGACATTTTTTGGTGTCATCCTATGTTTGCAGCAGAGGAAGAAAAGCTCCTCCCTTTAGACAAGGGGAGGAGTTGGTTGTAAAGGAAGGAGACCGCGTCGGTGCTTTTGATACACTCAGCGCGATAAGTTTCCCCAAAAATAAAATAGAGGAAAACATCACGTCTGAAAAACTTTTCTATTTTTGCGTGTAAACAAATTTTAAACCGATGAAGAAAATTGTTATAGCCGCAGTGGCTTTGTTCGGATTGTTCTCCTGCCAGCAGGATAAGATTGCTTTTATAGACAACACCAAACTCATCAATGATTATCAGGAAAAAAAGGATATAGAGGCTAAATTCAAGACAAAACTCGAGGCTTTTCAAAAGAAGACCGACAGTCTTTCTCTGGCATTGCAAAACGAAGGTCAGGCCTTTCAAACCGAGGCAGCCAAGATGTCGCAGAGCAAAGCTCAGGAAAAATACGAGCAGCTGATGCAAAGGAGACAACAGATACAACAGCAAGTACAGCAGGAAGAAATGCAGTTGCAACAGGAAAGCCAAGGAGCAATCGACTCCCTTATAGAAAAAGTCAGAGAGTTTGTCAAAGATTACGGCAAAGACAATGGATATACCTATATCCTCGGTGCTAATGAAGCCGGAAGTGTCCTCTATGGTGTCGAAGAGAAAGACCTTACCGACGAAATTCTCAAAGCACTTAACGACAAATATGCTAAAAAATAGTAATAAACTGAAATACAGTTTGTTATTTAAAAATCCCGGTAGCTAAAACCGGGATTTTTCTTTGAGTTATTGCTGAGGAGTATAGAAATAATTTTATTGGGCGCTTCCTAAGCCCTGTGTAGCAATCTAGTGAGTTTTATCGAGAGGTCTGTGAACACAATCTTGGCATTGCCGTTGCGTTCTATGTGATAAATGGCGTCTTGTAACTCCTCGTTAATCGCACTGATATTGTTGCCGCTTACAAAAGGCGCAAATTTTTCCAACTGGAAATTTTCCGTACGAAATTCCATAAACACCAGAGAGGGAGCACTGTAATTTAAGAGTAAGGCCTGTCTGAATACATCCATGCAATAGTGGAGAAAGAGTTTTTGTGTTTCTCTACCGCTTGCGGCAATCTCTTCACTCCAAGAGATGAGCCCTTGTATGGCAGTCTTGTTTCCCTTGGCTATAAAAGCGGTGCGAACCCAGGTGATAAACCAGCTTTCAAAAGTCAGATCGCTCTGATCCTTGTCTGCCAAAACCAGCGCCTTGTTGTAGTCACCATCGGCCTGATGTGCAATTTTTACAGCCTCGTTTTCCGGGATTCCTCGGGAGCTAAGAGATGTGCGTATTGCCATTTCCGACAATGGGGGGAAGTGCAGTATCTGACACCTGGAGAGTATGGTCTGCAAGATCTGCCCTTCGTCTTTTGCGATGAGTAGGAAAAGTGTTTTTTGAGGGGGTTCTTCTATGAGCTTGAGCAACTTGTTGGCCGAGGCAATATTCATTTTTTCTGCCATCCATACAATCATTACCTTATATCCTCCTTCATAGGATTTTAACGAAAGCGATTTGACGATATCCTGGGCCTCATCTACACCAATCTGCCCTTGTTTGTTCTCAATACCAAGGGTCTGATACCATTCAAACAGTGTTCCGTAAGGCTTTTGTTTGACGAATTGCCGCCATTCTTCCAGAAAGTGATTGCTCACCGGATGTGACTTTACCTTGGAGTTGCTCGCCACCGGAAAAGCAAAGTGAAGATCGGGATGTACTAAATGATCAAATTTAAGATTGCAGGAAGCATTTCCAGTATCGTTTTCTCCTCCTTGATTCCCACAGAGGACGTATCTGGCATAAGCGATGGCCATAGGGAGTACCCCACTGCCCTCATTGCCCACAAATAGCTGTGCATGGGGGATGCGCTGTTGGTCTGCACTTACCGTAAGGTGCCTTTTTAAATGTTCTTGTCCGAGAATATCTTTGAATAGCATCCGACAAATATAGGGTGTTTAACAATATTCTAATAAAACTGCCGATTTGGAAAACCAATATTTAATTACATTTGTGCCTCATTGCCTCCAGTTCGGCTTTAAAGCGGGGAGGAGGCACACTAATTTAAACCCTAAATACACACTTTATGAAAACCATAGATGATTTCGATTTCAAAGGGAAAAAAGCATTGATTCGGGTAGACTTTAATGTACCGCTCGACGGAGAGTTTAAGCTTACAGATACCACCCGTATAGAGGCGGCTAAACCCACTATTATCAAGATATTGGAAGATGGAGGAAGTGCGGTATTGATGAGTCATCTCGGGCGCCCCAAAGGGCAAGCTCAAGAAGCCTTGTCTCTGAAGCATATTGTGAGTGCAGTATCGGAAATCATTGGTGTAAAGGTAAATTTCGTAGAAAACTGTGTAGGATGGGAAGCTGAAGAGGCCGTTTCCAAGCTCAAAAGTGGAGAAATACTGCTTTTGGAAAACCTCAGATTCCACGCCGAGGAGGAGAAAGGAGATGAAGATTTTGCAAAACAGCTATCCGCGTTGGGAGACATATACGTAAACGACGCATTCGGTACTGCCCACCGAGCTCATGCATCTACCACTGTTGTTGCAAAGTTTTTTGAAGACAAGAAGTGCTTCGGGTATTTGCTGGCCAGAGAAATAGAGAGTATTGACAAGGTGATGAAAGACGGAGAAAAACCGGTTACAGCCATATTGGGAGGGGCGAAGGTGTCTTCTAAGATCACCATCATTGAAAATATACTAAACAAGATAGACCACCTTATTATTGGAGGGGGGATGACTTATACTTTTGTGAAGGCAAAAGGAGGAAAAATCGGAGATTCCATTTGTGAAGATGACAAACAGGAACTCGCGTTGGATATACTGAAAAGAGCCGAGGAAAAAGGGGTTAAGGTACATCTGCCCGTAGATGTTATTGCTGCCGACGATTTTAGTAATAAGGCCAATACAAAAGAAACTGCTGTAGACCAGATTCCAGACGGATGGCAGGGATTGGACGCAGGGCCGAAAACACTGGAGCTGTTTAGGGAAGTTATTTTGCAATCCAAAACCATACTTTGGAACGGTCCCGTAGGGGTTTTTGAAATGGAGCGTTTCCAAAACGGAACTAAAGCTGTGGGTTATGCCATAGAAGAAGCCACCCAAAAAGGAGCCTTTTCACTGGTAGGTGGAGGAGATTCTGTGGCTGCAGTAAAACAGTTCGGTTTTGAAGATAAGGTGAGTTATGTGTCTACCGGAGGTGGAGCGATGCTGGAAAGTCTGGAGGGAAAAACACTTCCGGGAATTGCAGCTATATTAAAATAATGTAGGCAATTACGCCAACCGTCGTCGAGAATAACCCTCGTCTTTTGCGAATAAAGGCGAGGATTTTTTATTTTAACATCCTCTAAAGACGCTATTTAAATGAAAAATGCGATTTTTACAAAATTTCTGATTTACCAAAAATAACCTAAAGCCCGATGAAGAGTTTTTTTACTGCCCTTTTATTTGCCGTATTGATCGCTCCGGTTTACGCACAGGATGTCGCAGAGGCTGTACAGAAACAAGAAAGTGATTTTTCAGCACCTTCTCCAATAGTGTCCAAAAATAACGATTCTATTATTCCCGATGTAACCATAGAAAAAGTAGATGGCAAATATCGCCTTCGCGATAATGCACTTGCAGCCCGTATAGATAGTCTGTGGCTCAGGGAACTATACGACAACAGCCTTTTCGACACTATCGCAGAGATGGTGAACGACATGGATTACAAGGAGGTAGACTATGCCGAGCTTCCCACAGATGTGTTAAAGGCTCGACTGGAAGCCTTAAATGAAAAAACACCTTTTAATATTTCGTACAACCCGGAATTGGAGAGCGTTATCAAGAACTTCCTCAAGAACAAAAGGGAGTTTCTGGAGCGGACTATGCAGAAGAGCACGTACTACTTTCCCCTGTTTGAGCAGGAATTGGACAACAGTGATATCCCATTGGAAATGAAATATCTCGCCATAGTTGAATCTGCCTTAAACCCCAAGGCAAAATCTTGGGCAGGAGCTACTGGGATTTGGCAATTTATGTACGGAACGGGAAAAATGTACGGACTTGAAGTCAGTTCTTATGTCGATGAACGCAGTGATCCGGTAAAGTCGACCAAAGCGGCTTGTGCATATCTCGGCAAACTCTACGAAATATTTGGTGATTGGGATTTGGCATTGGCTGCGTATAATTCCGGCCCAGGAAATGTATCCAAAGCCATACGCCGTTCGGGCGGATACCAGAACTATTGGAATCTCCGACCATTTCTTCCACGTGAAACAGCGGGCTATGTGCCCTCGTTTTTGGCGATGATGTATATTTTCGAATACGCAGGCGAACACGGACTAAAAGCTCCCAAATCCGAAATGCCCTATTTCGAGACCGATACGGTACACCTTAAGCGCTCGCTTAGCTTCGACCATATTTCCGAAATAGTGGGCATCGATATAGCGCAACTACAGTTTTTAAACCCCGCCTACAAATTGGATATAGTGCCGGTTATCGAGGGAGAAGTTCACCCTTTGCGTCTCCCCTCTGAGGCCCTTGGAAAATTTGTGGCCAATGAAGAAGCCATATATGCTCATATCGAAGCCGAAGAAGCCAAAAAAGAGAAACCCTTGCCTCAGTTCTTCGAAAAGAACACCAGTCTTACCTATAGAGTGAGAAAGGGAGATTATCTCGGACGTATAGCCGGCAAATACGGAGTGAGGGTGAGCGATATTAAAAGGTGGAACGGATTGAGAAGCAACAATCTTAGAATAGGACAAAGACTTACCATATATTCCCGAAGAGCAATGCTTACAGCGGCTAAAAACAATGAAAAAACTCAGAATATCCCCAGCAACAAGATCTATACCGTAAAGCGAGGGGATACACTTTGGACGATTTCCAGAAAATTTCAGGGAATTTCTATAAAAAATATACGAGAATGGAACGATATTAGTGGGGATAAATTAAAACCTGGAATGAAGCTGAAGCTTTGTAACTGTTAGAAGCTGTTTTGATTTTGTTTTTGGAATATTCTACAGAGTATTCCTATCTGCCCGATGCGGTCCTAAAAAAGGCATATAAACGAGCGGAAAGATAAAATTTAATCGTTTCTTGTAACCACTAAAACCTATAAAATGACACGAGATGAGACTGCCCTTTGCCGGGTAACTTTGCCCGATAACGAGCGGAAATCTGATGTAAAAGCGGGTAGATACTTTTGGCCTTCCACAGTGTTAATGCTATGTGCCGCCATTTTTTTTACAGCTTGTAAGGAAGAGAAAAAAGGAGAGAGAGGATATATGCCCGACTCGGTTGGGGCTATTAATTCTCTCGCCGTCGTTATAGACAACGAGTTGTGGAACGGACCTTTGGGAGATGAGATACGCGAATTTTATGCCTCCCCGGTAGATGGGCTCCCGGCCGTAGAACCTCTTTTTACGCTTCACCAAATACCGCCCTCCATATTCAACGGAACAACCACACGGAGTAGAAATATCATATTGGTACAAAAAGACTCTGCCACCTATACGGGTATAAAAACCGATAAATTTGCAAGGCCTCAAAAAATAGGTGTTATCCAAGCGGCTGACGAAAGAACCATGATAGAGCTCATCGGTAAAACCCATGAAGAGTATATAAATGCCTTTAAAGAAAACGATGTAAAGGCCAATCAGAAGAGATTTCTAGTCTCTCCCAACAAATCGCAGGATATCAGAAATAGATTTGGGATATCCCTCATCATGCCTTCTGTTTACAGGACAGGCACCAATAAGGATAATTTTATCTGGATGGAGAGAGTGATACCCAAAGGGACCATGCATATTTTTGTATATCAACTGCCGCTAAATGCTATTCCTGAGGATAAGAACACCCGAGTAGATGCCTTCATAAAAATGCACGACTCCATAGGAAAACAATACGTTCCCGGTAGGGAAGAAGGCATGTATATGGTCACGCAAAAGGCCTATGCTCCTTATGTATTCGACATTACCGTTGCCGGAAAGCCGACTATGGAAACCAAAGGGATATGGGAAATGAAAAACTTTGCAATGGCCGGACCTTTTGTAAACTACATTATCAGGGATGAGGAGAACAATAGGCTTTTGGTGCTCGAAGGTCTTACTTTCGCTCCATCCGAAGATAAAAGAGACTATATGTTTGAACTCGAATCAATTTTGAAGAGCGTAAAGTTTGTCGGAAAAGAGGAGACAGCTCCCGAAACAAAATAAGAAACTGAACAACAATCAACAGGCATATCGGAAAACTATTTCCGGTATGCTTTTTATTTTTAGTACTACAATAATCTACAACATACCCAAAGTGGTTTGGAACACAATAAAATGAGCCTTCAAGAATACGTTATCCGCCATACCCACCTTCCTGAAAGAGGGGTGGTCAACACTTTAAAGCTACTGGACGAAGACAGCACTGTACCGTTTATTGCCCGCTATCGCAAAGAGATGACCGGAAATCTCGACGAGGTACAGATCTCGGAAATACAGAAATTAAAATCGGCTTTCGAGGAATTGCAAAAACGAAAGGAAGCCGTGCTCAAGTCGATAGAAGAGCAGGGTGCACTCACCACCGGGCTAAAAGAGGACATACTGAAAGCATCTTCCCTTACCGAAGTAGAAGACCTGTATTTGCCCTTTAAGCGAAAGCGCAATACTCGTGCGGGAGTTGCGAGGGAAAAAGGGCTTGAACCACTGGCAGCGATGCTGATGTCTCGGTCCGGAGCTCAACCGGAAACGGCAGCTGTGCGGTTTGTGAAAGGTCGGGTAAAGACCGCAGAAGAAGCCTTGCAGGGAGCGGTCGATATTATGGCCGAATGGATTAGTGAAAACAGCGGAGTAAGAGAAGTGCTCCGGCGTGTGTTCTCCCGAAATGCTGAAATATCCGCAGCGGTAATCAAGGGAAAGGAGACCGACGATCAGGCACAGAAATACAGACAGTATTTCGACTGGAACGAACCTCTTAATCGATGCCCGTCTCACCGCTTGCTAGCCATGCTACGAGCCGAAAAAGAGGCCGTGGTCAGGCTAAAGGTTGTTGTGGACAAGGAAGTGGCTCTTGAAAGTGTAGAACGCATTGTTTTGCGCAATAAACCATCGACCTCTGTTCCCTATGTGCATCAGGCGGTAAAGGAGGCATACGAGCGGTTGTTGTATCCGGCAGTGTCTAACGAAGCGTTGAAAGAAGCAAAGCACAAGGCGGATATCACAGCTATCAATGTCTTTTCGTCCAATTTGAGACAGTTGTTGCTGGGAGCTCCACTCGGAGAGAAACGCATATTGGGGATAGATCCGGGCTATAAAAGTGGCTGCAAAATTGTGTGTTTAGACGAAAGGGGAGAGCTGATACACAACGAAAATATATACCCTCATGCACCTCAACGAGAATCGGCTAAAGCCGTGAAAAAGCTGAGGTCGCTGGTCAATGCATATCAAATACAGGCCATCGCGATAGGCAATGGTACGGCATCGAGGGAAACCGAAGCCCTGGTCAGAAAAACAGCTTTCGACCGAGAGGTGCAGGTCTTTGTTGTAAACGAAAGCGGAGCCTCAGTGTATTCTGCTTCCAGTATTGCCAGACGGGAATTTCCCGATTACGATGTCACGGTAAGAGGTGCTGTATCTATCGGGCGAAGGCTTGCCGATCCGCTGGCAGAGCTGGTCAAAATCGATCCGAAATCGATAGGAGTAGGGCAGTATCAACACGATGTAGATCAGTCGTTGCTGAAAACAGAGCTCGACGCTGTGGTGATGAGCTGTGTGAATCACGTAGGTGTCAACCTCAATACAGCGAGTCCGAGTCTGTTGGGATATGTTTCCGGAATAGGTCCGGCACTGGCAGAAAATATTGTCGCGTATCGAAGCGAAAAAGGAGAAATTCGCTCCAGAAAAGAACTGTTGAAAGTAGCCCGTTTAGGGAATAAGGCTTTTGAACAGAGTGCGGCATTTTTGCGTGTGGTACAAGGCGATAACCCCCTAGACAACTCGGCCATTCACCCTGAAAGTTACGGTATAGTGGAACAGATGGCGTTCGATTTAGGGGTAGAGGTTAGCCGACTGATAGGGAATAAGGAGTTGATAGCGAAAATCACGCCCGAAAAATACTGCTCTGGAGCCATAGGGCTACCAACTCTGACTGATATCTTAAAAGAGCTGGAAAAACCAGGCCTCGACCCGAGAGAAAAAGCTGGATTTTTTGAGTTTAGCAAAGAATTAAAAACCATAGAAGACGTAAAGCTCGGTATGACCGTGCCCGGAATTGTAAACAATATCACGAATTTTGGATGCTTTGTAGATATAGGAATCAAGGAAAGCGGATTGGTGCATATTTCCAATCTGAGCAAGGAGTTTGTAAGTGATGTGAACACTGTGGTAAAGCTGCATCAACACGTAGAGGTAAAGGTGCTAGACGTAGATCTGCAGCGAAAACGCATACAGCTGTCTATGGTGGGAGTGGAGTAAATAGTTTTGTTTACTAATCTTTACGAAAATGAAGAAAAGAAAACCGGAAGCATAAGATCCTAGCTTCCGGTTTGTCGGTTTTTATATGGACAACAGCATGTTATTTAAAAATTTGCGACAATTTTTTTTCTACCATATACCCTCTTAGGTTTTGAGCGACAATTTTACCCTCCGGGTCTATAAGTAAGTTTTGGGGGATAAATTTTATGTTGTACAGGAGGGCAACTTCGTTATTAAAACCTTTCAGGTCGGATACGTGACGCCAAGCGAGGCCTTCTTCTTCTATCCCCTTCAGCCATGCATCCCGTTTGGTGTCTAGAGATACGGAAAGGATATCAAAGCCCTTGTCGTGGTATTTGGTATAGGCCTTTACCAGATTGGGGTTTTCCATCCGGCAAGGGCCACACCAGGAGGCCCAGAAATCGACCAAAAGGTATTTCCCCCTGTAATCGGACAATTTGATAGGTTTTCCATCAGGGTCGTTTTGAGTAAAGTCTGCGGCTTTGCCTCCTAAAGCCTCTTTGGCGCTTGCGAGGCTGGCTACTACTTCCTTGCCGAACTTGAGCTTCTTAAGTTCTGGCGTTAAGGTTTCGTACAGTTTTTTAAGCTTGTCAGGATCGTCTTTTGTCTTTAGGTCATTAAGCGCCACAAGGCTGAAATAGGAGTCGGGATTGTTGTTGATATATTCATACTTTAGAGAATCTCTGGCATTTGTCATTTCCATAATGATGGCACTTCCCTCTTTGATCTTACGTTTTTTTTCGATTTCAGATTCGGGCTGCGTTGATTTTTTCGAATATAATGCGGCGTATTTTTCCATAAAGTATTTGGGTAGCATTATAGCCTTTAGGTATTCTTCATACTGCCTGTTGAGCTTTGACCCCAGTACTTTGGAACTTTGGAGAGAGTCTTTTGCCTTCACCAAAATATCTGCCTGTTCCAGATAGACCATTTTCCAATCGTTTATAGGTTTTAGTTGTTTCAAGCCTTTACCAAAACGATCAAACACCAAATAAACAGGCTTGGGATCTGTTATGGTGTCTTCAAAGAAAAATTTGTTGTTTTGGTATGAGGCCGAATCAAGAATATCTTTTGGTTCTATGTTATAGGGTCTCTTAGATAGATACATTTTGGCGTTCGGATGTTCCATCTGCTCCAATTCTACCGAAATTGTATAGCCGGTTCTCTCTTTTTTACTGCAAGAGAATAGCAATAGTGCAAATATGAGATAAATGAGTTTTTTTGTCATCTTAATATTTTATTTAGTTTTTATTCGTGTGTCGTCCTTGGGAAGGCCGATATTTTAGGTGTCCGATTATCCGACAACGACTATTTTAAATTGGGATTACGTATAGTTTCGTCGTATGGGATGGGGAAGGTGACGTTAGTAGGATCCCAGTTCTCCTTAAATAGTCCGAATACTTCGTCTGCTCTTCCGGTTCTTATGGTGTCGAACCATCTGTGACCCCATTCTGCAAATAATTCACGGGCTCTTTCGTCGTATATAGCTTGTAATATAGCTGAAAGCGTTGTTGCTGTCACTTCTCCGAGGTTTGCCCTGGAGCGGATGACGTTCAAATCTGAGGCAGCACTTTGCTCTCCCACAATATTGTTTTGATGGGCGCGGGCCTCTGCTCGTATGAGATACATTTCGGCGAGACGGATTACCATATTGGCTTCTTCGGTGTCGGGGCCTACTGTATTGGAATAGGCCTTGTATTTCAGGGGGCCATTTCCCGTGGGAGTAAGCCAGGCCGACCTCCGTCCGTCTTCTTCCGAAATCAGTTCTGCCAATACATCGGTTAAGAAAACCTGTGGATTGTCTACAGAATTAGCGGTGAGTTGGATGTTGGTGTAACGGCTAGAGCCTGAATTGGCGAATTGTAATATACTTTCTTTTGAATCGGCATAAAAAACTCTTTCGAGTTCTTCCAGTTCGTAAAACTCTGTATTGATCACCTCCGTGGCCAGGGCTTCGGCTTCTTCCCAACTTTCCCGATATAGTTGTACGCGGGCGAGGAGTGCTGTTGCAGCCCAATAGTTGGCGCGTATTCTATCTCCGGCAAGGGTGTATAGCTCAGTGCTCAACGATGTTCTCGCTTCAGTGAGGTCGAGGACAATTTGGTCGTATATCACAGAAACAGACGAACGGGCGAGTAAGCGGTTTTCCTCATAATCTGGAATAAGGGGAAGAGGAACTTCTCCGTACAGGTTTACCAGATAAAAATAACACAGCGCTCTTATGAAGCGGGCTTCTCCGGTAAACTGCCGCCTCGATTCTGTATCCAGCTCCGTTGAGTTTGCTATGTTGGCGATGAGGTTATTACACTGGTAAATGATATTGTAATACCCCTTCCAAAAACCAGTAGTTGCCGATCCAGTTGGGTCAATTTGATTGGTGGCAAACTCCAGATAAATTGAAGAATAACTCACCCGTTCCATTTCATCCGATGCCAGTCCTATATGAGTGGTGAGGTAAGTTATGGCGGGAGTGCCGGCAGTGTAGGCATAAATTCCCCGTACAGCTGAATTTGCAGATTCTTTGTTTGAAAAGACTTCTTTGGTATCCAGAAGCTCTTGAGGTAGGTCGAGATCGACAAAATCACTACATCCTATTGGCAATAAAGACATTATTATGCCGAATATCAGTAAATGAGGTAATCGTGCTTTTTTGTTTTTTATAGTTGTCATAACAGTAATTTCTTTAAAGATCAAAGACTGAGTTGAATTCCCATAACAACAGTTTTTAGGGGAGGAAGGGATCGCAATGAGGTAGTTTCCGGATCACCTACTTTATATGGTGTTATGGTAAGGAGATTATGAGCTTGAGCGTAAATTGACAGGGAGCTCAGCCCGAGACGGTCCAGCACTTTTTTCGTAAATTGATATGACAGAGCCACATTTTTTAATCGAATAAAAGAAGCGTCTGTATAATTCATGGAAGACAGATAGGTAGGAGCGTGTCCGGTTAAGCTATACATATCCAAAAAGGAAGCTGTCGTAGTAAATTTTTGATAGGGAGCGATATCTCCGGGGTTTTGCCAGCGGTTCAGTATCTCTGTAGGGTAGTTATTTCCTGCAGATCCTGCGGGGTTCGTTATGTTGGAAGCCGAAAACCACCAGCTGTTCCCCTTCTTTTTTACGAATTGGAAAAAGACATCTAGGCTCAATCCCTTGTATGAAAAGCTATTGCGAAACCCTCCGTAGAAGTCGGGATCGGTGTCCAAAAGAGGTCTGGCATCGCCCTCGCCCTCGTCGTAAGAGGGCTCATAGGTGCCGTTGCCGTTGTAATCTTCTATTTGATACAGCCCTGTTTCGGGGTTAACCCCAACCACATGACCGGAAATGACTGTATTGAGTGATTTTCCCAGAATAAAGCTATTGTTATAGCTCGAAGTTTCCAGTGCCGGAAATTTCTTGAGCTCGTTTTTTGGAATGGTAATATTGAAATTGGAAGTCCATCTAAAATTTCCGTTGTCAATATTGGTAGAAGACAACATCAACTCCCAACCCCGATTTTGAATTAAAACACCTTTTAGATTGGCTACTACACTGTTATATCCAGTAATAAAGGGAAGCGGATAGGATACCAGTGGATCGGAAGAATTGTTGCGGTACCAAGTGGCAGATAGCCTCAGCCGATCCATAAAGAAATTTACATCTGCGGAAACCTCCATTTTTATAAACTTTTCCCAGTGCAGGGTAGGATTAAACAACGATTCTGGCCTCAGAGCGACTTCCCCGTTATAACTTCCAGGGGCTGTAAACGAAAAGGCATTTGAGTTTGCATATACGTCCTGATATTTATAATCGCCTATATTGTCATTTCCGGTAACACCATAGCTCGCCTTGAGTTTTGCAAAGCTTACGGCGGTTAGGTTTTGCATAAAATCTTCATCGCTAACAATCCATGCAGCCCCGATAGCCCCGAAGTTGGAAAAACGGAAATCTGGTCCAAAGCGACTGGAGCCGTCTCTTCTCCCGGAGAGGTTAATGATATATTTATTGTCGTGAGTGTAGTTGATTCTCCCGAAAAAAGCACCGTAGCGATATTGTGAAAAGGAGCTAGTAGCATGAGAAAACATCTCTGATGTTACAGAGTTCAAAGATCCGATCAACCTGTCGTTTTCATATCCCTTTATAGCTAAAAAATATCGGTTTTTTTCCCTGCTTTGTAACGATCCCCCGGCAAGAGCGCTTAAAACCCCTTTGCCTAACTTCAGGGTATACTCTATCTGGGGTTCCCAAATCCAGCTTTTAAATTCGCTATGCCCCATATTGTACTGTCCGTCAGCTCCTGTTCTGTCTAGAGGGTTAACGGAGGTAGACGGCCAGGTCTTGATTTCTTCTGTAGTGATAAGATTATACCCGATACTGCTCTTCAAAACAAGGTTTTTAAATGGAGTATAAGAGATAAAAACATTGGTATTTAGTGTTTTGGTATTTGCCTCGTATTTTCTGTGGAGATAAGCCAAAGGGTTATCGCTGTCATACCCACCTTCATTCCAAGCCAAATCACCGTTTTCTTCATATAGTTTGTAATTGGGAGGAAGGAATATGGAAGCAGAAAGATCGGAAGCAGGACTGGTATTCTTGGTGTCGGTATAGCTGGCAGAAAATGTACCAGAGAGTTTATTGTCTCGGCTTCTCGCAGAGATATTTGCAAAACCTGACATACGAGAATTCGGAAAGTCTCCAGGGACAACAGAGGTCTCTCTATTGTAATTACCTCCAAGCCTGAATTGGGTGAGCTCACTACCTCCAGAAAGGGAAAGCTGTACATTGTGTGTATAAGCGGTACCTCCTATAAGTTGCTTTACGAGGTTGTTGTCTCTTAAGGTGTCGTATTGTACGAGGTCGTACACCAGATTGCGATCCACAGCGCTCGAACTGTTGGCGAGCTCGTAAAGATCCATGCCGTCATTTTTCAAAGCTTCCTTTCGCATTTCCACGTATTGTCTCGTGTTGAGCATATTGGGTAAAGGAGCCACGCTGACCCCGCTCGAAATATTGGCATCGAACTTCAGGCTGCCGGCTTTTGCTTTTTTAGTGGTGATGAGTACTACACCGCTGGCTCCCTGACTTCCGTAAATGGCAGTGGCATCGGCATCTTTTAACACTTCTATACTCTCTATGTTGTCCATGTTGATATTGTAAAGTGGACTTAGACCAGTTATGCCCACACCGCTTATGGCAGAGGTCATGTAAATATCGTTGTTGAGAAAATCTCCACCACTCGCTATGGGGACGTTGTCAACAATAATCAGCGGTTGATCTGAAGCGCTGTAGAGATTGTCGATCTGTGTGCGCCCCCTGATCTCGATATTAAATCCCGATCCGGGGTTGCCGTTGTTTTGGGTAATTATCATGCCAGGAACCTTTCCTGCCAATGCTGCAATAGGGTTTACCACGGGAGACAGGTTAAGCTCTTCGCTGGTAACTTTGGAAATGTTTCCTGTACGCATTCTCTCGGAGGTGGAATAATATCCCGCATTAATTGTCACCCCATCTAAGACATCTACTTTTGTAACCAGAGTGACATTGACGACCGAAGCATCCCCAACGGTAATCTCCTGCGACTCGAATCCTATGGCGGTAAAAACCAATACGTTTTCTCGGTTGGGTACTGCGATCGAATAATTCCCGTCCATATCGGTAAAGGTCCCCGAAGAGGTCCCTTTGATACGCACAGTTACTCCGGGAATTGGTAGGCCATCTTCATCGTTTACGGTACCGTTTACGCCTTTTTGTTCTCTGTTGTAATGAGATTTGTCACGGATAATAATGGTGTTGTTTTCGGTGAGTACAACGTTGAACTCCTTTTTTTCTATGACCTTCCCGAGAAGTTTGCCGGCATTGATGCTTCCTTTGTGGAGAAAAATTTTTGGAAAGCCTTCAAAAAGATCGGACCGGTAGATAAAGGAGTACTCTGTTTGTTGATTGATAAGGTCAAAAACCTCGTCTACGCTGTAATCGCGATTATCTGTAATCGTGACTTCCCGCTTTTGTGATAAAACTTCCTTAGGGGAAAATGCGAATACTGTGGTGCAGAATAAAAGGATAAAGATTCTCATACAAAAAGAGAATAATATTTTTAATTTAAAAAAAAGGAAGGGTGTAAAATCTATTTTCATAAATTTAATGTGTGTTAGTTAAACTCGTTTAATTAATGCATCAGAAAGGGGAAATACAGGTCTGTTTTGTAGGAGATTCAACCTGTGTTCCCCTGTTTTTATTTCAGAATTACGGTATTTCCATTGATCTCGTAGTTTATATTGTTCATTTCACTTATAATTTCCAGTATATCGGGAAGGTTCTGCGTTTTTTTCAGCCCTCCGTTGAAGGTCAGTTTTTTGAGTTCACTACTTCTAAAGACGACATCTACATCGTACCAACGAGACAATACTTTCATGATGTCCTTAAGCGGAGTATTGTCGAAGCTGAATATTCCGTCTTTCCAGCAGGTTTCTTTATATACGTCAACCTGTGTTACGGAAATTTTATCATCGTTGCGAATCGAGACAGCCTGTTGTCCAGGCAAGAGAAACTGTTGTACGCCTTCTTTGGTAATCTTTATTTTTCCCTCAGATAAGGTGGTGTAGATATGAGTTTCGTTTTTATAGGCTTTTACATTGAATTCCGTGCCTAAAACCTCAATTTCCTGCCCTGGAGAAATAAGTTTGAAAGCATCACCCTGATGTTCTGTGCTGGGAGATACATCAAAATAAGCTTCTCCGTATACTAGCTCTACCTGCCTAGGATTCCCAGGGTGAAAAAACACGGGGTACCTGAGTTGCGAATCGGCATTGAGCCACACAACGGTCCCATCGACCAATTGTACCTTAAACTGTCCTCCTCTCGGTATGGTGAGAACATTGAATTGATTTTTCTGAGGTGTTCTGGGAGGTGTACTGTAAATTAGGCTTTCGTCTGTACTGTAGTGAATACTGTCGATTAATGTATGGCCATTTCCCAAGGCGACTTCGGTACCATTGCTCAATTGTAAAAGAGCCTTGTTGGTGCCTGATTGAATGTTTTGTTGCACAATTTTTATATGAGACTTTTCCGGCTCTTCACTGTGAGAGCTATAGTATAATGTAAACAGGCCAAGACACAGTAGAAGTACACACGCGGCTGCGTATCGGTATATCTTGATATGGCGCATGCGTTTTCTGTGCAATACGGTCTTGCTGAATTTTTGTAAGGAAGGGCGATGGTCAAAATCCCTTTTGGTATTCAACAGCACATGGAGTTCGACGTATTCCTTAAAAAGAGTAGCGTATTCACTGTTTTTCAGGCACTTGGTCAAGAGATCTCTCTCCTCTTCCGTGATGCTGTTTTCTAAGTACCTTACAATGAGCTTATGGACTTCTTCTTGTTTCACTTTGTGATCGGTCTTTGTTATTATGTCGTAAAAAAAGCTAAAAACCCTTGACGTATTTATTTTTTTTTCACATTTGCAATATATTTTTTCGATTTTAATCAGTTGTCTATGTCTAAAGAGCACTATATTCTTTTGAAAAATATCCGTGACGGGGATATACACAGCTTTGAAAAAATTTATGCGGAGTTCTATGAAAACCTATGTCGTTACTTATTGAACTATACGACAGATAGGGGGGAAATTGAAGATGCTGTCCAGGATAGTTTTTTGTATTTGTGGGAGAAAAGAAGAAAAATTGAAATAAAGACATCTCTGAAAAGTTACCTGTACAGAGTAGCCTATAATCGCTTGGTGGATAAGTTTAGAAATGTTAAGAAAAGGGAAAGCGTACTCGATGACTACTATCACAATGCGGTAATGGAAGTGATGGAATCAGAGTCTGAATACAAGTCACAACGCATAAAAAAACTAGAAGAATGTATCGCTCTATTACCGGAACGATGTAGGGAGGTTTTTGTAGCCTGTAAAATATCAGATATGAAATACATTCAGGTAGCACAGAAGCTAAACCTCTCCCTAAAAACAGTTGAAGGTCATATTACCAATGGCTTTAAGCTGGTTCGGAAATGTTTAAACAATGAGGTGAGTTAAAACAAAAAAACCTCCTTCCCAAAGGGAAAAAGGCTTGTTCTGTTATAGGAGGAGAGCTTATTCTTCCTTCTTGTCACCAGCTGGCGGCTCGTCGTCTTTAGTTGCGTTTTTAAATTCTTTAATCCCGCTTCCGAGTCCGCGCATCAGTTCTGGAATTTTTCTGCCACCAAAAAGCAACAATAGCACTACCACAATCAACACAATCTGTGGTGCACCAATTACTCCTAAGATAATATTCAATGAAATCATTTTTAATTACTTTTACTCACCAAGTGAGGTTTAATATACTCCGACCAAATACCGGAATGTTTTGTTTTTGTATTAAGTCTTTGCCCTAAAACAGCAAAACTTAGTGAAAACAAAGGTAATAAGAAATGTTGAATACAGGCGTTAATTATTATATTTTTAAGAGTTGTATGGGGCGTATAACGTTATATTTGCAAGTGTCATGACAAAGAGCAAACCCAAAAAAAAGAAACTGGCAAAAAAGCTTTTGCACAAATATCGACTGGTTATTCTCAATGAAGATACCTTCGAAGAGCGTTTGTCGTTCCGCCTGAACAGGCTCAACGTCTTTGTAGTAGGAACTTCATTTGCTGTATTTCTCATTGCGCTCACCACCATTCTCATTGCGTTTACTCCTTTGAGGGAGTATATCCCGGGATATTCTTCCCCCCAATTAAAACACCAACTCGCCAATCTCACCTATAAAACGGATTCACTACAGCAGGTGTTAGGAGCCAATGACGACTACATCTCCAATGTCAGAAGGATACTTACAGGAGAGATAAATCCGGAAGAGATGACCGAGAAAACCCCCAAAGACCCTTCGTCGTCGGAAGACCGACCCGATCCGTCTGAAGTGGATCTTTCCCCGGGAGCAGAAGACCTTGCCCTGCGTGAGGAAGTAGCGGTAGAAGACAAGTACAACCTCATGGGTAGCGCTATGTCGGAGGTAGATTTTGTACTTTTCCCCCCTGTTTCCGGTGTTATTTCCAATGAGTTCAACCTCGAAGAAAAACATTTTGCCGTAGATATTGCCGGGGCTTCCGGAACTCCGGTGAAAACAGTTGCCGACGGGATTGTTATCTTTGCCGAGTGGACTGCAGATACCGGATATGTATGTATTGTAGAACATTCGCTCGGACTGATTTCCGTATACAAACACAATGGCTCATTGACCAAGATGCAGGGAGATTTAGTAAAGGCAGGAGAGGTGATAGGCACGATGGGAAATACCGGAGAGTTGACTACGGGACCTCATCTACACCTGGAGTTGTGGAGCAATGGATATCCGGTAAATCCCACAGACTATATAGATTTTAATTAAAAAAATAGGACTCCTGTTATTGCGAATTCAAGGAGTTGTAGCGATTTTGACCTATGTCTCTAAAATCCTTTGCAGCAAAGATTTTTGCCGAAAACGTATACCGCGATATGCAGCGGTGGGTTCAAAAGCCTGTAGAAACTCAGGAAAAGGTATTTCGAAAGCTGATTGCAGAAGCTGCCGACACGGCATTTGGCAGAGATCACCATTTTGAGCGTATAAAAACTCACGAAGATTTTGTCAAAAATGTTCCGGTTCGCGATTATGAAAAACTCAGACCTTATGTAGATCGGGTGGTAAACGGAGAGGAAAATGTGCTCTGGAAGGGAAAACCTCTGTATTTTGCCAAAACTTCGGGCACTACTTCGGGAGCCAAATATATTCCGCTCACGGCAGCGTCTATGCCACACCATATCAAGGCTGCGAGAAATGCTATATTGTGCTATATTCACGAAACGGGAAACTCCCGCTTTGTAAACGGGAAAATGATCTTTTTACAGGGCAGCCCTATACTCCAAGAAAAAAATGGAATAAAACTCGGAAGACTTTCGGGTATAGTGGCTCACTACGTGCCCAAATACCTGCAAAAAAATCGAATGCCCAGCTGGGAAACCAACTGTATAGACGATTGGGAAACCAAGGTCAACACCATAGTAGAGGAGACACTTGTGGAAAATATGAGCGTTATCAGTGGTATCCCTTCCTGGGTACAGATGTATTTTGAAAAATTACAAGAATACAGTGGTAAAAAGGTAGGAGAGATCTTTAAAAACTTCGAATTGTTTATCTACGGAGGAGTTAATTACGAACCCTATAGGGCGAGGTTTGAAGACCTTATCGGTAGAAAGGTAGACAGTATAGAGCTCTTTCCGGCAAGTGAAGGCTTTTTTGCCTTTCAGGATTCTCAAAAAGAAAAAGGGATGTTGTTGCAGTTGGATTCCGGAATCTTTTACGAGTTTATCCCTGCCGATGAATTCTTTACAGAGAATCCGCCACGTCTCACATTAAAAGATGTGAAGTTAGACGTCAATTACGTCATGATTATATCTACCAACGCCGGTCTTTGGGCTTACAATTTGGGCGATACAGTACAATTTACCTCCGTAAGCCCTTATCGCGTTGTGGTATCCGGTAGGATTAAACATTTTACCTCAGCCTTTGGCGAACACGTAATAGCCAAGGAAGTGGAACAGGCGATAAAGGAAGGAATAGAGGCTTTTGGAGGTAGCATTAACGAATTTACAGTGGCCCCGCAAATCGATCCGCCCGAAGGGGGATTGCCGTATCACGAATGGCTGATTGAATTTAGCGAAGAACCGCAGGATATAAAGGGGTTTGCACGGTGTGTGGATCAAGCGCTTCAGAAGCAGAACACTTATTATTACGACCTTATTTCTGGAAGCGTACTCGCCCCTTTGAGGATTACCAAAATTAAGAAAGGAGGCTTTTCCGAATATATGAAAAGCATAGGTAAACTAGGCGGGCAGAACAAGGTGCAGCGACTGTCAAACGACCGCAAATTGGCAGAGAAACTATACAACTACAGAAGCTGAGCTCAGTGGTTGAGGTGTTGATGAGGGTGTATCAGTCGACCTGTCGCTAAACAATTATACAAAAATCCCGTATTTTTGTACAGAAAACAAGATATGAGCAAGGTAAAGGACAGAACAAGAGCACAAGAATCGACCAACGCCATAGAGCGGATGTATATCGCGATGCGACATCTGCTCAACAGGGGGTTTTATAAACCGATGGGTGTTTCAGGGGAAACGCTTAGGGAATCCTTGTTGCTGATTCGTCCTGAAATATACGGTTCTATTGCTGAAAACAAGGTAGAACTCAACGGACTGACGTATATACTCGACCGGTTGCCCATGGGTATAGAAGAATGTCGATACATCAACCTCACCTCAGACGAGGGATACAAAAAATCGCAATTTACTCCTATTATTCCTCCAAAACGCAGGCGGAATTGCTATAGGGTAGATGCAGAACAGATGAATATTGAGATCACCAGAGGGCGCTCCGACATCTACGATATACTCACTCACCTTACTTTCCTGTACATAGAGTCTGACAAGATAAGACGAAGGGTTTACGACGATGAAACCGGCGAAACTACAAGAGATTGGTTTAAGCTGGAGTCGGCCGTACAGAAAGGGAAGTTGTCTAGAGCTGAACGCGAAGGAGCACTAATCCACGTGGCCAGTATTTTGGGGCGTACTTTTGAGGAAGCTTTGGATGCACACCAAACATTTGCCACCAAACAGATGCCCGAGCGATTTTTACACATCGTTTACTGGATGGGCAGACTAGCCATAGAGGAGGAAAGAGATAATAACAAGAGAGCGATAGCATTTAGCCCTATTCTGCGAGAGCGATTGGGGCATCATATCCACGGGGAGCGATGGGCTCATGCTATTAAAACTGTGCTTTTGGAAAACGACCTTCTGGGTCGCCCGATACATATCATCAGTGCGAATATGCACAGTGTGATGAATTCACTCTTTGCAGTGGAGGCACTGAAAAAGGAGGTGAAGGGAAAAGAACGCCTTGAGCTATATGAGATGCTCAGTCTTCCCCAAAACGACGACCTGAGGGAGAGGGTAAAGACATTCGCATTAAAAAACGGGATGATTGCTATCGATGACACCTCGGGAACGAATATAGATGTACAGATATTTGACACCGCCAAAATAGAGTTTCAGCATCCTGATTACCGTTTTGAAGCTGGAGAACAAGGCGGATTTCCTGTGTTGTTTGTGATGGATTATGCCTTTGGGGAACAGGCGTATGAAACCATAGACGAGTTTTTAAAACCGTATAAAGACAGAAAGAAACGAGTTGTAGATCACAAACCTTATTTTCTCGACATCAAATCGGTTTCCATCATGGGAAAGGCAGGAATATTGGAGGGCGACAAAGGAGATCTCATGATTCCTTCCGCTCATATTTTTGAAGGGACAGCCGACAATTACCCATTCGAAAACGAACTCTGTAAAGCTGATTTTGAAGGATATGGACTAAAGGTGTTTGAAGGTACGATGATTACGGTTCTCGGAACATCCTTGCAAAATAGAGATCTGCTCAGTTTTTTCCACGAGTCGACGTGGAATGTGGTGGGCTTGGAAATGGAGGGCGCGCATTATCAGAAAGCTATTCAATCGGCCTCGAGGATAAGAAAGAGTATTTCTAAAGATGTCAAGGTGAGATACGCCTATTACGCTTCCGATAATCCGCTGGAAACAGGGAGTACGCTTGCCTCTGGAGGGCTTGGTACTACAGGGGTAAAACCCACTTATCTCATCACCCGCAGAATTCTAGAGCAGATACTCAACGGAAAGAGGAACAAAAACACTAATATTTCAGAAGAAAAACAGCTCTTATTATGAACGAAAACAAAGCCCGTCAACAAGCCTCAGATGAAATAGATCTCGGACTGTTATTGCAAAAAATAGGAGACTTTTTTAAGTGGATCATCAAAGGGATATATCGTGTGGTGATGTTCTATAAACGATTTGCGATTGTTCTTCTCGTCCTTTTGCTCATCGCCTTTGCGGTCGGATATTTTATAGATAGCTCGTCGGGATCCAGCAGTTACAGAAGCGAGCTTGTAGTAGTACCCAATTTTGGAAGCGCAGATTATCTGTACTCGGGCGTTCGGGAAATAGAAACTAAAAGGCGCAGAAGAGATACGGAGTTTTTTAAACGTATACAGCTAGAAGACCTAGGTAGCTTTTACGGTATTTCTGTAGCGCCGGTTATCGACATTTACGGGTTTCTCACTGATGAAGACAGACTCAATGTGTTTAATGCCCTGAAAGGCGATTTGGCTTTGGCTAAAGATGAGGTAACCGCCGTAAATTACAAATATCACAGGATTACTATTCGTACCGGAAAGAAAAACGATGCAAAGAAAATAGTTTCGGCTGTACTGGGGTTTTTGAATGACAATGAGTATTACAGCAGGTTGGGAGACAGCCTGAGGAAAAACACAATTTCCAGATTGGAAACCAGTAGAGAAGCTGTTTTGCACATCAATGATATTCTCAAAAAACAGGGTGAAGGTATGCCAGATAGCATAGACAAGGGAGATGCAGCGATTGTCCTGAGATCTGAAACGACGGGAACTCTTGCCGAATTGGTGAGGTCGCAACAGCAACTCTTTGAAACCATAGATAGCCTGAGTACGGGAACTGTCGATACCGAAAAGACAATAAGAAGTGTAGCAGAACGCTTGGACCTCCCACAAAAGAGCATAACAACTACCAAAAAATGGATGTTCCCCCTCGTGGTATTTATAGCGTTCTCTGGGGGAGCCCTGCTCGTTTTCCTCTTTAAGAAAATGAAAGCCATAGCGACGGAGGGGTGATGGTTTGGTGATGAGGAGAGATGGAGATGAGATGGAGAAGAGGTGATGAGGAGATGGGGTGACTTGGTGAGGAGACGCGGAGATGAGGAGACTTGGAGATGAGGTGATGGTGATTTTTCGCTTCGCTCAAAGGGGGCTTGGGTTAGGAGTGCTCTACGGTATTTCGTTTTGTAGTAATCTGTTGTCTTGAACCTGATGGTGAGATCTGATTTTGGAATTGTACTTTAAAGAATTACAAACAATTACAAGAAGGGTAGCAATATGAATAGTGAAGCGATTTTCGGTATTTCCGGGAAGTCTGATTTCGAAAGGCTAGCCCTCGAAGTGTACCGTTACCAGTATCGGTCTAGCGAGGTATACGGCAGATTTTGCAAGCTGTTAGGCCGAAATCCGGAAAAAGTGCATTCGCTAAACGAGATTCCTTTTTTGCCAATTTCTTTTTTCAAAGATCAACGTGTAGTGACTTCCGATCGAGAGCCCCAAGAGATCTTTACCAGCAGCGGAACTACAGGAGCGGCCACCAGCAAACACTATGTAACAGACATAGCTCTCTATGAAAAGAGCTTTTCAGAGGCATTTAAGCGTTTTTACGGGGATATTGCGGATTATACCGTACTCGCATTACTGCCGTCTTATTTAGAGCGTCAGGGATCCTCGTTGATCTATATGGCAGAGGCCTTGATAAGGCAATCGAAAAAGAAAGATAGCGGGTTTTACTTGCACGAGCTCGATACTCTTGCCGACAAACTTGTCCAACTCGATCGTGCAGGGGAAAGGGTATTGTTGATAGGGGTGTCGTTTGCATTGCTCGACCTAGTGGAAAATCGACATTTTGATTTGCAAAATACCGTAGTGATGGAAACCGGAGGAATGAAGGGAAGGCGAAAAGAGTTGGTACGTGAAGAATTACACCGTATATTGAGAGAAGGTTTTGGCACCGATAGTATTCACAGTGAATACGGAATGACCGAATTGCTCTCACAGGCTTATTCTTATGGAGAAGGAATTTTTCAGTGCCCCCCCTGGATGGGAGTGCTAACTAGAGATCCCGAAGATGCTCTTTCCATACAAGAATACGGAAAAACTGGAGGGATTAATATTATCGACCTCGCCAACCTGAATTCTTGTTCCTTTATCGCTACTCAAGACCTCGGTAAGCTCAATGCAGACGGCTCTTTTGAGGTTCTCGGACGTTTTGATCACGCCGATATCAGAGGATGTAACCTCATGGTGATGTAAAAAAGAAAACTACTCTCATAGGTGTGCTGAACGTCAATCTTGATGTCTTTATTTATAATTAGTCTTAGACCGGATTGAAATTATCTGTATATTAGATAGTTAGTGTTGAGTTTCCTATCTTTGTACATGTAGAAACAGAGACGTAGAAAGATACGCGTATAAAAAGACAGACCTATGAAAGACTTAGTAAGACAAAAATTAAGCATAAATGTAGAAGTGATGGACTTGCTGAACAAGCAGGTTGCAATAGAGGCTCATTCTTCGGCCATTTACCTGGCGATGGCTTCGTGGTGCGACAGAAATGCACTGAATTGTAGCGCACAGTTTTTTTATGAGCAAGCCGAAGAGGAGAGGGAGCACATGATGAAGATTTTCAGATTTATCAACGACAATGGAGGGATGGCTTATTCTCCCGAGATTCCTTCTATATCGCACGATTTCGATTCGCTGGAGGCAATATTCGAAGCTTCCTTGGATCAGGAGATAGAGGTTACCAAATCCATTCACAATATTGTGGCCAAATGTCGTAAAGTAAACGATTTTGGAACGGAAAACTTCTTGCAGTGGTTTGTAAAAGAACAGATGGAAGAGGAGCAAACCATGAGAAATATTCTCGACTTGTTCGAACTCATGGGAAGCGACGGTATAGCGCTCAAACTTATTGATGAGCGTATTTCCAGTATAGGCGAATAACCCACTTATACAACACAACAAAAAAGGCCATCCCTGCGGACGGCCTTTTTGTATTTAGGTACATTCAGAATTAAATAAACATTTGTAATTCAGTGAATTAATCCGTAATTTAGAGAAACAAAACCCCGAAAATTGGCCAAAGTGCCAAAAAACGGGGTTTTTCTATTCTACGTGTCTATGAAATTACAAAGAATTTC
>JAJUFH010000012.1 GCA_029266035.1 Sinomicrobium sp.
AACTCGGCCAAATAGCGCTTGCAGGAAGCATCATCCGGGAAAACTTTCAAAAAGTCTATGATATTTTGTCCTTTAAATTGTGTCATTTCCTTTGATTTTTAAGGAATAAAAATATAGAATTTATATACATAACTCAAAAAATTTGTTAAAAATATGAATTTAATAAAGATCAGGCAAAGTGGAGGGAGTGAAAAGTCACTTCTCTTTTTACTGTAGTTACAATATGATGAGGTATTGTTATAAAAAAAAAAGCCTTTTTCTTGTTTTTATAATGGATTTTTCATTTAAATTTGCGGCATTACAAAAGAGAAATGAATATATCAGTATTGCATCATCACCATTTTTACACTTGCACTCAGGCGAGGTGAGCATGGTATGTTTGTAATACATCAAAATCCATATAGAGCCCGTTTGAGTGATTCAGACGGGCTTTTTTTATGTAAAAACCGTATCAGCTAATTATCCTTAAGGGGACAAAACCAAAACAATGAACAAACTAAAAATTGCTATCCAGAAAAGTGGTCGTCTCAATGAAGATTCCCTGCAAATCCTCAAAGATTGCGGAATTTCGGTGAATAACGGCATAGACCAACTCAAGGCAGAAGCCTCCGATTTTCCGATGGAGGTGCTTTTTCTTAGAAATTCAGATATTCCTCAGTACCTTATTGATGGGGTAGTTGATGTAGCTATTATTGGAGAAAATCTCCTTGTCGAGAAAGGTGGTGATATCCAAGTGGTAGAGAAGCTCGGGTTTTCGAAGTGTAGGGTATCGGTAGCTGTACCGAAAACCTTTTCTTATCAATCGGTTAAGGATTTGGACGGACTGAAAATTGCCACTTCTTATCCGAATACGGTAAACAGCTTTCTCGACGAAAAGGGAATCAAGGTCGAATTACATCAAATATCGGGTTCGGTAGAGATAGCACCCAATATCGGTCTGGCCGATGCTATAGTCGATATAGTGTCGAGTGGTAGTACGCTCTTTAAAAACAACCTAAAAGAGGTAGAAGTTATACTGAAAAGTGAGGCCGTACTAGCGGTATCTCCAGCCATTACAGACGAGAGTAATGTTTTGCTCAACAGATTATTGTTTCGCATTCAGGCGGTGCTTAAAGCCAGAAATTCGAAATATATACTGATGAATGTCCCAAATGATAAGATAGAAGAAGTAGGTAGCATACTTCCGGTATTGAAAAGTCCGACCGTTATGCCCCTTGCCGAGGAGGGATGGAGCAGTGTACATTCGGTAATCGACAAGAATAAATTCTGGGAAGTTATCGACGAACTTAAAGCGGTAGGGGCCGAGGGTATTTTGGTGTGTCCTATTGAAAAAATGGTACTTTAACAAACAGTAGTCAAGATGAATAAGATATACAATCCCCAACGCAGTACATGGCCGGAATTACTGCAAAGGCCAACTCAAACCATAGGCGATATAGAGGCTATGGTGAAGGAGATTTTTAGAGAGGTAAGAGACAAAGGAGACCGGGCGGTTGCAAAATACACCTCCTTGTTTGACGGGGTATCTCCAAAGAATGTAGCAGTGACTGCTGTCGAAATAGAAGCGGCCTCTGGTATGGTTTCCGATGAATTGAAGGAAGCCATAGCACTGGCAAAGAGCAATATAGAAAAATTTCACACCGCTCAAAAAACAGAACGAGTTACGGTTTCTACAGTACAAGGGGTGCAATGTTGGCAGGAAAAGAAACCTATCGACAAAATCGGACTGTATATTCCCGGAGGTACAGCTCCGCTGTTTTCCACAGTGCTTATGCTTGCCGTTCCGGCCGCTATTGCCGGTTGTGGAGAGATTGTGTTGTGCTCTCCCCCCGACAAACAGGGAAATATACACCCGGCCATTCTCTACACAGCCAAGTTGTGTGGAGTAGATCGCATCCTCAAGGTAGGAGGGATACAGGCCATAGCTGGAATGACCTTCGGCACCGAAAGTATTCCGCAGGTGTACAAAATATTTGGTCCGGGTAATCAGTATGTCACCGTCGCCAAACAACTGGCTACGCGATATGGTGTAGCTATCGATATGCCAGCAGGACCTTCAGAACTTCTCGTTTTGGCCGACGATAGTGCCGATACCGGTTTTGTGGCATCCGACTTGCTTTCACAAGCCGAACACGGCAAAGACAGTCAGGTGCTTTTAGTGTCTACCTCAAAAGATTTGATAGAGAGGGTAGAAGAGGAGCTGGAAGAACAAATAAAAGTCCTGCCTCGCAAAGAAATAGCCGCAGCAGCTATAGGGAATTCGAAGTTGATTTATGTAAAGGATAAAGAAACAGCCCTCGATTTGGTAAACAGCTACGGTCCGGAACACCTTATTATCTGTAGTGATGAGGAAGAGTTTTATGTGAATGCTGTTGTCAATGCCGGCTCGGTGTTTATAGGTAATTATACCCCCGAAAGTGCAGGCGACTACGCTTCGGGAACCAACCACACTCTTCCGACCAACGGATATGCCCGTAATTACAGCGGTGTAAATTTAGACAGTTTTACCAAAGCCATCACCTTTCAAAAAATTACGGAAAAAGGAATAGGGAATATAGGTAAAGCCATAGAATTGATGGCTGAAGCTGAAGGACTACAGGCGCATAAAAATGCAGTTAGCCTGAGGTTGAATCGTATAAAAGAAGGGAAGTGATGAAAGATATAAGTTTTGATATCAATGAGCTGATAAGACCTAATGTCGCCCGATTAAAGCCGTACTCTTCTGCAAGGGACGAGTTTGAAGATTTTGAGGCCGAAATGGTGTTTATCGACGCTAATGAGAATCCCTTTGAAAGTGATGTAAATCGCTATCCAGACCCGCAGCAGCGAAAACTAAAGGAGGTATTGGCAGCTCAACGAGGAGTGTCGGTAGAAAATATTCTTCTCGGCAACGGTAGCGATGAGGTGCTCGACCTTTTGTTTAGGGCCTTCTGCGAACCGGCACAGGACAACGTGATTAGCCTGCCTCCAACCTATGGGATGTACAAGGTGTTGGCAGAGATTAACAATGTAGAAAATAAGGAGGTGCTGTTGTCGTCAGATTACCAGCCCAAAGTAAAGGATATACTGGAAGTGGTAGACAAGAACACCAAGCTGTTGTTTCTGTGCTCTCCCAACAACCCTACGGGAAATTCCTTTTCAGATGAAAGTGTCACAGCATTGTTGGAGGGCTTTGGCGGACTGTTAGTAATCGACGAGGCCTATATCGATTTTTCATCTCAGGAAAGCTGGTTGCAAAGGCTAAAGGAATATCCCAATTTGGTGGTGACTCAAACTTTGTCTAAGGCCTACGGATTGGCAGGAATACGATTGGGTATCTGCTTTGCATCGCCCGAAGTCATCGCCGTACTCAACAGTATAAAACCACCCTACAACGTCAACGAGCTGACCCAGAGGCGAGCGTTGAATCGATTGAGTGATTTAGATGGTGTAAATAAGGAAGTGGCTGATATTAAATTAGAAAAAGAGATTTTATTTAAAGCATTACTTGAAGTTGGTTTTGTGTCAGAAGTATTCCCTTCCGATGCCAATTTTATACTGGCGAAAGTTGACGATGCCAATCTCAGATACCGTCAGTTACTAGACAAAGGTATAGTGGTGCGAAATCGGACTACGCAGCCTCTTTGCGAAAATTGCCTGCGCTTTACAGTGGGTACTCCTGAAGAGAATCAGAAGCTGATCAAAGAATTGAGAAGGATGCTTTGAGTCTGCAGGGGTGCAAATAAACCAGTTCTTTAATTAATTTTAAAATGTGTTTTTGTGAAAAAAGTATTGTTTATAGATCGTGATGGTACGTTGATCAAAGAGCCGGAAGACGAACAGATTGACGCCTTTGAAAAACTGGAATTCTACCCCGGGATGTTTACCTGGATGGGACGCATTGCTCGCGAATTGGATTACGAATTGGTGATGGTGACCAATCAGGACGGATTGGGAACAGATGCTTTTCCGGAAGATACCTTCTGGCCGGTACATAATCTGATTCTGAAAAGTTTGGAAAATGAAGGGATTGTCTTTGACCAAATTTTTATAGACCACAGTTTTCCCGAAGAGAACTCGCCTAACAGAAAGCCCAAAACCGGCTTACTCAGCGGGTATTTTTCAGAGGAATACGACTTGGAGAATTCGTTGGTTATTGGTGATAGGCTCACCGATGTGGAACTGGCCAAAAACCTCGGGGCCAAGGCCGTGTTTATCAACAATGACACCCAACTCGGAACAGGGGAAGTTACGACCGAAACTGAAGAGTTACAGGCTTGTATCGCTTTGGAAACCAGCAATTGGAAAGAGATATACGAATTTTTAAAATTACAGAGACGTACGGCTTCGATTGCGAGAAAAACCAATGAGACCGATATAAGTATAGATATCAATCTGGATGGTAAGGGCAAGAGCGATATCAGTACGGGTATTGCCTTTTTCGATCATATGCTCGATCAACTGGCAAGACACGGGCAGATGGATATCGTTATCCGTGTTGATGGCGATCTGGAAGTAGATGAACACCACACTATCGAAGACACGGCTATTGCTCTTGGTGAGGTATTCCGAAAGGCATTGGGAGATAAATTGGGAATAGAACGTTACGGATTCTGTCTGCCAATGGACGATTGTCTCGCACAGGTAGCTATCGATTTCGGAGGGAGAAACTGGCTGGTGTGGGAAACGGAGTTTAAACGCGAAATGATAGGTAAGATGCCGACCGAGATGTTTTATCACTTCTTTAAGTCTTTTACCGATGGAGCGGGAGCCAATCTGAATATCAAGGCTGAGGGACAGAATGAACACCACAAGATTGAGGCCATTTTTAAAGCTTTTGCCAAGGCGATCAAGATGGCAGTGAAAAGAGATGTAGAAAAAATGGTACTCCCTACCACCAAGGGAATGATCTGATCCGGTACTATGAAAAACATCGTTATCATTGATTACGGAGCGGGAAACATACAGAGTGTGAAATTTGCCGTAGAGCGATTGGGCCATCAGGCTTTGCTATCAGATGATGCACAAATCATAAAAAGTGCCGATAAGGTTATTTTTCCCGGTGTGGGAGCTGCGGGAAGTGCTATGAGTAAGCTCAGAGCTACCGGACTCGACAAATTGATCCCGGAATTGAAGCAACCGGTATTAGGTATATGTCTCGGTATGCAGCTTATGTGTAGGTATTCTGAGGAGGGAAATACTCAGGGATTGGGTATATTCGATACCGATGTACTCCGGTTTCCCGATATCGTAAAAGTGCCGCAAATAGGGTGGAATCGGATTTCTGATCTGAAATCGGATCTCTTTGACGGAATTAAAGAAGGAGAGTTTATGTACCTCGTACACAGCTATTATGTGCCCGATTGTTCGGAAGCCATTGCCCATACCTCTTATGGAACTGGATATGCTTCGGCTCTGAAAAAAGACAATTTTTATGGAGTTCAGTTCCACCCTGAAAAAAGCAGTACAGCCGGAGCAAGCGTTTTAAACAATTTTTTGGAAAGAGTTTCTTAAAGTTATAGTTATATCACATGAGAATAATACCAGCCATAGATATTATAGAAGGCAAATGTGTGCGGCTTTCAAAAGGCGATTACAGCACCAGTAAAGTGTATAATGAGAACCCTTTGGAGGTGGCCAAAGCCTTTGAGGCTCACGGCATAGAATACTTGCATCTGGTAGATCTGGACGGAGCCAAAAGCAGTCATATTGTAAATCACGAGATACTGGAGCAAATAGCTTCGAATACTGGGCTTAAGATAGATTTCGGAGGAGGACTCAAATCGGACGAAGATCTTAAAATAGCTTTTGAAAGCGGTGCCACACAGGTTACCGGTGGGAGCATAGCCGTAAAAGACAGGGAGACCTTTTTGGGGTGGATTGAGCGTTATGGAGCTGAAAGAATTATACTCGGTGCCGACGTACAACCCGGTACGGATGGAAATAAAATCGCCATCAGCGGCTGGCTCGAAAGTTCAGGAATAGACCTGTTGCCGTTTGTCGATGGTTATAACAAAGAGGGAATAGAATATGTGATATGTACCGATATCAGTAAAGACGGTATGTTAAAAGGACCTGCCTTTGATTTGTACACTGAAATATTAGCACATAACAACAACATAAAACTCATCGCTTCCGGTGGAATATCGGCCTTTGATGAACTGCCCAAACTCGCAGACTTGGGATGTGAGGGGACTATTATCGGCAAAGCTATATACGAAGGCAAGATAAGTTTGAAAGAATTGGAAAATTACATAGTAGCCTGATGTAAAGGACAACAATCGTATTAAAGCTGAAAATATATGCTGACCAAAAGAATTATACCCTGTTTGGATATCAAGAACGGGAGAACGGTAAAAGGAGTTAATTTTCTCAATCTCAGAGATGCAGGCGACCCTGTAGAGCTCGCCGCTATTTATGCGGCAGAGGGAGCAGACGAATTGGTTTTTCTCGATATTTCAGCTACTGAGGAAAAGCGAAAAACCCTATCTGATCTGGTGAGGAAGGTGGCAGAAAAAGTGGATATACCCTTTACGGTAGGAGGGGGAATTGCCTCTGTAGAGGATGTGGAAATACTATTGCAAAACGGTGCCGACAAGGTTTCGATAAATTCATCAGCGGTAAAACGCCCGGAACTGATCGACGAGCTTTCTAAGCGTTTCGGGAGTCAGTGTGTAGTTGTAGCCGTAGATGCGCGACAGCTAGAGGGGCAATGGCTGGTTCACCTCGTAGGAGGTAAAGAACCCACAGAAATCCCTTTATACGAATGGGTAAAGGAAGCAGAACAACGCGGTGCCGGTGAGATACTCTTTACTTCTATGGATCACGACGGGACAAAGAACGGTTTTGCCAATGAGGCTCTCGCTCGTATCTCGGAATTGGTCAATATCCCCGTAATCGCTTCGGGAGGTGCCGGAGAAATGCAGCATTTTGCCGATGCCTTCCTAAAAGGTAAAGCCGACGCAGCCCTCGCAGCCAGCGTGTTTCACTTTAAGGAGATAAGGCTTGTTGAATTGAAACATTTTTTAAAGACACAGGATATTGCAGTGCGATTGTAAAGCGAAGGTTTTCAGTGCCATCCTACGTTTGTAGGAACAGAACAAATGTAGAAATAAAGCCTTGTGCTTTAACAGCTCCTTTGATTCTGGAGAGAGATTGACAGTAGGGCATGCTCGCCGGACAGGCGGGTTCACTGTCTCCGGAATGACAAATTGCAAAATGTAATTGTAAAAAAATAAGATTATTATGAATATAGATTTTGAAAAAAATGACGGTCTTGTTCCGGCTGTAGTACAGGATGCCGAAACCAGGGCTGTACTGATGCTGGGGTATATGAATGAGGCTGCCTATAAAAAGACTGTGGAAAGTGGCTTGGTGACCTTCTTTAGTCGCAGTAAACAGCGTTTGTGGACCAAGGGGGAGGAGAGTGGTAATACACTGTCCCTTGTCGATATTAAAGTAGATTGCGATAGAGATACTTTATTGGTCAAGGCACGTCCGAAAGGTCCCACTTGTCACACAGGTACCGATACTTGTTGGAGCGAAGAAAACCGTCCGCATTACGGCTTTTTGTCAGATTTGGAAGCGGTGATAGCGCAGAGAAAAGAAGAGGGAGGAAAGGAGAGTTATGTAGCTTCTCTTTTTGACAAAGGAATCAACAAGATTGCTCAGAAAGTAGGAGAAGAGGCGGTTGAAGTGGTTATAGAAGCCAAAGATGAGGATGAAAATCTGTTTCTCAACGAGAGTGCCGACCTGCTTTTTCACTATCTCATACTGTTGCAAGCAAAGGGGTACACATTGAGTGATGTAGTAAAAATTCTCGAAGGTAGGCATAGGAAATAAGACTGTTTCTAAGTATCTTTAGAGGTATGAAGAAAAAGACCCGCCCGGAGAGGAAGAGAAGACGGAATATAGGTTCGGTACCCGGAACGATGACCTATACCGGAGTGCGCCCGCAAGAAGAGACCCGAATAGAACTTATCGATTACGATAGAGATCGCTGCACGCATAAGCTATTTGATCGGGTAGATGAGGTGTTGTCTTTCTGTAAAGGCCCTGGAACAAGCTGGGTGAATGTCAGCGGATTGCAGAACGTAAAGGCCATAGAAACTTTGGGTAGGCAACTCAACTGGCATCCGCTGGTGCTCGAGGGTATAGTGGATATCTATCAACGCCCCAAGGTCGACGAGTTTGAAGATTACCTCTTTGTGGTGTTCAAAATGTTGTACTATCAAGATGAAAAACTGATTATAGAGCACCTCAGTCTTGTGATGGGACAAGGCTATGTAATCACCTTTCAAGAAGAGCCACAACACGATGTTTTTGGCGATTTGCGTAAGCGGATTACAGAAAACAGAGGGCGAGTGAGAAGTGAAAAATCGGATTATCTGTTGTTTGTCTTGCTCGACGCCGTAGTAGATCATTATTTTCTGGTTGCAGAAACACTGGGGGATAAATTAGAAGATATTGAAGATCAATTATTTGAAGATAGTGCCAAACAAGATTTGAGTAAGGATATTCTGGTGCTGAAAAAAGAAATACTGCGTATGAAGCGCTCCGTATTCCCGGTGAGAGAGATTGTCAGCCGCATAGAAAAAACGAATTCAGTGCTCATCGGATCACAAGTCAAGAACTTCTATCGCGATCTCTACGATCACGCCATACAGGTGGTAGAATATATAGAGATGTATAGGGAAATGACCATGAGTTTGATGGAGATGTATATGAGTACTATAAGCAATAGGATGAACAATGTGATGAGAGTACTCACCGTAATAGCCACCATTTTTATTCCCCTTACGTTTATCGTCGGAGTATACGGAATGAATTTTGACCATATGCCCGAACTGCACGGAAAGTACAATTACTTTGTCTTACTCGGACTAATGCTGCTGATTTTTATTGGGATGTTGATCTACTTTAGAAGGAAAAAATGGTTGTAAGCTAACGACTATATACTGTATTCCACCTCTACTTCCAGCAGTTGTAGGCAATCTTTAATCGTCTCGATAACGGTGTTCATCATCCTCTTGTTCAGGGCAGACGAATTCTGTATGTATTCCCTGTATTCCTCCACGGTAAACTGACCTATAATCATGCCCTTTAGCGAATTCCTAAATTTGATGTCTTTTTGAATAGCGTTTTCGATATAGTGTTGTTTCTTTTCGGTATTCAGGGTGTAGAATACGCCTTTGTGTTTGTTAGCATAATTTCTGAAAGCCTCTACTAAGAGTTCCCTTTGCAATTTAATTACAGGCCGAAGTGTAGCGTTTTGAAAGTGTTCGTCGCTACTCATGGTGTCGTAAACAAGTGCGTTTGGGATTTCGGGACGGATGTGAAGTAAGCCTTTTGATCTGGTGTCCATAATAGCAGTTTTACTAAAGGTACTTCTTATATAGATGCTCTGGCGAAATACAACTTATAGTTGTTAACTATCTTATAAACACCCCGTTTTACGCAACCTATAGGGAATTTAACATCTTATAAGTACATATTGTGTGTGGCTTTATCTATTTTTGGATGTCAATTGCCTATAAAATGTTGTTAGGGCATGAATTTTGTCGTATTCAACCTATGAAAAAACTATTTTTTATACTTGTTTTGTTAGTGGTTGTGGGGCGTCTATCCGCTCAAGGTGATATTCCCATAAAAAGTATTCCCGTTCCGGCGGAGCGAACACCACTTCCCAAAAGCAATTCTAACGGAGAAGGAGGGGCTATTCTCAATGTGCCCGACATTATGGAATCTCCTATGCTAAATCCCTACCGGAAAAACACAAACTATTCTCTCGATCTCTCTGAGGATCAGAGCAATTTTATGCAAAAAGAACAATTTCTCAATCCGGGAGAGCGATATAATTCAAACCTAAACCGACAATTTAAAGATGTAGAAGGTGAAGATCGCAAAGGCAATTATACCACTACTGGTTATCTCGGAGATTTTAAGACGAACTCTAAAATGATAGGTATTGCCTGTAGAGATCACGAGTATGTGGATGGCGATCGGGTGCGTATCTATCTCAACGACAGTATAGTGGTGTATGATGTGATATTGGAATCCGCTTTTAAGGTTTTTAAAATACCACTGCAAACCGGCTTCAATACCATAGAATTTCAGGCTTTAAATCAGGGAAGCTCTGGTCCTAATACCGCCGAACTTCGGGTTTTTGGAGATGAAGGAGAGCTGCTTGCAGCCCAAGAATGGCTGCTGAATACTGGTGGAAAGGCCACCATGATAGTCGTTAAAGACGAAGAGGAGTAATCATAATACTTCACAATAACACAGCTTGTACAGTTTCCGTACTTTTCCATTGGTCTTTTGTTATATATTTGCTTTATGGAATTGGAATTTTCTTTTGTAGTTCCGGTGTATAACAGGCCGGAGGAATTGACGGAGCTGCTGGATAGCATAAGTTGCTTAAAGTATGAAAGATCTTTTGAGGTCGTAGTAGTAGAAGACGGCTCTACAATAAGATCGGATGAGGTGGTGAAGCGGTATTCCGACAAGATGAATATTTCTTACTTTTACAAGGATAATACCGGTCCCGGGGATTCCCGAAACTACGGCATGCGAAAAGCCAAGGGAAACTACTTTCTCATTCTGGATTCCGATTGTATTCTCCCTCCTAACTACCTTGGAGAGGTAGAGCGTGAATTAGAGGGCGATTTTGTACATTGTTTTGGAGGACCAGATACCGCTCATCCTTCTTTTTCGTCCTTGCAAAAAGCCATCAACTACGCTATGACTTCTACACTTACCACTGGAGGTATAAGAGGAAAAAAGAAAGCTGTCGGAAAATTTCAACCCAGAAGTTTTAATATGGGAATTTCTAAAGAGGCTTTTCTGCACACTGGAGGCTTTGGTAAAATACATCCTGGAGAGGATCCTGATCTCACCATCCGCCTTTGGGAAGCTGGTTATAACACACGTTTTTTTGAAGCGGCTTACGTGTATCACAAAAGGCGTATATCCTGGAAAAAGTTTTACACTCAGGTATACAAATTTGGGATGACTAGGCCCATTCTCAACCGTTGGCACCCTCAAACGGAAAAACCGGTGTATTGGCTTCCGTCGCTTTTTGTAATCGGATTGCTGTTTAGCTTGTCGGTATGTTTTTTGGGACATCCGTTTTACCTTAAATTGTATCTCATATTTTTTGGGGTAATACTTTTTGATGCTTGGTACAGCAGTGGTAGAATAAAGATCGCTTTAATGTCGGTTTTTGCCGTGCTCGTACAATTTTTCGGATACGGTTACGGATTTATAAAAAGTACCTTTTATATCAAAATATTAAAGAGAGTACCAGAAAAAGTGTTTCCCAAACTATTTTTTCAATAATTGATGAAAGAACGAGACAAGCCAAATAGATCGAAGATAAGAAGGAGTGGAAAGGCTTCGTTGTTTATGCTGTTTTTCTTTCTTTCCTCTGCCTTGTGGTTTCTTATCAAATTGCCTAACAAGTATACCACCTCGGTCACTTTTAGAGTGCATTATTCAGGGATTCCTAAAGACAAACTTCTTATAAAACCTCAGAAAACCATTGAGGTCGACCTCAGCGCAAAAGGGTTTCGCTTATTAGGGCTTAAGTATTTTAGTCAAAGCCTGAATTTGGATCTCACTGGGGTTAAGCAAAATGGGACACGATATTATCTGCTCGATACGGATGTTCAAAGGCAATTGCGAACAAGTCTTCCTTCTGAAATAAACATCTTGCAAATGGAGAGAGACACACTGTTTTTAGACCTTGCGAGTAATATTACCAAAGATATACCGGTAGTACTCAAAGCACATTTGTCGTTTGCACGCGATTATAAGATACACGACAGTCTAGTGTTGTCTCCTAAGCGCATAAAAGTATACGGCCCTGATATAGAGGTCGACAAGATAGATACACTTTATACTTCTGAGCTGGTGCTAAAGCACATAGATTCTGATATCAAACGAAAAATTCCCATAGATATTCCCGTAGAATTTAGGCATTTGCGCTTTGAACATAAAAATGTACAACTCAGTGCCGGAGTGGCTCGTTTTTCTGAACGTAGGATAGTCGTTCCTATTACAGTAACTAACCTACCGGAAGATGTAGAGGTCAGGACCTTTCCTTCTGAAATTGAAATTCGCTGTGAGGGACCTCTCGAAGAGCTTTCAAAAATAAGTCCCTCCGATTTTGTCATTGCCGGAGATTACAACAATATACTGTCCGACAGTACTCGTTACCTCACTTTAGACGTACTGCAAATGCCCAATGCTGTAAAGAGTGTCAATCTGTCGCAATGGGAGGTGGATATTTTAAAACAAGACAATACTTCGGGAAATACAGAACAAGAATAATGTTGTTTGAACCTTGTTGAAATAATACATAAAAATGATTGTTATAGGATTGACAGGAGGAATAGGCAGTGGGAAATCTACGGTAGCTCGTATGTTTTCAAAGCTTGGAGTACCGGTGTATATAGCCGATATCGAAGCGGCAAAATTAATGCGAACAGATCCGGCGATCAAATCGGCCATAGTGGCGTTGTTGGGAGAGAGTGCTTATACAGAGAATGGACCAGACAATGCCTATATTGCGAGTAAGGTTTTTACCGATAAGGAATTACTAGATGGCTTGAACGGTATTATTCATCCGGCAGTAGGTGTGCATTTTAAGCAATGGTGTACACAGCAACACACCCACTATGTCGTGAAAGAAGCTGCCGTGCTCTTTGAAAGCGGTGGCGACAGAGAATGCGATGCGGTGATACTGGTAACAGCCCCTGAAGAAACCAGAGTAAAACGAGTGATGCAACGCGATGGGGTGAGTAGGGAAAAGGTACTCCAACGAATCGACAATCAGTGGAGTGAGGCGAGGAAAGAAGTACTTTCAGACTATGTGATTGTCAATACGGATCTCGAACAAACCGAGAGAGAGGTCGGAGTATTGCATAAGGTTTTGTCAAATCTTAAAGTATAACGTTAAATATTATTTATTTTTGTTAAGGTTTGGTTAAAGACCAGGTAAACTGTATATTTAACTTTTAATTTTGCTTTGATGAGCAAGAAATTATTCGTTCTGCTGGTAGCCTTGATGAGCTTGTCCTTGATCGGAATCATTTTTGTGCAGGGATATTGGATAAAAACTGCGGTAGATGATAAAGAGGAGCAGTTTTCTACAAGCGTTATGCAGATACTGAAGTCGGTTGCAGAGAAAATCGAAAAAAGAGAGATAGAAGATTATTCCAACAGATACCTGCAACTCGTAGATAGCATAGGAGAGTTTAAGGAAGCAGAACTCCGGCAGATTTTGTTTACAGTCCGCAATGAGGAAAATAATGAGACCTTTATTTATTCTCACGGTGTTTTAGAAGAGGATTACGGAATATCTTCTACGTTCTTTGATAGCGATTCAGATTCTATCCCCATTAAAAACTTTAATAGTAAGCGAACCATCATCGTAGAGAAAGAGATAGAGATAGATGGTAAAAAGTCATATACCCCTGCGGAAAGGATAGAAAAAATCGGTGGGATGTCGGCTATAGATAAAGCGCAGTTTGAAACCTATTTTCAGTTTTATGCCAAGCGAAAACCTATTAGCGAAAGAGTATCCGATCAGGAAATTCAACTGCTTTTACAGCGGGAGCTCTCTGCGGCAGAAATTGATCTCGATTTTGAATACGGGGTATATGGCAATGGATTAGCTACCAAGGTGAGATCGAGAGGATTTTCCTTGAGTAAGAGCACAAAGTACAGGGTGCCCATTTTTTTGGATGAAGAAGGAAAAACGGATTTCGAGCTGTTGGTGACATTCCCCCAAAAAAAGAAATTCGTCGTATCGAGTATTATGGGAATGGCTGTGTTGTCTATTGTTTTTACGCTGATTATAATTATAGCCTATTCGGGAGCCATTCATCAACTGCTCCGTCAAAAGCAGATATCCGAAATTAAAACTGATTTTATCAACAATATGACGCATGAGTTTAAGACTCCGATCGCCACTATCAATCTCGCCTTGGACGCCATTCAAAACCCTAAGGTTCTCGAAAGTAGCGATAGGGTGAGTCAGTATCTGCAGATGATAAGGGATGAAAATAAGAGAATGCACGCTCAGGTAGAAAATGTATTGCGCATATCAAAATTGGAGAAAAACCAGTTAGAGATTGGCAAGGAAAATGTAGATATACACGATATAATAGAAGAAGCCATAGCACATATATCCCTAATGGTGGAAAATCGTGGAGGAAGTATTAACACGGAATTTAAAGCCGGTAGAAGTGAAGTGTTGGCCAACGAATTCCACTTTACCAATGTGTTGGTCAACATAATGGACAACGCTATAAAATACTCTCCCGATGCGCCTCAAATCGATATAAGGACAGAAACCGTAAAAAACAATATAGTGATTAAGGTACAGGATCAGGGGATGGGGATGAGCAAGGCTGTACTCAAGAGGATATTTGAAAAATTTTACCGGGAGCATACCGGGAACATACACAATGTGAAAGGGCACGGTTTGGGATTAGCCTATGTAAAGAATATTGTAGAAGATCACCAAGGAGAGGTGTATGTAGAAAGTGAAAAAGATAAAGGAAGTACCTTTTTTATAAAGTTACCTTTAATATAATTATGGATTATGGAAGCAGTAAATAAGAAGATCTTGCTGGTTGAAGACGATCCTAACTTTGGGATTGTTTTGAAAGATTATTTAGCGCTAAACAATTTTGATGTGGTTTTAGCAAAAAACGGAATGGAGGGGTTTGAAAAGTTTCGAAAGGAAAATTTTGATCTGTGCATTCTCGATGTCATGATGCCTTACAAAGACGGGTTTACCTTAGCTAAGGAGATAAGAGAAAAAAACAAGCATGTGCCGATTATTTTCCTCACTGCAAAAACCATGAAGGAAGATGTACTCAAAGGATATAAGGCAGGAGCAGACGACTATCTGAACAAACCTTTTGATTCTGAGGTATTGCTCTTTAAGATAAAAGCTATTCTTCAACGCAAGGTAAACAGTAGTCCCGACAACAATCAGTTTGAATTTCAGATTGGAAAATTTCATCTGAATTCCAAGCTGCGGTTTCTCACTTTTGAAAAAGAAGAACCCATTAAATTGTCGCCCAAGGAAAACGAATTGTTGCGCTTGTTGGCACTACACGAAAACGACTTGATGCCGAGAGAACTGGCACTGACTAAGATTTGGAGAGACGACAACTATTTTACTTCCAGAAGTATGGATGTGTATATCGCTAAACTGAGGAAGTACCTCAAGAGAGATGAAGAGGTTGAAATCCTAAACATTCACGGTGAGGGATTCCGATTGGTCATTAAAAGTAGAGCCGAATAGTTGCATTATAGAAAGCAAATTTAAGAAAGCCTGCCATTATTCGCAGGCTTTTTTTGTCGACATGCTTTCCACAGGGCGTCTTTTTCCGGTGGAGGAGCAATTAACACCATCTTTTCCTTTTTTACCGGATGGGTAAAGCGGAGTGAACGTGCGTGCAGGTGTATGCTACCATCTCGGTTGCTACGGCTGTAGCCGTATTTGAGATCTCCTTTTATAGGTGATCCTATAGCGGATAGTTGAGCGCGAATCTGATGATGTCTCCCAGTGTGTAGGTCTATCTCCAACAGAAAATAACGATCTAGTTTTTTGACAAGTCGATAGCTCAACGACGCTTTTTTTGCACCTTCTACCTGTTTTAGGTGTGCGTAAGAACGATTTTGAATTTGGTTGCGCTTCAACCAGTGTTCCAGTCTGCCTTCTGGCGGAGAAGGACACTGCTCAACAATAGTCCAATACGTTTTTTGAGCTTCTTTTTCAGCGAAGAGTTTGTTTAAGCGAGGGAGAGCCTTCGAGGTCTTTGCAAAGATGACAATACCACTTGTAGGACGGTCTAAACGATGTACCACTCCCAGGTATACATTGCCGGGTTTGTCGTATTTGTACTTGATGTATTCTTTGACCACTTCACTGAGTGGTTGGTCTCCCGTTTTATCTCCTTGAACAATATCACCGGGCCTTTTGTTGACGGCGATGATGTGGTTGTCTTCGTAGAGAACGATAAGATTGTTCCTGTCTGAGCGTATACTCATAATCTCAGTTTGTCGTTCAACCGATTGCAAACTTCCTTAATACTGTTCGTCGTCACTCGGAAAATCCCTGCTCTTTACATCGTCGACATACTGAGAAATGGCTTTGGTCATATCCTCGTAAAGGTTCATATAACGACGGAGAAAACGCGGATTAAATTCGTAGGTCATGCCCAGTAGATCGTGGAGTACCAAAACCTGTCCATCTACACCGTTTCCGGCACCGATACCAATAACAGGTATAGAGACACTTTCGGCTACTTTTCGAGCCAAATCAGCCGGAATTTTTTCAAGTACAATGGCAAAACATCCCATTTTTTCTAGCAGAATAGCATCTTCGACAAGTTTTTCGGCCTCCTCTTCTTCTTTGGCTCTTACGGTATAAGACCCGAATTTGTAGATAGATTGCGGTGTGAGTCCGAGATGTCCCATCACCGGTATTCCTGCGTGAAGTATCTTTTTTACAGATTCCTTGATTTCTTTTCCCCCTTCAATTTTTACGCCGTGAGCACCGCTCTCTTTCATAATCCGTATGGCAGAGCGAAGCGCTTCTTTAGGATCCGACTGATAGCTTCCGAAGGGAAGGTCTACTACAACCAGCGCTCGTTTTACAGCCCTAATGACAGAAGAAGCGTGGTAAATCATCTGGTCGAGAGTTATGGGAAGGGTGGTTTCGTGCCCGGCCATAACATTGCTGGCAGAATCTCCCACTAGTATAACATCTATCCCTGCACCGTCTACTATATTGGCCATGGAATAATCGTAAGCGGTGAGCATACTTATTTTCTCACCGTTTTCTTTCATTTCGGATAGCGACTTTACAGTCACTCTCTTGTATTCTTTTTTTGCAACCGACATGGTAATTTCGTTTGTGTTAGTATTAGGGACTTCCGATTAAGATGTTGTAAAAGTACTAAATTGTACGTACCCCACCAGCATAGACTTGAGGATTTCCCAGAATGCATATCCTCAAACCTCTCCCGAAAACTCGGTATTTTTTGATGTTTTGCCATTAAAGATTAGGTCTTTATTCGAAACAATCTTTACTTTACAGAAAATAATACCACAGCTTGGTTTTAAAAATACCCTCATATCTCAACGAATTTATAAACCTGTTGATCAGTACGATGAAATATATGGCAGCGGTTTGCCTGACCGTGTTTTTTTTGATACCGGTATACGGGCAGTACTCTGTAGAGGAGGTTCCAAATCCTAAGGGAAGGGGACAGGATTATTTTGTGAGCAACCCAGATGAGATACTGAGTGTCGTTGTCGTAGATTCCATAAACGCTATTGCTGTTACTATAGAGCGGGAAACTACTGCAGAAGTAGCAATAGTGGTTATCGATGATTTTGAAGGACAGGACGATTTTCAGTTTGCTTTTGAGCTATTTGAACACTGGAAAATAGGCAAGAAAGACAAGGATAATGGGCTGTTGCTGTTAGTAGCTGTCGATAGGAGAAAATATCGATTTATTAGTGGCAAAGGTATGGAAGCTATATTTCCTGATGCGCTGCTCAAACGAATAGGTGAGCGTTATATGATTCCTTCTTTTAAATCGGGAAATTACGGGGAAGGAGTGCTAAACAGTGTGAAGATTATCCAAAACATTGCTATGTCGCCTGAAAGGGCAGATGAAATAATAGCCGATTTAAGTGGGCCTTCATTCCTGGATCGATACGGAATAAAGTTGGTGTATGTGGCCATTATTACTGCGCTTGTCATACTCCTGATGAAATATACAGACCGTATTGTGGCAAAGTCAGTAAAACGGGGTACATGGCTTGGAAAAGGTGTGAGAGAATTTATGAATACCATTGGCGGCGGATTTGCCGGTTTCTTTTTTCTTGCTTTTATCGCTATTTTCGGATTGGCATTTGGAGGAATTAATCCGGTCGAACTATTTCGTCCGGTCTGGATTCCGTGGTATGCCGTTGTTTTTGGCAGCCTGATTTTGTTTTTTAAATACCTCAGAGGTAAGGAGGTGATTTCTAAGTCCTTCTGGGACGAAAAAAACAGATTGGAGGCCTTGGAAGAATACCACCGAAAGATGTTGTTGCCCATGCTGTTATCACCCCTGACTTTTTTGATATTACTCAGATTCCAAAAGAGGAGAAAAAAGACAGGAGAACGGTTTATACCTCCTGACAATAGTGGAATGTGGGTGAGACTGGATCGCGACAAATTAAAGAAATCTACCGATTTGCTCAGTGACGGACAGCTTAAGGAAGAGTGGGCATTATCGCAAAGTTATGAAATATGGAAACACAAGGATACCGGTGAGATCGAGACGGTGAGCTGGCCCGGATCTCGTTTCCGAAAATACGACGACTGTCCGTCTTGCGGGTTCAGAACACTGGGGCAGGAAACCGTAAAGACCATTACTTCGGCAACGCACAAGAGAGCGGGAAGTGGGAAGCGCATTCGAAAATGTGTGTACTGTAATCACACAGTAAACTTGGGAATAAAAATACTCCCCCGTTTGAGGAAGAGTTCGTCGTCTTCCGGCGGAGGTTCGGGTTGGAGTTCGTCCTCTTCTTCCGGTGGAAGTTTTGGCGGAGGTAGCAGTGGTGGGGGTGGAGCCGGAGGTAGCTGGTAAACGTACCAAATATCAACAATCGGATAAAAAGACCCCAACTGCGAGTCCGCCCTCCGAAGTCTCTTTGTATTTAGAGCTCATATCTCTGGCAGTTTCCCACATGGTTTGTATCACCTTGTCCAGCGGAACCTTAGCATCGAGAGGATCGCTATCCATTGCGAGTTCTGCAGCGCTGATAGCCTTGATAGCCCCCATAGCATTGCGTTCAATACAAGGCACCTGAACGAGTCCGCCTATGGGGTCACAGGTAAGTCCTAAGTGGTGCTCCATAGCTATTTCTGCAGCCATGAGTATCTGCTCGGTAGAACCTCCGGCAAGGGATGTCAGTCCCGCTGCAGCCATAGCCGAAGATACTCCGATTTCTGCCTGGCAGCCTCCCATTGCCGCCGATATGGTGGCATTTCTCTTAAAAATACTACCTATAACTCCGGCTACAAGTAGGAAGCGTTTTATCTGTTCAAATCCGGCTTTGTGGTTTTCGATAACCATGTAGTACATCAATACTGCAGGTACTACTCCGGCACTGCCGTTTGTAGGTGCGGTAACCACTCTGCCCAAAGAGGCGTTTACCTCGTTTACGCTGAGTGCAAAACAACTGACCCATTTAAAGATCTGTCTGAATTTTACTTTGGTTTTTCTTATGACTTGCAGCCATTCTTCAGGGGTTTGATAGGGGAGATCTCCTATTAATTTCTGATGCAGATCGTATGCGCGTCGCTTAACCTGTAGACCTCCGGGAAGTGTACCCTCGGTATGACAGCCTGTGTACATACACTCCAGCATAGTGTTCCATATTCTTTTGAGCTCCTTGTCTATATCCTCCGAAGTTCTGAGGGTTTGCTCATTTTCATATACAATATCCCATATACTCCTGTTTTCCTTTTTGCAGTATTTCTCTAGCTGGGCGGCATTTTCTACCGGAAAGGGAAACTGTTTAAACACTTTTTCGTTTTCCTCGCCCGAGTGACCTTCCTCTTTAACTACAAATCCACCTCCTATAGAGTAATAGGCCTCACTGTATGTCTTCCCGTCGTCGGTAGTGGCTGTAAAACGCATACCATTGGCGTGGAAAGGAAGAAATTCTCTTTGAAAAACGATGTCTGACTGAAAGTCGAAAGCAATTCGTTTTGTATTGTCTAAGAGCAGTGTTTTACTGGTTTTGACTTCGTTTATGATTTTTGAAATATCCTCTACGGGCATGCGTTCAGGATCCTTTCCCGAAAGGCCCAACACCAAAGCAAAATCGGTGGCATGGCCTTTCCCGGTAAGCGACAATGAGCCGTACAGGTCAATTTTTACGCGCTCTACTTTTTCAAATAACTGTTGCGATTTTAACTCGTCTATCCATTGTTCAGCTGCCCTCCAAGGACCAAGGGTGTGCGAACTGGAAGGTCCGACCCCTATTTTTAACATATCGAAAACACTAATACACTCCATAATAACGGTCGCTTTAATTGGTCTCCGGATATAAGAACCGGTTGTGTTATAAACTGAATTCAGACAACAGCATTGTCAGATATACGCATCGTATTCATAGCAAATATAATCGAATAGTTTCAACCTTTGCATTTCCCCTCAATCAATTTGAGGCAGACAAGCTGTCTGCACCTTAGATACGGTCAAAATGACAGTAATGTTTTGAAATATGGCAGTAAAATCTCGCAGGTCTTTTTTTGGCATAGTCATTGACTAACTGATATAACAACAATATAAAATCTAAAAAAAATTAAAATAAGAACACACTGTTATGAGTAAAATTATTGGAATCGATTTAGGTACTACCAACTCCTGCGTTTCCGTAATGGAGGGCAACGAACCGGTAGTAATACCTAATGCCGAAGGAAAGAGAACAACTCCTTCCGTAATCGCGTTTGTAGAAGGAGGAGAGATAAAGGTGGGAGACCCGGCAAAAAGACAGGCAGTGACCAATCCTCATAAAACTATTTATTCTATCAAACGTTTTATGGGGAATAAGTTTTCGGAGTCTGAAGAAGAAGTAGGCAGGGTACCTTATAAGGTAGTAAAAGGAGATAACGACACCCCTCGTGTGGATATAGACGGACGTCTGTATACCGCTCAGGAATTGTCGGCTATGATTCTCCAAAAAATGAAAAAGACCGCCGAGGATTACCTCGGACAAGAAGTGTCGGAAGCTGTGGTTACAGTTCCTGCATACTTCAACGATGCACAGCGACAGGCTACCAAAGAAGCCGGTGAAATCGCCGGACTTAAAGTACAGCGAATCATCAACGAACCTACGGCAGCAGCATTGGCTTACGGACTTGACAAGTCCAACAAAGACCAGAAGATCGCTGTATACGACCTCGGAGGAGGTACTTTTGATATCTCCATACTCGAATTGGGTGATGGTGTATTTGAAGTGCTTTCTACCAACGGAGATACTCACCTCGGGGGAGATGATTTTGATGAAGTAATCATCAACTGGTTGGCCGATGAGTTCAACAACGAAGAGCAAGTAGACCTTCGCAAAGACCCTATGGCGTTACAGCGTTTGAAAGAGGCAGCAGAAAAAGCTAAAATAGAGCTTTCTTCCTCTTCTCAAACCGAGATAAACCTGCCTTATGTTACTGCTACAGCTTCTGGACCTAAGCACCTTGTAAAAACACTTACAAGAGCTAAGTTTGAGCAATTGGCAGACGAATTGGTCAAAAGATCTATGCTACCTTGCGAAAAAGCACTCAAAGACGCAGGTATCTCCAAATCTGACATCGATGAAGTCATTCTGGTAGGAGGATCTACCCGTATTCCTAAAATTCAGGAAGAAGTAGAGAAGTTTTTCGGGAAGAAGCCTTCCAAAGGAGTAAATGCTGATGAGGTTGTCGCTATTGGAGCTGCAATTCAAGGAGGTGTACTTACCGGAGATGTAAAAGACGTATTGTTGCTCGATGTTACTCCGCTGTCTCTCGGTATTGAGACTATGGGAAGTGTGATGACTAAGCTGATAGATGCCAATACCACTATCCCAACCAAAAAGTCGCAGGTGTTCTCTACGGCAGTAGACAATCAGCCTTCAGTAGAGATCCACGTACTTCAAGGAGAGCGACCAATGGCCAACGACAACAAAACCATAGGGCGTTTCCACCTCGACGGCATCCCGCCAGCTCCTCGTGGAGTGCCACAGATAGAAGTTACTTTCGATATCGATGCCAACGGTATTATCAAAGTATCAGCTACAGATAAGGCTACCGGAAAATCTCAGGATATCCGTATAGAAGCTTCTTCCGGACTTACCGAAGAGGAAATCGAAAAGATGAAAAGAGAGGCAGAAGCTAATGCCGAAGCGGATAAGAAAGCCAAGGAAACAGCTGATAAGCTCAACGAGGCCGACGGTATGATCTTCCAGACAGAAAAACAGCTCAAGGAATTTGGCGACAAGCTGTCTGACGACAAGAAAAAACCAATTGAAGAAGCCTTGGAAGAGCTCAAAAAAGCCTATGAAAGCAAGGATATAGCGGTCATAGAACCCGCCCTTGCCAAGATCAACGAAGCCTGGAAAACTGCCAGTGAAGAGATGTATAAGGCTCAGGCCGAAGCACAGCAAAACGGCAGTGCCCAAGCCGAAACCGCCGATGCAGCGGCCAATGGCAAACAAGAAGGCGACGACGTACAGGATGTAGACTTCGAAGAAGTGAAGTAAGTATCGTTTAGAACGATCAATAATAAGTGATAAACCGCTGTAGATGTTATGTTTACAGCGGTTTTTTTTGTATTAATTATTTTACTTGATTTAAGTGCGAAATGAGAATGTAATAGCGATAAGTGATTTTAGGTAAAGTTTGCTTAAACTAAAGTTTTGCCGGTGGAAATAAATATTTTCGTTTTTAAATTTTTCGGAAATTGTGAAATTGTAATGATAAATAGATATACACCAATAGAACAATTAAAAACTTTGAATGATGTGAACTTATCAGAGATGGCAGCACGCAATATTATCAGGTGACGATGAGTATGCGGAACGAAGATACCGAAAATGAAAATAATAATCCAAGTCCTCATAGTCTGATGATTTGTCAAAGTTGTTTTGGTTGTTATTTTTTTGTGAAGTCGTAAGTACTTATTTCTACAAAGTGATCTGCCGACAGGGTAAATCCGGTCACTTTTCCATCTTTAATCACAAACGGAAATTCTAGGGCTGAACCGTAGGTTGGGATGGAGTAGTCGCACAAAAATGTATTGTCTTTCAGGTGCTGCAGTTTTGCGGTTAGGTTGGGGTGGTTGGAGAAGTGAATAATCAGGTCTCCTTTTTTAGCCTCTATGAAAATATCGCCGTAGAGTTCGTGGGTGTAATCACCAGTGAATTTTTCAAGGGGTAAATCCATTTTGTTCCTTTGAGCGACAACAGCGCGAAGCGAATCTATTCTTGCCTTCTTTTTGGCTGCATTTTCACGAGATGTTTTAAGTGCTTTTGTACTGTAGTTTTCGTAAGGAATACCCAGATAGGCATCGACAATTTGTCGGTTTAAAATGCGAAACAGCGAGTTTGAATTCGTATTGGTCAGCACCACAACCCCCAATTGTTCTTCGGGGATAAAAGATACCGATGAAGTAAATCCGTCTACGCCACCCGTATGTCCGAATTCTATTCTATTGTCTCTGTCCTGCACGGTCAGTCCGAGTCCGTACATATAGAAATGCGTGTATTTTTCCTTCTCTTGGTCAAATTGCTTTACGGTTTGCAGCTGTCGCGTGGCCAAAATAGCATCTTTGCTAATTAGCTGTTTACCCTCAAATTTTCCGCTTTGCAGTTGTGCTATAAGCCAGTTGGCCATATCTTTTACATTTGAGCTCATAGAACCGGCGGGAGCCATATTGTCGATCATCGGAAAGTCTATTTTTGTCATTTTTCCGTCGATATCGGTATGAGGAAAAGCGATGTTTTTGGCGTCCGATATTTCCCGGGCAAGCATTAAGGTGCTGTTCATCCTTAGTGGGCTAAGAATATTTTTCTTTACAAAAGTTTCCCATTTTTCACCCGAAACAGCTTCTACAACCTCCCCCGAGGCAACAAATGCCGCATTGCAGTACCCCCAGGTAGTTCGAAAATCGTAGGCTAAATCGGCAATAGCCATTTTTCTTACGATCTCTTCGCGTGTGAGATTGGAGCACCAATAGGTGAAATCACCCTTGTAAGATTCAAAACCTATGCGATGAGAGAGCAAGTCCTTTATTGTTACTGCGCTTCCGGTTGAGTTGTCTTTTAAATTGAAGTAGGGCAGCCATTTTTTTGCCTTGTCGTCTAAGGATAGTTTTTTGTCTTGTTCCAGTATGGCGAGCGCAGTTGCCGTAAACAATTTGCTATTGCTACCAATCATAAACAGCGTATTTTCATCGACTGCATCATCAGAATCTACACTTTTTGTTCCATAGCCTTTAAGGTGAACGATCTTCCCGTCTTTTACAATGGCTACGGCAAGCGCGGGAATTCGCCAGTCTTTCATCTCTCTTTCAATATAGGTGTCCAGACTGTCACTTATAAAAGCAGGTTGCTGGGCAGTTGAAATCTGAGCAATTAATAATACACAGAAGATAAGGAGGTGTTTTAGTAATTTTGTGGTCATGGTTTAGGTTTTGGCAATTAACTCTCATTTTTGTACAGCTGTGGTGGCAACTGTCGATTGAAGTTTAAATATACAGAAATAATCGGTATTTAGTAAACTTGGTCAATCTATTGTTGTAGTGTCGTTGTTTTAGTATTTTGAGAATGCAAAAAATCAATACTTTAAATTTGGTATGTATCTTTTAAAAGAGTATTTTTGCAGCCTTAAAATAAATAATTATGAATCATTACGAAACTGTTTTCATTCTCAATCCCGTTTTATCTGACACTCAGGTAAAGGAAACAGTAAAGAAGTTCGAGGATTTCTTGCTTTCCAGAGGGGCAGAGTTTGTATCTAAAGAAGATTGGGGGCTTAAAAAACTGGCTTACCCAATTCAGAACAAAAAAAGCGGATTTTATCACCTGTTCGAGTTTAAAGTGAACGGAGAGGCGATCAATCCTTACGAAGTGGAATTCCGGAGAGATGAGCGGGTAATGCGTTTCCTTACCGTTAAATTGGATAAGCACGCTGTAGCCTGGGCTGAAAAACGAAGGAATAAGTTGAACCAAAAAGCTTAGAAATTATGTCATCTATCGAACAACAAGCCAAAGGAAAAAAAGACGGAGAGATCAGATATCTTACTCCTCTTAATATAGAGACTGCTAAAGCCAAGAAATACTGCCGCTTCAAAAAATCAGGAATCAAGTATATCGATTACAAGGATCCGGATTTTCTATTGAAATTTGTGAATGAGCAAGGGAAAATCCTGCCTCGCAGACTTACCGGAACATCGTTGAAGTACCAGAGAAAAGTGTCTGTTGCCGTGAAAAGGGCGCGTCACCTGGCTTTGATGCCTTATGTAGCTGATTTGTTAAAATAAAAAAGGGCAGACAATGGAATTAATACTGAAGAAAGACGTAGATAATTTAGGGTTTAAAGATGATGTGGTAACGGTTAAAAACGGTTACGGTCGCAATTATCTTATTCCGCAAGGATTTGCCGTATTGGCTACTCCTTCGGCCAAAAAAGTGCTGGCGGAAAACCTTAAACAAAGAGCATTTAAAGAGCAGAAAATAGTCGATGATGCTAAAAAGGTAGCTGACGAACTCGCTAAACTGGAGATCAAAATCGTTGCAAAAACAGGTGCTGGAGATAAACTCTTTGGTTCTGTAAGCAATATCGACCTCGCAGAAGCTCTTGAAAAAGAAGGACAAAGCATCGAACGCAAATACATCAGCATCAATGGTGGAAGCGTAAAACGCATCGGAAAATACAATGCTGTGATTAGGCTTCACCGGGAAGTTATTGTAGACTTTCCTTTTGAAGTAGTTGCCGAAGCAAAGTAAACTACATCGTAGTCATAATACCGGAAGTCGCCTAAAAGATCATTTTTAGGCGATTTTCTTTTTTGTGCTATACCATCAGAGGTGAAATTACAGCCTGGCAATCTGCAATAGTACAAATCGAGAGTCTATAAACTACAAACTGATAAACTGAGCTATGAAGTACAGACGACTTACCAAAGAGCAGTTGGAAGAACTGCATCCGGAATTCATCAACTTTCTCGCTACCCAGTCTATTACCGCGGAGGAGTGGAGTAAGATAAAGGCAGAACAGCCGGAAACAGCCGAACAGGAAATAGACGTTTTTAGTGACCTTATCTGGGAAGGGGTATTGCAAAAAGTAGAGTACCTAGAAAATATATCTCAGCGACAAATGCATCTTTTTTATCTGACGGATAAAGAGATGAAACTGATAGGTATACGCGTGCTCAACCCCGATATAGACCTTGCTACAAAGGAGGGTTTTAGCTGGTTTAAAAAGCACTTTATGACCGATATGGTGGAGATTATGACGGCAGCCAAAGCTTATTCTGACGACAAAAATCGGGATAAGTTTGAACTGATAGAGAAAGGGGCAGTAATCACCAAGGGTGAACTGTACCGCTGGTTTGACGATATACTGGCTGCAGGAGAGTTGTAGTTGAGGTTGGGACGGTGAACTTAATAGGGGCGTCCCGCTCTGAAATGATTAAAAATTATGATATTTGTCTTCGGGTATCTCGGGTTTATTTCACCCCCCGGACTATTTGTATAGATTTAGAAAAACCAATCACAAGAGCTGTTACATGGCACAGAAACCAAGTATTCCCAAGGGAACACGCGATTTTTCACCGGCAGAGGTTGCTCGGAGGAATTATATAGTCACTACCATTCGAAATCAATTTGAACGCTTCGGTTTTCAACCGATAGAGACTCCTAGTTTCGAGAATTTTTCCACGCTTATGGGAAAATATGGCGAAGAAGGAGACCGATTGATTTTTAAGATTCTGAATTCAGGAGATTACCTCAATAAGGTAGACGATAAGTTGTACGCAGAAAGAGATAGTTTGCGCATCACTCCCAGTATTTCTGAAAAGGCGTTGAGATACGATCTTACCGTGCCTTTTGCACGCTATGTAGTACAGCATCAAAACGATATAGACTTTCCTTTTAAACGATATCAAATACAACCCGTATGGAGAGCCGACCGACCGCAGAAAGGGAGATTCCGCGAGTTTTATCAATGCGATGCCGATGTGGTCGGATCGCAGTCGCTGTGGCAGGAAGTGGAATTTGTACAACTCTACGATGCGGTATTTACCACTTTGGGACTGGAGGGAGTAACCGTAAAGCTAAACAATAGAAAAATACTTTCCGGAATAGCCGAAGTAATCGGTGCCGGAGATAAACTGGTCGATTTTACCGTTGCCTTAGACAAGCTCGACAAGATAGGAGAAGAGGGAGTGAAAAAAGAGATGAGGGAAAAGGGAATTCCCGAAGATGCGATAGACAGAGTACAGCCCTTATTCAATCTCGAAGGAACTACCACTGATAAGTTGGAGCAACTATCTACACTTTTGCAAAACTCAGAAATGGGGAAAAAGGGAGTAGAGGAGCTGCGTTTTATCTGTGATGCCATTGCTGAATTAGGTTTGCAAACAGCGATACTGGACTTAGATGTAACCTTGGCTCGCGGTCTCAATTACTATACGGGAGCTATTTTTGAAGTCTCAGCTCCTCGGGGAGTAGCTATGGGATCTATTGGGGGTGGAGGCCGGTATGACGATCTCACAGGGATCTTCGGCTTGAAAGGTATAAGTGGTGTAGGGATTTCTTTCGGACTGGATCGCATATATCTCGTTATGGAAGAGCTTTCACTTTTTCCGGAAACCGTAAATCCGACTTCGAGAGCACTGTTTATCAATTTTGGAACAGAGGAAGTTCGCTACGGATTGAAAGCCTTGGCAGCACTGCGAAAACAGGGGATAAGGGCTGAGCTTTATCCCGACAATGCCAAAATGAAAAAACAGATGCAATACGCCGATAAACGGGGTATTCCCTATACCGTACTCGTCGGAGATAATGAAATAAGAGAGGGAAACTACACCCTTAAAAATATGGAGACTGGCGAACAAAAAGCAGTGAGTCTGGAAGAGTTGATTACAATATTGTCGGTGTAAACGGACATAAAATAGAAATAGCCATGGAACAAAAAGAATGTCGTTCCTATGGCTATTTCATTACCCCAAACTTACTGATCCAGAAAGCGGATGAGTAGGAATAATCATTGTCCGCTTTCTTTTTAAAGTATTTTCAAATATAACGGCTTTTTTAAAAACTAAAAATCCCTAAAAACAGGGATATTTTGCATTTGTTTCACAAAAAACAAGTGTTTTTCTGTGGAAGATATGTTTTTGGCAGGTTCTATCGATTATATTCTATCGTTAAAATCTAAGTATACCCGCAGTTTTTTCTTTTTTCTCAATTTTTCCCACGGCTTTGTTTATGTTTTCAGAGAGATTGGTAAGGCCTATAAGATGTTCGATAACGAGTTGAGCTTCCTCCATTCTGAATTTGAAATCTTCGCCTTTTGCATTACCCAAGGCCTTTAGTTCTCGCTCCCTAATCTCTTTCAATTCCGTAAAACGAAGGTTGAGTTGATTTTCAGTTTCTATGTCTTCTTCCCCTTGTTTGGGAGATTCCGACAACTGTCTAATTGCATTGTCGAGATTTTGGATAATGGCTTCGGCTATGGCGTTGAAAGTCTCAGAAGCCTTGGTAGTTTGGCGCGATTGTATAAATGCGCCTAGCGAAGCTGCAGAAGAGAGCAGGGTGTGGTTGAGTACTACAAGTTCGTACAATTCGCCTAATTGCTTTTGTTGCGACTTGGGTTCTTGTGTCATTCTCTGAAAAGAAGCCATAAGGTTTCCAATCTCGATAAAAGCGTGTTTTCGGGCGAGCCGGTATGATAGTGGTACCTCTCCTTTAAGATTGTAATAGTTAGAAATTTCTCTGATATAATCTCGAGTAGCCTTGATAGAATTTTCAAGAAAACCAGGAAGATTTCTGAATTCCCAACTGGGCCATAAAAAATGATTGGCCGTAAATGCCAGTGTAGTACCGATAAGAGTATCTGTTATGCGATATAGTATGACATCGTGTACATTTGGGGTGAGCATACCGTATACGAAAATGACATAAAGTGTGACAAAGGTGGCGGCAATAGAGTAATTGCGCTGTGAAAAAGAAAACCCGAGTACCATACAGCTCATAGCCAATATGCCGAGTACAGTGACATTGTGGATTACCGAAATTATACCAAATGCAATTACCCCTCCCATGAGAGTGCCTAAGGTACGGTTAAAAGAGCGTTTCTTGGTAAGTCCGTATCCCGGCCGCATAATCACCACTATGGTGAGCAGTATCCAATAGGTGTTCTGAATGGTTAACAGATTGCCTATGATGAAACCTACAAATATGGTAATAGTAAGCCTGAGTGCGTGCCGAAAAATAGTGGAGGAAAAACTAAGGTTTTGAGTGATGGTAATCAGGGAATAGTGCTGAGGGGTAAGCAGTTTTTCCAATTCCGGATCTTTTCGCTTTAATTCTTGTCTAGAGGGGGTTAAATTGGTAAAAGAGCGCTCAACCACTTTGATTTTTTCTACCTGTTTTTCCACGTAGTTGAACATATTGACTAAGGCGAGTACTTCTTCCGTATCTTCCTCGTCGGTTACTTCGATTTCTTGGCGGAAGCGATCTATACTTTTCTTGAACTTCTGCAGATCTTTATACGGAGCGATGTCTGCAGCGGTATACTTTTTGTTTTTTTCCACACTTTGTCCCAGTTGAGACAACAAACTCGACAGGTTGTATACAAGGTTTCGATATGCGTTGAGTACGTAGGGATAGTGGTGAAACGCCTGATAGAGCTTTTCGTAGTCGAAAGAAGTAGCCATAGCCAATTCGAGTATCTCTACCAATTCGATATGAGCGATAAGCAGACGTCTATTCCGGTTTGAAGAACCTCCTCTTGTTCTGTTTCGAATAAGTGTTTCCCGAAGTTTTTCGTGAATTTCGTTGAGTTCTATCTGTAAATCCAACAATTCTCGGGTAATCTTTTTTATATCGGTTTTCTCGTCCCACAAGCGTCCTCTGAGTTTGAGATAACGGGAAGTGAGCATAATGCATTCGGCCATCTGCAGTTCACCGTAGCGAAATGGTCGTATGAAGTAAAACACCATAGATACCCCGAGGTAGAAAAAACCTCCACACAACATGAGTAGAACGTGCTCTAATAAGACTTGTCCCGTATAGTTATGGCCTAGCGCTAACGACATGGCAATTAGACCTGAAAAGGAAACCAATGTAGCTCGATGCCCGTATACGGCTATTAGTGATAAAAAGAAAATCAATCCAAGAAAAAGAGGATAAAAAATCCACCCACTTATCGTGGCGATGCTGATAATTATCGTACTTCCCGCAGCGATAAAATTAGAGATCAACATCCCGTTGATACGGTGGCGAAGATTTCCGGGGATATCACTGATAAATGTAAACAAGGCTCCCAAGGCAACGGTAAAGCCGGTGGAAAACATATCGAGATACGAAAACAGTATCACCGGTGTGGCCGCAGCCAGTGTTACTTTTACAGCCCGGATAAAATCGGTACTTTCCAGGAATTTCTGTAACTGATGGTTCATATTTAGAGATACCGGCTAAATTGCGTATATGTTCCGCAGTTGTTTTCCGGTAGCAAAAGTAAGCATAAGCCGGAGACTATAGAAAAAGATTGTGTATTTATTGCCAAGTATGGCTCCGATGAGCCCATAAATATTAATAGGTTCGCTTTTTTGTGTCAAGAAGTATACAAATTGTCTTGAATAAGTCATAATGTTATAAAATGAGCTATTTATACCATAAAATGAAATAAAGTGTATTTATAGAAATAGGGAGGATGGAGTATATTAGTTTTCGATAACTAATTCTAATTTTTAAACACCATGCTAAAAAAAGGAAGTTTGACAAAGCTGTTTCTGATGTCGGTACTTATGACACTTCAGGTATCGCATGCACAGTGGAGTCCGAAAGGCGACAAGATCAAAACGCCTTGGGCGGAAAAAGTAAACCCAGACAATGTATTGCCAGAATATCCCAGACCCATAATGGAACGCAGTCAGTGGAAAAACTTGAACGGACTGTGGAACTACAGTATATCCGGAAGGGAAAAAGCACAGCCCGATGTTGCACAAGGGGAAATACTAGTACCTTTTGCGGCAGAATCCAGTTTGTCTGGTGTTATGAAAGAGGTAGGTAGTGAAAATGTACTTTGGTACGACAGAGACTTTTCGGTCCCCGAGGAATGGGCCGGTAAAAATATCGTATTGCATTTCGGTGCAGTAGACTGGCAGGCCGATGTGTGGATCAACGATATTAAGGTAACTACACACACAGGAGGATTCGAGCCTTTTTCCATCGATATCACCCCCTTCCTAAACGACAGCGGTAGTCAGAAACTCAAAGTGAGAGTTTGGGATCCTTCCGATGAGGGACCTCAACCGAGGGGAAAACAGGTTAAAGAACCCAAGGGAATCTGGTATACCCCTGTTACCGGAATATGGCAAACGGTATGGCTGGAACCAGTAGACAAAAAGCATATTACAGCATTGAGGGTGGTACCCGATTTAGATAAGAATTCGGTGCATTTTAAAGCCGATATCGCCAATGCCGCTTATGGCGACCTTATTGAAGTTACAGTATTTGACGGATCAAAAGAGCTAAAAACAGTAAAAGCCGCTGCCGGAAGTGCGTTTGATATACAACTCGAATCCCCTAAACTGTGGTCGCCGGAATCTCCTTTTCTCTACAGAACCGTGGTCAAATTGAAAAGTGGCGGAAAAGTAACCGATGAATTCAAAAGCTATTTTGCCATGCGTAAAATATCTACGCGTAGGGATGAGAACGGAGTTCTGAGAATGCAGCTCAACAACAAAGATTACTTCCACTTTGGTCCGCTAGATCAAGGGTGGTGGCCTGACGGACTTTACACGGCTCCTACCGATGAAGCGCTGAAATACGATATTGTACGCACCAAAGAAATGGGATACAACACCATTCGTAAGCACGTAAAGGTAGAGCCGGCGCGATGGTACACCTACTGCGATGAAATCGGTATGTTGGTATGGCAGGATATGCCGAGTGGTGACGAGCAGAAAGAATGGCAGATGCAAAAGTATTTCGACGGAAAAGAACTGCAACGCAGCTCGGAGTCTGAAGCCATTTACCGGAAAGAGTGGAAAGGGATTATGGATTATCTGTACTCTTACCCCAGTATAGTGGTATGGGTTCCGTTTAACGAGGCCTGGGGGCAATTCAAAACTGTAGAACTCACGGAGTGGACCGTAGATTACGACCCCAGCCGCTTGGTCAATTCGGCCAGTGGAGGGAATCATTTTCACACCGGACACATCCTCGACTTACACCATTATCCCGACCCTGATCTTTTTCTTTACGATGCCAAACGCGTTACAGTGCTCGGAGAATATGGAGGTATAGGATTGCCACTTAAAGATCACCTGTGGGAAAACAAAAACAATTGGGGATATATACAGTTTAAAAACTCTAAAGAGGTTACCGATGAATACGAAAAGTATGCAGAAAAACTTAAAAAACTAATCGTACGAGGATTCTCTGCCGCAATTTATACCCAGACTACAGATGTGGAAGGAGAGGTAAATGGACTGATGACCTACGACAGAAAAAAGGATAAAATGGATCTTAAACGCATTCAGAAGATAAACCGTGAGGTTATCGATATGGTAAACCAGAAATAAGTGCCGTTTTTGAATTGAACTCAAAATGGTTTTATCAAACACAGAGCATCCTCGGCAGTATACGTCGGGGATGTTTTTTTGTAGGAATAACCAATACAGCAAAGGTTTGCAGATTGAACCGTAAGAAATAAGGTGTAATACCGAAGATGAACAGCTCTGAATTATTTTTTTTTCTGGAGAATTGAATATCAGTAATTTGTGAATTTTGTATTGTTTAGAAGATGAAAGCGGTTAATTGTTTATATTTGAGAAACGTACGTAATTATCTACCCTCGGAATTGCAGTAAAATAGGAAACGAAATTGCTGAACAGATAAAGAGAGAATACTATGAAAGCAAAAAATAAAAATCTAAAAAGTCTCGATCAATTTATCGATGAAAAAATCGGTAAAAGAGGCACTGAAAAACGCGAAGAATTTGAAACGGAATACGATGCTTTTAAACTTGGAGTCTTAATTCAACAGGCGAGAGAGGAAAAAGGTCTTATTTCCCCTCCCTATCCCTAATACCGTTTTCTGTCTTCCAGTCGTTTCCAGTATTCAAATGCTTCCTGGGCATCTTCGTCTTCATAGTGGATAAAGGGAATCTTTCGCTCACTGTCTTTTAGATTGATCTCTTTGTAAATAAAGTCGTCGTCAAATCCGGCATCTGCAGCGGCAAATCTTGTAGCTGCATACAGCACTCGTTCGGGACGAGCCCAGTAAATGGCACCCAAGCACATAGGGCAGGGCTCACAGGAGGTGTAGAGCGTGCATCCGTCCAATTGGTAAGTTCCGAGTTGTTTGCAGGCATCTCGTATGGCTACTACTTCGGCATGGGCGGTAGGATCGTTGTCTGAGGTGACGCGATTATACCCTTTGCCTACTATTTTTCCGTCTTTGACGATGATACAGCCAAAAGGTCCCCCAGCTCCTTCCTCAACACCTTCAAGTGCCAAGGCAATCACCTGTTTTAAATACGTAACATCCTTTTCGCTAAGCATAAGAGTCAGTTCTTTCTGTTTTCAAGAGTTTTTTCAAATATACTAAAATGACATGAGATTTAATCGAGTAAACAGAGCAGTGTCGCCGTTTTTTAAACAGGATTTTAATCAGGGGATAGTACTGAAAAAATCATGGTCTCTTGGTTCACAACACTATTGTTGTGATATAAGATACCGATTTTCGTTATTCACTGTAAAACTATTTTATTCACGCTTTACTTTAACCCCTGTAAGCGATACGTTTTGTGCAGGGCCATACAATATAACACAATGCTTATAACAACTAATACACTACGAACCCAATTCATATTCTGCCATTCGGTTATGGCCTTTTCCATGGCGTTGATATCCTTAATATTGCCAGTCTGAAACACAAACTCGTTTCTCGGATAGAAATAGGTAAAAGTAAGCACATCGCCAATCAGATAAATAATTAAGGCAATTAGTAAATAGTATCGAATTTGTTTTGACGACTTCCAAAATAATAAAACAGTGAGTAAACAAATCAACTGAACAACAGGTGTTACACCTCGATAGTAGTTTCCCGGATTTACCGATTTGTAATATTCTCTTACTGTTCTAATAGAATCCGGAATGTCTGCACCCCAAGAGGTTGCGTCGACCAAGGAGTTGTAAAGATTGGTGAATAAGATACCGCTTGTAAGTACAATACAAACATAAAGGGAAATTTGCTTTAACTTCATGGCTAAATTGTTTCTGCAAAGTACCTCAATACGCACAGTTCAAAATTGTATTCAGCGGACAATGTTACCTGTAAATATGTCCCGTCATTTGACTCTTTTGTTTGCGGTAATCACTTGGTAAGAGGTGCGTAAAATGTTTAAATGATTTCGTGAAGTGTGCCTGGTCGGCAAACCCACTTTTATATGCGATTTCGGTAAGCGAGAAGTCGGTGTCATGAATGTAGTGCAAAGACCGCAAATATTTTTTGTGCCAGATGAATTCTTCTGTATTCATACCGCTCAAATTCTTAATTTTTCTAGAAAGATTGCGAATGGAATAATTGACTATTTGAGAGAGCGCTGTTGCAGATAGTATCTGATTGTTTATCGTATCATTGAGAAAAGTATCCAATAGCTGTACTCGTCTATCAGTATCTTTATCTTCTTTCAAAGCGAATGTAGAAAAAAGCCTTACCTTTTCGTTAAAAGTTCGCTTTTCGGACATTTGATGCCACATCGTTTCCATGCGTTTGTCAATCAATGTAAGGTCTATACATCTATTTAATAATTCTCCGGTATTGACACCAAATATTTTTTTTATAGCCGATGGAAGTAACTGAACACCAAAAAGATTTTGATATTTAGGTAATTGCAGGTGAAAAGGAATAGTGTTATAACCGTTTATAAAACACTTCGGCATTTGGTATTTATCAATTGCTTCACTTTCAAATAAAGCTTGTTCATCGGAAAAGGAAAATATTATTTCCGTAATTCCCTTAGGTAATATAGTTTCATTTGAAACAACACAGTTTTTCCTTTGAACTTGCCAAAAATAATGTACTATATCCTTTAACGGTGATTTTTGAGGAATGAAAACCTTGTTTTCAAATACTGTACAATCCATCGTTTTGAAATTAATCCTTGGTTACGAAGTTACACAAATCATGTGATTTTTTTCTTCTATTCCCGGCGATAATAGGACAATGCATAAATGGAGATTCTTTGTGAATATCCCGTTACAGATGTCTAAAGCAAAAACCCCTGCGACAAAATTGTCACAGAGGTTTTGCGAGTTGTTTGGATCTATGAGGCTATGCCTTATTTCTGAATCCACTCTCCGTTTTCTTTAGCGTAGAGTACCCCGGTTTGTTCTCCCATGGTAATTTCCAGCTTGTATTCTTTGGCCTCATTTACATAGGCCTTGTTTATAACGGCACCTTTAAAATCTTTTTCAAGTGCTGTGGTAATCGCTTCAGGAACTTGGTCGACCGCAATCTCGGTAAACTCTTCCTGGCTAATAACTAGCGCGGTATTATCATTCTCTACTGTGGTTATTGCCTGTGCAGCAAATCCTCCTAAAATTAAGGCCGAAGCCAACAATACTTTTCTCATGACTACTAAGGTTTAAATGTTTAACTTTTGTTTCAGTTACTTATACTGAAAACTTTGTGCCGCAAATACCACCTAATTATTAAATACCTGTAAATGAAGGTGATGGGTTTTAATAGGTGTAGATGAACTGTGTAATTTTTCCAATAAAGATGATTTTATGTGTAATGATTATACAAATAGATTACAAGTGCCAATGGTAGTTTTGCAAGTTATAAAGGTTTATTCTTGTGATAATTAACTAATAGAGCCACCACATAGCTATAAGTCTTTATCCCATCAGTTTGTTTGTTGGCTTTGAGGTAAATGTTGAATGCATTTTTAAAGATGGGTTCCAATGGGTTTTCATATTTTTTCCAGAAGAGAGAGGTCTCCTTGTAATTTTCGAAAACTCCTTGGTACAAACTGTTTGTGAGATAGGTGTATTTTTCCCGATCTCTGCGATATACTTCATTTAAGCAATAGCGCAGCATATAAGCATAACCCGAATATTGGAAATAAGGATCGGGATTAGCTGTGGCAGCGAGATAACCGATAAAATTGGCTTCGTTCTCTGCCGAATATCCGATTTGGTGTGCTTCTTCGTGACAGGAGACTATCGGATATCGATAATCGACCTGCATACTGTTTACCTGGGCTTCGTTGGTAAACGGATTGAGGTACCCCCCGTATCCCATATAGCTGAGTGGTAGGGAGAAAAGAGAACTTTTAATGCTTGTAGGGCTATAAGAGAGATGCGGATTTTCTTTGGACAGTTGGGCATAACCTTCTGCCGATTTTTGGTAGATCTCCTTGCGAGAATAGGGGAGTTGTACCGCAGATGAATCGCTGGTAGCAAGAGCGCTGTGTAGGGTATTGGTGCGTTTTATGAGTTTTTCGGTAAAGGAAATCAGCTCTTCGGTGGTGTATTCAGCTTCGATCTTAAGGTTGCGGTGTAGGGGTAAGCGGTAGTAATTGAGTCCCCAAGACAGGTAAAAGAGCAGATGTACCAAAGATAGGGTAAGGAGTATTTCTCTAAAAAACATCCATGGACGCTGTCTTACAGATCTTGTATTGAGCCATAGAAACCGAAGTAGTGCTATCGCAGCCAATGCATAGAAAATATCTCCAACGGAAAAGGGTATCCACCCGAAAGCATAGCGATAAGCGGATGCTATAAAGCGATAGACTCCGTTGCTGTAATAGCTCTCGACCACATCCGGGAACCCGGCCAAAATCCGAATCAGTAATGCCTGTGGTACGATAGAGAGTGCCAAGAGGTTTTTAGCTTTTTCCGACATGGGTTAAAATTAGAAAAATATACTAAATTTTCAGAGGTGAAGGAGGTGAAGTTGCTATTTACTCAGTTTAAAAAACTATGACAAGAAAAAAGATTGTGTTAGCTTTGTAAAAGACAATTAAGCACGATATTTATGAATTCAGAAATAAAAGCCCTGGAACCCAAGCAAGTATGGGGCAACTTTGACGCACTCAACGCTGTTCCAAGAGCTTCGAAGAAAGAGGAAAAAGTAATTGCTTTTATGTTGGATTTCGGTAAAGGCTTGGGACTGGAAACTTATAGAGATGAAACCGGAAATGTGATTATCCGCAAACCGGCTACTCCGGGCATGGAAAACAAAAAGATGGTAGTACTGCAATCGCATCTCGATATGGTACACCAGAAGAATGCCGATACCGATTTCGACTTCGATACTCAAGGCATACAGATGTATGTCGATGCCGACTGGGTTAGAGCCCGAGGTACCACCCTTGGGGCAGACAATGGATTGGGAGTGGCAGCCATTATGGGATTACTGCAAAGTACAGATATACCTCACCCTGAATTGGAAGCTCTATTTACCGTAGATGAGGAAACCGGGATGACAGGTGCTCAGGGATTGAAAGCAGGGGAGTTGAAAGGCGAAATACTCTTGAATCTCGACACAGAAGAAGATGACGAAATAGGTATAGGATGTGCCGGAGGTATCGATGTTACCGCACGTAGAACTTATAAGGAAGAAGCGGTGCCTGATGGGGTGAAAGCCTTCCGCATTTCGGTAAAAGGTTTACAAGGAGGGCATAGCGGAATGGATATCCACAAAGGCTTGGCCAATGCCAATAAGATAATGAACCGCTTGTTGTTTGAAGGTTTTGAAAATTACGGACTGCGTATTGCAACTCTCGATGGAGGAGGACTTCGAAATGCCATCCCTAGAGAGAGTACGGCTCTTGTAGTGGTAGATAAAACCCACAGCGATGCTTTTACTCTTGATTTTGAGGCTATGAGAGCGGATATTGAAAAGGAATTCCAGGCTTTGGAACCTTCTATGGAAATCACAGCCAAACCCGCCGAAATGCCGAAAAAGCTGATGGATCTTGGAGTACAGGAAGGTATATTGCGTTCGCTGTACACCGCTCATAACGGAGTGTACCGTATGAGTCCGGAGATAGAGGGACTTACGGAAACTTCCAACAATATCGCTCGAGTGGAAATAGGAAGAGGAGAGCTAAAGGTAGCCTGCCTTACCCGATCGTCGGTGGAAAGTTCTAAAATGGATCTCGCCAATGCGCTCAGAGCGGCTTTTGAGCTCTCAGGATGTGAGGTAGAATTTTCTGGAAGCTATCCCGGTTGGAGTCCGGATATCAATTCGCCCATACTCAAGGTAGTCCGGGAAAAATACGAAACACTATTCGGAGAGAAACCTAAAGTGGAAGCCTGTCACGCCGGACTGGAATGCGGTATCTTGGGGCAGAATTATCCGGAGATGGATATGATAAGCTTCGGACCTACCATTAGAGGAGCTCATTCGCCAGACGAAAGAGCCAGTATTAGATCGGTGGAGAAATTCTGGAAGTTCCTCCAGGCCATCCTCAAAGACATTCCGGAAAAGGGATAATTTTAGAATGCCTCAAACCGTGTAAATCACATCAGCTTAAAAATTAAAACTGAGTATTTTTCATATTCTTTGACTTCTATAAAAACATATCACCATATAAATCCTGCCGATAGCGAGATGGGGTTTTGTGTACAGGATATAGGAGAGATATATGAGAAACAGGATGAAAAGCACAGTACTGCCCACCGTCACGATTACTACGTCGTTTTGCTGTTGCTCAAAGGTAAAGGAGAGCACGTAATAGACTTTAACAGATATCCCCTCTCGGGCAGACAGGTCTATTTTATCAGTCCGGGACAGGTACATCAGATAAAAGACGAAGAAAAACCCGAAGGGTATATGCTGAGTTTTTCATCCCGGTTTATGGAGGAAAATCAGATAGAATCTTGTTTTATAGAAGATATAAACCTCTTTAACGACTACGGGGAATCTCCGCCTTTGCCGCTGAATAAGGATCAGGAAAAACTACTTGAAAGCTATTGTTTGCAAATGAGGGATTGGAGTGATAAACCAGTCAAATTCCAACTGCAAGGGCTGGCCTCTCTACTCAAGTTATTTCTGATAAGCTGTAATAATGTATGTAGCCTGCACGGCGATAATCCACAGAAACTTCAAGGAGGTAGTAGCCTTTTGCGCAATTATAAGCAACTGGTAGAGGAGCATTTTAAAGAGTGGCACCGGGTATCGCAATACGCAAATGCCCTCAATGTAACCCCCGATCACCTGAATCGAACGGTAAAAGGACTGATAGGAAAAACGGCAAAGGAATACTTACTCACTCGCATTGTAATTGGTGCGCGGCGGATGTTGTATTTTTCTGACAGCACCCAAAAGGAAATCGCCTATGCACTTGGGTTTAAGGAGCAGTCGTATTTTAGCAATTTCTTTAAAAAATGCACCGGAAAGTCACCTTCCGACTTCAGGTGACCACTGATGTCGTATTTTTATAAGTCTTTCCCGTATTCTCGCATGTTCTCGCTTCGTTTTTATGATGAATTTTGTACGGAGATAAGTAAAGGAATTAGGAGTTGAAGACTCGACCTTCACTTTTCTTTTGCTTATAATCAAATGGTGTAAAATTTTTAAACTAAATTTATTCGTATGAAAACAATCGTTCACAAAGCTGATAGTAGAGGTCATGCCGACCACGGTTGGCTCAATGCACATCACAGTTTCAGTTTTGCCAATTACTACAACCCTAACCGTATGAATTTTGGAGTACTCCGCGTACTCAACGACGATATCATAAGTGGAGGTATGGGGTTTGGTATGCACCCTCACGACAATATGGAAATTATCACCATACCACTGAGAGGAGAGTTGGAGCACAAGGATAGTATGGACAATATCGGACGCATAAAAAGTGGTGAAATACAGGTGATGAGCGCCGGTACAGGAGTGTTTCACAGTGAGTATAATCCGATTCCGGATCAGGAGACCAATCTTTTACAGATATGGGTGATACCCAATAAGCGAAATGTACAGCCGAGATACGACCAGATATCCATACAGGAATACCACAGGAAAAACGAGCTCTATCAGGTGGTGTCACCCGATGCAGAGGGGCAGGGAACTTGGATACATCAGGACGCCTGGTTCTTCCTCGGCGATTTTGATCAGGGGACAACTACCTCTTATAACCTTAACAAAAAGGGCAATGGCGTTTATCTGTTTGTATTGGAAGGCAGTGTAAATGTTGAAGGAGAAGTGCTAGAAAGCAGAGATGCCATAGGAATTTCTGATTTGGACACCTTTAATCTAAAAGCAGATAGCGATGCTCGTTTTCTGTTGATGGAGGTGCCTATGACTTTCTGAGAAAGAGCTGCCCGGATGTTTGTTCGGGCTAGCTTGTATATTTTTTGTACCTTAAATATTTCTAATCGCAAAGAAACCTCGGTTTCTAAAATGCACAAATACCACAACAATGGGAGAAATAAAACATATTCACAACGATAGCAAGGGAGCTTTTACTTATGAAGAAGACGGAAAGCGGCTGGCTGAGATGACTTACGTTATGGCTGGCAGCGGAAAAATGATTATAGAACACACTGGGGTAGACGAGTCCCTCAAAGGACAAGGCATAGGTAAAAAATTGCTACACACCCTAGTAGATCACGTAAGGGAAAGCGGTATAAAAGTGGTACCTCTTTGTCCTTTTGCCAACGCCATGTTTAAGAAGAATACTGCATTACAAGACGTATTGGCCTGAAATAAGAGCTTCTTTTTTGCAGATAGGGTTTTATAACCCGGAAAGACGTATTATCTAACCGCATTAAAAATAAAACAATGTCTAATACCAGTTTGATTATAGCAGAGAGAAGCAGGGATATCGGCGATTTCCTGGTGGGAAGGTTAATACCCTTTCGCAAAAAACGCATGGTAGGCCCTTTTATCTTCATAGATCATATGGGACCTGAAAAAATAGGACCTGAGCACTATATGGATGTCGACCAGCACCCACATATAGGCTTGTGTACACTTACTTATCTGCTCGAGGGAGAGATTGCACACCGGGATAGCATCGGTACAGAACAAAATATTACCCCGGGATCGGTAAATTTGATGGTAGCAGGAAAAGGGGTGACCCATACCGAACGCACACCGGTATCTCTAAGAGACGGAAAGGAATCCGTTTTACACGGATATCAGATATGGATAGCACTGCCACGAGAACTGGAAGATATGGATCCGGAGTTTTATCATATTGACCGAAAAGATCTCCCTTCGTGGACAGATGGTGATGCTACTTTCACTCTGGTGGCGGGAAAGGGGTTTGGTAAAACATCGCCGGTACCTTCGTATTCCGAACTCTTTATGGTATCGGTAAAAACGGATGCGGATTACGCCTTAGACATAGCCGGAAATCTCGAAGGGGAAATCGGCATTTGTGTGGTAGAGGGTAAGGTCAATGCCTGTGGAGAAGAAGTAGGGAAGGGGAATATGCTGGTCTCTAAACTCGACAACCAATGTGCTCTACAAGTGGCTGCAGGATCTCATCTATTACTCTTTGGAGGGCAGCCATTGGAAGAAGAACGACATATTTACTGGAATTTTGTGTCTTCTGATCAGCAAAAAATAGAAAAGGCTAAAGAAGATTGGAGGTCTCATCTTTTTCCTAAAGTAGGAGGAGATAACACCTATATTCCACTGCCTAAAAGTAAGTGAAAACAGTGAGAGCCATTGCTGTGACCTTACAGTAAGCACCGGATTTTTACAGCTTGTCAAAGAAGAGGTATAATCTAGTGTTTCTTGGTATTTTGCCGTATCTTGTACCTGTTTTTCAATAGAATTAATATGCTGAAATACCTACTTAAATACGGATTTGCGGTGCTGTGGTTTATTGCGCCAGTTTGTTCCTTTTCTCAAGATACTCATTTGCAGAAAGGAGTGATAAACGATTCGATATCCATACCGGGAACCGATTTATTGAGTTATTCTGTTTATCTACCAGGTAGTTATGACACTGCAGAGAAATGGCCGGTGTTTTTTGTCTTTGATCCCGAAGGAGGAAGTGCAAAGGCTATAGCGGCATTAACTGAGGCACCAGGAGCGAAACAAGTTATAGTTGTGGCTCCGGATCAGCTTTCTAAAGAATCTTACGAAGCCAATTTTTACCTGATTAAAAAACTATTCGACTTGGTATTGCAGAATTTTGCAATAGACAAACAGCGAATATATACCGCCGGCTTTGGAGAAGGAGGGAGACTGGCCACAGCAGTGGCAGCACTGTCTACTGATGTAGATGGAGTATTGGCTGTAGGTGGTGCACTACCTGAACAAGGGGCCTATATTCCCGTGAAAAATAATTTTGTATTTGTGGGTATGGGCGGAGATGAATCACTGTATTACCGGCAAATGAAGTCTTCGATAGACGTACTCAAATCGCGGAAATTCGAAGCGCAAATGGTGACTTACGACGGTGATTCTCATTACCCTCCAGTTCCTTATACCGACAGAGCACTAAGGGTGTTGACTTTGCAATCTATGGGCAAAGGATTGGTGCCCACTACACTTAAAGACTCTCTCTTTGCTGCAGATATGTCGTTTAACAGATGGTTGGAAGGACAGGGCAGAGCCCTAGATGCATTTGATGAAGTCGGTAATATGAAAGACCACTACACAGAAGATCGATTTGAGGAGGTGTGGAAGGAAAGGAAGAAAGCACTGCGTAAAAGTCCTCTTTTTCGAAAACAACGAGGGGATAGTTATGGAATAGAAGAAGAAGAGACCTTGTATTTGGAAGACTATATCTCTTTTCTGTCGGCCGATATGCTCAAAGGAGATACCGGTCAGTTGCCGTCTTGGGAGGAAGAGCTCAAAGTACTCGATCAACGAGCGGAAGGCGACAATATGCCCAAAAGTAAAATGGTGAAAAGGATAAGAAAGGTGCTGCAAGCATCGGTAAAGGCCACGATAAGCGATAGAAAACTCAAAGACGATCAGCTGTTGTTTGCCAATGCTTTCTTGGTATTGTTAGATCCGAAGGCAGAAGAGGCCACTCTTGAAGTTATCAGGTATAGTACCAAGAAAAGCGAATACGGTATGGCTTTGTTTTACCTGGAGCAATTGCTAAAAAACGGTTTCACCGATATAGCCCGACTCAATGCTATGGACGACATTGCTCTGCTCCGTATTCTTCCAGAATACAGCGATATTCTGGAAGAGAACGGTCTGAAAACTATTTATTAGAATGCCCTTGTGCGAAAGCGCATTCTATGTCTGGATCTTCGGGTATTGCGCTCGGGTTTTGCCCCTCCGAATTTATCCAATTTAGCACTCAGAGAAAACATGACGTAGCGCTTTAATACCGTGTTTTCCACATCCTGTATATAAGATTCGGAAATATTGCGCATGGTGCCAACGTTCTGGTCGAGCAGGTCGTATACCTTTATTTTGAACGTCATTTTATCCTTGTAAAAATTATAGCCAATACTGCTGTTCCACAACCAGAACGATTTTCGGAATCCATCGGCTATATTGGAGTTGTAGGTGTATCCGAAATCATTTCCGAAAACCACATTTTTGGGCCAGTAAGAAGTGGTCTGTATTCTGAAATTGTGACGGAAACTGGAGGTTTTGTCTATTCTGTAATTGGTGTATGAAGATTGATTGTAATTGAAATTATAAGAGGGCTCAACCGTCAGTAATTCGCCGTATTCCCATGCTAGGGAAGTGGATGGACTTAGAGAGAGGTTTCTCGATTTAAAACTCTCGTTATTGGTAATTCCCTTGTTCAGGCTGAGGTTTGCACGTACCCCCAATCGGTATTGAAATGTACTTATTCCTTTTTTGTACGATTTGTTCCAAAAGAGCCCGGCACTAGAATTAAAGGTGCCGTCTATATTGGTATAGGTTGTTGTACTCTTGTAGTTTTCGTCGTATTCTGTTACCGATACAATGTTATTTTCGTCATAATTAAATCTCAGGAAGGTGAATATACCTCTTCTTTTGGCGAAATCGTAATTGTTGAATCCGAAATTGATGGCGTGTGACCTTGTGGGATCTAGGTCGGGATTACCTATGATGGTTCTCAAGGGATTGGACAGATCTTCTACCGGAAGCAATCGAGAGGCAGAGGGAGGGGTTACATTGTAATTGTAGTTCATACTCCAGGTCTTGCCTTTGTCCACAGTATACCGGAGGTTACCGCGGATACTCGGATAAACATAGTTTTCCTTTAATGCCGTTTTATCTCCCATATAGAGAGCGGCATTGTCGTATTTTGTGAAATTCATCCCCATATTCAATCGCCCTCTCAGGTTGCGTTTTCTCAACTGAAAGTTTATATAGGGGTTGAAATCGTTCTGCTTCGATTCGATATAGCGCGAGAGTTCGTCGTTTAGATCACTAAAGTCTCCGGTGCTTTCTACAAAGTTGAATGCTTCACGTTTTGTAGTATTCTTGTTGGTGTTGTACGATATTCCCGTCGATATTCTCACCGAATCCAACAGCGGGAAGGTATACCTCAAACTCAGTGAGTAGCTATCGGTTTTGTTGTTGTTGAATGTTCGCTGATTCCTGATATCGTCAGGATCACTATTTTGGTAGAATACCGTAGACGACCGATCAAAACCTTCAGATTCGTTTTCGGAGTTGTTGTTGTTGAACCGGAAATTGAGATAGTGTCCTTTTTTTCGGAATCGTCTAATAATAAAGAGTCTCGAACCAAAGTCATTGTTGGTATTACTCCTGTTATTCACCGATTCGCTTTCGTTGAGTAAATCGCCGTTCTCATCTATGGAAACAGAGTTTTGATTTGAGCTCGAAGAGGTTTTGGTCATATTGATATTGGGGATAAAACCTATGGTGGTCAGAGAGTCGAGATCAAACTCGAAATTGGCGTTGAAGGCGTGACTTCGCGACTCGTTTTCGGTATGGCTTTCCGAATTAGTGATAAACTCGCCTTGGGGAGTCAGGTTGATCTGCTCTGTGCGATTGTCGTTTTCGCGATTGGTCTGGCTGTAAAAATAACTGCCGTCGGCTTCTAGTTTATCTTTAAAAAAATTGTCTGCAAAGGTAATTCCGGCCATATTCGAGGTGGTGATTCCCGATCCGGTAGATCCGAAAGAAACCCCACCTATATTTATTCCCCCACCTCTTCCGCCGCCTGACCATACATTTCGTCCGCCTCCCATAGCGTCAAAAATTTCGTCCATCGAAAAACCGATACTGTTTATATTATTGGAGCTTCCTAGAACGCTGATACGCTGATCGTCGTTGAAATAATTGAAGAACAGATTTCCTTCGTATCTGTCGTCGGTACCATAACCTGCCGATGCACGACCGAAGTATCCTTTGTTTTTACCTTCTTTTACAGTGAGGTTTATCGTTTTATTTTCCGAACTGGCCATCTCACCCGAAAGCTCTTCTTCTTTGGTTTTGGTATCTGAAACCTGTACTTTTTCGATGATGTCAGAAGGCAAGTTTTTGGTGGCTATCTTGCCATCTTCTCCAAAAAAGGCCTTTCCATTTACCAATACCTTATCTACTTCTTTACCGTTTACGGTCATTTTACCATCGATATCTATCTCTATACCAGGTAGTTCCTTTAAAAGGGTTTCGACATTGGAGTCGGGACGTACCTTAAAAGAAGAGGCATTAAACTCCAAAGTGTCTTGTTTTATCCTGATGGGTGGAGCTTCGCCTTGTACGACCACTTCGTCTAATTGGTCGGCATTTGGGCGTAGTTTTATTGTACCGAGGTCTACCGCAGCATCTATTTTGTCGAATGGTTTGGAATACATGCGATAACCTATAAAGGAAATCTTTAAAACCGTGGGAAGATCCGTTTTCCTGACTTCGAGATTAAAATTGCCCTCCCGGTTACTGGTGGTATAATCGATAACTGTAGAGTCTTGCGCAGACTGTAGATAAACTGTTGCGGACTCCAACTCCGTATTGTCGGAGGTGTCTGTAATTTTACCCTTAATTTCCACGATGTTCTGAGACTGTGCGGAAGCATAAGATGCTAAAAAGACGAGGGACAGTAAAAGTATTTTCGGATGCATTATTACGGTGATGTGATTTATGTGATTGTAATAGGCTATATTAGTCGTATTTTTAAAGGATTCCTATTTTCTTATCATAATATTAATATAGTTTAACAGCATATTAATGTATCGGTTGGTTCTGTTTAGACTCCGTGTTGTTTATCAGGTTTAAAAGAGGGTGCGATTTTAACATTATTTTTTGACTTAAACCAGAATATTGGTTACATAAACGTGTGGAGAATGGTTTTGTCTATATCAATTAAGATGGTTCAGTGCGCGTGATGTATATCTTTTACTAAAAAATGCGATTCGAATATTTTTCTTAAATTGCAATTAGGAAAATAACTTGTTACAACCAGTCTAATTCTAATAAAATTTGAAATTAGCCCTAAATCAATTGTGTTTATGTGAACTATTACTTTTTGTTTTTTACTCTTTATCGGATTTGCAATCAACGCTCAGGAATCGGGTAAATACGATCTGCTCTGATGATTAATGGAGAACAGCGAACGGGAAACGTAACCGAAATTTCCGATAGTGATATAAAGTTTACTTACGCCAATGAATCGTTAGTTTACACTATTAAAAAAGCGGATATACGAAAGATTACCTTTGGCAGTGGTCGTATAGAATATTTTAATGCAGATGGGGGTGATAACGATCAAACTTCGGATTTTTACAATAAGCTTGCCGTTTTGCCCTTTGCATACATCGCAGATGGAAAGGAAGGCGGAAGGGAGATGTCTCTTAAAATCCAGCAAGAATGTTTTAATATACTCAGTAGCAAAGCGGATAAATTACAACTACAAGACGTGCAAACAACAAATGCTCTTTTGGCTAAGGCAGGCGTTGACAACGGCAATATTCAAGGGTACACCATGGGCGAAATATGCCATATTTTAAATGTAGAATATGTTATCCAGGGGATGATAACTACCAACGAAACGGGTGAATACATCTCTAGCTCTGGGGCTAGTAAGTCTGTGGTAAAAGACAGTGATAAAAAGAATGTTATCGGGAAGATACTGAACACTACAACCAACACTACTGTTTCAACGAAAAATTACGATACAACAGTTAATATGAATATATATGACCACAACGGTCAGCATCTTTTCGGGCAGGAGCACAACTCGTTTTGGCCTGAAGTAGATGCATATCGCGTCACCTTGCATTACCTTCTGAAAAGAACACCTGTATTTGGGAAGTAAGTTCTTAAAGCATAGTGCAAGCTTCAAAAGCCTTACTAAAACTGTTGTTCAATTTCGGCTATTTGAGTTTTGGCGAATTTTATGAGCTCATTGAAAAACCGTGTAAACTCTTCTTCAAACAATGCATAATACTCTTTCAGGTCGCGAATGGCGAACTGCATCTGTGAGCGGTTTTTTGTCCTGCGATTCATCTGTTCCAGAATGTATTCGAGTCCTTCGGTTGAAGCATAGCTGCAAAGCCAGTTTTCCCGTATCATCATTGGCATCATATTTTTAGTGCGTTCTGGAAGAATATCGTAGTGGTCTTGTAGCGAATTGTAAAAATCTCTCACATAATCTTCAAGTGGAATATCGGAATAATTTTTCCATTTGACCGACAGAAAGTGATCGTAAAACATGTCTACAATCACCCCGCTGTAGTGACTGTATCCCGAGTGCAGTCGTTTTGTGCTTTGGCGTACTATGGGATGCTGATCGGTGAAGGTGTCAATCTGGCGATGAAGGAGTATGCCTTTTTGTACTCCCGCAGGAAAATCCCGGTATTTTTTTCCCTTGATACCGTCGGCGATAAAATTGCCAATGCGAATTAGTTCATCATCTCCGGAAAGATATATATGTGCGAGAAAATTCATTTTCCGAATATACGAAAAAAGCTTTTGCTCTTTGTGAAGACTACATATTTTTCACAAAGGAATAGCCGATAGCTAAAAAAAGATAAAAAACGGATTATAGCAGTGTGCCGACACCTGCACATATAATTGTATATTTGTTTCGTTTCAATACAACCTTGAGGTAGTTAGAACAATAAAAAACAGAACTTAAAAATGACATTAATCAAATCCATATCCGGGATACGAGGCACTATAGGTGGAGTTCCCGGCGACAATCTCACCCCTATAGATGCGGTAAAATTTGCCGCTGCCTATGGAATGTGGCTAAAAGAAGAGAACCCAGGAAAAGAAAAACTCAGAATGGTAATAGGCAGAGATGCTCGCATATCGGGTGAAATGATACAGGAGCTGGTAATTCACACGCTTATCGGCTTGGGGATAGATGTGGTAAAACTCGATTTGTCTACCACTCCCACGGTAGAAGTAGCGGTACCTCTCGAAGGTGCCGATGGAGGAATTATACTGACTGCAAGTCACAATCCCAAACAGTGGAATGCATTAAAGTTGTTGAATCACAAGGGAGAATTTATAGATGCAGTTCAGGGGAACAAAATACTCGAATTGGCAGAAGGGGACGAATTTGTATTTGCCGATATAGACCAACTCGGAAAGTTGAGCCTTAACGAAGCTTATATAGACACCCATATCGATGAGGTATTGAAATTGCCCTTAGTCGATGCCCGAGCCATAAAGGAGGCTCGTTTTAGGGTAGTGGTAGACGGAGTAAATTCTACCGGAGGAATTGCTATTCCTCGTCTGCTGGAAAGACTGGGGGTAGAAGCGATAAAACTTTACTGTGAACCCAACGGGCATTTTCCTCATAATCCGGAACCTCTTAAAGAACACCTTACCGATATTTCGGACTTGGTGGTTGAGGAGAAAGCCGATCTCGGTATCGTGGTAGATCCCGACGTTGATCGCTTAGCATTTATAAGCGAAGACGGCGAAATGTTTGGAGAAGAATACACTCTGGTAGCCTGTGCCGATTACGTACTGAGTAAGACTCCCGGAAATACAGTTTCCAACATGTCGTCTACCAGAGCATTAAAAGATATTACCCAAAAACACGGAGGAAGTTATCAAGCCAGCGCAGTAGGAGAGGTCAATGTGGTGAGTTTGATGAAAGAGACCAATGCCGTTATAGGAGGAGAAGGCAATGGTGGGATTATTTATCCCGAACTCCACTACGGGCGAGACGCCCTGGTTGGTGTGGCACTTTTCCTTTCGCTATTGGCAGAGAAAAAAATAAAAGTAAGCGAATTGAGGGCTGGCTACCCTTCGTACTTTATGAGCAAAAAGAAAATAGCACTTACGCCTCAAATCGATGTAGATGCTGTATTGAAAACTATGGAAGAGCGGTATAAAGATGAAGAAATCTCTACCGTAGATGGAGTAAAGATCGATTTTCCTGAAAATTGGGTACATCTTCGAAAATCGAACACCGAACCTATAATCCGTGTCTATACCGAAGCTAAAAGTCAGCAAGAAGCCGATGGGCTCGCAGATAGGATTATGGAGGAGATAAAGGGGGTAATAGGTTAATAGGTTATTGGTTAATAAGTTATTGGGTTATTTAGTAAAATGTATTAGTTAAAGCAGCTATTATGGTAACAACAGCAGAAGGATCTAAGATATTCAGAACAGAGTTGGAAGCGTATTTCAAACCCTTTCGCGACAATATTGTTGGTATAGATCAGGAGTTCGAATCGCCTTACGGAACAAAGCGCATAGTGTATACCGATTGGACTGCAAGCGGACGCTTGTATCGTCCTATAGAAGAAAAACTACTGCGAGATTTCGGACCTTATGTAGCCAATACGCATACCGAGACCACAGTATCTGGAACAGCGATGACCCTGGCCTATCACGAGGCTAGAAATATTATCAAAGAACACCTCAACGGAAGAGAAGACGATATATTGATTACCTCCGGTAGTGGAATGACAGGAGTAATCAACAAGTTTCAACGTATTTTGGGACTCAAGGTTCCAGAAAACCTCAGAAAGCATACTGAAGTTCCCGACGATATGCGTCCGGTAGTCTTTGTTACTCATATGGAACACCATTCCAATCAGACCTCCTGGCTGGAAACTATAGCCATTGTAGAAGTTATTCCCTCAGACGATGAGGGCTTGTTTTGTATGGAAAACTTTTTGGAGCTGTTGGATAAACACCGCGATCGACCTTTAAAAATAGCTTCGGTTACCGCTTGCAGTAATGTTACGGGTATACAAACTCCCTACCACGATATTGCCAAAGTGATGCACCGACACGGCGGAGTGTGTTTTGTAGATTTTGCATGTTCTGCACCTTATGTAGATATCAATATGCATCCTGAAGACGAAGAGGCTGCACTCGATGCTGTTTTCTTATCGCCTCATAAGTTTCTCGGAGGCCCCGGAACTTCTGGTGTTTTGCTGTTCAACAAAAAACTTTACAAAAATATGATTCCCGATTCTCCCGGCGGGGGTACGGTGAGTTGGACCAACCCCTGGGGCGAACACAAGTACATCGACAATATAGAAGAAAGGGAAGACGGTGGAACCCCGGGCTTTTTGCAGGCCATAAAAACAGCACTGTCTATCAAGCTCAAGGAGCAGATGGGAGTAAAAAATATACTGGATCGAGAGCACGAAATTATGGAACAGGTGTTCAATTTTCTTTCCGATATTCCCAATGTAAAGATACTGGCACCACAACACAAGAACAGACTAGGGGTACTGTCGTTCTTTATAGACGATTTGCATTACAATCTCGGAGTCAAAATCCTCAACGATCGCTTCGGAATACAAACTAGGGGAGGCTGTAGTTGTGCGGGTACTTATGGGCATTACTTGCTGCACGTAGACCAGGAGACTTCTCACAAATTGGTGGAGGAAATCAGTCTTGGCGACCTTATCCGGAAGCCGGGTTGGATCAGAATGTCTATCCATCCGACGCTGAGTTGCGATGAGATAAGATACGTATGCGAGAGTATTCAGGCCTTGGCAGAACACCATCGGGAATGGGCGGAAGATTACGCCTACGACAAATCCAGAAACGAATTTATTCACAAGTCTCATAACACTACAGGCACGGGAGATTTGGTGAAGTCTTGGTTTGAGTTTGACAGTAAATAAGCTGTTGGATATACGGCAAATTGGAGCCACTCAGGCTATTCGATAAATTTTGCTTTGAGCTCTGGTGTGGGAATCATACACTGTTCTTTTTTGCCGTACCATTTGTATCTGTTTTTGGCCACAAAGTTGTATAAACGATCCCGTAGTCCGGAGGGGAGTAGGTATTGGAATACGCGTATGGAAGGCCACAATCCACCCAAATTGGATGCGATTTCTATCGCAGCTTGCGAACGAGTGTAATAAGCCTGGCCTGGCTCTACCAGTACGATAGAATCTGTATCACGAGGATCTATCCCCCGATCGGAGAGCATTTTTTGTCCGATCTCACTTTGTAGGGAAGCAAAACGGAAAACATCCTTTCTATCCCTTTTTATAACAAAGCGGACGGCATTGTTGCACAGATTACACAGCCCGTCGAACAGTATGATCTTTTTGGTATTTTCTTTGTCCATAGTAGTCGCTCCTTATCACTGTACAAAGATAGGGGAAATACAGCTATAGGTTTTAGTAACCTACAGAATAAACTAGGTGATAAATTCGGGATTCAATCCGGTGTTCGGGGCTAGGGAATGGTAATTCTTCGCTATCTTTAGTTCGATTTTTTGACAATATCTATTAACTCTAAAAAAAATGCATTCATGAAAAAACAGATTATTTCTCTTTTTGGATTTGCAATGGCTTGTTTTACTGTAGGGGCACAAGTACAAACCCCGGCTGCCAGTCCTTCGGCAACTATAGAACAACAAGTGGGCCTCACCGATATCAGCGTGTCGTACTCCCGTCCGGCTATGAGAGGGAGAACTATTTTTGGCAATCTCGTTCCTTACGGAAAAGTATGGCGTACCGGGGCGAACGTAAACACGAAAATTAGTTTTAGCGACGATGTGACTATAGGAGGAAAGTCTCTCAAAAAAGGAACCTATTCCCTGTACACCATTCCGGGAAAAACCTCTTGGGATGTTATTTTCTACTCCGATAGTGACAATTGGGGCAACCCGCAGGAATGGGACGAAAGTAAGATTGCTTTAAAAACTACGGTAAGTCCGGTTACACTTCCTTTCGATATTACCTCTTTCACTATTCTATTAAGCGATATTACCAACGACTCGGCAGAACTCGGTATCATGTGGGAGAAAACCTATGTAGGTGTAACTGTAGAAGTGCCTACCGAAGAGAAGACTATGGCCAGTATAGAGAGTGTGTTAGAAGGCCCTTCTTCCCGCGACTATATGTCGGCAGCGGTGTATTATATGGAAGCCGGAAAAGACATGAACAAGGCAAAAGAGTGGATAGACAAGGCAGTATCTATGCAAGAAGATGCCCCTTATTGGATGTTGCGACAAAAATCACTTATCTACGCAAAAGTAGGAGATAAGAAGGGAGCAATAGAAGCGGCAAAAGCCTCTTTGGAAGCAGCAAAAAAAGCCGGTAATCCCGACTATATAAAACTCAATACGGATAGTTTGAAAGAGTGGGGAGCACTATAAGTTTACAACAGATTGTGATATAGTATTAAAATATGGTATGGAGTATTGGCTCCATACCATATTTTAATTGGAATGCCTTAATCTCATTTTTTCCCTTGTCTTGTATAATCCTAATCAAAAACCAAAATCCGAAATTTTGCTGATATCGCTTGAATAATTACTTTTGTGAGGTGTCTAATTTCAGCGTTTACATACTCGTCCTCGTATTGAATATAAACAATTGTTTTTTTCAGCAATTGTTTAAGCTTCCTGTACTATTTCAGCACTATTCTGAACATCAGCAGGGTTCACCTTTGAGTTTTGCCGAATATCTAGATATGCACTACTGGGGGCAGGACATCGAAGACGACGATGACGACCGCGATATGCAGCTGCCGTTCAAGCAGGTAGATTGCGGAGCTATACACACCGTATTTATTCCCACTAACTTATTTGCAATGAACTGTTTTGTTCCGGATGTATGCTTCGAGCACAGCGATTTCAGGACAGTTCTGTATTCCAATCCCAATCAGGGAGAGCTCTTCAGACCTCCGATGGTATAACTTTTCTATTAGATTTTTTGTGGCAATACGCATGGTTTTCAGTACTGTGCGAATGTCGATATCTGCGTTATCCCAGCTGTAATTAGACAGTGTATAGCTGTTTTTGCAAGCTCCAGGGAACCTAGCCGGATTATTGACCAAGTCGATATTTAAATTTTTAGAAAAATTATGCTGTTATGCTTGACAGAATTATTCAGTTTTCCGTAAAAAACAAACTTGCCATAGGATTGTTTATCCTACTTTGGATTGCTTATGGTACATATCAGGTGACCCGCCTTCCCATAGATGCGGTACCCGATATTACAAACAATCAGGTGCAGGTAATTACCACAGCTCCCTCCCTTGGAGGTGAAGATGTGGAACGCCTTATTACTTTTCCTATAGAACAGGCCTTGAGCAATATACCCGGGCTTCAAGAAAGCCGTAGTATTTCTCGTTTTGGTTTATCTGTAGTCACCGTGGTATTTGAAGAAGAAGCCGACGTATACTGGGCACGACAGCAAGTGGCGGAGCGCTTACAGAATGTTGAAATTGCAGAAAATGCCAGTACGCCGGAAATGACACCAGTAACTACCGGACTTGGAGAGATTTACCAGTACGTGCTAAAACCTGAACCTGGCTATGAAGACTCTTTTTCACTTACCGAATTGCGAACCATACAAGACTGGACCGTTAAACGACAGTTACAAGGAACCCCGGGAGTAGCCGAAGTGTCTACTTTTGGAGGTAAACTAAAGCAATATGAGGTAGCTGTCGACCCTTCAAGACTACAGGCTCATAATCTCGCGATGAGCGAGCTGTTTTCTGCACTCGAAAAGAGCAATGAGAACACGGGGGGAGCGTACATAGAAAAAGGACCCTCTGTATTGTATATCAGAAGTAAAGGACTCGCAGCTTCCGTGGAAGACATCGGTAATATTGTAATTAAAAATACCTCGACAGGTGTTCCCGTACTGGTAAAACAGGTGGCCGAGGTAAGGCAGTCGTCGGCTATTAGATATGGGGCTCTTACTACCGACGATGCTGGTGAAACTGTAGGAGGGATCGTTATGATGCTCAAGGGAGAGAATGCCAATGAAGTCATCGCTCAAGTGAAGGATAGGGTAAAGACCATAGAAGAGATGCTGCCCGAAGGATTGAAAATTGTTCCCTTTCTCGACCGCACTAAAATGGTAGACAATGCCATTGGGACAGTAGAGAAAAATTTGCTCGAAGGGGCGCTTATAGTGGTATTGGTTCTGGTGCTTTTTCTCGGTAATCTCAGAGCCGGACTCATTGTGGCTTCGGTGATTCCGCTCTCCATGCTCTTTGCAATTAGTATGATGAATATTTTTGGAGTGAGCGGTAACCTCATGAGTCTTGGGGCATTGGATTTCGGACTGATTGTAGACGGGGCCGTCATTATAGTAGAAGCCATACTGCATCACCTGCACAATTCTTCCAAATACAAAACCACAATCTCTTCTAGAGAGATGGACAAAGAAGTTTCGGGCGCGGCTTCCAGAATGATGAATGCCGCCGTATTCGGACAAATTATTATTCTGATTGTTTATCTGCCCATACTCTCTCTTCAGGGCATAGAGGGAAAGATGTTTAAACCCATGGCGCAAACCGTAGCTTTTGCCATTCTCGGAGCCTTTATTCTATCCCTGACCTATGTGCCTATGGTCAGTTCGCTGTTTATAAGCCGAAAGATAAAGAATACCCTCAACCTCTCCGACAGGGTGATGGGGCGTATAGAAGTTTTTTACGAAAAGTGCTTGTTGAGAGCTCTGAAAGTGAGAAGGGGAATTATCCTTGTAGCTTTATTGCTTTTTGGAGTGGCATTTTTTGTGTTCAGCAGAATGGGAGGAGAGTTTATCCCTCAGCTGGAGGAGGGAGATTTTGCCGTAGAAACTCGATTATTGTTGGGAACTAACCTCACAACGACTACAGAGACCATACAGAAAATATCGATGAAGTTGCGTCAAAAATACCCGGAAGTAGAACAGGTAGTATCTCGTATTGGTACAGCTGAGATACCCACCGATCCCATGCCTATAGAAGGAGGGGATATGATTGTGGTATTAAAAGATAAATCGGAATGGACCAGCGCATCTTCTTTTGAAGAGCTAGCTGAAAAAATGGCTGCGACAGCTCAGGAAATTGCTCCGGGAGTAACAACCGGTTTTCAGTATCCGGTACAGATGCGTTTTAACGAATTGATGACCGGTGCTAAACAAGATGTAGTGTGTAAAGTATACGGCGAAGATCTCGACAAACTTGCGGCTTATGCTGAGAAGTTGGGAGAGATAAGTCGTACTGTAGACGGAACAGCAGACCTCTACGTAGAAAAAGTTACAGGCATGCCTCAGATCGTGATAGATTACAACTGGGCTGAAATGGCAAAATACGGACTTTTTGTACAGGACATCAACCGCACCGTGAATGCTGCTTTTGCAGGGGCTGTTGCGGGAACTATTTACGAGGGAGAAAAGAGTTTTGACCTAGTAGTACGACTGAAAGATGAAAATCGACGAGATATAGAAGACGTGAGAAATCTGTTGATCCCTACAGCTTCAGGAATGCCGATACCACTATATCAGGTAGCTTTGGTATCTGAAGTAGAGGGACCAAATCAGATACAAAGGGAAAACGCAAGACGAAGGATAATCGTCGGTTTTAACGTAAGAGGACGAGATGTGGAAAGCTTGGTCAATGAATTACAACAAAAGGTTAACAGCGAAATGAATCTCGATCCTGGATATTATGTGACCTATGGAGGAGCTTTTGAAAATCTGAAAGCAGCAAAAAGTAGGCTGGGACTCGCTGTCCCCGTTGCTCTCCTCATGATATTTGGACTGTTGTACTTTGCCTTCGGAGCCATAAAAGAAGGGATTATCATTTTTACCGCCATTCCCCTTTCTGCCATAGGCGGTGTATTTGCCCTTGCTCTGCGCGATATGCCTTTTAGTATTTCAGCCGGAGTGGGATTTATCGCCCTGTTTGGAGTGGCGGTACTCAACGGAATTGTACTGATTTCTGAATTTAATCGTATTCGTAAACGAGGCGATATAACTTCTCCGATACAGCTCGTCTGTATGGGAACGAAAACCCGACTGAGACCAGTGCTTATGACGGCAGCAGTAGCTTCGCTTGGATTTTTACCAATGGCTTTGAGTAATGGAGCGGGAGCTGAGGTTCAACGACCTCTTGCAACAGTAGTTATAGGTGGACTTGTATCGGCGACCTTGCTTACGTTGTTTGTGCTTCCAATAGTATATCTTATGACATATCACGTGAAAGGAATTAAGAAAATAAATAAGAATTCGAGTAGACTACTTTTGCTTTTACTTCTCTTATTGATTCCTGTAACAGAAATATTTTCTCAGCAAACTATATTGTCACTTGAAGAAGCTGAGCAACTCGCTTTGTCTAACAACAGAGGAGTTTTGGCTGTAAGACACGAAGAAAACGCGGCAGAATTTAAAACCGGTTCGGGATATACCGTTCCGCGAACGGAGATAGATATGGACTACGGGCAGTTTAACAGTGATTATAAAGACACCCGTTTTGGCATCAGTCAGACCTTCGCTTTTCCCACGGTATATGTACGTCAGAAAAAAGTGTACAAACAGGAATATCTGTTGGCAGGGATACGTACAAAACTCGCCGAGGCAGAGATCAGAGCCGCAGTGCGTACCCTCTATTACAATTGGCAGTGGTTGAAAGGCAAAGAAGGTCTCCTGCACTATGCCGATAGTATATATCGCGAAATGGAAGAGAAATCGCGGCTGAGGTTTGAGCTCGGTGAAACCGATATCATGGAAAAGAGCGCAGCGGAATCGTCCAGACAATATTATACCAATCAGTTGAATATGGTGCGTCGTGATATGGAAGGGGTAATCAGTAGGTTCAACGGACTTATACAAGACAGTATAAAATACGTTCCCCGTACAGAAGATGCAGTCGTAAGTCATTTTGTTCCAGAGCGGACAGGGGCAGACAGTATTGCTGAGGTGCAGCTTTCGGTAAATGAAGCAAAGGCTGCGCGATGGAGGTGGAAAACTGAACGAGCCCGCTTATTGCCTGATATTACAATAGGGTACAACAACCTGAGTATTATGGGAATGTATACCCAATCCGGTGGAGAAGAAGTGTTTTACGATAGAAGTCATCGGTTTGATTATATCAATGCAGGGCTCAGTATTCCGCTATTTTTTGGAAGTCAACGAGCCAAGACCAAGGCTGCAAAGGCAGAGTGGGAAGCCTATAGTGCCAGAGCAGAAGATGCGAAGATTGAGATGGAAGTGGAGATGGACAACGCTTATCGGGAGCTTCGCAAATATGAAGAAAGCCTTACCTACTACAAGGAAAACGGACTGGCCAATGCAACTGATATACTCGAGGCTGCCAACAGAAGATTACAGGCTGGGGAAATAGACTATCTGAAATGGGTGTTATTGGTCAACCAAGCCATAACAATACGAAATGAATACCTCGATACGGCATATCAATACAACCGTGCCGTTATCACTTTACTCAAACTAAACAATCAATAGCAATGAACACAATATACAGAACAGCAGCAGGAATAGCTCTGGTTTTTTTGACAGCCTGCGGGAATGGAGAAGTAAAAACAACCACAGTGGGAGAGGAAAAAGAAAACGACTCCTTGATCTCTCTAAGTGCGGAACAGATAGAAAATGCCGGTATAAAAACCGGATATCCACAGGAGAGAGAATTGAGCAGTACCATACAGCTCTACGGTACGGTAACAGTACCCCCAAATAATACAACAGAAATTACCTTTCCCCTAGGAGGATATGTACGTGAAGTAGCAGTGATGCCGGGAATGAAGGTGAACAAAGGAGATAGACTTGTGGTGCTAGAAGATATGCAGTACATACAGTTGCAACAGGATTATCTTATAGCTAAAGAAAAATACACCTTGGCCGAAAAAGCATACCAGCGTTACAAGGAACTCAATCGAACTAAAGCTAGTAGTGATAAATTACTGGAACAGGCCAGTGCAGAAAGGGAAACACAACGTATAAATACAGCTTCTCTTGCAAGAAAATTGGAGCTTATCGGTATAGATCCAAACCAATTGTCCGCTTCCAATATTAGACAAACCGCCCTTGTCAAGGCAGTTGTAAGCGGTATGGTAACTCAGGTGAATGTTCATTCCGGACAGTATGTAGCTTCGTCGGAAGCGCTTTTTGAGATTATAGATACAGAAAATATAACCTTGACATTCAAAGTTTTTGAAAAAGATATTCCATATCTGGGAGAAGGGCAGGAAATAGCAGTGTATTCCAACAATGACCCGAACAGAAAGTATATGGCAAAAGTGATTTATCTAAACAGAAAAATTGACGATGACCGTGCGGTTGAGATTATTTGTCGACTGACAGACCAGGAGGAACACGATTTAATCCCCGGCCTTTTTGTCAATGCCGATCTCGCTGTAAAGAGTGCTTTGGGCTTGGTGTTGCCGGAAGACAGTGTGGTGAGGTGGAAAGGAAATGACTACGTCTTCCTCGCCAGAGAAAATACTTTTGAAATGCTTCCCGTTAAGGCGGGTATCGGACAAGACGGATGGCAAGAAGTCTCGTCGGAAAAACTGTCCGACCGCTCCGAAGTGGTGGTAAAAAATGCCTATGCCTTACTGATGAAAGCAATGAATACAGACGAAGACTAGATATAACTCATAGCGACAGAATGGTCCGGGTGTGATAACAAGCATCGGGTTAATCTTCGGTACGGAGCGTGATATTGGTGTGGTCTCTAAAGATATCGAGAACTATTTGGAAGAAAGTTTTTCCCTGGCCTTTGTTGAGTGCATCCAACTTGTGCTGTACCCATTCTCGTTCGAACACTTTTGGGTGTTTTAGTTTTTCCAGATAATAATTTCTGGTGGTCTCTATACCCAATGCATGCTTGCTATGTGTTAGTCCGGTCCAAGTAACAGTGACTTTTTCGAAATCTTTCATCACCCCAAATCCGCCGTAAAGCATATCGTTGAGTGCATCGAGACTATGTCCGAGTTTCCAGTTTTCTCCAACCATAAACACCTGATTGATCTCGTCGTAAAAAGAGGGAATGTCGTCGATGAGTTCCCCGCGAATGGTAAGTTGAAGTTCTGTCATAATGAATTTTCATTTGGATACCGCTAATTTAGGTTTCTTTACTAAAATTGTTACATAGAAGAGAAAGATAGGTGCAAATTTATCTGCCGATTACCAAAGAGATATTTAGGTAATTTTTGATAATATTGGCATAAAAAATGCTGGGTAAAAGTATCGTTTTGGATGCGGATGATTTCTGAAAAAGATAAGTTTTCGGGAAGTTTGTATATCTGAGAACAGATCTTTTAGACGTACCTTTGAACAAGTTAATACAAAACAAATCAAGTGATGAAAACAGTGCCTGTACAACACGGTTCCAGGATTTTTATCCTGCTTTTGACTGCGGGGATACTGACATCTTTTAATGGTTTAAAAACCGATAGTATCATGACAAAAACGATGGTGAACACGGAAAGGGAAATAACGACAAATACAGAGACAGCTACTTTTGCGGCAGGGTGTTTCTGGTGTGTGGAAACACAATTCGAACAGCTTAAGGGAGTAGAAAGGGTGATTTCGGGATATACCGGGGGCACAGTGAAAAATCCTACCTACGAGCAAGTCTGTACCGGAACTACCGGGCATGCGGAGGCTTGTAACATTGTTTACAACCCAGATATTATCAGTTTTGACGAACTGTTGGAGGCCTTTTTTGTCGCTCACGATCCTACCCAACTGAACAGACAAGGTAATGATAGAGGTACTCAATACCGATCTGCTATATTTTATCACAATGAAAGCCAAAAGCGGAAAGCGGAGTATTACATCGGTAAATTGAACGAAGAAAAGGTATACGACAGTCCAATAGTGACAGAAGTAGAGCCCTATACTGTTTTTTATGAGGCAGAAAACTATCATCAAGGATATTACGACCAAAACAGATCGGTGCCTTACTGCCAATACGTGATACAACCCAAGTTGGAGAAATTCAAAAAGGTTTTTAAAGACAAATTAAAAAATTAAATTAGCGGTATGTCGATGAAGAAGGTAATAACAATATCGGTATTGATGATATGCTTAATCAGTGCCTCGGCACAAAAAGGAAAAAATATGGAAATAAAACACGAGAACAACCCCTATTACTCTCGCACCGACACTTCGCATTTGGAAGTGAGCAATGCGGAGTGGAAAAAAATACTCTCTCCAGAACTTTATTATATTGCACGCGAACAGGGTACGGAAAGGGCCTTTACAGGACAGTATTGGGACAGTGATACCAAGGGTACCTATTACTGTGCCGTATGCGGTAATCTGTTATTTCGGTCGGATGCCAAATTTGCAAGTAGTTGCGGATGGCCCAGTTTCTTTGAGACCGACAGAGAGGACAGCGTGATATACAAGGAAGACCACTCTCATGGTATGCACCGTATAGAAGTGGAGTGTGCCCGATGTAATTCTCACCTCGGACATATTTTTAACGACGGACCACCCCCGACTTACAAGAGGTTTTGTATGAATTCGATCTCCCTCGATTTCGAACCGGATATGTTGTAATTCTGCTTACTTAAAAGATTGTAAATTACAAGCTGTGCTGTATTCTGTACTGTGTGGGAGTCAGTTTTTTTAGTTCTTTGAATTTCCGATTAAAATTGGTGATATTTTGAAATCCACACATTTCCGAAATTACGGCTACAGACATTTCTGGATTGCGGTAGAGTAGTTTGCAAGCGTGTTCGATACGTATTTCTATGAGAAACTGAAAAAAGGTTTTGTTCGTTCGCTTTTTAAAATATCGACAAAAGGCATTCTTGCTCATATTGGCCTTATGAGCTACGGTTTCCAATGATATATGTTCGCCAAAGTGTTGCATGGCATGATCAAATACTGCGCTCATTCGTTTACCTTCATCGTCAGTATAGCGCTTTCGGTATACAAAGGAAGAGAGCGCCTGTCTTTCGGCATATAGAATAAGATTTATAATGCGCAACAAGGTTGCAATACGAGATATTTTGCTCTGTTGTTTGAGTTTTTCAAAATGACGAATGATCTTCTTTTTGTTGGAAAGCACATTAATCCCGTATTCAGCTTCCTTAAAAAATATAGCGGTTTCTTCCATGTCTGGAATTTCAAAAAAAGTATTTCCGAAAGAATTTCTCGCAAAGAATAATGTGTACATCACCGATTTAGGGGTGGCGTTGAGGTCACTTCTGAATACGTGTGGGACGTTTTCTCCGATTACTAGTATATCACCACTTCGGTATTGATTAATAGTGTCACCCAGTATCAATGAGCCTGACCCCTCTACGATATAACTGATTTGTATCTCTTCGTGTTGGTGTAGCTGATTATAAAAGACAATCTCGTGGTCTTCTTGATAAACCAAAGCTTCCTGCTCTGGTTTTGGTATCTTGAATGGCAGTACTTTCAATTGAGTTTAATATGTAGTTGACGGTTAATTTTCTTTGATTTTATTACAACTTTAATCTCTGTGTTCAGAGGAGAACTCAAAACATATGGTCTGATATCTGTGTTTAAATACCCTATTTTCAAGTCCTACTCCGATATTTTTGATTAAAATTACTAATAAAACATAAAATTTAGGCTATATCTGGTAATATAGTGTAGGTTTCCGTTAATAATGGTTTATTATCACGAGTTTATTAGGCATATTTTTGTCAAAAATCAATCATTATGAATATACAATGGAATGGTGTTATGCCAGCAGTGACTACCAAATTTACAGATGATGACCATCTGGACATGGTAATGTTTAAAAGAAATGTTGAAGCACAATTGGAAGCTGGGGTAAACGGGATTATTCTCGGCGGTACTCTAGGAGAAGCCAGTACGCTTACATCTGATGAGAAGGAGACCCTTATCAAAGAAACCCTAGAGATGGTGCAAGCAAAGGTGCCGGTAATTATTAATATTGCAGAGCAGAGTACTCGAGATGCAATAGCGGTAACCGAGAGAGCTGAAGCTTTGGGAGCGAATGGACTTATGGTTCTTCCGCCTATGAGGTACAAATCGACAGACAGAGAAACTGTTGTTTATCTTAAAGAAGTGGCAAAGAACACCAGCTTGCCAATTATGATTTACAACAACCCAACCGATTATAAGATAGAGATCACTCTTGATATGTTTGAGGAACTGCTGGAGTTAGATAATGTACAGGCTGTTAAAGAATCGACTCGCGATATTACCAATGTGACTCGTATTCGAAACCGTTTTGGAGATCGTCTTAAGATATTCGGAGGGGTAGATACCCTGGCGTTTGAAAACCTAGTGGCAGGAGCTGATGGTTGGGTGGCCGGACTGGTCTGCGCTTTTCCTGCCGAGACCGTTGCCATTTATAAATTGATTAAGGCTGGAAGAATTAAAGAAGCCAGAGATATATACCGCTGGTTTATGCCGCTGTTAGAGCTCGATATAACGCCGCAATTGGTACAGAATATCAAGTTGGCAGAAGTAGCTACCGGTATAGGAACCGAAAATGTTCGCCCTCCGCGATTACCTCTCGAAGGGGCAGAGCGTAAAAGGGTGTTGAGTATAATAGACAGCGCAGTGAAAGCCAGACCTGAACTCCCGGAGTATAAAAATTTAAATACAGTGTTATAATCCTAAAATAAAAAGTTTTGATTACAGGAAAAAATCAAATAGCCGGAGCATTTTCAGGTGGGGGATCACACACTTTTAGAACTGTCAATCCTGTGACTGGAGATGAGAATCCGCAAGAGTTTTTTGAAGCAGATCAAACAGAGATAGATAGGGCGGTAAATCTTGCTTCGAAGGCGTTTACAACCTACAGAGATACGAGTGGGACAAGTCGCGCAGTATTTCTCGAGGCAATAGCTACTCAACTGGAAGCTGCCGAAGAAGAGATCATAGCCTATTACACCTTAGAATCAGCACTTCCGGAAGGACGTGCAAGAGGAGAGTTTGCCCGTACTACCGGGCAAATTCGTGCCTTCGCTTCGATGTTGCGCGAAGGCTCTTGGGTTGAAGCTATTATATCAAATCTGGAGGGAAAACTCGATATACGGAGGGTGCAATGTCCTATAGGACCTGTAGTGGTATTTGGAGCTAGTAATTTTCCGTTGGCTTTCTCCACAGCTGGAGGAGATACCGCAAGCGCTTTGGCGGCGGGCTGTCCTGTGGTTGTTAAAGCTCACCCCATGCACGCTGCAACAGGTGAACTAGTAGCCCAGGCTATAACTAATGCTGTTCGAGAAACAGGAATGCCGGAAGGAGTGTTCTCTAACCTCAACGGTAAAAACTTTGAAATAGGACAGAGACTGGTAATGCATCCAGAGGTGAAAGCCGTGGGATTTACGGGAAGTATCAACGGAGGAACAGCCTTGTATCGTCTGGCGTGTACGCGTAAAGAGCCCATACCCGTTTATGCGGAAATGGGAAGTGTAAACCCCGTTGTTGTACTGCCGTCTGCCCTCCGAGAAAAGAGAGACTTTTGGGCAGAGCAGTATGCCGGATCCATTACTTTGGGTACCGGACAGTTCTGTACTAATCCTGGACTGCTTCTAGGGATAGAGGGGAGGGAACTGGACAGCTTTATTGAGGCACTTGGTGAGGCCATCGGGCAGAGGCAGGCCTCTTGTATGCTTCATCCTAATATCAAAAGTCAATACCTTGAAAAAAGAGATGAGGTGCTATCGTTACCAGATCATGCCATAGTAACTGCGCCAGAACCTGAAGCTGAAGGCAATTTTGCCTTGCCACATATCATTGCCGTAGATGCTGAATCTTATATGAAAAACAGACTGTATCAACAGGAGGTATTCGGACCGTTTTCGATAGTGGTAAAGTGTAAAAACAAGACGCAGCTTATAGAAGTATTGCAAAATTTGGAAGGACAGCTTACAGGTACTGTACTCTCAGAAAACACTTCAGAATTACAAGAGTTTTCCACTGTCATAAATGTTTTGAAAGAACGGGTAGGCAGGCTTATTTTTAACGGAGTCCCTACCGGAGTGGAAGTTTGTGCGGCGATGGTACATGGCGGACCTTTTCCGGCTTCTACAGATAGTAAGTTTACTTCGGTAGGACTTACTGCCGTTCAGCGTTGGGTACGACCGATAGCATTCCAGAACTGGCCCGATACCCTGCTTCCCGATGCTCTTAAGAATAATAACCCTTTAAATATTGTTAGGAACCTAAACGGAGTAATGACTAAAAATGCTGTGTAGCTTATGGCGAGAAAAACTTTTTTCTGTATAGATGCCCATACCTGTGGCAATCCGGTAAGAGTGGTTGCCGGAGGAGGTCCTTTCCTGCAAGGAGCGACCATGAGTGAAAAACGCCAACATTTTGTGAAAGAATACGACTGGATAAGAAAAGGGCTCATGTTTGAGCCCCGAGGGCATGATATGATGAGTGGCAGTATATTGTTCCCGCCGTCCGATCCGCAAAACGATGTAGGGGTACTCTTTATTGAAACCAGTGGCTGTCTCCCTATGTGTGGTCACGGTACTATCGGCACGGTTACTGTGATGATAGAAGAAGGGCTGGTAATGCCCAAAACTCCTGGAGAACTTCGGCTGGAAACCCCTGCAGGGTTAGTAAGAGTAAGCTATCGCCTTGATGGGAAAAAGGTGAGTTCGGTAAAACTTACGAATATAAAATCGTATCTCGCAGCTACAGATATTGAAGTAGAATGCCCGGTGCTTGGCTCTATAAAAGTTGATGTATCTTACGGGGGAAATTTTTATGCCATTGTCGATGTACAACCAGGATTTAAGGGACTTGAACACTATCAGGCTGGAGATCTTATTTCTTGGAGTCGGGTAATTCGAAGTCGCATTGACGAACAGTACGATTTTGTACATCCTAAAGATCCGTCTATCAGTGGGCTGAGTCATATTTTGTGGACAGGAGCTGTAATCGATCCGGGAAGTACAGCTCGCAATGCTGTGTTTTACGGAGATAAGGCTATAGATCGCTCTCCCTGCGGCACAGGTACTTCTGCGCGTATGGCACAGTGGTATGCTAAAGGCAAGCTAAAAAAAGGAGATAGTTTTATACACGAAAGTATTATAGGTAGTATCTTTACAGGCAGAATAGAAGAGGAGACCGAACTGGCAGGGAAGAAGGCTATAGTACCAAGTATTGAAGGTTGGGCACAGGTTACGGGCTATAATACCATCATTATAGATGACGATGACCCTTATGCCCACGGATTTCAGGTATTGTGATATAAAGTCGAAGGTAGGGAAGTAGGCAGGAACTCCGCTTCGTCCGATTGGAATGACATAATCAAAGTAACCAACTACTTATAATTTTATTCGTTTGAAACAGACTATAATCATTGGCGGGGGCATTAACGGATTGTGTTCAGCCTACTACCTCGTCAGAGCGGGACATCAAGTGACCGTAATAGAGCGGGAAGATATTTCTAACGGAGCTTCTTTTATCAATGCCGGATACCTTACGCCCAGCCACATCATTTCCCTAGCTGCACCAGGAGTGGTTGTTCAGGGACTCAAATGGATGTTCGACAGCAGGAGTCCGCTATACATCAAGCCGAGATTGGATATAGACTTTTTGCGTTGGGGATTTCTTTTCAACAAGTCGGCCACCGCAAAAAAGGTAGAAGAATCCATTCCTGTATTAAAAGCCTTAAATCTCAGAAGCCGAGAGCTGTATGAAGAACTGTCTTCTACTCCGGGTTTTAATTTTCAATACACCCGTAAGGGAGTACTCATGGTATACACTACCGAGAAGGCAGGAGAAGAAGAGTTAAAACTCGCAGAGAGAGCGACAAGTGAAGGACTTGAACTGGAATGCCTCGATGCCAAGGCACTGAGAGCGATGGAACCGGCGTTTTCCGATAAAGTTTTGGGAGCCGTAAATTTTTTGTGCGACGGGCATCTTACTCCTAATGACTTTATGAAAAACCTCCGTGAATGGTTGAGGGATAAGGGGGTCAACTTCGTTCTCAATCAGGAGGTGAAAGCTATAAATACCTCAGGAAATAGGATAACTTCCGTACAAACTTCAACGGGTAATTACACCGCAGAAAACGTAGTTTTGGCCGCAGGTAGCTGGACCTTTGAATTGGCGCGAAAACTTCGCCTCTATATACCGGTACAGGGAGGTAAGGGGTACAGTATGAATGTAAGACGACCCCTTAATATTTCCATGCCGGCTATTCTCACCGAATCTAAGGTAGCGGTGACCCCTATGAACGGTTTTACCCGATTTGCGGGAAGTATGGAATTTTCTGGGAACAACGATATTATCAGAAAAGAAAGGGTAGAGGCCATAGCCGATGCTGTCAAAAAATATTACGACGGTATCGAAATATCGGAAAAAGAAAAATCACTTGCCGTTTCAGGACTTCGTCCGGTATCTCCCGATGGATTACCTTTTATCGGAAAGAGTAAGGCCTATTCCAACCTCGTGATAGCTGCCGGCCATGCCATGATGGGCTTTAGTATGGGACCCGTAACCGGTAAACTGGTTTCACAGGTGATCGAAGGGGAAAAAACAGATATAAACCTACAGGCGTTAAGCCCAGATAGGTTTTCGAGGAGATAGACTTGGGACTATTAGTTTTTAGTGTGATTCTGTGACGGAATAGCAATGATGCTTTCTGTCACCCCTCAATTTTGGGAATAAAATACGTGTATAGGTTAATATTTATCAATAGCTGAACTCTACTTATCAATAGATTTACGTCTTAGAAGCGGCCTAATATTTTACTTGGAACGCTTTGTGTTCAGAATGATATATATACAATAACTTATATCGATTTACTATGAAACCCGTAAAGACTTTTATACTCCTCATATCGGTTTGCGGTGTGGCACAAGGTAGTGAACTTACCGATGTTGTTCACACCTACGAAGCCGACAAACAATCACTGAAAAAGACTTATACCGTCAGGGAATCTGAAGAGTATTATCAGCGGTTCAATACGTTTCACACTGACTGGAGAAAAAAACTGAATCAATTAGACTTCGACACCTTTAGTCAGGAAGGAAAAGCCGATTATATTATGCTGTCCAATCTCATCGCCCGCGAACACTATCAGTTGAAACAACAGTATGAGTCATTTAAGCAGGTAGCTTATGTAACCGAATTTGCGGGAGAGATTTATTCGTTTATCAGAGAACGGCGCCGTGGGTTTAAGCCCGATGCTCCTCAACTCTCCCAAGCCTTTACACAGGTGGCTGAAGCTGTCATACAACAGATGAATATATTAAAAGGACAGACCTTTTCCAGCTGGGTAGAGGCAGATAAGGCTGCAGCCGTAGTAGAATCGCTGAGTAAACCTTTGCAGGAAGCCTTTGAGTTCTACTACGATTACGATCCTGATTTTAACTGGTGGATGGGAGAACCCTATAAAAAACTTGTGGCGGCACTAGAAGAATACCGGCAATTCCTCCTCGTCCTTTACTCCGATGCGGACACTAAAGACGATGGCAGCGGCATAATCGGTAAGCCTATAGGAAGAGATAGATTGATGAAGGAACTGGCTTTTGAATTTATTCCCTATAGTCCGGAAGAACTCATTACCGCTGCCCAAAAGCAATTCGACTGGTGTAAGGCAGAGATGATAAAAGCATCGAAAGAATTGGGGTATGACGATTGGAAAATGGCTTTGGAGCACGTTAAAAACACCTATGTTCCTGCCGGACAACAGCCCGAAGCTATTTTTGAATTGTACAGACAGTCGGTAGATTTTATTCGCGAACACGACCTGATTACCCTGCCTGAACTCGCAGATGAAACCTGGGGAATGATTATGATGACTCCGGAAAGGCAAAAGATAAATCCTTTTTTTACAGGAGGGTGGAATATAAGTATTTCATATCCTACCACCGGAATGTCTCAGGAAGATAAATTGATGAGTATGCGCGGTAACAACCCTAATTTTTCTAGAGCTACCGTACAACATGAATTATTGCCCGGCCATAATCTTCAGTACTTTATGAACGCTCGAAACAAACCTTATCGCAAGGCTTTCAAAACACCTTTTTGGATGGAGGGATGGGCTTTGTATTGGGAGATTATTTTGTGGAATAAAGGTTTTCCGGAGACCCCTGAACAGAAATTGGGAATGTTGTTCTGGCGTATTCACCGCTGTGCTCGTATTATTTTTTCACTCAAATACCAACTTGGCGAAATGACCCCACAACAATGTGTAGATATGTTGGTAAACGAGGTGGGGCATGAGTATGCCAATGCCGAAGCAGAAGTAAGGAGATCTTTTGCCACCACCTATACACCACCTCTATACCAAGTAGCCTATATGATAGGAGGATTGCAGTTTTATGCCTTGCGCAGCAAACTCTTAGAAAGGGGGTGGACCGAAAAGCAGTTTCACGATAGGGTGATGCAAGAAAACTTTATGCCTGTTGAGATCCTCAGGGCAGTACTTACCGAACAGTCCCTACAACAGAATTTTAAGAGCAGCTGGAAATTTTCGACGGCATTTCAATAAACAGCAGTTCAATTAACACAGTAATCGGACTACTCGGTTAATTCAGCAAACATCCAATAGCAGGTTAATGGGCCGATGCTTACAAAGCTTTGAATTGTAGTACTATTTCTTAGTATTAATTAACTTGATAATTAAAATCATCAATATGTTTTCAAAAGAAACTTATATAGCGAGAAGGCGAGTACTGGCCAAAGAAGTTGGGAAAGGCATTTTATTGTTTCCCGGGAACGGGGAGAGCAGTGTGAATTACAGAGATAATTGGTACCCGTTTAGGCAGGACAGTTCTTTTTTGTACTATACCGGAATCAACAATGTACCTGAACTGTTTTTTGTAATTGATATTGACAACAATACCGAAATACTTTTTGGAGACAATGCCACTCCCGAAGACATAGTGTGGACCGGCCCCATACCTCCTCTAAACGAGTTGGCAGAACGTTCGGGAATTACCTGTCTTAAGCCACTTCGCGAGCTACAGGATTACCTCTTAAAACATCGAGAATCGGGGAACTCACTGCATTTTTTACCGCCGTATCGCTCGGCAGTTAGCATTCTATTGGAAAAACTGCTCGAGATACCGGTAGCGCGGTTAGAGGAATACAGTTCAGAACAATTTATCAAAGCGGTGGTCAAACAGCGATCGGTAAAAACAGAAGAAGAGTTGGAGGAAATTCGAAAGGCCGTAAATACCACCGTGGCCATGCACACCCATGCTATCCGAAATGCCCGTGCCGGAAAGAGCGAAAAGCAGATTGCCGGAGAGTTGCAAGGTATTGCCATAGGAGGCGGTGGCAATATATCCTTTCCTGTAATCCTTACTCGCGATGGAGGCTACCTTCACAACCACGCTTCAGACACCGTATTGCAGCAAGGCGATTTGGTACTCTGCGATTGCGGGGCTGAAACAGCTATGAATTACGCTGGAGATATGACGCGCACCTTTCCGGCAGGAAAGACTTATACTACACAGCAAAAAGAGGTTTACAATATTGTTTTAGACGCCCATAATTCAGCTGTAGAAGAACTTAGACCCGGAGTACTGTTTAAAGATATTCACCTGTTGGCTTGCAATCGTCTTACTCAAGGACTAAAAGACCTCGGGTTGATGAAAGGAAATACAGAGGAGGCCGTTGCTGCAGGGGCCCACGCGCTGTTTTTTCAATGCGGTTTGGGACATATGATGGGGATGGATGTTCACGATATGGAAAATCTCGGTGAAGCCTATGTAGGTTATACCGATACCTTGCAAAAAAGTACTCAGTTCGGACTGAAATCACTGCGCTTGGGCAAGGCGCTCGAGCCCGGTTTTGTGATTACTGTAGAGCCTGGGATTTATTTCAACCCTTTTCTCATAGATTCCTGGAAGGTGGAAAAGAAGTTTACCGAATTTATAAATTACGATCGTGTAAACCGTTTCAGGAATTTCGGGGGAATACGGATAGAGGAAGATTTTGTGATTACGTCTTCTGGGAAAACACTTTTGGGAGAACCGCTGGCCAAAACCACAGCTGAGATCGAAGCCCTTATTGCGAGATAATTAGAACATCGAAAATTCTCACTTGCATATATGCAGTAACAAAAGTATTTTTATCATTCTAAAAAAATCGCTTATGGCTTCAGGTATTTTTGCTGTTTTGGATGATATAGCTGCATTGATGGACGATGTTGCAGTAGCGAGTAAGATCGCTACTCGAAAAACAGCTGCAATACTGGGAGATGACCTTGCAGTAAATGCAGAAAAGGCAACGGGTTTTGTATCGTCTAGAGAATTACCCGTGATATGGGCTATTACAAAAGGGTCTTTTTTAAACAAGCTGATTATTATTCCGATAGTTATCATCCTCAATATTATTTTTCCCGAGGCAATTAAGTTCATACTTATCATCGGTGGTTGCTATTTGGCCTATGAAGGGATGGAAAAAATAGTGGAGTTCCTTTTTCACCACAAGGGGAAAGTACATGAAGTAAGCGAAAAGAAAGACGAAACAGGGAAGGCTGCGGAGAAAGCCAAAATAAAATCGGCAGTGATTACCGATTTTATACTGTCTATTGAAATTGTTATTATTGCGCTGAGTACTGTTTTGGACGAGAATCTTGGTATACAGATTATAACTGTTGCCGTAGTGGCTACTATAGCCACAATAGGTGTATACGGCATTGTAGCGCTTATTGTGCGTATGGACGATGCAGGATACAAGCTGATTAGACTTTCCGACAATCAGGGTTTTTTATCGTGGTTGGGGCGTACAATGGTACGAGCACTTCCCGTTGTAATCCGATTGTTGGGTATTATTGGTACTATAGCACTCATACTGGTTTCGGGAGGTATTTTTGTTCACAATGTCGATATACTGCATCATATACTCCCAGGCCTCCCGGCTGTTGTTAAGGAGTTTGTGATAGGAATCATAGCTGGAATCATCATGGTGGTAGTAATCACCGGAATTAAAAAAATACTTTCCCTTTTTAAAAAGAAATAATCCACAGAAAACCTATTCGTCGCGTATTGCGATTTTGATATCACTGTTGTATATGTATTACACAGCAGACAAATTTTGTGTAAAAAATCAGCAGCATTTAGTCTTAAGAAAATCTTAAATTACTGATAAACAGTCGTTTTAGACTATGGCATATTATTGCATAGATATGGTGTAATATACTGTCTATCAATATCCTTGCAAAAACGACTTCTATGAAAAACGATTTACTTTGCTCTTTATTTTTCTTTTTACTTATCGGTTTGGCATCTGCTAATGCTCAGCTGTGGTCGATTTCGGGAACAGTTAAAGATATTTATGGTCATCCACTTTCGGCTGCTAATGTTTCTGAGAAAGGTACAAAAAACGGGACACAGACAGATGTTGATGGTATGTTTTCCCTCGAAGTATCAGCTGATAATGCAGTTCTCAAAGTTTCTTTTATAGGATTTGTAACTCGCGAGATTCCCGTAAGTGGGCAACAGGAGATTACAATCGTTCTCGAACAGGATATTACCGGACTTGAAGAGGTGGTGGTGATAGGCTATGGCAATGTAAAAAAGAGCGATCTTACCGGAGCGGTATCACAAGTGAGTGCAGAAGAGGTAAGTGCCTTTCCTACAAGTTCTGTCATGCAGTCGTTACAAGGACGAGCTCCCGGTGTTCAGGTGTCTCAGAGTACAGGAGCCCCCGGTGCTGCAGTAAGTGTGAGAATTCGGGGTTCCAACTCTATTCAAGGTAATAACGATCCGCTCTATGTGGTAGACGGTTTCCCTTATTCTGCTGCCCCCACTCATATCAACAATGCAGATATAGAGAGCATAGAAGTACTAAAGGATGCTTCTGCCACGGCTATTTACGGTTCGAGAGGAGCGAATGGAGTGGTAATGATAACTACTAAAAAGGGAAGGGAAGGAGCAACACGAGTCGAATTTGAAAGCAGTTATTCCACCCAGTGGCAAACTTCAAAACTCGATTTGCTCAGTGGTAGGGAATATGGGGTGTTGATGAATCTTCAGGCCGAAAATGACAATCAGGCTCCCTATTTTTCGGAAAGTGAAATAAACAATTTCGGAAAGGGATTCGACTGGCAGGATTTTGTGTTTGGGGAAGGAGTGGTCAAATCGTATTCGCTATCCGTAAGTGGAGGAAATGAAAAAACAAAATTCTCTCTTGGAGGAAGTGTTTTTGACAACGAAGGTATTGTAGAGGGAAGCGATTACAAGAGATATTCCGGTCGTGTGAATCTGAGCCATGAAATCAGTGATAAGGTAAGAGTGGAATGGAACAATTCGCTCTCCTATCTAGAGACTTATAGAAAAGACAGCAGGGGTGGTAGCCGGGGAAACTCGCTTATCGGAGCGGCCATAGCTGCAGCGCCGATTTCTACGCCCTATAATGAAGACGGTAGTTATCGTGTGCTGGCCGATGAGTATCCGTTTATAGCACCCGATATTGTAAATCCTATCAATTTTATCAGGGAACAATCCAATAAAATCAAGGCCAATGTGGTGCTGAGCAACCTTGCCTTTGTGTTTAATCCCATTCCTGAACTTACACTGAGAATAGCCGGAGGTATAGAAAACAGAGACGATAGAACAGATTCTTATACTACGCGAGATTTTCACAATTCCAACGGTTCGGCCAATGTAACGACCAATCAGGAGCGAAGCCTACTCAGCGAAAACACCCTTACTTACGAAAAGACATTCAACGACAAGCACAGACTTTCAGCCCTGGCCGGATTTACCTATCAAAATTTCACTCACGAATACGTAGCCGGTAGTGGAGTAGGCTTTATTAGCGATGCCTTCGAGTCGTATCAGCTTCAAATATCGGAAACCCCCGGAATTCCCTCTTCAGGATATGCAGAGTCGACACTGTTGTCATATCTCGGGCGAATCAATTACGCTTTTAAGGACCGTTACTTATTGACCTTTAGTATGAGACGCGACGGTTCTTCTCGATATAGTGAAGGTGAAAAGTGGGGGAATTTTCCGTCGGCTGCACTGGCTTGGAGAGCTGTCGAAGAACCTTTTATAAAAAGGTGGAATCTCTTTTCCGACCTGAAGATAAGAGGTAGTTGGGGATTGGTAGGAAGCCAGGCGATAAGTCCCTATACTACCTTGAATGTACTGCTCTCCGGCAAAACGGTTCTAGACGATCAGCTGTACAACACTCTAGCTCCGGGCACGCGCTTGCCCGGAAATCTTAAATGGGAAACTACAGAACAATGGGATGTAGGGCTAGACATGGGTTTTCTGAATAACCGCATCTCGTTGAGTTTGGATTATTACGTCAAAAATACTCGCGATTTGCTCAACACTGTGCCTTTGCCGAGTTCAATGGGCTATTTGTCTACGATTCAAAATGTGGGCGAGGTGCAGAACAGGGGATTTGAGATCGGTGCGTTCGGAGCTGTATTTACAGGGGATTTTAAGTGGGATCTTTCGGCAAATTTATCCTCTAACAAGAATAAGGTAGTGCAGCTATACGGGGGAGAAGATATACTTACTTCTTATGTTTCTGTTTTGGTGGTACAGGATAATATTTCCATTCTCAGTGAAGGTAAGCCTATGGGACAATTTTGGGGATATCGCGAAGACGGTTACGACGATCAGGGACAGATAAAATTGATGGATTTGAACGGAGATGGCACTATATCGGCCGACGATAAAACTTATATTGGCGATCCCAATCCCGATTTTATCTATGGAATTAACTCCTATATGAGCTATAAGAATTTTAGCCTATCGTTCTTTATACAAGGTTCGCAAGGCAACGATATTTTTAATGTCAGTGCTATTCCTGTGACCATGGATTACGGACAGGGACTAAATACCCTTCGCGATGTATACCTCGACAGTTGGAGTCTGGATAATCCCAATGCCAAATACCCTTTGATAAGCCGGAATACCTCGGCCTACGCTTCCGACAGATGGGTGGAAGACGGGTCTTATATACGCTTAAAAAATATAGAATTAGCTTATTCCATACCATTAGAAAACAGCTTTATAGAAAAATCGCAGATTTATATAAGCGGGCAAAATCTCATCACCATAACCGATTATTCCTGGTGGGATCCGGAGGTGAATTCACTGGGAGCGGGAAGCCCCGGAATTGACTACCTGTCTTATCCGGTAGCCAAAGGGTTTACCGTAGGATTGCGGATGACATTTTAAACTTGCTCAAACAGGAAAAACTCAACACATGAATTTTGTAAATCACAGCAATATCACCAAAAAAACTATTAGAATTTCGGCTTTGGCCTTTGCCGGTCTTTGTCTGACAATTTTGAGTAGCTGTAGCGATAGCAAACTGGATGAAAATCCAAAATCTATAGTAGAAGAACTTTTTTACAATACAAGAGAAGAACTCGAAGCGGCTGTAAACGCCTGTTATTCGCCAATCAGGGCAGAATACGCAGAGCAGATAGCTGTTTTAGATGCCCATACCGATTGGGGATACGGACGAGGAAGTAGAGCCAATTACAACGATTTTCAGGGCTTGAATTCGGCTAATATCAATACGACGGCAACCCGGTGGAATGCCTTTTATCTCAGTATTCGAAATGCCAATCTGCTGATTCACAATGCACCTCAGGCATTAGAAGTGAGCGATGAAGAGATAGCGCTGTATATTGCGGAAGCTAAATTTATGCGCGCATTGAACTATTTTATGTTGGTGAGAAATTGGGGCGGACTTCCCTTGCGCACTGAGGCGAATATGGAAGAAGTAGATTTAGCAAAAAGCAGTCCAGAAGAGGTGTACGAGCTTATATTGGAAGACTTGTACTATGCCGTAGAAGAACTGCCTGAACAAGCTCGTAATATCGGTCGCCCTACAGTTTACGCCGCAAAAAGTCTGTTGGCCGACGTACATCTTACCCTGGGAAATTATCCCGAAGCTGCAGCTGAAGCATTAGATGTTATAAACTCGGGAAAATACGCCTTGGTACCGGCTACTACTATAGAAGATCTTCAATACAACCTTTTTGGTCCCGACATTCTGACGTCTTCTGAAGAGGTATTTTCGTTTAAATACACCCATGAGATCAATCAGGGTAACTGGATTCTCTTTGTGTTGAATCACCCGAGTACCGGACTCTTTAATTTTGGAGGGAGTTATGCCCACTACGGCGATGCGACCAATCCTTTTTTTGTGAATTGGGACGAGGGCGATTTGAGAAAGGCCCTCTGGGATCGTATAGATTTTGGTCTCGGCCCGAATACCCTGGTGTCTAAAAAATATGTAGACCAACAAGCCGTAAATAACAGAGGTGCAGGGAACGACCTGCACGTGTACAGATTTGCAGAAGTATTGCTTATATATGCGGAGGCTTCTGCCAGAGAGGCTGGAGGGGTTACCCCCGAGGGGATGGAAGCATTGAACAAGGTGCATCGCCGCGCCTACGGACAGGATATAAACAGCAGCAGTTCTTTAGATTTTAACGCTGCCGATTACAGTCTGGATGCTTTCGTAGAGTTGGTACTACAGGAAAAGGCCTATGAGTTTATTTTTGAAGGAAAACGCTGGTACGATTTGAAACGCACCGGTACGGCGGCAAAGGCTGTACTGGAGGCAAAGGGAATTACCATAGCAGAAAAACACTATCTGTGGCCTATTCCCAATTCCGAGCTCAATTTTAATGGTGCCATGGGACCCGACGATCAGAATCCGGGATATTAAGGAAACTGTCTCTAGGAAGGCTTTTTTGGGGAGTATCAGCTGGCGATACGCTGTTTGTCGGTTTTAATACTTATTGATAAACACTGTTTTTTTGTTGACAAACTCCTGTATGCCGTCTGTCGACAATTCCCTTCCGTAGCCCGAGCTTTTGGTGCCTCCAAACGGTAGGCGAGGGTCGCTTTTTACGAGTTCGTTTACAAAGACAGCGCCGTCGTCAAATTCAGGTATCAGGCTCTCTGCTCTTTTTAGATTCTCGGTAAAGACAGAAACCCCGAGTCCGAATTTGCTATTGTTTACCAGAGCGACGGCCTCTTCTGCGGTGTCAAAAACTGTTATGGCCATAAGAGGGCCAAAGGTCTCTTCTTTAAAAATGGGCATTTCTTCGGTAACATCAGTAACTATTGTAGCCTCAAAAAAAGCTCTGCGCCTTTTGCCTCCGGTAAGTATCTTAGCGCCCTGTTCAACAGATTTTTGCAGTTGTTTTTCGAGTTCTTCTGCCAAATCTTCGCGGGCAAGAGTACCGAGGTAAGTAGCTTCATCCATAGGATCTCCCGTCTTTAATCGGCTTACTTCGGCTATAAATTTTTCAGTGAATTTTTCTGCTATCGAAGCCTGTAACAGCAGTCTTTTACCTGCAATACAACTTTGTCCTGCATTCTGAAAGCGCGCCTGCACACAGGTTTTGACAGTCTCTTCGAGATTGCAATCATCAAAAACTACCAGGGCATTACTGCCGCCCAACTCCAATACGGTTTTTTTGATCTGGCTGCCGGCGGTCGCTGCCACTGCACTACCGGCAGCTTCACTCCCCGTTAGTGTGACTGCTTTTACCTTGTTGTTTGTAATGATGCTCTCCACTTTTTTGCTGCTTATCGGTAAGTTGGTAAGACAGCCGTCCGGAAATCCGGCCCTGCGGAAAACTTCTTCGATGAGACTAGCCGATTTCATAACGTTACTCGCGTGTTTTAGCAGCCCGACATTTCCCGCCATCAGGGCAGGAGCTGCAAAGCGAAAAACTTGCCAGAAGGGAAAATTCCACGGCATTACAGCCAGAACGACACCTATAGGAGCATAACTCACATAACTTTTGTAGGCCTCTGTTTCTATGAGTTTGTCAGCTAATTGTTGCGCTGCATTTTTGGCGTAATACTCACAAACCCAGGCACATTTTTCCACTTCTGCCAGAGATTGCGAAATGGGCTTGCCCATTTCTTCCGTAATGGTCGTGGCGTATTCTCTCTTGTTCTTTCTCAGTTCGGTAGCGGCGTTTAACATCAATTTTTTACGTTCAGAAAAAGTGACTTCTCTCCAAGATTGATATCTCTTATCTGCCCTGTCTATAGCTTCGTTAATCTGCTGTTCGCTGTATTCCCTGATTTCATATACCTTTTGTGAGGAATACGGATTTATGGATTGTAACATATTGATAGTATTAATTCAGGATGCTATTCCTTGTGTTTAAGGAGAAAAAATGATATGCAAATTACAAAAAGAATAGCGGACTAGCGCATATAATTTTCTTGGACATTCTCAGATCTGTTTATATATTTCTATAAGAGAGGGTTTTTACTCGGACAGTAATTCTGTATCTTAGCTCTCCACTGAAAACTTTAAAACCAAATACTTTGAACTATGAATATAAGAATAAAACCGATTGGCCTGTTGTTATTGGCAGTAATCACTTTTTCCTGTAAAACCGATACCGACAAAAAGACGGTAGCTAAAACTACAAGTGAAGAAAAGCTCGTCGAAGGAGATGGACAAAAAGATTCGGAATGGATTTATCTTTTTGACGGCACGAGTACAGAAGGTTGGCGAGGATATAATATGGATTCCCTTCCTCCGGGGTGGACGGTAAAAGACAGCACACTTACCTTCGATACTGAGCTCGGATTGGAACAGAACTACAAGGGAGGAAAAGATATTCTCTACGGAGCTGAAGAGTTTGACAATTTCGAATTGTATTTGGAGTGGAAACTTCCTAAAGGAGGGAACAGCGGTATTTTTTATCATGTCAAAGAAGGGTATTCCGGTCCGCCAGTGGTAGCTCCAGAATATCAACTCATAGACGATGAGAATTACGCCAGTATACACGATCTTACAGCATATAATACCAGTCTGGGATATACCGATAAACCAGAAGAGCTAAAACCTTTACAGCAAACGGGGGCCGATTATGCTATGCATCCACCTGCTGCAGATAAAATACTACATCCAGTAGGAGAGTGGAACAGTACTAAAATAGTTTTTACTCCGGAAAGAGTAGAACATTGGCTCAATGGAAAGTTGTTGTTGACTTTTGTGCCTTGGGATGAGGCTTGGTACGAAAAGAAAAATTCTGACAAGTGGAAAAACAGTCCAGATTACGGAAAGTACAAAACTGGATACATCGCCCTGCAAGACCACGCCAGCCCAATATGGTTTAGAAATATCAAGATTAAAAAATTATAACCTTCACAATCAGATGAACAAGCGCGAATTTTTAAAAACGGGCAGTGTTGGTGCTCTAGGAGTAATGCTGCTTCCTTCTCTGTTAAAAGCTTCAGCTTCCGTAAACCGTTTGCGAACTGCCCATATAGGAGTGGGAAATATGGGGATGGAAGATTTAAAGGCGATTTCTTCTCATTCGGCAGTGGAAGTGGTGGCTTTGTGCGATGTGGATACAGTTTATTTGTCTGAAGCGCACAAGCTTTACCCTGATGCCCGAACGTTCTCCGACTATCGCATCATGTTTGAAGAAATGAGCGATCAGATCGATGCTGTCGTTGTATCTACGCCCGACCATACCCATGCTCCGGCTTCTATATTGGCTATGGAGATGAACAAGCCTGTGTATTGCCAGAAACCGCTCACACATTATGTGTCTGAATCACGGGCAATGAAAGAACTGGCTGCCAGAAAAGGATTGATAACCCAGATGGGAATACAGGTACACTCCTTTTACGATTACAAACTGGCAACACTCCTCATCCGTTCAGGGATAATAGGAAAAGTACATACGGTACATGCCTGGTCTCCTAAAAATTGGGGATACGACGGACCACCTCCGGAGGGAGAAGATCCGGTACCGGAAAGACTGGATTGGAATCTCTGGTTGGGAACCTCACCCATGCAGACCTATAAAAAGGATGTTTATCACCCCGCAAACTGGAGGAAACTGCTAGATTACGGTTGTGGTACCCTTGGCGATATGGGAGTACATATTTTTGACACTCCATACAATGCTCTAGAGCTCGATGTGCCAAAAACTGTTGCGGCGGCATGTAGAAGGCCCAATGGCTTTGGATTTCCAGAGCAGAATACTATAACCTATGAATTTCCGGGAACGAAATACACTTCAAAATCTCTGAAATGGATATGGTATGACGGACCTGGAGCTCCAATTGTAAACGATGACCTTGTGTTGCCCGGTATGAAAGAGGATAAAGCTGAAGAAAAACAAGAAGATAAAGTAGGTGATAAAGACAAGATATCACTCGATGCAAGAGTGGCTTCCGACGGTCAACTTCCAGAACAAGGAGCTGTATTTGTCGGGGAAAAAGGACGTTTACTACTTCCTCACTTTATGCAATTACCCAGAAAAATTGTCGATGGAGAATATGTCGATATTTCTGAGGAAATAGCTAAAATATCAGAGAAGTATCATTTAGGAGAACCAGTTCGAAATTACGAGACTGAGGGACCTAAACACTACCACCAGTTTGTAGATGCCTGTTTGGGTAAGGCAGAGTGTACTGCTCCTTTCGATTATGCTGCACGGCTTACAGAAACTATTCTGCTGGGTACCATAGCCGGGCGATTTCCTGGCGAAACCCTTCACTGGGATGCCGAAGCTGCCAGATTTAAGGAAGATAAAGCCAATAAGTATCTAGTTGGGGAGTACAGGGAGTTTTAGCGATGTCCGGAGCTTTGAGAATTATGAACTTAGGAACAGAACTCCTCTTGAGTTAAACAAAGGGTGTCGATCCGATTTTATCTACCCGATTAAAAAACCCGCAGTAATTGATGATATATCGCACTGCGGGTTTTTTTTAATCTGTTGAGTTATGTATATAAATTCTATATTTTTATTCCTTAAAAATCAAAGGAAATGACACAATTTAAAGGACAAAATATCATAGACTTTTTGAAAGTTTTCCCGGATGATGCTTCCTGCAAGCGCTATTTGGCCGAGTT
>JAJUFH010000030.1 GCA_029266035.1 Sinomicrobium sp.
CAGTGATTTACATATAATTTTCAAGTGAACGGACTTCAATTCATGAACTTGTAATTCAAAATTCAAAAGTGCGTTTTGGACATTCTAGAGTGTGATATTTGTTGGTTTTTAAACATCTTTTAATTTTATGGGACACTAGTGTACTGAAATATGTCGAAAGAGGCTGTTATAAAAAACAGCCTCTTTCATTTGTATAAAATATCTATCGGTATCATTACATAAGCATAATTCTACCTAACTCTTATTTAATCAACAACACAAACAATGCACTTTATCGATAAAACAATGCGCTTTATCGAATTTATACAATAAGAACATCTCTTAAAACATCATTCCGATAAAGTTGACGGATATTTGTACTGTTGTTAAACAAGAACGCTATAGATAACATAGAATAAACAATATATTTTCAGATTAGTTAGTTGTTTAAAATTCATGGTTGGTTTAGATTTTTACTGTTGTTTATTTTTGGGGTAGTTTAACATGTAACAATGTTAATTTAATAAGCACGGTAATCAAGAGGCTGTCCGAAAGGACAGCTTCTTTTTTTTGCATACTCCCGTGCTATCACTTCTTTTTCTTTTCAGCCATATACACTATATTCGCAAGACAAAAATCAGTTGTAATATGTCTGCCACTGCCAAAGAACTATTCGACTCCCCATACGGAGCAGCTCCATTTAGCAAAATAAAAACATCCGATTATCTCCCGCTCATAGAAGGAGAAATAGAAAATACCCGAAAGGAGATAGAGCACATCACTTCCAATCCGATGCCTCCCGATTTTTCCAATACCGTAGAGGCTTTGGAATTTTCAGGAGAATATTTAGACAGGCTAAGCAGCATGTTTTTTAATATCAACAGCGCAGAAACCAACACAGAAATCCAACAACTAGCCCAGAAGATTTCACCTCTGCTCACTGAGTTTTCCAACGACATCCGACTCAACGAAGTGCTCTTTCGCCGTGTCGAAGCCGTTTACTCCCAAAGGAACAATCTCAACCTAAGTCCAGAGCAACACACTTTACTCGAAAAGCAGTACAAGAGTTTTGCTAGAAACGGAGCTGCACTAGACGAAGACGATAAGAAAAAACTGCGAAAAATAGACTCTGAACTCTCCTCGCTTAGCCTCAAATTCGGCGAGAATGTACTGGCAGAAACCAACAAGTTCGAACTTCAAATCACCGATAGCGAACAACTTTCAGGAATTCCAGAAGGAGCAGTTGAAGCCGCAAAAAATCTCGCAGAAAGCAGAGATAAAGAGGGGTGGATTTTTACCCTCGACTACCCCAGCTTCATCCCTTTTATGACCTATGCAAACAACCGCCAACTCCGCAAAAAAATGTTACTCGCATCGGGAAGTAAAGCCTTTCACAACGATGATCTGGACAACCAGAACACCGTACTCAAAATAGCGAGACTCAGAAGCGAAAGAGCTCAACTACTAGGCTATAAAACCCACGCTCACTACGTACTCGAAGAACGTATGGCAGGGAGCCCCGAAAGGGTTGATGAATTTCTGAACGAACTACTTCAAAAAGCAAAGCCGGCAGCTTTAAGAGAATTTGAAAAATTACAGCAATTCGCCAGCCAACAGGATGGAATCTCCCAATTACAGAAATGGGATGGAGCCTATTACACCGAAAAATTAAAACAAAAGCTCTTTGATCTAGACGACGAAAAACTCAAACCTTATTTCAAACTGGAAAACGTTGTTCAAGGTGTATTCACCATTGCACATAAACTCTACGATCTAAATTTTGAGGAGATAAACGATATAGACAAATACCACGAAGAAGTACGCACCTACAAGGTAACAGATTCCAACGGTAGGTATATAGCCTTGTTTTACGCCGATTTTTTCCCCAGACCGGGAAAGAGAAACGGAGCATGGATGACATCTTACAAATCTCAGGCCGTAAAAAACGGCCGAGAAGAACGCCCCCATATTTCGATTGTCTGCAACTTTACCAGGCCTACTAAAACCAAACCATCACTGCTCACCTTTAACGAAGTCACCACCTTGTTTCACGAGTTCGGACATGCCCTTCACGGCATGCTTGCCGATACGGTTTACCCATCGTTAAGCGGAACCAGTGTGTATTGGGATTTTGTCGAGCTACCCAGCCAGGTGCTGGAAAACTGGTGTTATGAAAAAGAAGCTCTCAAACTCTTTGCTAAACACTACCAAACAGGAGAAGACCTCCCTATGAAATACATCGAAAAGATAAAGAAATCGTCTAATTTTATGGAAGGGATACAAACTTTGAGACAACTGAGTTTCGGACTTCTAGACATGAGCTGGCACGCCAAAGATCCCTCCTTTATTTCGGATGTTAAAAAACATGAAGACGAGGTGTTTTCAGCGACTAATCTCTACCCTGAAACACCACAAACCTGTATGAGTACTGCCTTCTCTCATATTTTTCAAGGCGGATATTCATCTGGATACTACAGCTATAAGTGGGCAGAGGTACTCGATGCAGACGCTTTCGAACTCTTTAAGGAAAAAGGCATATTCAACAAGGAGGTAGCCAATAGCTTTAAAAACAATGTTCTTTCAAAAGGAGGTACGGAAAACCCCGTAATCCTATACGAGCGGTTCCGCGGACAACAACCCAAACCCGACGCCCTACTGAAGAGGGCTGGATTGATTTAAAGAGGTTTTAGCACATTGTCATCAACGGCATTGGCTACTTCCTAATAGTCAGACAAAGGCTGCAGGCTGTTGTGTTCCCCTCGGGTAGGTTTTAATTCAGTAGCAACAAAAGCACCATCCACACTATAGGAATTCCCTCCACCCAAAAACTACAGTAGTACTTTTTCTGATCTACTCGGGAATACCACAGTGCCAACCCTAAAAGCTCTGAAGTGATAAGCAGTCCAAAAAAATCTGACCAACCGCTTTTTTGTTTAAGCAACTCCATAAACAACACCAGTAGTAGGATAAGCGCTCCGATATATCTGGTGTTTTTGACTCCAACTTTCTGAGGTATGGTTCCCAGCGACAAGTCGTCTACCGCCATATCGCGTATTTCAAAAGGAATTGTCAGTACAATCACAAAGAGAAATCGCTGAATCCCTTCTATTATCATATCTTCTCCCAACAATCCGACAGATCCCGATGCATCCAAATTATTGGCAAGTGGCAACCATACTGTAGCTCCACTCCACACCAAGGCTACGATAAAAATCTTAATTCCGGGAAAATTGCGGATATTACGCACAGAAGCATTGAGTGGAACGGCGTAAAAAAAACTCAACAGAATCAATCCAAAAAGCACTATAAGCCCTGGTAAACGAATGTGAATAAGACAATACGCGCAAATCGCAAAACACACAAAACTAAAGTATTGAATACTCTTCACATAGCGTGTACGCACCACATAAAACCTCCGTGCCTCACTCCCGTACTTTATAAAATTATAACCTACAATGGTTCCAAAAAACACCGATAGACACACATACCAGTCGAAAGGCAAGTCAAAATTAAATACAGTAATAACGGTGAGTGCGCAGGCAGACAAGGCCACATGTATACTCGCCTCTATATAAAAATTCAACAAGCGTATCAGTCGTTCCATCCCGCAAAAATAAAGAATAGAATGTATTCTTTTTTCACATAAGTTGCTCACCGAGTATTTTTTAACTTTATACAGTGGTTGAAAACTTTTTTACAACAACTTAAAAATGACCTCTTCACAAAAAATAATAATGTATTTTTGCGCGATAAGCACAATATAGGTAACTCATCTGTTTTTTTTGATGAGTTCCGCATCTTACACTTAAACACAGCTATGAGAACAGATTCTTTTGCAGTACGTCACATCGGCCCCGGAAAGGGAGAACTCGAGCAAATGTTAAATACAACCGGAGCATCGAGCTTGGATCAATTAATTGGTGAAACCATTCCCGACGATATCCGGCTCAACTCACCTTTAGAACTTCCTCAGGCCATGAGTGAAAGTGAGTTTATAGATCACATCCAAAAACTAGCTTCTTTAAATAAGGTATTCAAAACTTATATCGGGCTGGGGTACCACTCGAGCTTTACCCCTTCAGTTATAAAGAGAAATATTCTCGAAAATCCGGGATGGTACACTGCATACACCCCCTATCAGGCCGAAATTTCACAGGGCAGACTAGAAGCATTGCTCAATTTCCAGACTGCCGTATCCGACCTCACCGGGATGCCTCTGGCAAACGCTTCACTCTTAGATGAAGGAACCGCCGCAGCCGAAGCCATGGCTATGCTCTTTGAGCTCAGATCTAGAGAACAGAAAAAAAATGGCGCAATAAAATTCTTTGTTTCTGAAGAGGTGTTGCCACAGACGCTTTCCGTACTTCAAACTAGAGCCATTCCACTTGGAGTAGAATTGGTTATAGGCCATCCGGACGATTTCGACTTTTCAGCGGAATACTACGGAGCTATATTGCAATACCCCGGAAAGTACGGTGCTGTAAACAACTGTGAAGACTTTGTTGCCAAAGCTCATAAAAACAATATCAGTATAGCCATAGCTGCCGATATTCTCAGCCTTGCACTGCTCACACCTCCCGGAGAATTTGGCGCCGATGTAGTTGTAGGTACTACGCAGCGCTTTGGTATACCCCTGGGATACGGTGGACCTCACGCAGCTTTTTTCGCTACTCGAGAAGAATACAAGAGAAATATCCCTGGAAGAATAATAGGTGTCACCAAAGATGCCGATGGAAACAGAGCATTGCGTATGGCACTGCAGACTAGAGAACAGCACATAAAAAGAGATCGAGCTACTTCCAATATATGTACAGCTCAGGTACTTCTAGCTGTAATGGCCGGGATGTATGCCGTATATCACGGGCCTGAGGGAATCCACTATATTGCAAACAAGGTACACCATTCGGCAGTGACCCTAGACCGCGCCTTGCAACAACTAGGTTACCAACAGTCTAATTCCACCTATTTTGACACCTTAGTAGTCCAAGCCGAGGCCTCCAAAATAAGGGAAGCAGCTGAAGCTCGCGAGATAAACTTCCTGTATATCGACGAACAAACAGTTTCTATCGCTGTAAATGAAACAACCTCTATTGACGACCTCAATGAGATTGTAAGTGTATTTGCTGAGGTTGCAGGCACCACGGCTGTCACAATTGAAGAACTCGTCGATGAATCAACAATTCCGGAAGCCTTAAAACGTCAGTCTTCCTTTTTGGAAAATGAAGTTTTTAACCGTTATCATTCCGAAACAGCCTTGATGAGATATCTCAAGAAACTGGAACGCAAAGACCTTTCACTCACCCACTCCATGATATCCCTCGGATCATGCACTATGAAACTCAATGCCGCGTCCGAAATGCTTCCGCTAAGTATGGCGCAATGGGCCAACATTCACCCCTTTGTCCCTGTTGAACAAGCCGAAGGCTATCAGCAGGTACTAAGTGAACTGGAAAATCAACTCAGCATTATTACCGGCTTTGCAGGCACCTCTCTTCAACCCAATTCGGGTGCCCAGGGAGAATTTGCAGGGCTGATGGTCATTCGTGCATATCACGAAGCCAATGGCTCTTTCGATCGCAATATCTGTCTTATTCCCGCATCAGCACATGGCACCAATCCCGCATCAGCAGTGATGGCAGGAATGAAAGTAGTGGTTACTAAAACTGATGAAAGAGGAAATATAGATGTAGACGACCTCAGGGAAAAAGCGGAGAAATACAAAGATAATCTCGCTGCCCTAATGGTAACCTATCCGTCGACCCACGGGGTATTCGAATCTTCTATTAAGGAAATCACCGATATTATACACCAAAACGGAGGACAGGTTTATATGGACGGTGCCAACATGAATGCCCAGGTAGGTCTTACCAATCCTGCTACTATTGGAGCAGATGTTTGCCATCTCAACCTACACAAAACCTTTGCCATCCCACACGGAGGCGGAGGTCCCGGAGTAGGTCCTATCTGCGTAGCCTCCCACCTTGTACCCTTCCTGCCGTCCAATCCTGTTGTAAAAACAGGAGGAGAAAGAGGAATCACAGCAATTTCAGCTGCCCCATGGGGAAGTTCGCTGGTATGCCTTATCTCTTATGCCTATATCAAAATGCTAGGAGTAAACGGACTTACACAAGCCACTCAATACGCCATTCTCAATGCCAACTATATCAAAGAAAGGCTAAACGGTCATTTTGACGTACTCTACACCGGAGAAAGAGGAAGAGCTGCACACGAAATGATAGTAGATTGTCGCGAATTCAAGAAAAAAGGTATTGAAGTAACCGATATAGCAAAACGTCTTATGGATTACGGTTTCCACGCTCCCACAGTTTCCTTCCCGGTGGCAGGTACCTTGATGATAGAACCCACTGAAAGTGAAAACAAAGAAGAACTGGATCGTTTCTGTGACGCTATGATCGCAATACGTAAGGAAATTGAAAGCGCTAGTCCGGATGACGGCGATAATAATGTGCTTAAAAATGCTCCTCATACCCTCGAAATGCTCACAGCTGATAAATGGAGCCATCCGTATAGCAGAGAACAGGCGGCATTTCCGTTGGAACACCTGAGGGAAAATAAATTTTGGCCAGCTGTAAGGCGAGTAGACGACGCCTATGGAGATCGTAATCTCATCTGTACCTGTGCACCTATAGAATCTTATATCGAGGCAGAATAAAACCGATAAGACTCAATTAAACAAGGCTTTATGACATCGTTTCTCATAAAGCCTTGTTTTTTTGGCTCCATTCCAGAATTGACAAAACTTCAAATATCAGATTGAGCATCGTGCTTTTTAGTACACCACTTAACAAAAATAAATTTCTATTGCATACCTTAGCAGAAATCATCGACCAATGAATATCAAGATCACCGGAACAGGATGTTATATCCCTTCCGAAAAAAGACCGAATTCTGACTTTCTTCGGCACGAATTTTACGATGCTGATGGAGTTCCATTCGACCTTCCAAACGAAACCATTATTAAAAAATTTGAAGCTATAACAGGCATATCCGAACGCCGTTATGCCAACCAAGAACTCAACACTTCAGATATTGCTTTTGAGGCTGCAGAAAACGCCATAAAGGATTCCGGTATAGACCCGGAAACCCTCGATTATATCATAGTAGCTCACAATTTAGGCAACGTCAATCACAACAGTATACAAGGAGACTTTATTCCTTGTCTTGCCGCTCGTGTAAAACACAGACTCAACATCAGCAATCCGAAATGCGTGGCATACGACCTCATTTTCGGTTGCCCCGGATGGGTTGAGGGCTTGATTCAGGCTCAGGCTTTTATACGCGCCGGTATGGCCGACAAGTGCTTGGTAATAGGCGCAGAGATACTGTCACGTATCACCGACAAACACGATCGCGATGCCATGATATTTTCAGACGGTGCAGGTGCCACCGTTGTAGAACGCTGTGAAGAAGACTGTGGCATTCTCTCCTTCGAAAGTGCGAGCTATACCCAGAATGAAGTGGGATATCTCTTTTATGGAAATTCGTATAACAAGTCGTTGTCACAAAATATTCGCTATATCAAAATGCACGGTAGAAAAATCTACGAATTCGCCTGTACTCACGTCCCTCAAGCTATGAAAGCATGTCTTGATAAAAGCGGAATCTCCATTGATGACGTCAGTAAAATATTCATTCACCAAGCCAATGAAAAAATGGACACTGCCATTATCAAGCGTTTCTATCGTCTCTACCAAAAACCAGTCCCTACTGGCATTATGCCGATGAACATACACAAAATGGGCAATAGCTCTGTGGCCACCATTCCCACGCTACTCGATATGGTCAAAAAAGGGAATATCGAGAAACAATCCATTCACAAAGGAGATGTTATTATCTTTGCAAGTGTAGGAGCCGGCATGAATATCAATGCCGTAGTGTATAAATGCTGATTATGTACGAAAACAATTTTCCAGACAAACGATACGGGCTCACACTCGCTTTTTTAAAGCAACACCTCGCGACAAATGCACGGATATTAGACCTAGGCACACACAACCCTTTTACCGATATCATGCAGGCCGAAGGATTTGAAGTAACCAACACTCAGGGAGAAGACCTCGATATCGATGTAAGTTCTGTACAAAAGGACAGCTACAACGCCGTAACCGCTTTTGAAATTTTCGAACATCTAGTATCTCCTTTTAATGTGCTTAACGCTATCAAGGCCGACAAACTGATTGCTTCTGTGCCCTTGAAGTTGTGGTTTGCCTCGGCATATCGAAGCAAAACCGATATGTGGGACAGACATTATCACGAATTTGAAGACTGGCAATTCGACTGGTTGCTCGAAAAAGCAGGGTGGGAAATAAAAGCTAGAAAAAAATGGACCAATCCAGTTAAGAAAATAGGCTTCAGACCACTACTGCGATACTTCACCCCGAGATACTATATAGTGTATGCGGAAAGAAAAAGCTAGCTCTTCTGGCTCAACACAAAAAACAACCATACCCCTATAAACTCCCTTCCATAAAAGGACGTATTCCTCGTTTTATGACGGTCATGGTTTTCCACAAGTGGTTTTTTACCGTTTTGGTAGTAATCCCCAATATGGCTGCAATTTCGGCATTGCTTTTTCCCTGTTCTCTGGAGAGTCTGTATATCTTCCTTTTCTGCACTGGCAGTTGATTTACAATATCTCCAACAATAGCACAATACTCTTTATAATAAAGTTGGGTTTCTGTTTGATTGTGAGATTTAGACTTGGTTACCGCCTCCCACAACTCTTCTCTAGCCGTTTCTCTACGCATGGTATCTCTCAGGTAATTGTAGGTAAGGTTTCTAGCCATAACAAATATCAATGTATAAAAGGTAGCAGGTTTAATCTTTTCTCGTTTTTGCCAAATACGTATAAAAACTTCCTGAACGATCTCATCTGCGGCATATCCAGATTTCGTGTAGGACAGCACAAAAAAGTAGAGTTTTTTTCTCATCAGTATAAATAGCCGTCCAAAGGCAATCCTATCGCCGCGCTTAATCCCTTTGATCAACTCAATATCCAATTGACATCTGCTTTGTTTCATTGTGTTAGAGTATCAGCGTTATGAATTTTACTTGAGACCAAATCAATATACAGAAACAAAAGTGAAGCAAAATCTCACAATAACTCATGATGTTTTTCTATAAAAAAACACACAAAATACCACCCAAACGGAAATAATAACTCCAATTTGTGTATATTTACATTCAAGGCATAAATACCTCTACAACTTACTTAAAAAGTAAGAAAACACTACAAATATATAAACATATAGTGTATTAAAAAATTATTTACAAACTTTAACACTCACTTCGTTTAATGAAACTTGACAAATCTTTTATGCTCGATCGTATCAAGACGCACTATCGATTCAAGAGAGATATCGATTTAGCGAGGCATTTGGGCATAAAACCACAGGTGCTGTCCAACTGGCGAAAAAGAAATTCTTTCGACGCCCAACTGTTGTACACAAAATGTGATGAAATAAATCCATCCTGGTTACTCACCGGGGATGAGCCTATGTTGTTATCAGAACTGCAAAGCATACACAGTATACAAGAAGAAAGTGGCACCTACTTCTTACAGGAAAAAATCAGCGCTATGGAACATCAAATCAATGCCTTACGAGAAACAAATGCAGCTCTTAAAGAAGCCAATGCCGCATTTAGGGAAACCATTGATTTTCTAAAAAAACGGATCTCAGATTTGGAGACAAAAAGCTAGTGAAAGTAACGCGCAAATACGAGCATCACTTTCTCAGAACTGTCGAGATCTGAAATGTCTTCAAATTACCAGCTATGGTACAACTCACCCTTTTAATATCCCTCTTGAAATAACAATTTTCTGTATTTCGGAAGTACCTTCATAGATTTGAGTAATTTTGGCATCTCGCATAAGGCGTTCTACATGATAGTCTTTCACATATCCGTTCCCTCCGTGAATTTGCACAGCTTCGACGGTAACATTCATAGCCGTCTGTGAGGCGTAAAGTTTGGCCATGGCGCCAGAGAGATCGTAATTATTTCCCTGATCTTTGTCCCACGCCGCTTTAAGCACCAGATGCCTTGCCGCCTCTATCTGTGTATGCATATCGGCCAGCTTAAAGGCTATGGCCTGATGGTTACAGATTTCCGTACCGAAAGCCTTTCGTTCTTTTGAGTATTTCAACGCCAGTTCGTAAGCGCCAGAAGCAATGCCCAAGGCTTGACTCGCAATACCTATCCGTCCTCCAGAAAGCGTTTTCATAGCAAAGTTAAAGCCAAATCCGTCCTCGCCGATACGATTTTCTTTAGGCACTTTTACGTCATTGAATATTAGAGAGTGTGTATCGCTACCTCGTATACCGAGTTTATTTTCTTTGGGACCAATCTCAAATCCCTCCATTCCCTTTTCTACGATAAAAGCATTGATCCCACGGTGTTTTTTTTCGGGATGAGTTTGAGCGATAACCAAGTAAACACTGGCAGTACCTCCATTGGTAATCCAGTTTTTAGTTCCGTTCAACACATAGTGGTCGCCCTGTTCTACAGCAGTCGTTTTTTGTGAAGTTGCATCGCTTCCCGCTTCGGGTTCTGACAGACAGAAAGCTCCGATAATCTCACCAGTAGCAAGCCTAGTCAGATATTTCCTTTTTTGCTCTTCAGTACCAAAATTCTCCAATCCCCAACACACCAATGAGTTGTTGACACTCATCACCACCGAAGCCGAGGCATCTACTTTAGATATCTCTTCCATCGCAAGGGCGTACGATACCGTATCTAAGCCACTCCCTCCGTAATCAGGTGAAACCATCATTCCCAGAAAACCCAGACTGCCCATAGCACGTATCTGCTCGGTAGGAAAAAGTTGTTTTTCATCTCTTTCAACAACTCCGGGAAGCAGTTCGTTACGGGCAAAATCCCTAGCCGCATCACGGATCATAAGCTGTTCTTCGCTAAGTGTGAAATCCATATTCTTCTCAATTGTTTTTGATGTGAAATAACATTGACGATTATTCATTTAAAAGACCTCAATAGAGGTTCTAAATGAATTTTTATCAAAAATATATTTTATTTTCTAAATATAACACATTTACAGGAAGTCGTTATAAATTTTATTTTACTAATTTTAGGCCACCTATAAAAGTAATTAGTAAAAACTCAATCGGTCAATGAACTCATCGGTTTATCGACAGTTCACTACCACCTAAACAAACAATATGAAAGAACTGCTAAAACAATATGAAAACAGAGCCCCCGAGATTGTATTCCACTGGAGAGATCAGGAAACAGAAGCCGAGGGGTGGACCGTGATCAATTCTCTTCGTGGAGGAGCATCGGGTGGAGGAACCCGAATGCGGAAAGGACTGGACATGGACGAGGTACTGTCGTTGGCCAAAACCATGGAAGTAAAATTTACCGTATCAGGACCAGCCATAGGAGGTGCAAAATCTGGAATTAATTTCGATCCTAAAGACCCTCGTAAAAGAGGAGTCTTAGAACGCTGGTACAAGTCAGTATCCCCCTTGCTCAAAAGCTATTACGGCACCGGTGGAGATCTCAATGTAGATGAAATCCACGAAGTGATTCCCATCACCGAAGACTGTGGAGTTTGGCATCCTCAAGAAGGGGTTTTTAACGGTCATTTCAAACCCACCGAAGCCGACAAAATAAACCGGATAGGCCAACTCCGACAGGGCGTGATAAAAGTGATTGAAAACAATCGATACGCCCCAGATATTACGAAAAAATATACTGTGGCCGATATGATTACCGGTTACGGAGTGGCCGAAGCCGTACGCCATTACTACGAAATCTATGGCGGAGATGTAAAAGGAAAAAGAACCGTAGTACAAGGATTTGGAAATGTAGGAGGTGCTGCCGCATTTTTCCTAGCTCAAATGGGAGCTACTGTAGTAGGGATTATGGATGTTTCTGGAGGCGTTATTCAGCAAGAAGGCTTTTCTTTCGAAGAAATCAAAGCACTTTTTCTCAACAAAAAAGGCAATGCACTGGTTCACGACAAGCTGCTCTCCTTCGATGAAGTGAATAAAAAAATATGGGATCTCAAAGCAGAGGTATTCGCACCCTGTGCCGCTTCGCGACTAATCACCAAAGAACAGATTACCCGACTGATGGATCAAGGACTGGAAGTAGTATCTTGCGGTGCTAACGTACCTTTTGCCGACAGAGAAATCTTCTTTGGTCCCATTATGGAATACACTGATAAACGACTAAGCCTTATTCCTGATTTTATATCAAATTGTGGTATGGCTAGGGTATTTGCTTACTTTATGGAAGGCCGAGTGAGTATGGACGACGAAGCCATCTTCGGAGATGTTTCCAATACCGTAAAGAAAGCACTGACTACCACCCATGCCCAAAGTTCGCTAAAAACCGGAATCAGTAGTACAGCCTACGAAATAGCCTTAAAACAGTTGGTGTAAAACAAGCCAATTTTATAGCGCAATTACCGATTTGGTCGAAATGTCGTTTTTTGCTCGACCTCTTCTTCTTTTTATTTATATTTGATGCTGGCTAAATCCCTGATTTTCCATAGTGATTTAGAGAGATGCAAATATAATTTTATTGCGCTTTAGTCGTTTTACTAAAAAATAAAGATACACAATGACACTATTTCAAGACGTTGCCCAAAACCTGCCCGAAGAGGTTATTCCCGAAGAAAAAACCCTGTCTATTATCGACTTGATTATCAATGGAGGTACTGCCAGTGTTATCATTATCTTGATTCTATTCGTGCTTCTTTTTGTAGCACTTTACATTTACTTCGAGCGGATATTTGCCATTAAGGCAGCTTCGAAAGTAGATGGAAATTTTATGAATCAAATACGAGATCATGTGAGTAGTGGAAAACTGGAGGCAGGAAAAGAGCTCTGTGCACAAACGGATGCCCCGGTAGCACGACTCATAGAAAAGGGAATATCCCGTATAGGAAAACCACTGGAAGACATCAATAAGGCCGTAGAAAACGCCGGGACTCTAGAGGTGTATAAACTGGAAAAAAATGTGAGCATACTCGCCACTGTGGCAGGAGCTGCTCCTATGTTAGGATTTCTCGGAACTGTAGTAGGTATGATTATTGCCTTTCACGAAATGGCAAGCAAAGGAGGACAGGCTGAAATAGGTTCATTGGCATCCGGGATATATACCGCCATGACCACAACGGTGGCCGGGCTAATCGTAGGTATTATTGCCTATATAGGATACAATCACCTAGTGGTACGTACCGATAAGGTGGTACACCAAATGGAAGCTAATGCCGTAGAGTTTATGGATTTGCTCGACGAACCGGCCTGATAATGGGAACGCGTTTTCATCATTGCAAATCTCATTATTCCAACAGTTGGAAGAATTTCTTTTTTCACCTGTACTGTTGAAGTTCCTTGGGGTGCTGTGCTAGTGGGGATTCTTCAGCAGCTGTCGGCGACGGAGACCAGACTGCACTGTGAACAACAGTGCATATTGTAAATATTTGACTTAAATTTATTGATGTGAAACTCAAAGGACGAAATAAAGTATCTGCAGAATTCAGCATGGCATCTATGACTGATATAGTATTCCTGCTCCTGATATTCTTTATGCTTACCTCCAGTACACCCAATGCATTAGACTTACTTTTGCCCAAAGCCAAAGGGAAGTCTACCAACGTGCAAAACGTTTCGGTAAGCATCAATAAAAAGCTGGAATACTTTATGGACAATCAGAAAATAAACCCGGAATTTCTGGAAACCGAGCTCAAGCGCAAATTGAAAGGACAGGATACTCCCACTATTATTCTCCGCGCAGAAGAAGGAGTCCCTATTGAAAAGGCTGTGAATGTAATGGATATAGCCAACAGAAACAACTTTAAAGTAATATTGGCCGTAAGACCTGAATAGCGATGTCGTTACTAGATACCCGACATAAGAGAAAATCGTTTACCCTGACTACCCTACTGCTCACGGCACTGATATTACTGCTGTTTTATATGGGGTTGAGCTATATCGATCCGCCTGAAGAAAACGGAATTACAATAAACCTGGGATATGCCGAGTTGGGTTCAGGAGACATTCAGCCTCCCACCCCTGTTGAAATAGCATCGAAAGAAAAAGCTGAAGAAGAAACAATTGAGGAAACAGTTTCTGAACCGGAGGTCGTTCCTGTAAAAGAACCGGAAGAAGAAGTACTCACTAGCAATTCTGAAGAAGCTCCTGTTATAAAACCAAAAACCGAAAATGAAGTAAAGAGCGAAAAACCGGAACCCAAACCTGTAGAAAAGGAACCCGAAGAAAAACCCGACCCTCCAAAACCGGCAAAATCTACCGCGGATGCAATCTCTAAAATACTTCAGGGGAAAAAGGAAACGGGAACGGAAAATAAAGGAGAAGGCAACGACGATCAAGCAGGCGATAAAGGCAATCCGGAAGGTGATCCCTATGCAAGCAGTTATTACGGCGATTCCGGATCGGGTACGGGAGAAGTGGGATATGGCCTTAGCGGACGATCATTGCAATCCCGAGGTAAAGTTGAGCAAGATTGTAATGAAGAAGGCAAAGTAGTAGTACGTATAGCCGTAGACCGTAACGGCAATGTAATTAATGCACAACCTGGTGTAAAAGGAACTACCAACAGCAGTCCTTGCCTATTAGAACCGGCAAAAAGGACGGCTCTTTTATTTAAATGGGATCCCGCTCCCGATGCTCCTACAAGACAAATCGGTTATGTGGTAGTCAATTTCAGTCTCGGAAGATAGCATAAAAGTAATTTATCAACACGATAACACCTTCATCAAACCAGATGACTTATCAAGAAACACTGCAGTGGATGTTCGACCAACTTCCCGCATATCAGCAGCAGGGAGCTTCAGCCCTGAAGCACAAATTAGACAATATTCTCAAATTCTGTAACCATCTCGGAAACCCGGAAAAACAGTTGCGCACAATCCATGTCGCAGGAACAAATGGGAAGGGATCTGTAAGTCATATGATTGCCTCCATACTACAAGAGGCAGGCTATAAAACCGGATTGTACACCTCCCCTCATCTCAAAGATTTTCGCGAGCGGATAAAGATAGGAGGACTAGAGGTTCCGGAAGATTTTGTCGTGAGGTTTATAGCCGACAACAAAGCTTTTCTAGAGGCACACCAACTCTCCTTCTTTGAAATGACCGTAGGTATGGCCTTCGATTTTTTTGTCAGCCAACACACAGATATCGCTGTGATAGAAGTAGGTTTGGGGGGTCGCTTAGATTCTACTAATATCATCACACCAGAGGTGTCCGTAATAACAAATATAGGCTACGACCACACTGATATTCTCGGTCATACCTTAGCCGAGATAGCTTTCGAAAAATCAGGCATCATAAAACCAGGTGTGCCTGTAGTAATCAGTGAATACCAACCGGAAACGCTCCCCGTATTCGAGCAGGTGGCTAAATCGTGTAACTCCCCTCTTCTGCTCGCCGAAAAACTATGTGATAAAAATTTAATAAGCGACCTCAAAGGAATCTATCAAAAGAGAAATATTTGCGCCGCCATCACCGCGGCTTCGCAGCTTAAGCACTTTACAATAAGTCGGGAAAACATCAAATCCGGACTGGCTAATGTAGTAAAAAACACCGGTCTTAAAGGTCGTTGGCAGCAGTTAAAAGCACATCCCAAAGTCATTTGCGATACCGCTCACAATGCCGAAGGACTAAAACTGGTTATGCAGCAGTTACGGGAAGAAAGTTACGTGCACTTACGCATCGTATTCGGAGTAGTAAAAGAGAAAAAACTGGAAGACATCCTTCCTCTACTACCAAAAAAAGCCACCTATTATTTCACAGCTCCAGAAATCGCCAGGGCACTACCGGCAGCCACGCTCCACAAACGCGCCTCGGAGTACGAATTAAAAGGATCGATTTACAACACTGTAAGTCAGGCTTATAAAAGCGCACTTTCAGAAGCCGACAAAAACGACCTCATATACATAGGCGGCAGCACCTTTGTGGTAGCCGAAGTACTGTAATTTTGTAGGTTGTAAAAATGTGCAAATATTTTTTGCATCTGTGGAAAACAATTGTATTTTTGCATCCGCTATTGAGAACAAGCCCGGTTATCCCGGGACAACAATAGCAAAAGTTCTTTAAAATCTGTAAGTTCTCTTGCAGTATTATATTCAAATAATCATTTTTGGGCTCTTAGCTCAGCTGGTTCAGAGCACCTGCCTTACAAGCAGGGGGTCACTGGTTCGAATCCAGTAGGGCCCACAGGAAAACTATTGGTTTTTTGGTGTACACAAAAAAATGATTAAGGGCTCTTAGCTCAGCTGGTTCAGAGCACCTGCCTTACAAGCAGGGGGTCACTGGTTCGAATCCAGTAGGGCCCACACATTTTAAGCCTCCTTTTTAGGGAGGCTTTTTTTTTGACCTGGATATTATTACAATCAATTACTGTCCGAAGTTCATTTCTTTAAATCCAATAAGGCCTACAAAAAAACCATTGGTTCTCTGGTGCACACACCTATTACCTAAAGGACGACACACTCCCCTCCAGAAAAATAGCTGCTATATTTCTAAAAAGTACGGTATACCTCTCCTTATATTTATCCGGGAAGAATAACAACTAAAAAAAATCCGTATTTTTGTTTTAAAGCCATAAGTCATGCTCTTTAAAAAGAAGAAGACCATAAAAGTAGACGACGAGCAGTACGAGCTACTAAAAAATGCCGAGACCCGTATCCGTCAGAAAAAAAGACTGTACAACCATTTCGTGTTCTTTCTCATCGGTAGTGCTTTCATGGTAGTAGCTAACAAGGTACTCCATTACGGCGAACCGTACGACTGGTTTGTATGGGCTATTTCAGCTTGGACTTTTATCTTCGTCATCCATTGCTTTAACGTCTTTATCACTCATCGTTTTATGGGTAAAGAATGGGAAAAACAACAGCGAGAAAAACTGCTGCGTAAACAAAAAGAAAAAATTGCCCGTTTAGAACGTGACATAGAACAGGAATTTCTCAACTCCACCCCCGACAAAACTTCGTAAGCTTATGATCACCATGATTGCCGCCGCCGCAGAAAACAACGAACTCGGAAAAGACAATCAGCTATTATGGCATTTGCCCGACGATTTTAAACGCTTTAAGGCTCTCACCACAGCTCATCACATCATTATGGGCAGAAAGACCTTTGAAAGCTTTCCCAAACCGCTTCCCCATCGCACTCATATCGTCATTACTCGGCAAAAAGACTATAGCTCGGAAGGTTGTATTGTCGTCCACACTATCGAAGATGCCATTACTACGGCGCTGAGAGCCGACAAACACCCCTTTATCATAGGAGGTGGGGAAATTTACAAACTAGGACTTCCCTATTCACAGCAAATAGAACTCACTAGAGTACACGCTTCTTTTCCTCAAGCCGATGCATTTTTTCCCGAAATAAAGCTCGAAGAATGGGAGCTGATTCAATCTACACCCCACTCAGAAGACGAGCGGCACAAATATCCGTTCACCTATCTCACCTATAGGAGAAAATAAAGATAAATGACAAACTAATAACTACAAACATCACCTCATAAAATCACTCTCTCCTCCGGCAGGCAGACACTACCGTTGAGATGACAATCAATGTCGTCGTTCGGAGTGAAACGCAGTGAAGTATCTCAAAAAAGAGTTTCAAACTACTCTACCGTAACCGACTTGGCCAGATTGCGGGGCTGATCTACATTACACCCTCGCATCACGGCGATGTGGTAGCTGAGCAATTGTAGTGGTATTGTAGTGATAAGCGGACTCAAAGCTTCTGATATTTCGGGTATTTCGATTATGTGATCGGCAATTTCACGCACAGTAGTATCTCCTTCCATCACCACAGCGATGATTTTTCCCTTTCGCGACTTGATCTCCTGTATATTGCTCACCACCTTTTCGTAGTGTCCATATCGCGTAGCGATCACCACCACTGGCATTTGCTCGTCGATTAACGCAATAGGGCCGTGTTTCATTTCAGCCGCCGGATATCCTTCAGCGTGAATATAGGAGATTTCTTTGAGTTTAAGAGCCCCTTCAAGAGCTACCGGAAAGTTATACCCTCTTCCCAAGTAGAGGCAGTTGGGTGCCTCCTGATATAGCGATGCGATATGCTTGACGTGCTCGTTAATCTGAAGACATTGCTCCACCTTGTTTGGTACAGCTTCCATTTCGGTCAGGTAGCGCTGTAGTTCGGTACGAGAAATAGTACCTTTTGCAGAAGCAAGTTTAAGCGCCATCAAGGTCAGTACAGTAATTTGTGTGGTAAAGGCTTTGGTAGACGCCACTCCTATTTCCGGACCGGCATGGGTATAAGCTCCTGCATGCGATTCGCGAGCGATAGACGATCCTACCACATTACACACTCCAAACACAAAAGCTCCTTTTGCCTTTGCCAATTTTATAGCTGCCAGTGTATCGGCAGTTTCGCCCGATTGCGAAATCACAATCAGCACATCCTTTTCTGTGATTACGGGATTGCGATAACGGAATTCGGAAGCGTATTCCACTTCCACCGGAATACGTGTCAGATCTTCAAAGATATATTCCGCTACCAGTCCGGCGTGCCACGAAGTCCCACAAGCGGCAATAAGGATGCGATCGGCATGGAGGAATTTCTCCATGTAATCTTCCATCCCTGCCATCTTTATAATCCCTTCATCCGCACGTAAACGACCTCTATAGGTATCCTTGATAGCTTCAGGCTGCTCGTATATCTCCTTCAGCATAAAATGCTCATATCCTCCTTTTTCTATCTGCTCTAAATTCATTTGCAATTCCTGCACATAAGGCGCTACAAGCGAATCGTCTTTTATCTTGCGTATCTTAACCTCTTTTCCACGTCGCAATATAGCCATTTCCTCGTCCTCGAGATAAATGGCGTTGTTAGTATATTCGATAAACGGAGATGCATCAGAAGCCACAAAAAACTCATCTTCACCTATCCCAATAGCGAGGGGACTACCCAGTTTGGCGACCACCACCTCATTGGGCTTGGTCTTGTCAAACACAGCAATCGCATAAGCCCCGTGTACCTGGTTTAAAGCAACTTGTACCGCCTTGCCCAACTTAAGGTTTTCACGCTTCTTTACATCTTCTATCAGGTTTACCAAAACCTCTGTATCTGTATCGGAAGTAAAAGTATATCCTCTCTTTTTCAACTCCGCTTTTAGTGACTCGTAATTCTCAATAATACCGTTGTGCACTATAACCAGTTCACCAGAATTGGAGTAATGTGGATGCGAATTCACATCGTTAGGTACGCCGTGTGTAGCCCATCGGGTATGCCCTATCCCCAGAGTCCCTCCAAGAGGTATTTCTTCTTGTGCTCGCCGTTCCAGGTCGCTCACCTTACCCTGTGTTTTACTCAGTTGAATATCCTGACCGTCGTACAAGGCTATACCTGCACTGTCATACCCTCGGTATTCCAGTCGTTTAAGTCCTTTAATTACCACGGGATATGCCTCCCTATAACCTATATATCCTACAATTCCACACATACTCGACAATGTTTACAATTAAAACTCTTTACGTACCTACAAAAATATAACCGTCATCTTCATCAAACTGTTTCCTGTGTAAAAAATTGTAGTACGTATGTAAAATTATGATCAAAATTAGTTAGTCGTCTATTTACCGAAGAGTTTTTTCCACCAGGGTGAAGCCTCCTCTGTATGTCCGTAACCATAGCCATAACCATAACCATAGCCGTAGCCGTAACCTTTTTTAGCGTCCGAATCATTGACCAGTATAGCCATATTGGGCAAGCGCTTTTCTTTGTACAAATTTTCGGGCACAGCTAGCATACGCTTATCCAAATAGCCCGCACGACACACATAAACAAACACATCCGCGTATTTACTGATCAGCAAGGTGTCGGTCACCAAGCTTACTGGAGCTGTATCTACCACAATATAGTCATAGCGATCTTCTAATTCCTCAAACAGCACTCCCACCTTATCGCCCATCAGCAATTCGGCCGGGTTGGGTGGTATAGCACCTGAATGCAACACATCCAAGTTGGCAAAGCCCTCGCGATTAATTCCAAAAATCAAATCGTCAATTCTAGTTTCCCCATTACTCAAATAATTGGTCAACCCACGACTATCGGGGAGATTTACGTATTCCGACAGTTTCGGATTTCGCACGTCCATACCTATTAGCAACACCCTCTTACCCGACAAGGCTAATGTCCCTGCGAGATTGGTCGACACAAAGGTCTTTCCTTCCCCCGACAGTGTAGAGGTCACAAAAATCTTTTTAGCCTTATCTCCATTTGCATTCGCCAACATAAAATCGAGGTTGGTTCGCAAGATCCTAAACGCCTCTGCCGCCGCAGTTCGGCTGCTTACGGTAATCATATCATCATTGGAGTGCGATTTCGGAATATCGCCCAAGAAAGGCACAGACAACTTTCCATCTATATCCTTACGTCCTTGCAACTTGGTATCCAAAAGGTCTTTCAGATATATAACTCCAAAGGGAATTAGAACTCCCAGTATTATCGCGGCCAACAGGATAATATTTCTTTTTGGCGACACAGGTATATCCTGTCCGTAAGCCGCGTCAATTATCTTGGCATTAGGTGCTGTTACTGCGAGAGATATAGCAGTCTCTTCCTTTTTTTGCAAAAGATACAAGTACAGTGTTTCCTTTATTTGCTGTTGTCGTTGTATCCCGCGAAATACCCGTTCCTGTTCCGGTACAGCCGAAATCTTAGAGCCTAACAACTGTTCCTGTTGCTTCAGTTCGTTCAGCGATATGGTTTGCGACGACTTCAGATTGCTCAGAGTCTGTGCGATACTCTGTCTCAGCGAAGCGATCTGCCCGTCGAGATTGATGATAATGGGGTGATTTTCTGTTGAGCTTTTCAACAGTCGGGTGCGCTCCTGTACCAACTTGTTGTACTCCATAATCATATTGCCTGAATTCCCGTTCTCTGTACTGATATTAGCCGGAATCAAGCTGCTATTATCATTGTTTTCCTGTAGGTAGGTAATCAGGTAATCGGTAAGTTGCAACTGCGTCTCAGCTTCCACTATCCTCTTTTCGTATTCTCCAGCGCTTTCCAAGGCCAATGAGGCTTCCGAAGTAATATCGGTCAGTCGATTGCGCTGTTTAAACCCTTCCGCATTCTCTTCCACATCACCCAATTGCTGTTCTATTACCTGCAATCGCTCGTCAATAAACTGAGCTGTATTACGCGACACCAAATTTTTGTCGGCCACCACATCAGCATTGTACTGTTCTATCAGTCCATTTAGTATATCTTCAGCTTTTCGCTGCACCGGATCGTTTAAGCTCAATTCTATCACACTGGTGTTTTTCCCCACCAGATTTACCTGTAGGCGTTGTAGATAGCTCTGAGTCACTTTTGCTAAAGGAATTACTTTTACCGTGACCACCTGCCCCCCGTATTCTTGAGTGTTGGCACTATGTGGCAATATGGTAATCTTCCCAAAAGACGTCTCTATATTTTCTCCAAAACCAAATTCTCCTTGGCTTTCTTCTTCCTGGTTTAGCAGTTCAAAACGAGTATCTGAAGCAATGCGAACTGTAAAGGTAGTATCTAGCTCGTACAGGGCAGAATCAGCCATTGAAAAGTTTACCTTTACCGGTGGGTTATACGTTTCCGAAGTCTTGATACGTCCGGTGGTAAAATACGATATATTAAACCCCTTTTGTCGGAGTACGGTTTCCATCAGTGTTCGCGATTTCAGTACCTCAATCTCATTGTCTACACTATTGGTATTATTGCCAAACAGCATCCCCATATCTTCAAAGGCAGATAGTTCTGAAGACACCCCCCCGTTTTTGTCGTCCTTAATCATAATAGTGGCCGATACGCTATATTCTGGAGTGGCATAGCGCAGGTAGAGGAAGGCTAGTATCATACAGACCACTACTCCTACGGCAAACCACCTCCAGTTGGCCAAGTATCGATCCAGCTGTTCTCTCAAATTAATTTCTTCTTCCCCTGCAGGGTGCATAGGCTGTATATCCTGATTCGATTGCATGGTTAAAACCGCTGATTAACGTGTTAAAATGGAAATTAGAGATATGACAATAGAGGCTAATGAAATAAAGACAGGAGCATTTCTGTTAAATGCAGAAGCTTGTACCTGAGCTTTGTTTGGCTCTACATATATCACATCATTTTGCTGTAAGTAGTAGTAAGGCGATTCCAGAATATCCTTTTTGGTCATATCTACTCGGGTATAGGTCTTTTCTCCGTTTTTATCTCGGATAATCAAGATGTTATCTCGCTTTCCATATACAGTCAGATCGCCAGCAAGCCCCAAAGCTTCAGGGATGGTGATACGTTCGTTTGGAATAGTATACGAACCCGGACGAGCTACTTCCCCCAGCACAGTCACCTTATAGTTCATAATACGGATATTCACAATGGGGTTTTTGATATAGTGTGAAATTTTTTCGTTTAGCAGATTAACCGCCTCCCTTCGGGTAAGTCCTCCCAACTTTACTGTTCCTATCACCGGGAATTCTATTTCACCTTTATTGTCTACCAAATAAGTCTGATACTGTGCTCTCCCTGCCGCATTTCCATCCGACCCCATATAAGCCACAGCGGGAAGGTTAAAAGGAATAGCCGTTTCTGTATCAAAAGCCGACACCATAATAGTGAGCAGGTCGTCCGGTTGCAATACAGGATCGTAAATCACCTGGCTTGCCAATTTGTCAATTTCCTCAATATCCTGAAAATAAACAATATCTTTTTTGGAAGCACAAGAGTTTAATACAAGTACCAAAACAATCCATATATAGAAAGGGGAGAAACGGTGTACCGAATATTTTTTTACCATTATTTGAGTAGTTTACATCTGCTTATTGAGTATATGATCCGGGACCCAACTGGCATACTTATGCTGCAAATATAGTATTTGCAAACGATTTTTTTATTTTTCCTTTACCATTTTCTTATATACTGTATAATATTCCCCACCTTTTGAGGCCCCAGATGGCGGATTGTAGTGAATAATGTAAAACTGTTGAGGGCAGTATATAGCTTTACAATTTCTTTGAAAAACACAGTGTGTTGTTTACTGTACAATATCATTCAAAACGAAGCGCAGTAGAGAACCTGCCTACCGGAGACGGCTCAACACTCTTATCACAACAATTCTGTCTCCTCTTTTTTGGCTGTTTTTCCACCTTCGTCATCGTCATCATCCAAACACTCAAACAAGCTGTTCATACTTTTGTATTCCGGCACCAATTCCTTCATCAACTTTACGGTTTTTCGGTTTTTAAACTTCACAGCTTCTTCACAAAGCAGATTCACCGCTTTGTTCACCTCTTGGTAATCGTCGGTGGTTTCGGTAGCTATCATAATCTTTTCGTGGTGGGTGGGTAGGGTTTTGGCTTTATCACTCAACAGCTCTTCGTACAACTTCTCTCCCGGACGCAATCCAGTAACTTTAATCTCAATATCCACTCCTGGTTCAAAACCTGCCAATCGAATCATCTTAGTTGCTAGATCCATAATCCTCACAGCCTCTCCCATATCAAAAATAAAAATCTCTCCTCCTTTCCCCATGGCTCCCGCTTCCAGTACCAACCGACATGCCTCGGGAATAGTCATAAAATAGCGGATAATATCAGGATGTGTAATCGTCACTGGACCACCATTGGCTATTTGTTCTTTAAACAGTGGAACTACAGATCCATTAGACCCCAGTACATTCCCAAAACGAGTAGTGATAAAACGGGTGCTGTTTTTTCCTTTGTTTTGCAAAGAAAAATACTTCGATTGCACATACATCTCCGCTATTCTTTTTGAGGCTCCCATCACATTGCTCGGATTTACAGCCTTATCGGTAGATACCATAACAAATTTTTCTACCTCGAATTGCACCGCCAGATCGGCCATATTTTTGGTGCCGTTTACGTTGACAAAAACAGCTTCAGAAGGGTTCTCTTCCATCAGTGGCACGTGTTTATACGCTGCCGCATGATACACTACATGAGGTTTAAACACTTCAAACACTCGTTTCATTCGCTCGTAATTACGCACATCGCCAATCACCGTCTCAAATATCACCTCGCCACAACACTTATCGATTTCCAAACGCAACTGATGAAGAGGAGTTTCTGCCTGATCTAGGATAATCAGCATCTCCGGTTTATATTTCAGTACCTGGCGTACCATCTCGCTGCCTATCGATCCTGCAGCTCCTGTAACTAATACGCGTTTGCCCTTTATCTCTCGGGAAACCCCTTTGTTGTCGAGCACTATAGGTTTGCGCTCTAGCAAATCTTCAATCTGTATATTTTTGATCTGCCCCGAAAAATTCTGTTCGTTCTCCCAATCCGATACCAAAGGAGCGGTGAACACCTTATATCCGTGATCTAAACAGTCGTCTACCAAAGTAATTCGCTCCGTCTTGGTCAGATGCTTATCAGCCAATATCACCCCTTTGGCACGATGTGCACGCAGCAGTACCGACATTCGTTTGTTATCGTTCAATATAGGCAAATCCAAAATTCGCTTACTGGCATTGTGCCTATTTCTATCGATAAACCCGATAATCTTAAAACGCGGAGGTTGTTCTGTCCGGATCGCATTGGCAACCGAAATAGCGTTGGAATCGGCACCGTAAATCAATACCGGCATTTTTGCCACTATTTTTTTTTCGTTATTATAAGCCTGAAACGCCTGCTTCACCACTACCCTAAACAGAAAAAGTGCGGCAAAAGCGATTACCGTATACACAAAAAGTCCCTGAAAGAGCAACAACTTAGAGCCCGTAATCCACAAGCTGAGATAATTTATTACCACCAGCGTCAAAAAAGCCGAGGCAGTAGAAAACAGCAGCTTTAAACCATCTATATATGAAGAGTAGCGTATAAGCCCCGCATAAGTACGGAACACCACAAAAAAAACTGTATTTGCAGCCACCACCAGAGTGAGCTCTTCAAAACGGCTGAGGGGTGAATAAAAACTAAGTGTGAGCCCTTGCAGCAACATATAGGTAACTAGTGCAGCAAAAACAAGAATGGCAATATCCATTCCCAATACAATCCATCGCGGCAAATAACCTATATTTTTCAGATCAAGTCTCCCTCCCGACTGAAAAATCAATTGTACGGCAGCCTTGAGTTTATTCCAGTTGAGTTTCTCCATATACCGTTGTCTAGATTCGTTCATAAAAACGTTTTGCCCTCCTACCTCATAATAAAGGTATTAAAAAAAAACAGACCTGTTAAAAAAAACTAAAAAATCGTGTTTTTTTGTGTTGAAAAGCGGGGATTAACTTACAAATATAGAGCATTCCATATTACAAATCACGATCTTTTGTAAACAAAACGTTATTTTTACCATCACCATGTGTTCATAAAAAGCCTGAGACTCCACTTAAAACTATATTAAAATCCCTACAATTTTTGTTTCCCTTTTTACTAAAAAAACGGCATTTACTTAGGTGTCTACGTACAGAAACGTCTTCCACAATCAATATATTGCATTGGGATAGCTCAATCCTAAAAAAATTAAATTCACACCACCTAACTTAGACATAAGAGAGCATAAATTCAGGATGATTGTTCCGATATGGAGATTCCTCCCTCCTTCAATGAGCAGGAACTATAGAGATGGCAGACTATTCCTCAATTAGTGTTTCAAACGCAAATTCGGTCAACATTTCGTGATAACCTTCAAAAATGGTCAGACTTATATTTTTATAATTCTTTTTCAAACAAATTTTCCTTCCCCCTATCTCTCCTAATTCTCCAATCGGATCTCGGTGTTCCAGCAGATGTAATTTTTCGGCAGGCGACACATAGGCCGAACTATCGGCAACTGACATTTCGGCGAGCAATTTGTTGTAAAAATTGATAGAATGAGTGATCGGCACACTTCCGCGTATCCCATCGTAAACTCCGGCATAAATGTCTAGTGTAGAGTTTTTCAGTTTTTCTACCGGCGTTTTTCTCAACATAGGAGAACGCTGTCTGGCGCTTTCTATATCGAGTTCTTTTCCCGACCCCGTACAAGCCAGTATCTCTTTTGCATATCTACTCTTCTTTATCTTGTTCTCCTTGTACCAAGTTGCCAAGTCGGTGATAGATGCCCAGGCAGAAAACTTTTTTATACGGTGGGCAGATCGCATAAAGGTGTTTAGGGTAGCAAATCCACCACCACTCACCCCTATCACATATATATGGTCTGGATCTACATTGGCGTGGTCTATCGCATAACTAATAGCGTCGTCTATGTCGGCCATAGCCAAGTCACTGCAACAGGCGCTGGCCGTTTTATTCGCTCCTCGAAAATCCGGGTGTATATAATTCAGGTCTTGCGCCACACACATTTTGGCAAGGTCGTCCCTCTGAGTATAATCACCACTCCAGGTATGAAGGCTCACAACAAGTGGCCGGGGTTTGTCAGATTGCGACTTATAGAAATAGGATTTCTGTAAACTGTTGTCTTTAGTCGATTTAATATCTACAACTTCAAACACCTCATCCCATATCACTTTTCGGGTATCGTCAAATTTTATATACTTCTCCCCTGCCGGTTTTTTACTTTCAGACACCCTCTCTTTGGTTTGTGAAAATCCCGTGGCACCTCCTAAAACTACAACTAAGACGCCTATGGTCTGCTTTAACAATTTGTTTTTCATAATATGTATTGTTTCAATTTGGTTGTTCTCAATGCTCCATAAGTGGCATTTAAAACCACAAAAGTAAGGATTCCTTTTTAAGATGTTTTCTCTTCCAAATACGATTTGCAATTCTTTTTTCCCGGACAAACACAATGATGAAAGCAGGTGTATTGCCTAACCACAACACTTCCCACTTCCTCAAAAACAAACCTTATCCAGCAAAGAGTAAATAGCAAAAAACAAAATTGCCCTTTTCAAAATTCGCTGTATCTTTACCTTGCTTAATCGATGTTTCTTCTTTGTGACACCTATCAAACACATACTTATTACAGGGGGACTGGGATTTATAGGGACTAACTTTATCTCCTATTTTCTGAAGCACTATCCCGATTATCACTTGATAAACCTCGACTTGGTCACCTATGCAGCCAACAGCAAACACCTAGAAGAGGTTGAAGATCGAGAGCGATACACTTTTGTAAAAGGCAATATTTGTGACCGACAAGGCGTGCATCACATCTTTGAGAAATACGATATCAGAGGACTCATCCACTTTGCGGCGGAATCGCATGTGGACAATTCGATTAATACTCCGGGTATTTTTATGGAAACCAATGTACAAGGTACATATACTCTACTCGATGTAGCTTTTAAATATTGGATGAAGGCTCCTTTTCAATATCGAGAAGGATATGAAAACTGCCGTTTCCATCATATTTCTACCGATGAAGTATACGGTAGCCTAGGCCCCGAAGGGCTGTTTACCGAACAAACGCCCTATGCCCCTAATTCGCCCTACTCGGCGAGCAAAGCAGCTTCCGATATGATTGTACGCAGCTATCACCACACCTATGGCTTAGATATGGTAATCACTAATTGCTCTAACAATTACGGTCCTTATCAGCACACTGAAAAACTAATCCCCACCATTATTAAGAACGCCTTAAAAGGACTTCCTATACCCATATACGGCGATGGAAGCAATATACGCGACTGGCTGTACGTAGAAGATCACTGCAGGGGGATAGACCTCGCTTTTCACAAAGGTCGCAGTGGTGAAGTATACAATATTGGAGGACAGAACGAAAAGAATAACAACGAGATTGTGCATACCGTTTGTACACTTTTAGATGAGCTACATCCGGCAGAGGAAGGTTCATACAGCAAACTTATTACCTACGTAAAGGATCGCCCAGGGCACGACAGCCGATACGCTATAGACGCCACCAAAATAACTCGAGAACTGGGCTGGAGAGCCGAAGAGAATTTTGAAAGCGGTATCCTGAAAACAGTGCAGTGGTACCTGGATCAACGATCGAATGACTAAGAAAAAAGAGAAACTCTAAAATATATTTTAAGAAAATACCCTCTTTTAAAACACAATGTTACTATCTTGATCCAGTTTGATTATCCGCCAAACACCTCTGTTATAAAAACATTGTATCATCTTGTAAAGAAGCAACAACTACTCATCGCCGTTTTGTCGTACTGCCTTTTCGCCCCTTCTGATGACTACAATCTCAAGAAAAATACAATGTGCTGTTTATCGCCATAGACGACCTGAACGACTACGTACCTCTCCTCGGAAACTATCCAAGAATCAAGACTCCTAATCTGTACAGATTTGCAAAAGAGATAAGCATATAGCAATCGCTACACCCCTAAAACAAAAAAAGCTCTCCGCACGTGGCGGAAAAGCCTTTCATTGGTCTAACTACTAAACCTGGGCGAGCCAAAGACTCACCCCTAACAACACAACTAAATTCTTGGTTACAGCCCCCCACAGAGCCTCCCCCGTATATATCAAAGGATTTAATTCAGCTAATCCGAAAACCTTTTTATCTATTTCACAACGGTTGATTTACATTGTAAAAAAACCGTAATCTATACACTACTAAACACAAATTACGGCAGTAGCGACTGCAAATATAATACTTTTTTTAAATATACAAAAACCAACTCTCTACATATCCCGATATCCTTCATTAATCTCAGCCATAATCTCAGCCATAATCTCAGCAAATAATCGGAAGGACTTCAAACGATCAGCAATATCATATGTATTAGTAGCAACGATAAGCTCGTCTGCCTCTGTTTGTTTCAAGAACTGCTGCACTTGTTCTTTTACGGTTTCCTTGCTTCCGATAAAAGTATACCGAGCCATTTGCACTACCCTGGGATGTCGCATTGTCTCTCTCAAACCCGGAGTCATTTCTACGGGTGGTTCTATATACTCTGTAGTCATTCCGGTAAGTATATTGACCACCATTTTTAAATGAGAGGTATACAAGTTTTCGGCCTCGCTATCTGTATCTGCGATAAAGACGTTGATACCGGTTATCACATAAGGCTTTTGCCAACTTTCCGAGGCTTGAAATTCCTCCCGATAAATGCGAAGAGCCTCGTGTAATTGCACGGTAGAAAAATGACTGGCAAAGGCATAGGGCAATCCTTTTCTCGCCGCAAGATGTGCACTGCTGGTACTCGATCCGAGAATAAAAATAGGCACATCGACCCCCTCGGCCTGTGTAACCCGTACCCTGGCCGCTTTGTTTTCTATAGAGAAATAAGTCTGAATAGCATCGACATCCAAAGGAAACGAATGAGAAGCCTGAATAAATTCGGGTTTTATAGCATGAGCCGTTTCCTGATCGGTACCTGGTGCCCTACCTAATCCTAAATCGATACGTCCTGGAAAAAGATTCCCCAAGGTACCGAATTGCTCTGCAATGATAAAAGGGGAGTGATTGGGCAGCATAATACCCCCCGACCCCACGCGCAAAGTACTAGTAGCCTGCGCAATATGCCCTATAAGAATTTGTGGAGCACTACTGGCTATAGCTGGCATATTGTGATGCTCTGCAAACCACATACGCCTACCCCCTGCCGCTTCGGCCAATTGAGCCAAGGCAACAGCATTTTTATAGGTTTGAGCAATGGTATTTCCTTGAGCAATAGTGGCCAACTCCAATACAGACCAGGCTGTTTTCTTTGTATTCATATATCTTTATGTGCAATGCGTTTTTACAAATCTAATTTTCAATTTCAACTGTTTCGTAAGTCCATCTGTGGTTTAGCACCGGTGCAGCACCCTCAGCTGTCGTTCCGTTTTCTTCAGCAGCTACAGGGTAGTCTTCTTCGTTATACTCATATTCAAAAGCAAAGGTTTCATCTCCGGTAGTTGAAGAAACTCTCAACAGGTTATTAGGCGAATAAATAACAGGTCGAAAATCGTGTATAGTCTTCCCTATCGGTATTCCTCCTCCAATAGGTAATTCAAACAAATTCATATTAGCATTCACTCCCATAGCGGCAAGCAAGACTTGGCTGTAGCTATTTTTATCGTCGTAAGTAAAACTGTATACGTTGATATCGGTATAGGTAAGGCCACTGTCATTGCTAGACTGCTCCCTTATTTCTGTCACATTCCCCTTATTGTCGTAACTGATCAAATAACGGTCGTAATACAGACTACTTTCATCTGAATACTCGACAAACGACACCAAGCGCTGATCGCTGTTATAGTCAAAAATTCGAGTACATCGGACATCGACAAATACAAAGGTTTCCTGAGCTTCCGATTTAACCAACAAGCCTTCCTCATTGTACGTAAAACTTGCCTTTCGGTTGGAAGTTGATGCGAAATCGGGGATAGACATAGCTGTGATCTGTCCGTCGTCATTGTAAGTGTATTGTGTACTCCCGAATTGGGTGACGTTTTTGTCGGAATCGTAGGTCACATTTTGAACTTCACTCTCTTCCAAAAAACCTATCAGATAAAAGTGATCGTCGTATAAAAATTCCGTTTCACTGGCACCCTTAGTATAGGTTTTTAAAAGCAGTCGCTCGCCCTGCTGTGGTTGTGGCTGATTGTCGCTATTTGTATTTGTCCCGGCGTCGTCTTTAGAACAGCCGACTATTAGTATAGCCAGCGTTGTGATAGCAATTGTTTTTAGAGTCTTGTTCATGATAGCACTTTTGTCAAATTGATTTATAGCTTTAGCGTAGGTATTTAAACTCGATTGAATTTTAAAAAAATGGGATTTAGCGACTAAGTTAATATTTTTTTGAGGTAGATCTCGAATTCAGCCTTAAAACTCTCTCAAAAGCAATTGCAGCGCGGTGTACCTCCACTGTCCAATCGTCGGCAGCCTTGCCGTCTGCACCATCTGATATATACTTAAGACTTAAAAAAGGGACCTCTTCTTTCATAGCGGTCAACGCCAGAGCATAGGCTTCCATATCTACCACATCGTATACCGAGCTAGAATGAGACATTTCAAAATTATCCCCCGTTCCGCAAATAGCCTGAGGTATTCCCTCCATTTTCAATCCGTATTCCAAAACAGGAGGAAGACCTGATAGCGGTGTTTCGTATTGCGCGTAACCCAATCCCCTGACATCCATATCCCGTTGTACAAATTTTGTACAGCAAACGACTTCGCCTTTTTTATGGTGAGCGCTCCCGGCTGAGCCCAAGTTTACAATTAGCGATGGCCTTTTTTGCTGTATCGCCTTCGTCAGCTCGTACACTGCGTTTACCTTGCCTATTCCGCAGATCAAATGCCCGTATGAAGCAAATACATCAGCTGCCTCCGAAGCTAGAGCAAAGACAAACAGCACCTCGTTGACTGGAAAAGTGTTTTTTGAATTTACAGTAATCATCTATACTCTTTTATAAAATGAGAAAATACGTATTTTTTTCCTACGAACTAAGAACTACCAACTACAAAACAAAAAAGCCCATCTTTTCGATGAGCTTTTTTATTTTTTGGCGGTCTGGACGGGACTCGAACCCGCGACCCCATGCGTGACAGGCATGTATTCTAACCAGCTGAACTACCAGACCTTTGCCGTATTGCGGATGCAAATATACATTGCTTTTTCAATTCCGCAAATGTTTTATAAAAAAAAAGAGAGCGACTTTCACCTCTGGTCAAATAAACTTTTGTCTCTCAACAAGGTAAGTCTGTAAAATTTTTTGTAAATCTTTACTAATATCAGCTTCCACATATTTTATGCGGTATTGCGCCGCTTTCAATTTTATCATTGAAATGTAATTTTCAACTTTTTTTCGGTACTCTTCCCTGACATTGTCGGCATAGAGGTTTACCGCTTCACCGGTTTCTACATCTATAAAGCCCTTCGGATTGTTGTCGAAGTCAAAATCGACCTCAGCCGACTTGTCGGTTACGTGAAACAGCACCACCTCGTGTTTGTTGTACTTCAGATGCCTGAGCGCATTGAACAATTGGTCGTCGGCAGTCTCTGTTTGGAACATATCGGTAAACAAAAATATCATACTCCTCCTGTGCATTTTTTCAGCAATCTGATGGAGAAAAGTATAAGTATGTGTACTGCGCTGTTTGGGTGTGTGGCTTCCTATTTCTTCCAGTGTGTTCAACAACATTCCATAGTGTCTGCTACTCCCCTTTTCTGGGGCATAGAAGTTATAAACATCAGAATACACGCTGAGTCCTGCAGCATCTCGCTGGCGCTTCAATAGATTCATCAGCGCTGCAGAGGCCAATACTGAAAATCCGATTTTGTTCAGCCGTCGTGCAGATAGCTGCTTTAGCTCGGGATAGTACATAGACGACGAATTATCGATAATGATATGACACCTCAGATTGGTCTCCTCTTCATAACTCTTGGCATACAACTTGTCGGTACGAGCATACAACTTCCAGTCGATATGTCGTGTACTCTCTCCGGGATTGTATATGCGGTGCTCGGCAAATTCTGAGGAAAAACCGTGAAACGGACTCCTGTGCATCCCACTGATAAACCCCTCTACCACCTGATTGGCCAACAAGCCGAGGTTCTTAAAAAGTTGTATGTTATGTAATTCACTCTGTATGTTCAAATCCACTTTGCTTACAATTATTCCACACCCCTAAAAATAAAAAAGGTCTGACTATACGCCAAACCTTTTTTATAGTAATGTATTCATTTCGATTACAACAGCGAATCGAGAGCTTCGGTATAAGTGGTTTTTGGGGCTACTCCTACTTGTCTTCCAACAACCTCACCTCCCTGAAACACCAATACGGTAGGAATATTGCGCACACCGTATTTGGCAGCAAATTCCTGATTGGCGTCTACATCGACTTTACCAACAACGGCTTTGCCTTCATACTCCGAACTCACCTCCTCGATGATAGGACCTACCATACGGCAGGGTCCGCACCAAGCTGCCCAAAAGTCTACCATAACCGGTTTATCGCTCTTTAAAACTACTTCTTCAAAAGTAGCGTCTGTGATTTCTAATGCCATAACATCAAATTTTAATTATCATCGGGTTTACCCTGCAAATTTAATCAAATATTCTTGTGGTTTTACGCTGTAGTATTAGTTTTGACTATGAATGCATTGTAAACCTTGATAATTACAGTATATTCCTGGGGTAGGATTACTTCTCCATAAAGTCTCTCCGTTGTCCGTCTGTGAATTATTCTGTAGGTTTGACACCAAAGCAAAATCCCGGATGAAAACAGCTATTATTCGACTCATTTTCACACTTCTTATTCTGTGTTGTACAATGTGCAGATAAAAGCCCAGGAAAAAGCACCCACACAACTTCCGGGAGTAACGGTAAGCGGTCACAGCACTCAAGGATATGAAAGCGATAGCACTGCCGTTATTCCTATTGCTTCAGTCTCCACAGCCGAACTACAACAATTCAGTCCCACAGACATCACCCCTGCCATAAACAAAGTTCCCGGAGCTTTTATACTTTCTGGAGGGATGAACGTAAAACGCATTACCATTCGCGGTGTGGGCGCTCGCACCCCCTATGGAAGCAACAAGGTAAAAGCCTATTTTAACGGAATTCCGACAACCAATGGCATAGGTGAAACCGCCCTTGAAATATTCGACCCGGAAAGCATAGGAAATATAGAGATTATTGAAGGACCTAAAGCCTCCATCTATGGATCATCTTTAGGAGGTGCTATTTTACTGCAATCGGGACCTCTTACATATTCATCAGTGAGCAATAGTCTAACCCTAGGCTCATACGGACTTCTAAAAAACAGCGCTCAACTGTCGGTGGCCGACAAAAAACTATCTCTTACTTTCAATTACGAACATCTGGAAAAAGAGGGGTATCGACAAAACAGTGCCTATAATCGCAATGCTGTTTTGTTGAATACTTCCTATCGATTTAATGCCAACAACAGCCTGTCTCTTCTGTTCAGCCAGATAGCCTACAACGCGCAGATTCCGAGCTCTATCAGTAGGTCGGCAATGGACCAAGACCCGAGACAGGCGGCGTCCAATTGGCTGGAAGCCCAGGGGTACAAAAACAGTCATACTACTTTGGCGGGGTTGAGTTACACACATCGCTTCACGCCATCATTCCAAAATACTACCAGCTTTTTTTACACCTATATGGATCATTACGAACCCCGTCCTTTTAACATTCTCAGTGGTTTTACAAACGGTTACGGACTGCGAACTGTTTTCGGACGGGACCTTGACTTAGGCAACAATAAGGGCGTGATACAGGTCGGCACGGAGATGTACAAAGACATATACCGCTGGAAAACTGTTGAAAACCTGTACCAAGAGAACGAAGGTCGAGGAAGTATAGAGGGTCTGAAACTAAGTGACAATAAGGAGTACAGAAACCAACTAAATCTGTTTGCCACTCTTAGTCTGCCTCTGTCTCAAAAATGGAAAGCCCGACTGGGATTGAACGCCAATTTCACCTCTTACAACTTTCTCGATTACTACAACACAGATCACAATAACACCAGTGCTTCACGTCGCTTTGAACCCATTCTTGCCCCTTCACTCGACATCGCCTATCAACACAGCAAGCAGCTGAGGCTCTACGCCAATATCGGTCGAGGTTTTTCTTTTCCGGGAACCGAAGAAACCCTCACCCCCGAAGGAGTCATCAATCCGGAACTGGGACCTGAAAAAGGAATGCATTACGAAGCGGGAATGCAGTTGAAACTCCTAAAAGACCAGCTTTCGATTACAACCGCTGTTTACCTGATGAGTATTCGCGACCTCCTAATAGCAGAGAGAGTAGGAGAAGATCAATACATCGGCAGAAATGCCGGAAAAACAGAACACAAAGGCATAGAATTCTCTGCCACATACCGGGCTGTGATAGGGCATTCCACCACGCTAATTCCCTTTATCTCCACCTCGATAAACAAACATCGCTTTATCCGCTTTGAGGACAGAGGCAACGATTATTCCGGCAATCCACTTACCGGAGTCCCCAATTTCAGAACCAATGCAGGCTTTCGACTCATTCATCAAAAAGGGCTCTTTCTCTATGCCAACTATTTCGGCACAGGGAAGATTCCGCTCACCGATAGCAATAGCCTACAAACCGATCCCCATCACATATTCAACCTCAAGGCCGGGTACGGCACATCGCTATATCCCAGACTTTCCATCCAAATCTCCGGAGGAATCGACAATATAGGAAACAGCCGCTATGCCTCATCCGTGCTAATCAATGCTACCGGATTCGGAAACACCGAAGCTCGATTTTACTATCCCGGACTCCCTAGAAATTACTATGCAGGTATACGTTTGCGCTATATATTGTAGATGAATGAACCGGAAATTATCTATCTTTGTTTAGACCCCTGATTCTGACAAAACTAAAATAAGATTGTATGAGACTCATTTTAAAAATCCTTTTAACCGCCCTGGCGGTAGTCATTTTAGCCAAGGTATTACCCGGGATTGATGTAGACAGTTATCTCACTGCCGTAGTAGTAGCTCTAGTACTCGGACTGTTGAACCTCTTGGTAAAACCCTTGCTCATACTCTTTACACTGCCGATCACCATACTTACTATGGGACTTTTTCTACTGGTGATCAATGCTGTAGTTATTCTCTTTACCGAAAGCTTAGTAGGAGGTTTTCAGGTCGCCAACTTCTGGTGGGCGCTATTGTTTAGCTTATTACTGTCGTTTCTTCAATCCATTTTCCACTCCTTTATCGGAGATAAGGAACAAGCTGGAACCTAAAAACTACGAACTAACAAACTACAAAACGAAAAGACAGAAAAGCGAAAAACCACCAAGAACTAATCGACTACAAATCGCACCACATTAATTCATCTATGGGGGGGAGACGCAAAATTTTGCGTCTCTACAGCGTTTGGTTTATAGCATATCGCTGTTCTACACATCGCCCTGAAAAGGTAGTTGAGGCCAACTAAACAACTATGAACCACCGCAAACTACGAACTATGAATTACAAACTGACTACGCCTGAAATAGGTTGCCCTTTTTCGCAAGATAATACAACATGAAAAAATCAGGAACCCGACGAGTTTTTGACTTGGATTTAAAATTAAGTTTGGTAAGTCAGATTGAAAAGGGAGAATTAAAAGTATCAGA
>JAJUFH010000020.1 GCA_029266035.1 Sinomicrobium sp.
CACAACGACCACATGGTTCACTAAAAAATATGAAACCAGAAGAATTTGAAACTTTTCTTTTGGGGCGCGCCCCAAAAGAAAGACCAACAGTAATCATTAATTATTAACCTGAAAAAAGGCAAGCTTATTCAGGCAAGGTCACACTACCAACTACGAACTAAGATCCACGAACTAACCAACTAAAACCAAAACCCGAGGTTGAAGAACCAGAGGCCTTTACCTCGCTCTGGCGACCAGGAGTATTTCAACTCTATGGGGCCTAAAAAAGTTTCGAGTCCATATCCCACGGCATAACCTGTATAGGCAGGTTTTTCAAACCAGTGTCCTCTAGAAAATATATCTTCCCCTACATTGGCCATATTGACGGTAAAATTCAAGTGGTTTTTCTTGATAAACTCAAGATCTAGGGTTGCTGCGGCCTTGATATAGCTATTCCCTCCGAAACTCATAAAATGATAACCGAGAAAGGGAGTGAAATTATTAATCAGACTATTTCCGTAACCCCCTAGAATAAAACTCAATCCGTCGGCGTAAGTCTCCCCAAAAACAGTTCCGGCACCCACTGTGGTATTTAAACTTAAATAACGCCCGATTAGCGGAGTTGCCCAACCGGCATTTGCCTTTCCAATAGAAAACTCACTGAAGTTGCCCTGGTAATCAGAAGAAGCAAAATAAAAGTGAAAATCGCCGTCAAAATACAGTCCTTTTTTAGGGAAATAGCGATTGTCGTAGGTATCCAACTTAGCAAAGCCATAAAGACTGAAATAATCGCTATTGTCGAAAGTAGTTTTTCTTCCGTTACTGGCATCTGAAACCGTCTTTGACTCCATCTTCAGGTGTTTGTACTCCAGTCCAGCCCCTACCGAAAACTCTTCTCTAAACACCGTTTGCAGATAGACCTGATTGGTCATATCGGAGAAATTAGCTCCGATCTGATTGATTCCTGCCCATTGTTCACTTTCCCCTTCAGGTAGGTTTTCTAGAGCCACATCGGCATCAAACCGATGATAGGTAGAACGTATCCCTACACTCCAGTACAAGCCTTTGTCGATAAAATAATCGAGATTATACCTAAAATTATCCCCCAGAACCACATCGAGAGACAACACATCATCGTCAAAAAGGAACTGTTTTTTGGTCAAGTTTACCAAGGCTCCACTTTTATAAAGCGCATCGTAGTGCAATCCGAAACGGAGCAACATTTTATTTTTACTCTCCTTCAAGGTCATATACATAGTGCGTTTCTCATCGTCTCCCTCTTTGAGAAACCTATATCGTATACTTTCAAAGTTTTTAGTAGCTGATAGATTGGCCAAGCCTTGGTCAAATTTCTCAAAAGACACCTTTCCGGAGGTGGTGAATCTCAGTTTCCCCTTGATATATGCTCTGGAATACCGGTCGTTCCCTTGAAGTACCAATCCGGCTATATCAATACTGTCTCTAACCGGAACGTGAAAGGGGGTATACTGTTTTTTCTGCATCCGAGCCAAAGCTTCCAGTTCTGCCATTTGCTCACGCCCTGCCTTCTCTCCATTGGCAATAATCACCTGCCCCTTGTCAAACGACACCACCGAAAATCCTTCGATATCGGGTTTGATATACACATCGGTTTCTTCTTTTTTAAACTTCATATCGTTTACCGTACGATAGTTATTAATCTGAAAAAGAATATCCATTGCAGAGTTCAACTGATCGCGATCTGCCAGAGGATCCTGGACATCCACACCTATTATTTTATCAGCCCCGAGTGCTTTCAATTCTTCGATAGGATAGTTGTTTACCACTCCTCCGTCTATGAGTACTTTCCCTTCTATATCGACCGGATTAAAGAGAGAGGGAAAAGCCCCGCTAGCTAAGATCGCCTCTGGGAGATACCCTTTATCGAGCTTTACAGCCTCGCCTGTTTCTACATTGGTGGCAATACAGAAAAACGGAATGGGAAGCTTGTCGAAATCCTCCACATCATTGACGTGATACAGCAGTTTTACTAAGAGGTTGTATATGTTTTGTCCTTTGGATAGGGCTCTAGGGAAAGACACCTTAAACTTATCAAAGGGGAGAGTCAGTGCATAGCGTTCATAATTTTTCTTCTCATAAAAGGTTCTTGCCGATCTCGGAAGGTTATCTTGAATCAGTTCGCTAAAATCGACCACTCTAAAAATAGAATCGAGCTGTTCTGCACTGTATCCCGAGGCATAGAGCGCACCTACAATCCCCCCCATACTGGTACCTCCTATATAATCGATTCGCACACCGGCTTCTTCGATGGCTTTCAGCACTCCTATATGTGCTAGCCCCTTGGCTCCTCCACCGCTGAGTACAAGACCTACCTTGATATCCTCCTCCGAATCCTGTTGAGCATAGGTCTGCATCACAAGTGTACAGCAACACCACAAAAACAGGTATATGTGTTTTTTCATCACAGCAGATATTAGGTAAACAGATGTGTTGAAATTACCAAATAACATTCGTTCGGGCAAGGAGTCTACAGAAAACTTTCACTTTATTTTTCATAAGGCCCATCAGCTACATTCGAGTGAAAATAACGGTAAACCTTTTGAGCTTTAGACAAGCCCACCACCTCGGCAATAGCCTCTACTCCAGCATCTTTTACTCTTCGCACCGATCGGAATACTTTTAGCAGCTCTTCTGCGGTCTTTTGCCCTATTCCCTCAATATTGGTCAGTTCGCTATCTATAGCAGCCTTGCTGCGTTTGTTTCGGTGAAAGGTGATTCCGAAGCGATGCGCTTCGTTCCTGAGATGCTGAATAATCTTAAGAGTTTCCGACTTTTTGTCGAGGTAGAGGGGGACGGAATCCCCGGGATAATAGATCTCTTCCAATCTCTTGGCAATCCCTACAATAGCGACCTTGCCCCTCAATCCGAGTACTTCTATACTCTTTAGCGCAGAAGATAACTGCCCCTTACCACCATCGATTACAATGAGTTGTGGCAGGGGTTCTCCTTCTGTTATCAACCTTTTATATCTTCGGAAAACCACTTCTTCCATAGAAGCAAAGTCGTCCGGACCTTCTACGGTCTTGATATTGAAGTGGCGATAGTCTTTCTTACTCGGTTTGCCATCTTTAAACACCACGCAGGCTGCCACGGGATTGGTTCCCTGTATATTCGAGTTGTCAAAACATTCTATATGTCTAGGTTCTACACTCAACCGCAGATCTTTTTTCATCTGCTCCATAATGCGTTTTACATGGCGGTCGGGATCGGTAATCTTCACCTGTTTGAAGCGTTCCTGTCTGTAGAATTTCGCATTGCGTTCCGAGAGTTCCAAAAGGCGCTTTTTATCTCCTAGTTTCGGGATAGTCACTTTTATCCCTTCCGGGACTTCTACCTCAAAGGGCAGGTATATCTCACGGGAAAGCGAATGAAACCGCTGTCGGAGTTCGGTGATAGCCAGTTCGAGTAATTGCGCATCCGATTCGTCCAGCTTTTTTTTCATCTCTACGGTATGAGCGCGGATAATAGATCCGTAAGACAGTTGTAAAAAATTGACGTAGGCATAACTGTCGTCCGACACCACAGTAAACACATCCACATTGCTAATTTTCGGATTAACTATGGTAGACCTCGCCTGATAATTTTCGAGTACCTCTATCCGTTCTTTCATCTTCTGAGCATCTTCAAACCGCATTTCTTCCGCATAAGCCTTCATCTGCTTTCTGAATTCCTGCAGCGAATCTTTGAAGTTTCCCTTGATAATCTCGCGAATAGCCTTCACCTGAGCGTTGTATTCCTCTTCCGACTGGTAGCCCTCACAGGGTCCCTTGCAGTTTCCTAGGTGATACTCCAGGCACACTTTGTATTTGCCAGCATCGACCTTGGATTTGGATAGGTCGTAATTACAGGTACGCAACGGGTATAGTCCTTTTATGAGGTCGAGCAGAGTGCGGATCGTCTTCATATTGGTATAGGGGCCGAAGTATTCCGAACCGTCGCGCACCACTCTACGTGTAGAGAATATACGTGGAAAACGCTCTTTTTTAATACAAATCCAAGGATAGGACTTGTCGTCCTTAAGCAATACATTATACCTAGGTTGGTATTTTTTGATGAGATTGTTTTCCAGCAATAAGGCGTCGGTCTCTGTAGGCACCACAATATGCTTTATATCGGCAATTTTTTTTACCAGCACCCTGGTCTTTCCGTAATCGTGGTGTTTATGAAAATAGGAAGACACCCTTTTCTTGAGATTTTTGGCCTTCCCCACATACAATATTTTCCCGTCTTTATCGTAAAACTGATACACCCCGGGATTGTCGGGAAGTGTTTGGAGCAATATGTCTATCGCGGTATCGGCCATAGGGCGAAATTACAGATTTTTTGGTTTACCACCCATCTTTTCCCGCTCTCTACCCGGAAACTAGCTGTGGTTTTGTGTGACCGTTAAAAAGTATGGCACGGTTTTTACAGTATATTTGTGTACACTCTGTGTTGTTGTTTTTCGTTATAAAAACTACAACACACATAAATACTTTGATTATGAAAAGTTTGAAATTTATTCTCCTGATGTTATTACTCGCCGCATTTGTCACCTCCTGCGGAGTGATACACAGAGGAAACGGCCACAGGATTCACACCAATGGCAAAGGAGAGATTCCCCCTGGACAGATGAAAAAAATGACCGGTGACAAAAGTGCAAAACACTATGCTCCGGGACAGCGTAAAAAACGCGGATATTAATATTAGATGAACAAAAGAGACCTGCGTAAAAAATACAGACAGCTTCGGGAACAACTGACTCCTGAAGCTGTAGACAACCTCAGTATCGATATTGCCAACAGAGCGCTATCGCTGGATATCTGGAATCGTACTTATTATCATATTTTTCTCCCCATTGAAAAACAGCGAGAAACAGACACCTCTTTTCTATTGAGCATACTTCAGGGAAAAGACAAGGAAATAGTGTTGTCAAGAAGTGACTTCAAGACTGGTCTTATGACGCATCATCTACTCACCGACAATACAGTGATTCGCGTCAACCAATGGGGTATCCCCGAACCTGAAAACGGACTGAGAGTACCTCCTTCAGAAATCGATGTGGTATTTGTTCCTCTATTGGCTTTTGACGAATCTGGAAACCGAGTGGGTTATGGCAAGGGGTTTTACGATCGCTTTCTCGCAGAATGCCGAACAGACACGCTTAAGATAGGGCTGTCTTTTTACGAAGCAGAACCGGCTATAGGCGATACAGACCCCAACGATATCGCTTTGGATTACTGTATTACCCCCGAAAAAGTCTATTCTTTTTCCTGAGCTTCCTCTGGTTTTGGGAAGGCCTTCTTGTGGAACACCAACAGTATTCCCACACCTACACTAATGGCGGAATCGGCCAGGTTGAACACCGGCTCGAAGAAACGAAAACTATTACCTCCCACACCGGGAATCCATTCCGGCCATGTGGTGTCTATCATCGGAAAATACAGCATATCGACTACTTTCCCGTGGAAAAGGCTTCCATAAGGCTCGTCGGCAAACACCGTAGCAACCTGGTGATAACTATGGTCGAAAATCACACCGTAAAAAACAGAGTCTATAATATTGCCAAAAGCTCCGGCAAAGATAAGTGCGATAGAAATAATCAGTATTTTGGAGCCGTTTTTCATCACGGCGTCTCGAAGCCAGTAGCCTATTCCACATATAGCCAACAACCTAAAAATGGTAAGTGCCATTTTTCCTGTTTCGTCTGAAATAAAGGGGATAATATCACTCAGTTTTGTACCCCAAGCCGCACCCTCATTTTCTATAAAGAGAATTTTAAACCAGCTAAAAACGGTTACAGACTCGCCCAATGTAAAGTGAGTCTTGATATAAATCTTGCTGATCTGATCTACAAGAACGACTAGAAATATAATAAATACGGCTTTTTTCAGTGACATATTTTCGCTTTCAAAATACAGTCGCCTGAGCGACCTGATGTCTTTTGGCTTTCCGCTTATTTCGGAAAGTTCCAAAAATACAAATATTATCTGTTTTCCAACACCTTAAAAGAAAACCTGTCACCACCGAAAACAGCGACAGGTTTTATATAGTTTCGTTCAGAAATAGAAACCATTCTCTAATGCGAAAACCATCAACTCTTCTGCATATTTTTGGCCTCAATACTCAATGTAGCGTGAGGAACCAGCTTAAGGCGTTCTTTATTGATGAGCTTTCCGGTAACGCGGCATATCCCATAAGTCTTGTTTTCAATACGCACCAAAGCATTCTTCAGGTCCCGAATAAACTTTTCCTGTCTGATAGCCAATTGAGTATTAGCTTCCTTACTCATAGTCTCCGATCCCTCTTCAAAAGCCTTGAATGTGGGAGAGGTATCGTCTGTACCGTTATTCCCGTCATTCATATACGCACTTCTTATAAGATCTAAGTCGTTCTGAGCCTTTTCAATCTTGGCCTCTATCAATTCTCTAAACTCTTCCAGTTCCTTGTCTGAATATCTTACTTTAACATCTGAATTCATAGCATTAATGTTTTTTAATGTACAATTTGGTATTCACATCGTCGAAAGAAACTTCGGTTCCACTTTCCAGATGATCTTCAAAATCGAGTTTTGCTGCCAGGGTTTCTGTCTTGATGTAATCTATATTACTCGTCACAGCTTGTTCTACAAAACCATCTCTTTGAAGTTGAACATCTATCTTGTCGGTCACGTCAAAGCCGGAATCTTTTCGGAAGTTCTGGATTCTGTTTACCAATTCTCTCGCCACACCTTCATTGCGCAATTCCTCAGTTATTGTAACGTCCAGTGCCACCGTTAGTCCGTTCGATGTCGCTACTAGCCATCCTTCTATATCTTGTGAAGATATCTCTACTTCATCGCTAACTAAAGTAACGCTTTTTCCGTTAATTTCCACTTCTATACTGCCGTTTTGCTCTATTTTTTTGATGTCTTCTTGAGAAAACTGCTGTACAGCATTGGAAACCAATTTCATATCCTTACCAAATCGAGGTCCCAGCTTTTTGAAGTTGGGTTTTATCTGTTTTACCAACACTCCGGAAGCATCGTCTAACAACTCTACCTCTTTTACGTTCACTTCTGATTTTATCAGGTCGGCCACCGCGACTATTTCTTCTTTAGACTGCACGTCCAATACCGGAATCATAATCTTCTGCAGGGGCTGTCTCACCCGTATATTTTCTCTTTTGCGAAGGGATAGCACCAACGACGATACAAGCTGTGCTTTCTCCATTTTACGCTCCAGAGATTTATTTATAACAGCCGAGTCAAATTCCGGAAAATCTGCCAGGTGCACACTTTCTGCATTTCCCTTACCTGTTACACTCACCAAATCGCGGTACAAACTATCCATATAGAACGGGGCAATGGGAGCACCCAGTCTGGCAATTACTTCCAGACAAGTGTATAACGTCTGATATGCCGAAATCTTGTCTTGTCCGTATTCTCCTTTCCAAAAACGCCTTCTGCTCAGTCTTACAAACCAGTTGCTCAGGTATTCTTGAGTAAAATCGGAAATAGCTCTGGCTGCTCTCGTGGGCTCGTAATCGGCGTAGAAATCGTCCACTTTCTTTATCAACGTATGGAGTTCAGATAGTATCCAACGGTCTATCTCCGGTCGTTCTTCCAGCGGTGTCTCTGGTTCAGCATAGGTAAAGCCGTCTATATTGGCATACAGGCTAAAAAAAGAATAGGTGTTGTAAAGCGTGCCGAAAAATTTTCTCCTCACCTCGGTAATTCCCTCACTGTCAAACTTCAGATTATCCCAAGGATTGGCATTGCTTATCATATACCAACGCGTAGCGTCGGGTCCGTGCTCCTTCAGAGTAGTAAAAGGATCTACGGCATTCCCAAGTCTTTTAGACATCTTTTGCCCGTTCTTGTCGAGCACCAGTCCGTTTGACACCACATTGCGATAGGCCACCGAATCGAATACCATAGTGCCGATGGCGTGGAGGGTGTAAAACCACCCCCTGGTTTGGTCGACTCCCTCGGCGATATAATCGGCAGGAAATGCGGCTCCGCTGTCTATCATATCGCGGTTTTCAAAGGGGTAATGCCATTGTGCATAAGGCATAGACCCACTGTCGAACCACACATCTATCAGGTCTGATTCGCGCTGCATAGGTTTGCCTGACGGAGAGACTAGCACAATGCGATCTACCACATTTTTGTGCAGATCTACCTTGTCGTAGTTCTCTTCACTCATATCTCCGGGAACAAAATCGGCAAAAATATCCTGTTCCATGACACCTGCCGCTACAGCTTTTGCCATTTCTGCCTTGAGCTCTTCTACAGAGCCTATGATTTTTTCTTCACGACCGTCTTCCGTACGCCATATAGGCAGTGGTATCCCCCAAAATCTGGAACGGGAAAGGTTCCAGTCGTTGGCATTCTGCAGCCAGTTTCCGAAACGCCCTTCACCGGTAGCTTTAGGCTTCCAATTGATGGTAGTATTCAAATCGAACATGCGGTCTTTAATCTCCGTTACCTTTATAAACCAAGAATCGAGCGGATAGTACAATACTGGCTTATCCGTTCTCCAACAATGCGGATAGCTGTGCACGTATTTCTCTACCTTAAAGGCCTTGTTCTCTTCTTTGAGTTTTATAGCAATCTCGACATCAACCGATCTCTTCGGTGCCTCGCTGTCGTTGTAGTATTCGTTTTTAACGTACTTCCCTCCTATTTCCGGTAGCTCTTCTCTAAAACGCCCTTGTAAATCTACCAGAGGAACAGGGGTATCGTTTTCATCGAGAACCAGCATGGGGGGGATCTCAGGAGAGGCTTCCCGAGCTACCTTGGCATCGTCGGCACCGAAGGTGGGCGCCGTATGCACTATACCGGTACCGTCTTCGGTAGTTACAAAATCTCCCTGAATCACTCTAAAAGCATTCTCGGGATGCTGATAAGGCTGGGCATACTGCAGCAGTTGTTCGTATTTAATTCCCACCAAATCAGAACCCTTGCTCTCAACGAGTATGCTATAAGGTATTTTTTTCTGTTCTGAGCTGTAGTTCTCAAAGTCTTCATCACTTTCCGCAGCGTAGTATTTACCGGAAAAGACACTGTTTACCAGGTTTTTGGCCAACACTACATTTACGGGTTCAAAAGTGTATTGATTAAAGGTTTTTACCAGCACATAATCTATTGCAGCTCCTACGGTAAGTGCCGTATTGGAAGGCAAAGTCCAAGGTGTAGTGGTCCATGCCAGCAGGTGGACATTACCATAGCCTTTCAGAAAATCGGGCAGGCTTTCCTCTCGCGCTTTGAATTGCGCTACCACTGTTGTATCGGTTACGTCTCTGTAACTGCCCGGCTGATTTATTTCGTGCGAACTAAGACCAGTTCCGGCCTTGGGAGAATAGGGCTGAATGGTATACCCTTTGTAGATGAGGCCTTTGTCGTAGATCTGTTTTAACAACCACCATACACTTTCCATGTACTTGGACTTATAGGTGATATACGGATGTTCCATATCTACCCAATACCCCATTTTTTTGGTGAGATCATTCCATATATCGGTATAGCGCATCACGGCCTCCTTACAGGCTTTGTTGTAGTCTTCTACCGATATTTTTTTACCGATATCTTCCTTGGTGATTCCGAGTTCTTTTTCCACTCCAAGCTCTACCGGAAGACCATGGGTATCCCATCCCGCTTTGCGTTTTACCTGGTAGCCTTTTTGGGTTTTATAACGACAAAAAATATCCTTGATTGCACGCGCCATAACGTGGTGTATACCAGGCAATCCGTTGGCAGAAGGCGGCCCTTCGTAGAACACAAAAGGTTTTTGTCCCTCACGTGAACTTATACTTTTTTCAAAAATATGATTTGCTTCCCAATATTCCAGGGTTTCTTCTGCCAAGCGGGGCAGTTCAAGTCCTTTGTACTCGGTAAATTTCATAGGTCAATCTCCTTGTCGCTTTTTAAGATTGCGAAATTAATCATTTTCAACGAATTGTAAAGGGCTACATATGGTAAATATTGGGGGTTTTCCCGTTTGTAGAAGCAAAAAACACTCTTATCTCCCAAACACTTCATAGAGCACTTCCAACGATTTAGGCTTGCGAAAGCCGGTAAGGTGTAATTCAAAATAGGTCACAATGGTATCCAACTGCTCTCTTCGCTGCTGCTTGCTCATCTTGATCTGGTCGAGTTCATCAAAATCTGCGTCTACCAGCTTGCGAAAACAGTCGAGCGTTTCTCCGTAAACTGAGGGACCGTATCCCGTATGAGAAGAAAAGCCTCCTTCCAACAAGTCAAAATAAGGTAAATGAGCCGCAGTAGTGTCGGGATAAAACCCGAGAAAGCGAGTGAGCCCCAGCAAAAAAAGCAAGTGAAAATTGGGGTTTCCTGTTGTACTGTCTAGCCACTGCAAACCTTCTTCGATATAGCGATACATTGGAGCGTTCTTTTCTTCCTCCTGAACACTCTGACTCAGCACCTCAGCTAAAAACAACACCATAGTATTTTTGATCACATCGGTATGCACAGTGGCATAAGGGGAATAAATACGTGCCTCACGAATGTATTCCAACGAGCCTTTACCTCTGTGAGCTGCTGTAATCTCCAGCTGTGTAAGCGGTAAAAAATGAGCTTTTTTAAGCTTGCCTTTGCGCGAAGACAATACTCCCCTAAGCAGGTACGATTGTAGCCCGTAATGTTCTGTAAAACACCTTGCTATCAAGCTGCTATCACCGTATTTTACAGTCGATAATACTAGGGCCTTGGTAGTGACAAGCATAAAGACGATTTTAAGGAGAATTTCGATACAAACCTAAGGATTTTAACCCATTCTAAGAGCCTACACCTTAAAATCGGGCATCTGTTGCTGCCACAGTTTGTAGTAATGCCCCTTGCTGTCGTACAACTGTCGGTGATTACCTTCCTCAATAACCTCACCCTTGTCTAGCACGACGATTTTATCGGCATTGACCACTGTACTCAAGCGATGTGCGATGACAACTATAGTCTTTTCTCGCTCTCGAAGTCCGGCTATCGTCTTTTGCACAAAACTTTCAGAGGTACTGTCTAGAGAAGAGGTAGCCTCGTCCAACACCAGTATTTCCGGCTCTTTGTACAAGGCTCTTGCGATAGCTATACGCTGTTTTTGTCCGCCCGAAAGTGCCGCTCCATTTTCTCCGAGATAGGTGGCAAAACCATTGGGCAGGTTTTCGATAAATGACAGTATCCCAATGCTTTTACAGATCTCCATAATCTTTTCCATATCCGGCTGAAATTCTCCTACGGCTATATTTTCGACCACATTACCTCCGAAAAGATCTATTTTTTGAGGCACTACCCCTACAATGTCTCTAAGGCTGGTATTTTCGATGTATTTCAAATCGTACTCGCCTATTGTAATCTTGCCTTTTTGTATGGGATATATGTTTTGCAACAGCGAAATAAGCGTAGATTTTCCCGAACCGCTCTCCCCTATTACTGCGGTAATTTTTCCTTTGGGAATATCGAGTGAAAAATCCTTGAATACCTCCACTCTTGTTCCATACCTAAAAAACACATTTTTAAAAACTATATCGCCCGTTTTTTCTGCGTTGAGTTTTATTTTATCATCCTGTTCTTCTCTTTCCAAATCCATAATCTCAAACAGACGATCGGCTGCAATCCAGGCATTCTGTATCTGCTTGTTGGCGTCTACAAGTTGAGCCACCGGTCCTGTAAAATACCCGATAATTGCATAAAAAGAAAGTAATTCTCCAGGAGTGATTTCTCTGTCTATAACAAAATACGATCCACTCCACAGCAAAATAATAGTGAAGAGTTGGGATACAAAGGAGGAAGAAGTAGTCGAAAAAACTGTATTGAGAGCCGATTTATAACCTACGTTTAGAAGGTTTATAAAGCGAGCTTCTGTTTTGATATTGGCAAAGGACTCCAATCCAAACCGCTTGATGGTACCTACAGCGTTGAGCGATTCCACCAGCTGGCTTTCCAAGTCTGCAGCACGCTCCATCACTTTTCTTTCCGCCTTTTTATTCAGTCTGTTGGTCATCCAATATATACCGATATACAAGGGAATAATAGCCAACATGATTAGAGCCAATTTCCAATAATAAAAAAACATCAACCCGAAAGAGAAAAGGAGGATAAGCACATTTACCGTGAGGCTAAGAGCAACCCCGTTGATAAAGGTTCGTATTTTTACAGCATCGTTTATTCTAGAGATGATTTCTCCTACTCTCATAGTATCGAAAAACTGCTGTGGCAATTTCAGTAAATGCTTGTAGTATCCGAGAATAAGGCGGGCGTCGATCTGCTGCCCGGTCTTGATGAGAAAAGTGTCTTTAAACACGCCTACCAATATTTGCAACAGCAATAGTATAAGCATAACCACACTGAGCAAATTGAGCAAGCGGGTATTTCCTCCGGTAAGCACGTAATCGGTAATCTTACCGAGGTAAATAGATGTCGAAAAACCGAGTAAAGTAACTACAAGTGCTCCAAAAAATGCCTGGAGCAATACGAATCTGTGGGGACGAAGCAGAAACCAAAACCTCCTCATCGAAGAGACTTTTTCATTGCCTTCGGAAAAACTGTCGTCGGGCATAAGCAACACCAATACCCCGGTCCATTCTTCCTTAAACTCCTCGTGGGTTTTCTTGTACATTTTTCCATCGCCCGGATCCATGATTAGGATGTGTTTTTTGGTCACCTCATAGATCACAACATAGTGATGAAGCACTTTTCTGACCACCACATGGGCAATAGCTGGTTTCGGTATTTTAAACAAGCTATCGATATCACCTCGCACTCCTTTGGCCTCAAAACCCAGTTTTTGAGCGGCTTCTACCAATCCGAGTACATTGGTTCCCTTCTTGTCGGTACTGGCGTATTGACGAATGCGAGCAATGGGAAGTTGAAGATTGTAATGCGCCGACACCGATGCCAAGCAGGCCGCTCCACAATCTGTAATATCGTGTTGTTTTATTATCGTATTTTTCTTTGCCATTTGTATTCCCTCAATTTAGGGCGCAAAGTAATGGTCTACACTGCAAAAAACTTGCAGTAAACGATACTATCACTCTGGTGTAGTTATTCCTTTACAAGGAGGTTTTTACAAAAATCCCCTCACTACAACAATAGAACAGTTCTTTTTATGACGATAAAGATTTAAAAGTCATTTGTTTATATGATTTAAGGTATTAAAAAAGCTGTTTCCCCGATAGAGAAACAGCTTTTATACACTTGATGGTTATGTTTCTTATTCTGCAGAAGCAGATATGGAAATACTATTCAACAAGTCGGAAACCAGTGAAACGGCTACAGTAACGGTACCGAGTACAAGCCCGAGTGCTCCCGCAAGAAAATCGCTAACACCTCCGATTCCGATTCCGATAGACAATCCGCCATTGGTGGTCTCCATTTCTGAAGCTTTCATTTCTTTAACTCCGTAGTTTTCCAGATTTTTCATAGTATAATTCATTAATTGGTTAATAAAAAACAGCTTGTTCACTTTTGCCTACAACACTGACAATGAGCAATAGCCAAAAAATCAGGATTGCGGCCGCTGCGACCGACATTCCTGCTTCCGTATTGCGCAATTTGTGGTAGTGCTTGGAATTGTACAAAAAAGGGCGTTGTTTCCAACACCCTTTTTTGTGCTATTTACAGGTCTCCGAGGAGTCCACCAAGTAGTCCGCCAACAAGGCCTACAACTACTCCAACGATTCCGGTTACGGTACCTACAATACCTGTTACCAAATCGAGTACCCCGTCCAGACCTCCGAGAAGTCCGCCATTGGTTTCGTTCATTTCTTTTGCATTCAATTCCTGAACACCATAGTTTTTCAGATTTTTCATGATAAATAAAATTAGGTTAAACAATATTCATTTTTGGTCAATCTGATCGCCGGAATTTTGTAATCTTCCGGGATAGGGGGTGGAAAGGTGTTTGGAAAGGTCTGCATCAACACGATATCCGTATTAAGCGAGCACTAATTTAGCAGTATTCACTGCACAAACCTTGCAGTTTGGTGTGTTTTTTGACAAAAAAAACCGGCCTCTTTATACAACAGGCCGGTTTTTGTACCAATATCGGCTTATAATCCTCCGAGAAGGCTTCCGAGAAGTCCGGTAACAACGTTTACTACGCTACCTACAACACCTACAACGGTGTTTACTACTCCGGTTACCAAGTCGAGAACTCCGTCCAAACCTCCGAGAAGTCCGCCGTTAGTTTCGTTCATTTCTTGTGCGTTCAATTCCTGAACTCCGTAGTTTTCTAGATTTTTCATGATTGTGATTTAATTAAGTTATACAAAAGTTTAGATTTTTAGAAAACAGTTATGCAAGCGGCTTAAACAGCGAACTCACAACGCTCAAAACACAGAAAACTTCTATTGTGTTTTGTTTTGCTAAGGTAACCGCGCTCACTGCACAAACCTTGCAGTCTCTAACTTTTGTCACTGTTAATCCGATTTTCACGCTTGAAATCCAAAATGGAAAACCACATTACCACCAGCTGAGGGGAATGTGGTAGTTCAGCAGTTTTTAAACAAGTTCAAACAAATTGAATTTTGGAGGGTCGCAAGGCAGAAAATAGCTTCCTCCAAAAATTTCGGTAAGCTCATTATCTCTGAGTACTCTTACCGAAACGGTGACCTTGAGATCAAAATCGTCTTCGTAAAAATAGGTTTTGTGAACTCGGCTATAGGAAACGGGAGCCTCTATATCCTTCAGTTGTTCTATCAACTGGTACACTTTTCGCTCACTGACTTGCATTAAGCGCGCAAGTTGTGTCGGCGATCCTGTAGCTTCTCTCGCTATCAATTGATGCAATTGTTGCAAGCGCTCGAGATTTTTTAAATTCTTCATTATCCAAAGGGGTTAAGACGTTAAAATACAAACGGGGTGTCGTTCAGTTGTTTGTCAAAGCCCTGGATGGATTTAGCCAATCATCCACTTTATCGTATAGCAGATCGAAAAGCGATCTTTCCGTAAGTTTAAAATTTGCGGTCAGGGTCATTCCTTTACCCAGATTTCCCCTGAAACCGTTTTTTAGTTGAAGGTATTGTTCATTAATGCTGCATCTGACCTTAAAGGCCGCTGTTTCTTCATCTATATTTTCTATATCGTTCCCTATACTTACAATCTGTCCGGTAGCAAAGCCCCACTGATTGTAATTGAAGGCATCTATCTGATAGGTGACAGTTTGCGATTCTCTCACCAATCCTATGTCGGAGGGTGCTATATAACACTCTATCAGCAAACCTGTATCCGGTGAAATCTCTCCGATATTTACCCCGGAGTTTATGTAGCCTCCTTCTTCTACTCCCGCCACGCGCAACAGCGTGCCCGACACAGGAGCGGTGAGCACATAATTCTTGTCGTTGGAAGCGTACTGATTGTAATCAGAACCCAACTCTTTAAGGGTATTTACAAGAGAGGTGTGCTCCGATTGCCACTGGTAACGCTGCTGTGTTTTATAGCCTTGAAGATCACTCTTCGCCATATCGTATTCCAGTTTCTTGGTCTCAAACTCGGCATTGGAAATCACCTTTCGGTCGTGTAACCTCTTGTGCCGTTCAAAATCCCTTCGGGTAGTTTCGAGTCGCGTTTCCAGCTCATTTATCTTTTGCCTGTACTCCATATAACTGGCCTTGTACTTTGCAGAGCTAAGTCTGGATACCGCGATATTCCCTCCTCCAGACAGCAGTGAAAGATCGTGTACAAAATTGCGATTGTCTCTGATTTGCTGACGGTACAACGACATTTTATCATCTATCTGCTCACTGTTGAGAACGAGCAAGGTGTCGCCCTTTTCCACTCGCTGGTTGTTCGCCATATTTTTGAAAGTGACCTTTCCCGAATTGATGAGAGTAAGCTGAGTTCGCTCTATTTCCGGTTTGATAATTCCTCTCGAAGTAGTGTACACATCCACATATATAAATGGAAGTGACAACAGAAATCCCAAAATACTCAACAGTATCAAGCCATAAATCAATTTGCTGCGGTTTTGCAGTCTAAAATGATGGGCTTCTACAGTGCTGTCGATTATTTCCTTTGGAAAGATCTGCATAAAATTAACTCTCTTTTGAGTGCATAAAAATAGATAATTTATAGATAAAACAACCTTTTTTTGCGATAAAATACACCAAAAACATCTCTTTTTGCGAATAATCACTTAAAACAATCACAAAAAAATCACTGTGTGGAGATATTTTATTGTATTTGTAACACAAGGCTTAAAAAGACAGTGGGCAATATATAGAAATTAAAAGAGGCTACCCAAAACAAGAGCAGCCTCTTTTGTATTGCATCGATCTCGCCTATACCACGCCTTGAGCGAGCATGGCATCGGCTATTTTTACAAAGCCGGCAATATTTGCTCCTTTGACGTAATCGATATATTGGTCGTCTATCTTGCCGTATTTTATACATGCATCGTGGATATTCAGCATAATATCTTTCAGTCTCTCATCCACTTCTTCACGAGACCAGCTCATTCTGAGCGAATTTTGAGACATCTCCAATCCGGATACGGCAACTCCTCCAGCATTTGAAGCCTTGCCGGGTGCGTATAATATACGTGCCTGATGAAAGCTGTCCATCGCCTCTGGAGTAGAGGGCATATTAGCGCCCTCTGCCACGCAGATACAACCGTTTTTTATCAGGGTTTCGGCATCCTTTCCGTTGAGCTCATTTTGTGTGGCACAGGGCAATGCTATGTCGCACTGTTCGCCCCATGGAGTTTTTTCCGCCACATAGCGAGCGTTGGGAAATTTGTCGACATACTCGCGTATCCTTCCTCTTTTTAGGTTTTTAAGTTCTAAAACAAAATCCAGTTTTTCCTTATCAATCCCATCGGCGTCAAAGATATAACCCGAAGAATCGGATAAGGTAAGTACTTTTGCTCCTAACTCCAACGCCTTTTCAGCTGCGTATTGTGCGACATTCCCGGAGCCCGATATCACAACCTTTTTTCCTTTAAATCCCTCTCCTCGGGTTTCAAGCATACTCTGTGCAAAGTAGACGGTGCCATAACCTGTGGCTTCCGGACGAATCAATGACCCTCCATAGGAGAGTCCTTTTCCGGTAAGCACCCCCGTAAATTCGTTTCTGAGTTTTTTGTATTGCCCAAACAGATAGCCTATCTCGCGAGCACCCACGCCTATATCTCCGGCAGGTACATCGGTATCTGCACCGATATGGCGGTACAACTCCGCCATAAAGGCGTGGCAAAACCGCATCACCTCATTGTCAGACTTCCCTTTCGGATCGAAATCAGATCCTCCCTTACCCCCTCCCATAGGAAGTGTGGTAAGGCTGTTTTTAAACACCTGTTCGAAAGCTAAAAACTTGAGAATACTGAGATTTACTGAAGGGTGAAATCTCAACCCGCCTTTGTACGGACCTATGGCAGAGTTCATCTCGACGCGATATCCGCGATTCACCTGTATCTCTCCGCGATCGTCCATCCAAGGCACGCGAAACATAATTACGCGTTCAGGCTCTGCCATTCTCAACAAAATATTCTTACCGTAATAAAGCTCCTGCTCCTTGATAAAAGGTATCAGCGCCTCGGCTACTTCTCTGACGGCTTGCATAAACTCTGGTTCGTGAGCATTTCGCTGCTCCACCAAACTCATAAAATCTTCAATTGTTTTCTTCATAAATGTGTGGTATAAAATAGTGTGAAATGGAATTTTCTTGAATATTGTAAACAAATATACGATTAATGTGTAATTTTATCTTCTCTGGAAGAAGCAGATACAGAATACCGATGCACTCTATCTGCGATCTAAGCATCCTACTTCAGCTATTGCATTTTTATAAAAATAACAGTTCTATTTCCCCGTTCACAATTAAAGAAGTATCTTTATCTTGCGGTTTTTCCGGTTGGAGTTATATAGGGAATGCGATGTGTAGACTCCTCCCTTTTGCTGCATTTTACCGGATTAGTTACATCAAAAAAACAAAAGGTCATGAAACCCAAAAATCTATCTGTATCGTTCAAGTTATTCCTCTTGCTCACTCTTTTACTAATCGCGGGATGTGACAATACGGAAACCCTTTCTTATAGCACACATAATATTACTACCGACACCGGAGATTGCGAACAAGATCGATGTGCTAAGGTCAAAATCAGCTTCCCGGTGGCCGCGTCTTCGACAGATGCCGCTCAAAAAATCAATACCGTCATAGAAGACAAAATAATAAGTACCTTTATCATAGACCCCGACAGCAAAAAGGAAAAGAGCATAGAAGACGCCGTAGACAATTTTAAAAGCGAATACTTGAAAGACCGCGAGATGCAACCCGATTTTGCCTTTGGTTATGAAGCAGAAATCAGGGGAGAAGTGCTTTACAAGGGGAAAAAACTACACAGTCTCGCCTTCTCTTCCTTTATGTATACCGGAGGTGCTCACGGCTACAGCAGCCTTACATACATCAATATAGACCCCGTGAGCGGTAAGACCTACTCCAACGACGAGCTGTTTACCGATAAGAATGGCTTTCTGAAAATTGCAGAGCAAAAGTTCAGAGAGCTGGAAAAAATCCCAGAAGACAGCAATATCAACAGTACGGGATTTTGGTTTGAAAACGACACCTACCACCTTCCAGAAAATATCGGTTTTACCAAAAACAATATCATACTTCACTACAACGCATACGACATCAGCTCTTATGCCGAAGGGGGCAAAACTGTCGAAATCCCAATCGGTGATATAGTGCAGTATTTGTCCGTCTTACCCTCGGCTTAAACGATATCCCACTCCTGAAAACCAGCTCAACACTATGAACAAGATATATCACCTCAACACCTGCGATACCTGCAGACGCATTATAAAGCAACTCCAACTCCCCTCTTCATTTGTACTACAGGACATAAAGTCTGAACCGATTACGGTAAAACAACTCGAGGAGATGAAATCGCTTTCCGGTTCTTACGAAAGTCTGTTTAGCAGAAGAGCCAAACTGTATAAAGAAAGGGGCCTCGCGACAGAAAATCTAAGCGAAGATGATTACAAAAGTCTTATCCTAGAACATTATACCTTTCTCAAAAGACCGGTGATTATCGCCGGTGACAAAATCTTTGTAGGAAACAGCAAAAAAACAGTAGAAGCCGCAGTGCAAGCGGTTTCTGAACTGTAACCCCTTCCCTACTTCACCGTGGGGGTTTGCGGTCTCAAACGCAATCTGATCTCTCTGAAAAGGTAGAAGCCTGTTACCAGAGTAGAAAGTACATCGGCAATCGGGAATGACATCCACAGTCCTTGTTCCCCGTAATATTTGGGCAATATGAGGATGAGAGGAATAAAGAAAAAGCCCTGCCGGGTAAGGGTGAGTAACAAAGCCGGAACAGCTTTGCCCACTGCCTGAAAATACGCAGCTCCTATGAGTTGTAACGCTATGATGGGCGTAGCTGCAAAAACCCATCTCATGGCCTTAGGGGCACGTTCTAGTATTTCAGCATCGGTGGTAAACACCTTTACGATAACATCGGGAAAACTCATGATAAAAGCAAAGACGATTAAAGCCAGTAAGGCGGCGTATTTCACTGCTATAAAAATACTCTCTATCACTCTGCGATACATCCTTGCCCCGTAATTAAAGCCAGCAATGGGCAAAAAACCTTGAGTAACCCCGAGTACAGGAAATAGAGCAAACATCAACATTCTACCGATAATGGCGTATACCGTAACCGAAATTTCCCCACCGAGGCGGAAGAGAATATTGTTTACAAATAGATAGGTTACACTAACCGCTGCCTGACGAGCCAGTGTGACAAAACCAAGCGCCGCGATCTCTCTGACAATACCGGCTTTAAGCACGAGGTGTTCAAGCCCAATTTTCAATTCAGATTTTCCTCGAAAATACCACAGCATATAGGCAAAACACAAAAAGTACGATGCTGTTGTCGCCCATGCCGCACCCTGCATACCATAACCCATCAGGTTGATAAACACATAGTCGAGAACAAGGTTGCCCACCGAAGGAATCATCATGGCTACCATGGCAAATTTTGGCTTGCCTTCGGCTCTGATAACATTGTTTCCCATCATACACAAGGCATGAAAGGGAACTCCGTACATCACAATGGTGTAGTACGTCTTTGCCAGATCGAATATGTCTCCCTTACCTCCAAAACTCGGCACCAGCACATCTACAAAGCTCAAACCCATCACAGCGAGAGTAAGCGTGATCATCAAGGTCAACACAAACTGATTTCCGAATGTTTGAAATGCCTTCCCTGGGTTTCCGGCTCCCAAGGCCCGTGAGATTACAGATGCCCCTCCTATACCTATACCCATTCCGAGAGCGGCGATAAAAAACGAAACCGGCAATACTACATTTATAGCAGCTATGGCAATAGGCCCTATCCAGTTACCAACAAAAATAGTGTCGATCAATACGTTGAGCGACATTACCAATATACCTATCGAAGCCGGTAATGCTTGTTTTACCAACAGTTTCCCCACGGGATCTTTCCCGAGGGTTTCTGACGAAATCCCAGCCATACTGTTAATTTTTTACAACTGGGGCATCTGCCCATTCGTCCATCCACCTCGCCAGTACCTTTACCCAATCTTCTCTGTCGTTGATACAGGGAATAACGTGAAACTCCTCGCCTCCTTTTTCTAGAAAATCTTCGCGAGCCTCCATTCCAATCTCTTCGAGGGTTTCCAGACAGTCGGATACAAATGCTGGTGTTACTACAGCCAGCTTCTTGACTCCCTTGGTCGCAAAACCGGCTACCGTATTATCGGTAAAGGGCTGTAACCAAGGATCCTTTCCCAGTCGGGATTGAAAAGAAGTAGAGTAGGTTCCTTCCTTGAGCCCGAGGTATTCCACTACCTGTCGCGTAGTTTCATAACACTGATGTCGGTAACAAAACTGATGCGCCTTAGAGGGTGTTTTACAGCACTGCCCGTCTATTTTACAATGCGATTTGGTAATGTCTGATTTTCGGATGTGCCGTTCCGGAACTCCGTGATAGGAAAACAACAGATGCTCCCACTCCTTTCCCTTCAAACTATCTTCTATCGATGTAGAAAGCACTCTGATATAGTCGGGATGATTGTAAAACGGAGGCACAGTGGTAAAGTTCATATCGGGAAAGTGTTGTTTTCGAAGCTTTTCGGCCAGCACTAGTATAGTTTCGGTAGTTGCCATCGCAAACTGAGGGTAAAGCGGGATAAGCAACACTTCCTTAACCCCTTTTTCATACAATTCTCTCAGACCTTGTTCGAGAGAGGGCTTGCCATACCTCATCGCCAGCGCTACGGGAACAGATACTATTTCCTGTGTTTTATCCTGTAATCTACGGGAGAGTACGATAAGCGGAGACCCCTCGTCCCACCAAATCTTCTTATACGCCTCTGCCGAGCTCTTGGGACGAGTTCTGAGTATCATCCCCTTTACAATAAAAGCCCGCAATAACCAGGGGACATCTATCACCCTTTTATCCATCAGAAACTCGTCGAGATATTTCTTTACGTCTGCTTCATCCGTACTGTCTGGCGAACCCAGATTGACCAATAACACACCCTTCATTATCTTACTCTTATTTTTTAAACAAAATTAGGCATTCTTTAAAGTTTGACCGGAAGTAATCTCCTTTTTTTACCGAGACAAAACAAGAGTGAATATTCCGGGTTTTTATCAGACTGAACCGCAATTTACGCTAGACTCCTATCGGAACAAACAGTATTTAATACCTTCGAGCAAGTGCTGCACAAAAGCTTCTTCTTCGTACGATTCTTCCGTATGTCCTCCTCCGGTGTAAAACGAGCGCCCACCGGCAAACTCCTGATACCAGGCTATGGGGTGAGAAGGTCCGTTAGTCCCTCCCTCGTAGGTAGACTCATCCAGGTTTAGCAACACCTTGATATTCGGACTGATTTGCTTAAAATTGTACCACTCATCAGTACGCATCCAGGTATCTCCTAGGTGGGAGCAGGTAGTGTGAGTTGGCATTTTTACCTGTATAGTGGCCTCTTGTACCCCAGAATGCCCCTCGAAATAAGCCCCTACCAACATACCGTACCAAGGCCAGTCAAACTCGGTATTCGCTGCGGCGTGAACACCTACAAAACCGCCCCCTTTCTCCATGAAGATCTCAAAGGCTTTCTGCTGCTCTTCATCTAGTATATCTCCAGTAGTATTGAGAAAAACCACAGCGTCGAAATGGGAGAGCGAATCTCTCGAAAAAACTACGGTGTCTTCCGTATGTGTCACATCAAAACGGTTTTCCCTTCCAAGCCTTTCTATCAAGCTCACCCCTGCTTCTATAGACTTGTGTCGGTAAGCGTCTGTTTTGGTAAAGACGAGTACACTTTGCTGCTCCTGTGTGTATCCTGCCGACACAATGAGGGCAAACAGCAATAAAACCAGGCTTGATTTCATCCTGTATATTGTGATTTAAAGGTTAGTTGTTTCCGGCACCAAAAGTCGGATTCCCAAATGTAGTAATAAGAGCTTGTTTAAACTAATTTCGACAGAAAAAACACTCAGGCGTTTAGAGACATCAGGTATTTTTTGGGGGTGGTCCCGTATTTCTTTTTAAAAGCCGAAATAAAGTGACTCGCTGCACTATACCCTATCTTAAATCCTACTTCGTTGACATTGTACTCCCCGCCTTCGAGCATCTTTCGGGCGTATTCCATTTTGTAATCGAACAAAAAACTGTACACAGAATCTCCGTAGATTTGTTTAAAACCCGTTTTCAGTTTTTTTAGGTTAAGACCTACCTCATTGGCCAGATTGTCGAGCGTAGGAGGTTCAGACATATTGGCGATTACTATGTCTTTGGCTCTCTTTATTTTTGCCACATTCTCCTCGTCTATGAGAAACGGACACTGATCGACATCGGCATTGTCTGGCCTGTTAAAATACAGTCCTAAAAGCTCGTAGACCTTGCCTTTTAGATACAGGCGCTTCACAGAATCGTGAAGGTTGTGGTGTACCATTTGATTGAGTATCACCATAACGGCTGGAGAAACATCGACATTGTCGTAGTATTTCTTGTCTCTGTTCTCTTCACTCAAAAAATGGATGTAACCCGCTTCATGTGAAAAGAGAGAATGAAATTTCCGTATGGATATCAATACAGAAAGCAGTTGTGCTTTAGGACCTATTTCAACGTCTATAGGTAAATCGCGTTGCGGATTGTACAGCAATAGTGACTGCTCTTCCCCCACCTGAAGGTGATAGCGACCCCCGTTAAAATTAAATTTCGAATCTCCCCTCAAACCAAAGTGGAACTGTATATAACTGCAGTCGATCTCTCTAGTCAAATGCTGATTGACACTTCCCTCATTTTGCATTCTCAACAGAGAAAATCCCTCTTCAAACTGCACTTCTTCCACAGCACTTACAGCGATATTTTTTCCTTCCATTACCATGCCCTTATCTGATGTTTTTATTTAGAATAATTCTAAATATTGTTTTTTGAAACCGTTGATATCACTACAAAAATACGGTTTTATACTCATTTGAACACTCAAAGCACCTAAAATATCCTAAAGCGTTATAAAAAGTCCTTACAGCGTTGTTTTTTTATACAAGGGTATTATACTTTTGTCACAATTTTAGATTTAGCCTAAATGGAAGATTACAACCTCAATCGAGGAAAATATTTTTATGCCGTAGGACTGAGCTACAGAAAAGCAGATGAAGAGATAAGGGGAAAGTTCAGCCTGAACGAAGTACAAAAAACAGCGCTATTGCGACAGGCCAAAGCAGAGGGAATTGATGAGATACTGGTTATTTCCACCTGTAATCGCACTGAAATATACGGATTTGCCCAACATCCTTTTCAGCTTATAAAACTGCTTTGCGATCACTCAAACGGCAATATAGACGAGTTTAAAGACGTCGCTTATGTTTACAAGAACAACGACGCCATAGGGCATATTTTTCGCGTAGGAACAGGGCTCGACAGTCAGATACTGGGAGATTTTGAAATCATCGCACAAATCAAAAAGGGCTTTGCACTATCCCGAAAACACCATACGGCAAATGCCTTTTTAGAGCGTCTGTGCAACTCTGTGATACAGGCTAGCAAACGAATCAAAAACGAAACCGAACTTTCCACAGGAGCTACTTCAGTTTCTTTTGCCTCTGTGCAATACATCCTGAACCACGTAGAGCGTATCTCCCAAAAGAACATATTGCTGTTCGGCACCGGTAAAATAGGGAGAAACACCTGCGAAAACCTGATAAAACACACCGGAAACGACCATATCACTCTTATCAATCGCACCAAGGGAAAGGCAGAGAAAATAGCTGGAAAATTCGATCTGACCGTAAAGGATTTTACCGATCTTCGCGAAGAGATTCTCAAATGTGATATTCTGATTGTAGCTACAGGTGCCCCGGACCCGACGGTTACCAAAGATCTCATTCCAAAAGACAAGGAAATTCTTATTCTCGACCTTTCCGTCCCCCGCAATACAGACAGCGAAATAGCCAAGCTACCCGGACTTACGCTCATTTCACTTGACCATCTTTCACAGATGACCGACGAAACCCTAGAGAGGCGAAAAACTTTCATCCCTCAAGCTGAATCCATTATCGAAGAGGTACAAGACGAATTTACCAAATGGTTGGGAACGCGTAAATTTGCCCCCACCATCAAGGCTCTGAAGAAAAAACTGAACACCCTTAAAGATGCTGAGGTAGATTTTCAACGCAAAAAGATCGAAGATTTTAACGATGAGCAGGCAGAAATTATAGGCAGTAGAATCATACAGAAAATCACTACTCATTTTGCCAGCCACCTCAAAGAAAACCACGAATCTGCCGACGAAAGCCTAGAACTAATAAAAAAGGTTTTTCAACTGGATGATATCACCCCTCTTGTCAAGGAACAGAAACCCGTCAAAACGGCGCCCTGATACAAGCGTGAAAGTATTTGGGAAGTAGACAGAAAACTTCCAAAAAGGCTTTTATCTGGAATACTCGGATATCGCCAAACATTTTCTAAACTACAACGAGACAGGCGTAAAAGCTATGAGCAAAACCGAAAGCATGAAGAAAACCCTTAAAATAGGAACTCGAGACAGCAAACTCGCCTTGTGGCAGGCCAACCGCGTAAAAGACGAGCTAGAATTACTGGAATACCAGGTTGAGATTGTTCCCGTAAAATCGCATGGAGACCTCGTTTTGGACAAACCTCTGTACGAAATGGGAATTACAGGGATTTTCACCAAGGCTTTGGATATCGCCATGATACAAGGCGATATCGATATTGCAGTACACAGTATGAAAGATGTGCCTACTGCCCTACCTCGTGGTATTGTTCAGGCAGCCGTACTAAAAAGAGCCGATTCTTCAGATCTACTCGTACACAAAGGCGATCTGGATTTTTTGGAAGGAGAAGGCTGTATTGCCACTGGTAGCCTTCGACGCAAGGCTCAATGGCTAAACCGCTACCCAAAACACACCGTAGAAAACCTGAGAGGTAATATAAACACCCGTATGAGAAAACTCCAGGACAGCACTTGGAACGGCGCTGTATTTGCCGCGGCCGGACTGGAACGCATCTCGCCCTTTGAAGGCACAAATATCGATCCGAAAAACTGCATCTCTCTCGATTGGATGGTTCCCGCCCCCGCCCAAGGAGCCATGCTCGCTGTCGCTATGGAACAAGACGACTACAGCAGACAGGCTTTGGATAAACTGAACGACAAGGATACCGAAATATGCACCTATGTTGAACGACAGTTTCTCCGCGTTCTCGAAGGAGGCTGCTCGGCACCTATAGGAGCAAAGGCAAATATAGAAAATGACGAAATCGCATTTAGCGGCATACTGCTCTCTCCCGACGGACAGAAAAAGCACAGTGTACAACAACGTGCTCCCCTAGAACAATACACCACTCTCGGAAAACAATACGCTGAGGAAATACTGAACCATGGAGGAAGAGAAACCTTGGAACACATCAAATTGTTTCAACAAAGACAGTCGGGAACAGCATCTTTCTGACACAAAACAGTACCGAGAATGTCGAAATAACACCTATCGTATTAAAAAAGCATTTGTTTTTTAGTATCTTACATTTTATTAAGACCTTTGCACTTCGTGAAGTTGGTGTTTTAACCCGGTCCTATTCCGGAAAAGTAGAATGTTTTTTGGATGAAAAATGCCTAAGAAAAATTTAAAGAGCTATAGAAATCCTCTCTCTAGGATTTATGGTTTTACCGATGTTATACTGATAGTATTCTTGGTTATCGATTTCGGATATAAGGCAGATTACCATCTTTTCAATAACAAATCGTTTACCTTGCTCGGGATAACCACGGCGCTGATTGTACTCAATTTTATCCGGCTTCGAATTTCCAGAAATTCTCCGTTAAACAATATGTACAAGGCCAATTTGGTCGTACTTATCTCTACTGTTGTTCTTACTTCTACTATATTTCTGATTGGCGACTACGACAGTATCCACAAGGCAAAAAACATCTCCTACATATTAGATAGCGGTCTTATCGTGTACTTCTTGCTCAGGCTAACCCACCTAATCAGAAAGTTGTACACCGTGTATCACAACCCTATCATACTCTTTATAGGCAGCTTTGCAGTAATAGCCCTCATAGGTTCTTTTCTTTTGATGCTCCCCAATGCCACTACTGGAGGTATAAGGTATTTAGATGCCCTCTTTACCGCTACCAGCGCTGTATGTGTAACGGGTTTGGTCGTTATGAACACAGCTACAGAATTCACCTCTCTCGGGCAAACTATAATACTGATTATCATACAACTAGGAGGTATTGGAATGCTGACCTTCACCTCGTTTTTTGCCTTTTTCTTCAAAGGAGGCACTTCTTTTCAGGAAGGGCTGAACATCAAGGATGTTATGGGAACCGAACATCTGAACGACGTGCTAAAGGTTGCCGTACAGGTCGTGATTTTCACCATCGTCCTCGAACTAGTCGGTGCCGTTCTTATTTTTTACTCTATCAGTGATGTAGACCATATAGACCACAAAGTATTCTTTTCGCTCTTCCACTCCGTAGCAGCCTTTTGCAATGCCGGATTCTCTACGCTTCCCGACGGATTAGGCACTATAGGAATTAACAACGCCTACTCCTTTCAGTGGATTATTATGTTCCTCATCATATTTGGGGGACTCGGATACAACATCATATTCAACGCCTTTAAATATCTCAAAAAACTGGTAATCAATCTGATTACCTTTGGCGAATTTCGCGAACCTGTACGAGTACTCACACTCAATACCAAAATTGTTTTGACCACCACTTTTATACTGCTGTTTGGAGGTACGGCAATAATATATCTGATGGAAAGTGGAAATATCCTCCAGGAACATCCTGGTTTTTGGGGCAAACTCACCACGGCGAGTTTTATGTCGGTAACCTCTAGGTCGGGCGGGTATAACACCTTCGATATGGCCAACCTCACGCTTCCTGGAATACTGTTTATCACTCTACTGATGTGGATAGGAGCCTCTCCTGCATCTACCGGTGGGGGAATAAAAACCAGTACTTTTGCTTTAGCCGTACTGAATATCATCGCAGTGGCCAGGGGCAAGGACAACATAGAGATCGGAACGCGGCAGATAAACAACCAGTCCGTAAAACGAGCCTTCGCTATTATATGTATTTCACTCTTTGCGATAGGTATTGGCATTCTATTGCTGTTGATATTCGAACCTCAGTTTACATTGATACAGATCGCCTTCGAAGTTTTTTCGGCATACAGCACCGTAGGACTGTCACTTGGCATCACCTCTGAGCTCAGTGATCTCGGAAAACTGACACTTATTTTTACAATGTTTTTTGGAAGGATAGGACTGCTCAACCTACTGATAGGTATGTTGCGCAGCATACAACACAATTTTCACCGCTATCCGGAGGAAAATATTTTAATTAACTGATTATGGACGGACGAAAGAGCTTTAAAAAAATCGACAAAGAAGACACTCGTCACAAACCAAAAGAATCATGAAAATTATCATCATCGGATTGGGAAGCTTCGGATCCTCGTTGGCATTAAACCTCACCGAAACAGGAAACGAAGTTATAGGCATAGATTCCAAAATGGAAAAGGTAGACCGTTTGAAGGATGCCATAACGCACACCATCTGTATGGATGCCACCAACGAGATGGCTTACGAGGCTGTTCCGCTCAAAAACACAGATCTCGTAGTTATTGCCATAGGTGAAAATGAGGGAGCTACCATTATTACTACAGCCATAATCAAAAAGCTTTCAAATACCAAAATCATCAGCCGATCGCTATCCCCAATTCACGACACTGTATTGCAGGCTATGGGCATAGAAACCATAGTGCGCCCGGAACAGGAATTCGCCGAGGCTCTCGCCAAAAAGATCAACCTGAAGAGTATGATAAACAACTTCGAGCTCGACCCTCATCACTCTATTTCTGAAGTAAAAGCATTACCGGAATACGAGGGCAAAACGCTTCAGGAAATCGATTTCAGAAATGAACACAATCTGAATATCATAACCATTATCCGAAAAGAGACAAAAACGACCTTCTTCGGATCCCGACAATCCCTTGGAAAAGTTCTCGGTGCGGTTAACAAAGACACCGTAGTACAAGCCAATGACATATTGGTAGTGTTTGGTGCCAATAAAGATATTACTAATTTCTGTTCCCTTGAATAATGGGGCTCAACACATACATATTATCTACAAAAAGGCTATCCTCCGATCAGCAGCTGCTTTTCGCTAGTGCAGGTCTGAGACTGGAAGAAGCCGATTTTATCGCTACAACGCCTTTGCCTGTCGATATCACAACGGTAAAAGAACAGCTTATTTTTACCAGTAGCAATGCTGTTCGCAGTGTTTTACAACACCCCGATAGCAATTCGCTAAAGAATCGCCCCTGCTTTTGCGTAGGATCAAAAACGGCCTCTCTGCTCGAACAAAACGGATTTAAAGTACAGGTTCAAAAAGATTATGCTGCCCAATTAGCCCCCGAAATCACAAATAATTACGCCGATAGAAGTTTCACTTTTTTCTGCGGAAATCTACGACGTGACACCCTGCCCGACGCCATGTCTGAAGCAAATATTTCATTCGATGAACTCACAGTCTACACCACCCGTCTCACCCCGGTCGTTATAGATACAAATGTACAAGGCATCCTTTTTTTCAGCCCTTCCGGCATTAAAAGTTACCTGAAAAACAACGTTGTAGGAGACAAAGTATGCTTCTGTATCGGCACTACTACAGCAAAAAAACTAGATGGTATTACAGAACGCATTGTTGTAGCCCAACAACCTACCACAGAGAGTGTTATTGCAAGTACCATCACATATTTTAACAAAAAAGACCGACGAGGAATCACCTCAAACGGCAACTAAAAATAATAAACATGATTAAAAACGACTTGTTTCTAAGAGCTCTTGACGGAGAAAGTGTTTCGCGCCCTCCAGTGTGGATGATGCGTCAGGCCGGCAGATATCTGCCCGAGTTTCGTGCACTTCGGGACAAATACGACTTTTTTACGCGTTGTCGCACCCCTGAGCTCGCAGCCGAAATTACCGTACAACCCATACGCATCGTAAAACCAGATGCCGCCATATTGTTTTCCGATATACTGGTCGTTCCCCAAGCAATGGGTATAGAAGTACAGATGAAAGAAAGTGTAGGTCCTTGGCTGCCCAATCCCATCCGCTCAGTCCAAGATGTGGAAAAGGTAGTCGTTCCCAATATCGAAGAAAGTCTAGGCTACGTGATGGATGCCATACGCCTTACTAAAGAGGAACTGAACGGAGAGGTGCCACTTATCGGATTTGCAGGCTCTCCATGGACTATCTTCTGCTATGCCGTAGAAGGAAAAGGATCTAAAAGTTTCGACACTGCCAAGGGTTTCTGTTTTTCCCAACCCAAAGCTGCACACCAACTGCTTCAGAAAATTACCGATACAACCATCGCCTATTTGAAAGAAAAGGTACGCACAGGGTGCGATGCTATACAGATCTTCGACAGCTGGGGCGGAATGCTTTCTCCGGAAGATTATCAGGAGTTTTCCTGGAAGTACATCAGTCAAATTGTCGAAGCTCTCGCCCCACATACCCGAGTGATTGTATTTGGCAAAGGCTGCTGGTTTGCACTTCGCGAAATGGCGTCGAGTAGTGCCAGTGCATTAGGAGTAGACTGGACCTGTTCTCCAGAAAATGCCCGATACCTCAGTGGAGGTGATATCACCCTACAGGGAAACTTTGACCCCTCCAGGTTATTGTCCCCTCCAGCTATCATTAAGAAAATGGTACACGAAATGATAGATCGATTCGGAAAAGACCGCTATATCGTCAATCTCGGACACGGTATTTTGCCAAACATTCCGGTAGATCATGCCAAGGCATTTATAGATGCCGTAAAAGAATACGAAAAGAAGATGTAATGTCGGTATGGCGCCTCATAAGGTCTTTGAACTGGAAACAAATTGCAAGCCTTGTCCAGATTTTTATAAAACAGCCCCTTATGTTGCTCCCTTCGATAAAGGCTACGGCAAAATGTATGTCCATCTGCCAGCAGCTCTACCCGGGAAAACACCAAGGTGATGGTCCGGAGAACGCTTTCAGACACTCGCTGTGGAACATACTCCTCGCCAATGAAGCCCTAAAGTGGAACAGAAACGACAAAGACAAGGCCTTGCAATGGGCTCTGACCCTCACCACTTGGCACGAAGATTTTGCGCCAAACACCCCATTGCGAAGGGCTATGGATATGCACAACAACAAGGTGGGTAGAACATTATTTGCAACTTGGCAGGATAAAATACCTGAGCTCAAAAGGTCTGAAATCGTCGATCGACTGAAGGCCCTCATCCCGGAAAGCAGGCCTATTCAAACTGCAGAAGATGTTGAAAAAGGAGAAAATTACTTGGTTCACATAGAACCATCTAACGATAAACAGCAGATATGAAAGAGAAATTCTATCACTATATTCAAGAGCTTCAAGACAGTATTACTGCGCAATTAGAAGCCGAAGACGGCAAGGCTGTATTCCGGGAGGACCTCTGGAAACGTCCGGGCGGTGGTGGTGGACGTTCCCGTGTTATTGAGAACGGAAAGGTGTTTGAAAAAGGAGGTGTGAATATTTCTAAAGTTTTCGGCAAACTTCCCCAAACCATGCAAAAGCACTTCGGAGTACAAGATGCCGATTTTTTTGCATGCGGATTAAGTTTAGTTTTACATCCTGAAAATCCCTTTGTCCCCACCGTACACGCCAACTGGAGGTATTTTGAAATGTACGACGCACAGGGCAATGTGGCCGACCGGTGGTTTGGAGGTGGACTCGACCTCACACCCTATTATTTGTTTGAAGAAGATGCAGTTCACTTTCACCAGGTGTGTAAAGCGGCTTGTGATCAATTTCATCCCGATTTTTACACCAACTTTAAAGAAAAATGCGACCGCTACTTTTACAATGCGCACCGCGATGAATCGCGGGGAGTAGGCGGACTCTTTTTCGACTACTGCAGACCAACAGACGATATGCCGCTCGATCGATGGTATGATTTTGTGACGGCAGTAGGAAACGATTTTACAAAGGCTTATCTTCCCATAGTACAGCGCCGAAAAGGCATGGATTACACCGAAAGTCAACGAAACTGGCAGGAAATACGACGAGGCAGATATGTAGAATTCAACCTCGTTCACGACAAGGGAACCCTGTTTGGGCTCAAAACTAACGGGCGTATAGAGAGTATACTGATGAGCCTGCCTCCTCGAGTGCAATGGGTGTACGACTATCATCCGGCCAGTGGCAGCGAAGAAGAAAAATTGCTCCAAGTATTAAAAGAACCCGTATCCTGGGTCAAATGATTTACTATTATCAAAAAAAACAACTATGTATCCATTGAAAAGAAACCGAAGACTGAGACAAAACAGCGCTATTCGAAACCTTGTAAGGGAAACAACGCTTTCCCCCGACGATTTTTTGGTACCGCTCTTTGTCACTGAGGGCAGTGGTAAAAAAGAAGAAATCGCTTCCATGCCCGGCTATTACCGTTACAGCCTCGACCTGTTGGAAAAAGAAGTCAAAGCGCTTTGGGCCTTGGGCTTGAAGTCGGTTTTGCTTTTTGTCAAGGTTCCAGACAATCTCAAAGACAACAAAGGCACAGAAGCTATAAACCCCGACGGACTTATGCAACGCGCTGTAAAAACCGTAAAAAACGCTGTCCCGGAAATGCTGGTTATGACCGATGTGGCTATGGATCCCTACTCCTCTTACGGGCACGATGGTATAGTAGAAAACGGCAAGATACTCAACGATGCCTCTGTAGACGTATTGGTAGAGATGAGTCTCTCTCACGCCCAGGCTGGCGCCGACTTCGTAGCTCCCAGCGATATGATGGACGGTCGTATTCTGGCCATCCGCGAGGCTTTTGAAGACGACAACTTTACCGATACCGGCATCATGAGCTATAGCGCCAAATACGCCTCGGCATTCTACGGTCCATTCCGCGAGGCCTTAGACTCCGCTCCTGTAGACCTTAAAGGAGTGCCAAAAGACAAAAAGAGCTACCAAATGGACTACGGAAACCGCATAGAAGCGCTGCGCGAAACCGAAATAGACATAGACGAAGGAGCTGATATCGTAATGGTAAAACCCGGACTGTGCTACCTCGATATCGTTCGCGATATCAAAAACGAATTCGATATTCCTCTTGCAGTTTATCAAGTAAGTGGAGAATACGCCATGATCAAAGCCGCTGCGGAAAAAGGCTGGCTGGACCACGACGCGGTCGTACTGGAACAACTCACAGCTATCAAACGCGCAGGTGCCGATATCATCGCTTCCTATTTTGCCGCAGATGCGGTAAAGCTACTGAATAGATAATCTGTGTTTTATCCGATAGACAATGAGAAAATTAAACAGACTAAGCCGGATTGACTTCAGCTTCAGAAAGTTTTGAGTTCTGAATGCTTTTTTTTAAAATTCTCGTATTTAACCGTATTTTTGTATTGTGGAAAAGCAGCGCTTTAAAATATGGGTTTCCCTTTTCTTTGCATTTGTGTGGACGGTGTCCTTTCTCGGTTCTTCACATCACGGTGTAAAGACATTCGGTATTGCTCATCACTCATCCGACGACACCACGCGCCTGAGTATGGCACAGGCTACTGTTTTTCCCGGTATTATGTGGGAAGAAGAGTCTTCTCAGAGTTTTTTTTCCGGAAAAATAAAAATTCTCGCATACGGCCTGCCTGTACTCCTTACTGTCTATATCAATGTACCTGAGCTTCTCACAAGTCGTGAGTTACAAGAATCCTCAAAAAAAACAACTGATTTAAAACTTCTTATAGAACAGCTGATTTTTCCCTTTCACTTCTTTTACTAAGCAAATTTCTATATCCTTTACTATCATTTTAACAACAATCCTTATCTGCAATCACATAAGGACTGTATACCCGTTGGCAACATCGGGTTAACACAATTTATTCTCAATTGGGAGTTCTACACACAAAGATGAAGAACTACTCATAAAACACAATAACAACTTACAACAATGGATATTGTATCTCTTGAAATGGGACTGCTCTTCCTTGCAGTCTTTATGGCTCCTGTAGCGTATTTTCTCTACAAGCAGCGCTCTAAAAAGAAAGAAACAGACAAATTTGTAAATACTATCTGCAGCGAAAACGGTGTAAAAAAAGAACAAACCGACACCATAGGAAATTATGTTTTTATCACCGACAAATCGAATAAAAAACTGCTGGTTTATCACCAAAAAAACAATGATTTCAAGATTGCACAACTCGGGGAATACTCTGGATGTTACGTCTCTAAATCCTGGGACAAAGAGGGTTCTAAACGAGATATTCTAGGCACTATTACACTGATATTTAAGACTATTGCTCAGAGCGATAAACCCTTTCGTATACCCTTATTTGACGAGACCTATGAAAACCCACTGGAAGCAGAAGTCATTCTGTACGAAGCCGAAAAACTGTCTCGTCGGATAAACACTGAAATATTCGTGTAAGTCCGGAAGGCTTATTTTGCACAAGTTGAGGTCGTCTTTTTGGGCGACCTCTCTTGTTTTGAATTGAAATAACAGTCTTTTTTAATTACCTTAGCTTCTCTATCAACACCCATCGATAACAACAAATACCGACGAATTGTGAAAACTGCAATTGTAAAAACACCGCTAGGTACCACTCAAATATCCGGAGACCACAACGGAGTTTCAAAAGTGAGTATACTTAAAGAAAACCAGATCCCGACAAGCTCTGTCGATATCCCTGAAGAGTTGTTGCCTTGCACACGGCAATTAAAGGAGTATTTTGAAGGTCAAAGAAAGGACTTCCAACTCAAACTCAACCCTCAGGGCACCAACTTTCAGAAGAGGGTGTGGGATGAGTTGCTCAACATTCCCTATGGCAAAACTATCTCCTACCTCGATCTGGCCAAAAAACTTGGCGATACCAAAAGCATCAGAGCAGCTGCTTCTGCCAACGGCAAGAATCCCCTGTGGATAGTCGTTCCCTGTCATCGCGTGATTGGCAGTGATGGAAGTCTGGTAGGTTATGCCGGCGGACTCTGGCGCAAAAAATGGCTTTTGGAGCACGAATCTCCTTTTCGGCAGGAATCGCTATTCTGACACTTCTTTCTGGAAACTGCAATATTGCATATCTTTATCGTTCGCAAACGATCGCAATATGCCTACTGGAATACCATTAGACTACATTCTGTTTCTCGATATAGAAACCGTCCCAGAAACCCGGGATTTTTCGCAATTATCTCCTGAAAAGCAAGAATTGTGGGCAAAAAAAACGGAATACCAACGCAGGGAAGAAATCACCCCAGAAGATTTCTACGAGCGGGCCGGCATCTGGGCAGAATTTGGAAAAATAGTCTGTATTTCTGTGGGTTATTTTGTGTTTCGCGGCAGTGGAAGACAATTTCGAACCACCTCTTTTTTCGGAGAAGAAAAGCAACTACTCATCGATTTCAAAAACCTGCTCGAAAATCATTTCAGTCAGCCTCGTCATTTGCTCTGTGCCCATAATGGCAAGGAATTTGACTTTCCCTATATTGCCAGACGCATGCTTATTCTCGGTATTTCCATACCCAAAAAGCTCAACCTCTTCGGCAAAAAACCTTGGGAAGTGCCTCACCTAGACACTATGGAATTGTGGAAATTTGGCGATTACAAACACTATACCTCTCTAAAATTGCTCACCAATATCCTGAATATCCCCTCGCCAAAAGACGATATAGACGGCAGCCAGGTAAGACAGGTGTATTACGAAGAGCAGAACATCGACAGAATCGTCGTCTATTGTGAAAAAGACGTAGTAGCCACAGCCCAGGTATTATTGCGATTTCGGACTGAGGATCTACTTATGGACGAAGAAGTGCTACACGTTTAGTTCCAACTGTATATACACCGGAAAATGATCGCTGTATCCTCCCAGATACCTCCGTCCTGCATAAGTGCGAAAAGGATTGCCTTTAAAGCGTCCGGACCATTCCGTGAGAAAGCGATCGTTGACAATATCTGCCTCCACATAACTGTGTTTTCCAGGCTCCGCTACCATAAAGTCTCTAGAAAACAATATCTGGTCGAAAAGATCCCACTTAAAATTGTAATTCGCACTCCCTTTATCCTGTGATAGCAATAGCTCCATCGGATTGAAAAGATCTGGGGAAAGCAGGTGCTCTTTAATACTCTTAGAAAAAGGATTGTCGTTAAAATCTCCCATAATAATAAAGCGGGCTGCGGTTTCCTTTTCTCTTACTCCATCCATTATACGATGCACCTCAGCGGCAGCGGCCACCCGTTTGTAGGCCGTGTCTTCTGCTCCCTGTCTTCGGGAAGGCCAATGATTGACTATTACATGGATGCGCTCATTGTTGAGCAGGCCTGTAACGTGAAGAATATCGCGGGTATAATCGCGCATACCATCTGTATTGTCTACTATCAATGGAACTGCTTCACTATCTATAACCTCAAAGTATTTGCGGCGATAAATAAGAGCGGTGTCTATACCTCTCTCATCCGGAGATTCAAAATGCACTATATCGTATCCCTTGCCAGACAGGTGTTTGGTCTGTATCAATTCTTGGAGTACGCTGCGATTTTCCACTTCGGCCAATCCCATGATTACTGGCAAACGTCGACTTGTTTTTTTTCCAGTATGCGCTATGGTTCTTCCGAGTTTGTACAGCTTATTCCGATAGCGTTTCTCATTCCAGTGCAATGCTCCCTTAGGAGTGAAATCGTCGTCTAAGGTATCCGGATCATTTTGGGTATCAAAAAGATTTTCGAGATTGTAAAACCCAATCGTAAATCGTCGGGTAGGCGGTTTTCTCTTAAAAAACATAGATGTAATTCGTCAAACTTTAGTCAGTTAAAAGTAGTAATTATCACCCTGTCGAAAAAATACTATAGCCACAAATAAATTTTAAACAGATAATCCGGTCTACAAACGACACAGAATTATGTACCTTTGTCCCCAGTCAAGCCTCACAAATACATTCCGTTACTCCAAAAAATTATCCACCTACGGTTGGAGAAGACATCGGAATAATAGTGTTACTGATTATTTTTGAATATATGCTGGAAAAAAAGACCCTGGATTATGAAAAAGTAGTGCTTATCGGTATCGTAAACCGCGAGCAGGATGAAGAAAAGTCGGACGAATACCTCGATGAACTCGAGTTCCTCAGCTATACTGCAGGGGGTGAAGTAGTAAAGCGCTTTACACAAAAAATAGATACTCCCAATCCGAAAACTTTTATCGGGAGCGGAAAGATGGAAGAGGTGTCTCGCTTTGTTCAGGAAGAAGAAGTCGGTACGGTGATTTTTGACGACGAACTCAGTCCGGCTCAACAGAAGAATATCGAAAAGATATTGAAGTGCAAAATACTGGACCGCACCAGCCTTATCCTCGACATCTTTGCCCAAAGAGCACAGACCTCCTACGCCCGAACACAGGTAGAACTAGCTCAATACGAATACCTACTGCCCCGACTGGCCGGGTTGTGGACCCACCTCGAACGTCAGCGTGGGGGTATAGGAATGCGCGGTCCGGGAGAGACCGAGATAGAGACCGACAGGCGTATTGTAAGAGACCGCATAGCACTGCTCAAGAAAAAACTGGAAACCATAGACCGCCAAATGGCCACTCAACGCGGTAACCGCGGAGCTCTTGTACGCGTTGCTCTCGTCGGGTATACCAATGTGGGTAAATCGACTCTGATGAACGTAATTAGCAAAAGCGATGTGTTTGCCGAGAACAAGCTTTTTGCTACACTCGACACCACGGTGCGCAAGGTGGTAATCGGCAATCTGCCCTTTTTATTGAGCGATACCGTAGGGTTTATCAGAAAGCTACCCACTCAATTGGTAGAGTCGTTTAAAAGTACATTAGACGAGGTAAGAGAGGCCGATTTGCTGCTGCATATTGTAGATATTTCTCATCCTAATTTCGAAGAGCACATCGCTTCGGTAAACAAAATCCTCGCAGAAATAAACAGTGCCGACAAGCCTGCCATCATGGTTTTTAACAAAATAGATCAGTACGAAGCAGAGCGTATTGACGACGATGATCTCATCACCGAAAAGACCGGAAAACACTTTAGCTTGGAGGAGTGGAAGCTCACCTGGATGAATCGCGCAAACGGACAGGCGCTGTTTATCTCAGCCATCAACAAGGAGAATATGGACGAATTCCGAAAAAAGGTGTATGAGGAAGTCAGAAATATACATATTACCCGCTTTCCGTACAACAATTTTCTGTATCCAGAACACATTGAAGAATAGCAGTAACCGGCGACAGAAGGAAAATCACCATTGCAACCCTCTCACATCTTGGCCGATGAGTAAAGACTCTTCTCTTCAAGGTGTAATTTGGTGAGCTATAGCTATACTCACTAACAGACAAAAAAAACCGGATTCAAAAAGAAATCCGGTTTTTTATCAAAAAGTCTTAAGCTCAATTACAATTCCAATGCTTTCCTGATATTGCCATCCATCAGCAATTCTTCGGGGTTTTCTAGAGCTTCCTTAATAGCTACCAAGAAACCTACTGACTCTCTTCCGTCTATGATTCTGTGATCGTAAGACAGCGCCAAGTACATCATTGGGTGTATTTCTACTTTTCCGTCTACGGCAATCGGGCGTTCTATGATATTGTGCATTCCGAGAATACCAGACTGTGGCGGATTGATGATTGGTGTTGACAACATACTTCCAAACACCCCACCATTTGATATTGTAAAGGTTCCACCTGTCATTTCATCTACGGTAATCTGTCCGTCACGTGCGCGGATAGCCAAACGCTTAATCTCGGCCTCTATTCCTCTAAAACTCAAATTTTCTGCATTTCTAACCACCGGTACCATAAGTCCCTTCGGACCAGATACGGCTACGGAGATATCGCAGAAGTCGTAAGTGATCTTGTAGTCACCGTCTATCATAGAGTTGACATCCGGATACAGTTGCAATGCTCGAACTACGGCTTTGGTAAAGAAACTCATAAAACCAAGTCCTACGCCGTGTTTTGCTTTGAATTCATCCTTAAACTGATTTCTAAGTTTAAAGATAGGTGTCATATTGGCCTCGTTAAAGGTAGTGAGCATTGCGGTTTCATTCTTGGCAGACACCAAACGCTCAGCTACTTTTCTACGCAGCATAGAGAGTTTTTTACGCTCTTGTCCTCTGCTTCCCGGACCGGGAGTTCCCATAGAAGGCACTGCTTTTACCGCATCCTCTTTGGTTACGCGTCCGTCCTTTCCTGTTCCTTGCACCTCATTGGCTGCAATTCCCTTTTCATCCAGTATTTTTCTGGCGGCAGGAGAAGCCGTTCCCGAAGCATAGGTTTCTTTCTTTTCAACTTCTGCTACCTTTTCTTTGGGAGCTTCTGTTTTTTCCTCAGCTTTAGGTTCTTCTTTTTTATCTGCCGATCCTCCATCAGGTTTGGAGGCTCCCGTATCGATAAGGCATACTACCTGGCCTACGGCTACTGCATCGCCTTCTTCTGCTTTTAGCGTAATGGTTCCACTGGCTTCAGCAGGGAGTTCTAAGGTGGCTTTGTCGGAGTCCACTTCCGCAATGGCCTGGTCTTTTTCTACATAATCTCCATCTGCCACCAGCCATTCGGCTATTTCTACTTCTGTAATAGATTCCCCCGGTGAAGGAACTTTCATTTCTAAAATCATTGTGCTACAATTTTATTGGTCGTATTCTTTTTGGTTATGATTTTCGGAACATCTCAATGGCCGTGTCCGTAACTGTTCTTGGCCCTGTAATCTCTGATATTGTTATCCTTCTCCTTATCAAAAACATATTCTATAATTTCCTTATGGCGTTTCTGTGATCTCACAGCACTACCAGCGGCAGGGGAAGAATAGAATCTTCTGGAACAAACTCTGAAATTTCTCGCTTCTTCAAAGTGCATCAGCAAATGACTCCAGGCTCCCATATTACGGGGTTCTTCCTGTGCCCAGACCACGTCGTCGGCCTTGCTGTACTTTTTGAGTACCGCATTGATCTCATCTGCTGGTAGCGGGAAAAGTTGCTCCAACCTTACCAAAGCTACATCTTTTTCTCTTCCCTTTTCTTCTCTCGCCTGAAGAAGATCGTAATAGAACTTTCCGGTACAGAACACCAGAGTTTTGACTTCTTCCGGTTTTACATCCTTATCGTCTATCAGCGGTTGAAAGCTTCCTTCTACCAATTCGCTGACACTGGAAACAGCCTTGGGATGTCTCAAAAGGCTCTTAGGTGTAAATACGATCAAGGGTTTTCTGAAATTCACCTTCATCTGTCTCCTGAGCAGGTGGAAGAAGTTTGCCGGGGTGGTACAATCGGCCACATACATATTGTCTTTAGCACACAACTGTAAGTAGCGCTCCATACGTGCAGAAGAGTGCTCCGCTCCCTGACCTTCGTATCCGTGGGGCAACAGCATTACAATACCGTTTTGTACTTTCCACTTGTCTTCGGCAGCAGAAATGTACTGATCTATCATAATCTGTGCACCGTTGCTAAAATCTCCAAATTGTGCTTCCCAAATCGTCAGGGTATTCGGACTCGCCATAGAATACCCGTAATCAAATCCAAGCACACCGTATTCTGACAGCAGGGAATTATACACGTAAAAATGTCCTTGTTTGTCGTTCATATTATTGAGCAACACCACTTCTTCTTCACTGTCTTCTACTTTCAGTACAGCGTGGCGGTGCGAAAAGGTTCCGCGCTCCACATCCTGTCCGCTCATCCTTACGTCAAAACCTTCATCAAGCAATGCCCCATATGCCAAAAGTTCTCCCATGGCCCAATCGAGCTTGTCGGTTTCGAAGAACATCTTGTTTCTCTCCTTGATAAGTCGTTCAATCTTTCTGAGAAACTTCTTCTCTTCCGGAAGTTTGGTGATGGTCTCGGCAATTTTGGTAAGCTTTTCCTTCGGATAGCTCGTATCGACCGCTTTTAACATTTGGTCTTCTCGAACCAGATCAAATCCTTTCCATTCGTCTTGCATGAAGGGAGTAACCTTGGTGGCTACTTCTTTTCGCGAATCTTCCAATTCCTCTTCGAGTATCGCCTTGTAATCAGATTCCAACTTACTCACATATGCCTGATCTATCACTCCTTCTCCTATTAGCTTCTCTGCATAAATATCTCTGGCATTACTGTGTTTGGCTATGGCCTTATACAGTTTGGGCTGCGTAAATTTAGGCTCATCACCTTCATTGTGCCCGTATTTCCGGTATCCCAAGAGATCTATAAACACATCCCTTTTAAAGGTCATCCTGAAATCGAGTGCAAAAAGAGCAGCGTGTACTACCGCTTCTGCATCGTCGGCATTGACATGGAGTACCGGAGAAAGTGTCACTTTTCCTACATCGGTACAATATATAGAAGAACGTGCGTCTAAGTAGTTGGTGGTAAACCCTATCTGGTTATTGACCACCATATGTATAGTCCCACCAGTGGTATAGCCCTCCAACTTGGCCATCTGTACAACTTCATACGCAATGCCCTGCCCTGCGATAGCGGCATCTCCGTGCACTACTATAGGCAGTACTTGCGAAAAGTCGTCATTGTAGTAGTTGTCTTGTTTTGCCCGGGTAATTCCCTCCACTACTGCACCTACAGTTTCGAGGTGAGAAGGATTGGGAGCAATATTCATTTTTATTTCCTTCCCGGAGCGATTCTTTCGCTCGGAAGTCCACCCAAGGTGATATTTCACATCTCCGTCGAAAGCGGGAATTTCGTAGTCTTTACCGTCAAATTCGTTAAAGATATCCTTAGCCGATTTACCGAAGATATTCGTCAGCACATTCAGTCGCCCGCGGTGTGCCATTCCCATTACAAATTGTTTCACCCCGAGTTCAGCCGCCTTATCTACTATAGCGTCCAAAGCAGGAATGAGCGATTCCCCTCCTTCTAGAGAAAACCTTTTCTGTCCCACGTACTTGGTGTGCAAAAAGCTCTCAAAAGATATCGCTTCGTTGAGTTTTTTGAGGATGTGCTTCTTTTCATCCGCAGAGAACGACGGGTGATTGCTGTTGATATTGAGTCGTTGTTGTATCCATTCCACCTCTTCCGGTTGCCGGATATACATATACTCTATCCCTATAGAGTCGCAGTAGATACTGGTGAGATGTTCTATTATCTCTCTAAGGGTTTTGTTCCCAATACCAATTATATTTCCCGCCTTAAAGGTGGTATCGAGATCGGAATCTGACAATCCGAAATTCTCCTTGTCTAAAGTAGGGTGGTATTTACGACGCTCACGCACGGGGTTTGTCTTTGTAAACAAATGCCCTCGAGTTCTGTAGGCATCGATGAGTTTTACCACCTGAAATTCCTTAACTACTCCTTCCGGCACTTCTGCAGCACCGGAATCTTTGGCTGTGGCAACAGCCATTTGACTTCCGTTTTGGGAGCTTACCTCTCCATTGCCTTCTGAATGCTCCGCTCCGAAATCAAACCCTTGAAAAAAAGCCCTCCAACTGGGCTCTACACTATCTGGGTTCTGCAAATACTGATCGTACAGTTCAGCAAAAAATGCCGTATGCGCAGCATTCAAAAACGAATACTTATCCATATTATTTTTTTCTTGTCTCCTTGAGAACTCCTCTGAGCTATCTCAAGACAAATTTTTGTCAAAAGTACAATATTTCAAATACATGATGTTAAAGTTTTACCATATTTATATTTGGTATTTACAAGATTTTAACACCTATTAAAAAAAGGGGGTTGCACTAACGCTATATTGCGTTTTTGTTATATTTCTCAGATGTTCCTTATTTTCTTTTCCCACTTCCAGGCCGAAGCAACTGCTTCGTCGAGTGTAGACTGAGCTTCCCATCCCAATTCGTTATTGGCCTTGGTGGTGTCGGCATAGGCTGCAGTAACATCTCCGGGTCTGCGATCTACAATGCGATAATCGAGCTTCTGTCCCGACACCCGTTCAAAACTGCCAATCACTTCGAGTACGGAACTTCCCGTTCCGGTACCTACATTAAACACCTCATAATTGGAGGTGTTCTTATCGTTGAGCAAGCGTTTCAATGCCACCACATGCGCCTTTGCCAGGTCGACCACGTGAATATAATCTCGTATTCCTGTTCCATCGGCGGTAGGGTAATCGCCACCAAACACCGAGAGCCGTTCGCGCAATCCGGCTGCTGTTTGTGTGATAAACGGCACCAAATTTTGAGGTACTCCGAGGGGTAACTCTCCTATTTCTGCCGTTGGATGGGCTCCAATCGGATTAAAATAACGCAGAGAAATGGCTTTGAACTCGGGATATACCGAGCAGGTATCTGCAATAATCTCTTCTCCTATCTGTTTTGTGTTTCCGTATGGCGATTCTGCCTTCTTTACCGGAGCACTTTCGGTGATAGGCAATTCATCGGCCTGCCCGTATACTGTACAGGAAGAACTAAAAATAAAACAAGACTCTTCCTTCTTGCTCAACTCTTGCAAAAGATAAATCAGGGTGTTGATATTGTTCTCGTAATACAACAGTGGTTTTTCTACGCTTTCACCCACTGCCTTAGAAGCTGCGAAATGGATAACCCCAACAATATCGTCATGTCTCGCAAAGAAATCTTCTACCTTTTCTTTCTCTCTGAGATCCATTTTTTCGAAAAGTGGAGTTTTTCCGGTAATCCTGGTAATTCCGTCGAGTACTTCTTCTGTGGCGTTGGATAGATTGTCGATAATAACTACCTCAAACCCTTCGTTCTGCAATTCCACTACGGTATGCGAACCTATAAATCCCAATCCTCCGGTAACTAATATCTTTTTTTGATCTGTCATATATCTTCCTCCAGTTTGTTTTTCTATTGATGTGATATTAAGATTTCCCGTTTACATATGCCTTTACTGTATCGGCAATATAGGCTATTTGCTCGTCGTCCAGTTCGGTGTGCATGGGCAAGGAGATCACCTCTTTTACCAGATTATTGGTCACCTCAAAGTCTTCTTCTCGGTAACGCTCGTCCAAATAGGCTTTCTGTCGGTGAAGCGGTATGGGGTAATACACTCCACAGGGAATTCCGTTTTCGTTCAGGTATTTCACCAGTCCGTCCCTGTCAACTCCTTTGATTTTTAAGGTGTACTGGTGATATACATGGGTATCTTCTCCTCCTGTTTGTACGGGTGTTTCTATGTGTTGTTCTCCCTCAAAAGCTCGATTGTACTTTTGTGCAGCTTCCTTTCTCCTTTTATTATAAGTATCCAGCAGAGGTAGCTTTGCCCTCAACACTGCAGCCTGAATAGAATCCAATCGCGAGTTTACCCCCACAACATCGTGGTGATAACGCACATACATCCCGTGGTTTACTATACCCCTGATGGTATGTGCAAGTTCGTCATTGTCGGTAAATATCGCTCCTCCATCTCCGTAACATCCGAGGTTTTTAGAAGGAAAGAACGAGGTGGAAGCCACATCTCCTATGGCTCCGGTTTTCAGCTTTCGACCATCTTTAAAGGTGTGCACTGCTCCTATCCCTTGCGCGTTGTCTTCTATGACGTACAGCTTGTGTTCTCTCGCTATATCCATTATGGCATCCATATCGGCACATTGTCCGAAAAGATGAACCGGTACTATGGCTTTGGTTTTGGGCGTTATTGCCTTTCGGATAGCCTCCGGATCTATATTAAAGGTGTCCGGATCTACATCGACCAATACCGGAGTGAGTCCCAACAATGCAATCACCTCTACTGTGGCGGCAAAGGTAAAATCGGCTGTAATCACTTCGTCACCGGGCTTTAATCCCAAACCCATCATGGCGATTTGCAAGGCATCTGTCCCGTTGGCACAGGGTATCACGTGTTTTACCCCGAGATATTCCTCCAGTTCCTTTTGAAATGACTGTACCTGCGGACCGTTGACAAATGCCGTACTGTCTATGACTTCTGCGATAGAACGGTCTACAGTATCTTTGATAAATTCGTATTGACCCTTGAGGTCTACCATCTGTATTTTCTTCACTGATGCTGATATTTAGATTGTGTATTTTCCGGTTTTGCCCCGTCTTGCCGAGGCGCTTTTCTCTCGCCAGAAAAACCCAACAATAATACAAAAACTTGAAACGCCAACCAATGAAACAGGCCGATTTTATTGTCTGATTTGCGAAGCGCAAAGGGAAGAGATGGGGAGATGAGGAGACTAAAATCACTACGAACTACCAGCTAAAAAACTAATCAACTAATACGTTTTCCCGCTTCAATAATTTATTCGATACAAATTTGTATTGAATAAATTATGATAAAACATCCAATTTAAAATTGTCAATCGTACAACATCAATTCGTAAATGGGGGGGACGCAAAATTTTGCGTCCCTACAGTACGCATATAAATGGTGATTGCTCCTAATGGCTACAAAAACCAAAACCCGCGATTTCTACTATTACTGGAATGACATAAAAAAGGCGTCCCAAAGGGACAACTCCTTTCAACCCGGAAAAATCGCTCCTCATCTCCCTTTCTCCATGTCTGCTCGTCTGTTTTTGACAAAAGAAATGTATTTTAGCAATCAGATATGCGCTGCATTTCGCGTTGTAAATTGCCTTTTATCATGTTGTCATACACATATAACGTACTCACTGTCCTCACAGGGCTTATTCTCAAGGTTATCGCTCCTTTCCATCACAAAATCGGACTTTTTGTACGCGGGCGCAAAACGGTTTTCAGTACGCTAAAGCAACATATTGCCAAAGGAGATCGGGTGATTTGGTTTCACACTGCATCTTTGGGCGAATTTGAACAAGGGCTACCGGTTATAGAGAAGATTAAAGCTAGCTATCCTCACCACAAAATTTTGATTACTTTCTTTTCACCTTCGGGCTACGAGGTCAGAAAAGACAGTCGCGCGGGACATATTATTACTTATCTCCCACTCGACACCAGGAAAAACGTGAGTACCTTTCTATCTCTCGCACATCCGGAACTAGCTGTATTCGTAAAATACGAGTTTTGGCCTAACTATCTGAAAGGGCTTGGCAAAAGAGACATACCCACTGTACTCATCTCAGGAATATTCCGGAAGAACCAGTTGTTTTTCAAGTCTTATGGCGCCTTTATGCGGCAATCGCTGCACGCATTCAAGCATTTCTTTGTACAGGATAAAGACTCTGCCCAGCTGCTAAACAGCATAGGTATAAACCGAGTTACGGTAAGCGGAGACACAAGGATGGATCGGGTGGAGAAAATTCTTCAACGCGACAACACCCTTAATTTTATGGAAAACTTTAAAGGTGAACACCTCTGTTTTGTCGCCGGCAGCACATGGCCTGAAGATGAAGACCTGCTGATCACACTTATAAACAAGGCTCCGGAAACTGTAAAATTTGTAATCGCACCTCACAATATCAAGGCTGTCCACAATACCGCACTGCAAAAGAGTATTTCAAAAAAAACCGTACTTTACTCTTCTATGACACTCGGAGAGCTCGACGAGGCTCAGATTCTCATTGTAGACACCATAGGTCTACTCACCAAGATATATCACTATGCAGATATAGCATATGTGGGTGGTGCCGTGGGAAGCACAGGCTTACACAATATTCTGGAGCCCGCCGTTTTCGGTATTCCCGTTGTAATCGGTTCTAATTTTGACAAGTTTAAAGAAGCCCGAGATCTGGTAAAACTCGGAGGGGTGTATACAATTTCGGACATAGGACAACTCAAGGCGATATTTTTACAACTTATTGAAAACAAAGAAGTAAGACTTAAAAAAGGAGAGATAAACCGCAATTATATCAAAAAAAATGCTGGTGCTGTGATCCGAATACTGGAGTACCTTCGTATATATATTAAAGTATAAAGTTTAAGGAAGACGGCAAAAGTTGTTTTTGCCTCTTCTCGATTTACTAATGATTTAAAAACTCAGATTATGAAAAAAGTATCATTAAGTTTGGTTTTGTTGGCTCTTTTTGCCATTTCTCTTACCTCTTGCCGAGACACTAAAAAGAAATCCGAAGATGCTGGAGACAAAATAGAAAGCAGCATTGATCAGGCTGGAGAAAAAGCCGAAGATGCTATGGAAGACACCAAAGAAGCTACTGAAGAAGCTTGGGGTGAAACCAAAGAAGCTGTTGAAAACACCGCCGAAGACGTAAAAGAAGCCGGTGAAGAAGCTGCTGAAAAAGTTAAAGAAAAGGCTAAAGAAGTAGAAGAAAAGGCTAAAGAAACTGTAGACCAACAATAGTCGATAGTATTTAGTTTTAAAATGCACGAAACCCTGTCAGAACCGACGGGGTTTTGTTTTGCAAAAGTATTACATTATTCTGAGGTTTATCACCTCCTGTGCGGTGAGGTGTCTCCAGTGCCCACGAGGGAGATCTTTTTTGGTAAGCCCTGCAAAAATGACGCGATCGAGCTTTACTACCTTATAGCCTAGGTGTTCAAAAATACGGCGTACAATGCGGTTCCTACCACTGTGAATCTGTATCCCCACTTCCTTTTTCGGGGCATTGTCTATATAACTCACCTCGTCTACGGTAATCAGGCCATCTTCCAATACCAACCCTTTTCTTATCTCTAGCAAATCTTCGTGCTTGAGATTTCTATCGAGCTCAACGTGGTATATTTTGCGAACCCCGTGTTTTGGATGAGTGAGTTTTTTGGCCAGCTCACCGTCGTTGGTAAACAACAATAATCCGGTAGTATTGCGATCTAGGCGCCCCACAGGAAGAAGCCTGTTACGCGAGGCAGTAGCCACCAGGTCCATCACCGTACGCCTGCCTTTTTCGTCTCTTGTAGTGGTAATAAATCCTTTGGGCTTATTGAGCAGTACATATTCCTTTTTCTCAGGACGTATGAGCTTTCCGTCAAAACGAACCTCATCGGTGAATTTTACCTTATAGCCCAATTCGGTTACCGGTGTTCCATTTACCGTAATATTTCCGGCAGCGATATAAATATCAGCATCCCTACGCGAACACACCCCTGAATTGGCAATATATCGGTTAAGACGCATCTCTCCCGCTTCCTTCAACAACGGCTTTTTACTTATAGGAGCGTTACCCCGAGTATAGCTCACATTGCGTTTTCCTCCCTGTCTACCCGATATTTTCCCTTTCCGATTCTTGTCTGTCCTGCTCATAGCTGTATTTTTGGCAAAGATAGGTGATTTTAATTGAGATTTGAGATATTAGAAGGATTAGGTAAACTATGGGCTGCGGTTTATCAGTCTGTTTATCACAAGCCCTATATCTATCAGCAGTATACTAAAAACCCCGGCCACAATAATCAACTTCAGGATATTGTGCAGTATCAGGTAATCTTTTTTTGACGATGCCCTCCACATCAGGAAAAGAAAAAGTAGTTGTAAAACAAAACAGCCGTAAAAAAATAAATCCATATGTCCGATCTCGAAGGAAGTGATCAACAGATAGGTGGGACCCCAGGTCAAAAATGCCAAGAGTGTTATAATATATTTGGAAATTTTCTCTCCGTATACTACAGGTACAGTGTGGTATGCTTGTGCCATATCTCCCCGGATATTTTCTAGATCTTTGACCATATCTCTGATAAGTATGATGAGGAAGAGAAAGACAGCGTGTACAAAAATCACTGTCGCAAAATTCCCATAGTACACAAACACGGCAAAAAACGGCGTTATCGCCAATACAGAAGACACTATATTTCCCAATAGTGGAATGCGCTTTAACTTGTGGGAGTAGAACCACAGTCCGAATATATAAACCGAAAAGAAAACCACCGCTCTAAACGACACATAGCTAGCAAAGACTACCGAAGCAAAGTTGAGGATAAAGTAGGCCGTGAGTTTGGTGCGCTGACTGATCAATCGGTCGAGCATGCTTTTTCGGGGGCGGTTGATCAGATCTTTTTCTGAGTCGTAAAAATTGTTGATAATATAGCCCGAAGCAATAGCCAAGGCAGAAGCAGCCACTATAGCAAACAGATTGCCATCGGTCAACACTTTTATCACCGGCTTTTCCGGAGCCAGTATATATACGGAAGTGAGGTATTGTGCCAGCACAATGATCAGTATATTATACCCGCGAACAACGGAAAATATACTCAATAGCTTTAGCAACAGCAACCTATTCTTCCTCAACAGTCGCATACATGATATTTTCGGTCTGATAAAATTACCGGTACAGTACGTCCGAACACAGCCATCAATCCGGAACTATGCGGTCGATTAAAAGTTGTAGACCACCTCCAGGTTGTAGCCTTTAAGCGCTTTTTTGGCCTTTTCTATATCCTGTGTAAAACCGAGGATATATCCCCCTCCTCCGGAACCACAGAGTTTCAGGTAATAGTCATTGCTTTCTATACCGTGTTTCCAAAGTTTGTGAAACTGTGCCGGTATCATGGGTTTAAAGTTGTCGAGCACTACGTGAGACAATTGTTTGATATTTCCGAAAAGCGACTTGACATCTCCCTTTAAAAAATCTTCCACGCAGGCATCGGTGTGTTTTATAAACTGCTCTTTCAGCATCTTCCTGAATCCTTCCTGCTTCATATTTTCCATGAAGATCTGTATCATAGGAGCCGTTTCACCTACCATCCCACTATCGAGTAGAAAGACAGCGCCTTTTCCATCGGCTTTCTGCGACGGAATACCCGCTGGTTCTATATTGTCTTTAGAATTGATCAGTATCGGAATGCTCAAGTAACTGTTGAGAGGATCCAATCCGGAAGACTTCCCGTGAAAAAAAGACTCCATTGCACCGAAAATCTCTTTCAGTTTTAACAATTTGTCTCGCGTCAGATTTTCGAGAACAGTAATCTTGTCGTCAGCATATTTGTCGTAAATGGCCGCTACGAGCGCTCCACTGCTGCCCACGCCGTATCCCTGTGGAATACTACTGTCAAAATACATACCTTCTTCCACATCCGCCTTCAACCTGGCAATGTCGAATGTCACCAAGCCGGAACGGTCGTTCTGTAAGTTCTCGAGATAGCTTGCAAAACGTTTCAGACTCAAATTTGACGCTTGGTTTTCTTCAGAGAGTTCCCTCCCTTTCTTCAGCGCCCCGTTGTAAAAGTTATACGGAATAGACAATCCCTTAGAATCTCTGATAATCCCGTATTCTCCGAAGAGCAGTATTTTCGAATAAAATAATGGTCCTTTCATCCTCCAATTAAAAATTGATAATGAAAAATGAAAAATTATTGTTTTGAGGTTTTTACTATGCTCACCAATAATCTTATCATTTCCTCAACTTTGGGTTTAAACCCTATAAATGTTTTCCTATTTATATACTCTGTCGTGTACAACAGTTCTAACCAGTAACTTGTTTCGTTAGCTTCCTTTAAGCCAATGCTCATTTTATTTATAAAGTCCGGTTTTGACTGAGCAAATTCAGCTTCTCTCACATTAGCCCCTATCGATGTCCCTGATTTAAGTAACTGTTTAGACATCACATATTCCTTTTCTTTAGTCACCAAGTATTTATAAAGATACACAATATCTACTGCAAAATCAAAACTCTTCTTTTTTATTACATTTTCCTTCACAACAGATAACAATCTTCTTCCCCTTTCATTATCCCCTCCATAACTAATTATTCCCAGTCATTATTCATTATTCATTCTTCATTTTTAATTATTCATTCTTCATTAACTCCCTCCCTCCATTTTTCATTCTTAATTTTTAATTATTCATTAAAAACCGCTCCTTCTCCTACGCGGTCGCAAATATACTGTTCGTTTTCGCAATACACAACAAGCTCACTATTAATAAATTCCGCCACTCTTTTCTCCTCTTCTTCCGGGTATAGCAAATGCACATTTGCGCCTGCATCAAGTGTAAAACAGACTGAACTGCCGCTCTCTTTTCTAAATTTCCATATTTTCTTTATCACCTGCAAGGTAGCGGGTTGCATCAGCATATAGTACGGATTCCCAGTCATCATCATGGCGTGAAGCGAAAGCGCCTCGCTCTCCACTATGCGTGTAAACTCATCGGTATTCCCTTCTCGGAGTACGGGTATAAGTTTCGATATATTTGACGAGGCCTGTGCAAAGCGCTGTTCTGCAAAGGGATGTCCGTTCATCAATCCGTGACCCGAAGAGCTACTCACCTGTTTTTCCCCACGATCTACCAGCAATACTGTATCTCTATATTTTTTAAACACAGGGTGAACTTCACCTGGATAGGTCAGTCCGTACAGATCACTGCTCCCCACAATCTCCTCGTGTGCTCCCCAAACAATTAGTCCGCCCTCAACACTCCTACAGGCACTTCCCGATCCTAGTCGGGCGAGGAAGGAAGCTTTTCGGTAGAAAAACGCTTCAGACATACTTCCAGACAGCTCCCGTTCCAAACTCATAAAACACAGGGCCAATGCACTTATACCACTTGCGGAGGAAGCAATACCACTACTGTGAGGAAAAGAATTGGAAGTGTGTATACTGAACTGATAATCGCGTAAAAAAGGCAGGTATACCACAACCTTTTCCATAAAACTGAGGATTTTCGGACGGAAAGCATCGTTGCGCTCTCCCTCAAAAAAAACCTCTATTTCGAAGGTTTCGGAAAATTTCTCCTGTTTTTTAAAACGAAGCGTAGTAGTTGTAGCACAATGGTCGAGTGTAAAACTCACCGACGGATTGGCCGGCAATTGATTTCCGTGCTTTCCCCAGTACTTAACCAGGGCAATATTGCTGGGAGCCTTCCAGGTAAAAGCCCCAGAAGTCGTGTCGTTCACATAACTCCCGGGCATAAAGTCCGATTCGGTCATAAGTGCAATCCGTTTTGCGCAAAGATAGTGTTTTTCGGGATTTTGGATAGCCGGCATAAATAGAACGAATATTCTCCTCTACACATATCAGATACCGTTAAGTTCATGTTAAACCTACTATATTTTTGGCGTTCCCTATAGATTATTGTAGCTTCGACCTCATTGTATATATCAAAAATCTTACATTATGAAGTTGACAGGAAAACTAAAAGCGCTGTTGGTTTGCTTTCTCGCTACAGGAGCTATGGCCCTAGCACAAACAGCCCCTCAGCCACAACAGCCACAACAGCCACAACAGCAAAAAGTAGAAGTTTCAGACGATGAGCTGGGCAAGATTGCCAACGCTTTCGAAGGGATAGTAGACATCAACAACAAGGCTCAGCAGGAAATGGTAAAAGTGGTTGAGGAAAGTGGTTTTGAAATAGATCGCTTCAACGAATTGTTCGAAGCATCACAAGATCGAGCAAAAGAAGCGGATGCCAGTGAAGAAGAAAAAGAAAAGTTCGGAGTGGCTATGAACAAGATGCAGGAAATGCAATCCGGTTTTCAAAAGGAAATGGAAGAAATCATCAAAAAAGAGGGTATTACGCTCGACCGCTATCAGCAAGTCGCTATGGCTCTTCAAACCGACACTGCCCTACAACAACGCCTACAGTCGATATTGGAAAAGAAACAACAGTAGTAATTCTGTAGCGCAGAAAAAAATGTATTGAGGTGAATTACTTAACATACCCATGTCTGGGTGTGCTTGTGAGGAGATTACCCTCTTTCTCAACCAACTCCTCCCTTCAGACAAAGGGAGGAGTTTTTCTTCTGCACCTACAAATAGAACGATATTTTGATACAATGAAACCTAAATAGCCCTTCCTACAGAGCTAAAACTCTTCTGCAATGGCTCGAGCCGCCATATACCCTCCAGTCCATGCATTCTGAAAATTAAAGCCTCCGGTAACCGCATCGATATTCAGCACTTCACCTGCGAGAAACAAGCCTGGCTGTACTTTGCTTTCAAAGCGTTTAAAATCGATCTCTTTCAAGTCCACTCCTCCTGCGGTTACAAACTCGTCTTTAAAAGTACTCTTTCCGCTTACCTTAAAGACTCCTTTGGTCAGTTGGAGCGCAATATTGCGAAGAGTCACATTGCTGGTTTCGGCCCATTTGGTTCCTTCAACAGCCCCTGCGGCTACTACTAGTCGTTCCCACAACCTTCGCGGCAAATCGAATGACGATACCTTCCTCACTTCCTTTCTGCCGTATTGCTGTTTCCAGTCTGCGAGCCTCTCCTGTACTTCCTCAAAAGACAGCTGTGGCAGCCAGTTGACCTCTATTTCAAAGCTGTACTCACAGCGGTGAAAGTACCGAGCCCCCCAAGCAGAGCACTTCAATACCGCAGGACCGCTTATCCCCCAATGGGTAATGAGCAAAGGCCCCTCAAAAACCATGTTTTTGTCCATTGCCCTACAACTGAGGCTCACCGATGCCGAAAGTCCCATGAGTCCGGAAATGCGATTATCGTCTATATGAAAAGTAAAAAGAGAAGGTGCCGGCGGCACAATGCGATGACCAAGACGCTCCAGTATTCGCCATACTGCGGGACTGCTTCCTGTGGCTATCAAAAGTTTCTTGCAGGAAAAACTCCTCTCTTTCGTCTCTATCGAGAAGCCGTCGTCTACCTTTACAATATCCCGAATAGCACAGCCGGTCAATACCTTTACCCCATATCTCGACACTTCGTTCTCAAGGCAATCTACCACAGTTTGAGAGCTGTCGGTTGTCGGAAACATCCGACCGTCTTCTTCTATTTTCAGGGGCACTCCCTTCTCTTCAAAAAAGGCTACTGTATCTCCGCTGCAAAATGAGTGAAAAGGTCCTAAGAGTTCTTTAGCTCCTCTCGGATAATAAGCCGTCAGTTCTCGAGGTGTAAATTCGGCATGGGTTACATTGCATCTGCCTCCACCAGAAATACGGACTTTTGAAAGCACTTCTGTACTGCGTTCCAGTATGGCGATGCGCTTTCCTTCTAACCTAGCTCCCAAATGAGCCGCAGCAAAGAAGCCAGCGGCACCCCCACCGGCAATAATAACATCCCAGGCTTTCAATGGATTTTTAGTTTTTTAATTCTTAGTTTTTTAGTTCTTAGAGTCGTCCTGAGCTTGTCGAAGGATCTCCTTCCTTTACAACCAACTCCTCCCTTTAGACAAAGGGAGGTGGCATACCGCAGGTATGACGGAGGGTTTGAAAACCCAAAGCATCCCGATATCCCAAACCCTTAGTGCTACTCCAGAAATTCGGGCTATCAAAACCCTCCCCATCGCTGCGCTTGGGTACCTCCCTTCGTCTGAAGGGAGGAGCATTTGTTCTGCTCCTGCAAACATAGGATGACACCGAAAAATATCATTCAGAATGCGATTCTGAAAACTCTTCCCCCTACTTTCAAGCATCAATTGAGCTTATATGCGATGTCCTGCCGTTTTAGTTCGTCTAGCAATTCGTTGGAAATGCGGACTTTCTTCTTTCGACTAGGCATGTGGAGTTTTAGTTTTTCGTCCACTTTATACACGGTAAAACTAAGGGGGTGATCTCCTTTATGGTCGTTGACCAGGTCGCTTAACACCCTGATTTTGTCGTCCTCAATATCGTTCAGATTCAGTTGTATGGTCAGTTTTTTGGCGTATTTTTCCATCACATCGTGCAGCAACTGTATATTGTTGAACTGCAGCCTTGGTTCGCCTCGTTGTCCTGTTTCTTTGTTTATCCAGCCCTCACGTATAAACACCTTCATATGGACAAACGAATCGATCAGCAATAAATGTCGGTATTTGAGATACTCTTCTCCAAAGATTCTAAACTCGTATGAGTCGTTGTAATCTTCAACCACAAAAGTTCCCCAGCCTTTACCGTTTTTAGAGGTGCGATGCTGTACATCGGCAATAACTCCTCCAATAGAGAGTTCTTTGTTGGTATAGCTGGCGATATTATGTAGTAGTCCAACACTCCCATTACAGAAATACTTCATTTCCGCTCTGAAATCGTCGAGGGGATGTCCTGAAATATAAATTCCGACTACTTCTTTCTCTCTTTTTAGTTTTCCCATAGTACCCCATTCTTCACAGGGCGGCACTATCGGCTCGGGAATCTGCACTTCGCTGGCTTCTCCAAAAAGGCTTACCTGTGCCGAATTCTTGCTCTCTTGAAACTTAGAGGCATAGCGCATCACCTTTTCCAAGAAGGTCACCCCGTCTCCTTCATCGTGAAAATACTGTGCGCGATGGGTTTCGGTAAAGGAATCGAAACCTCCTGCCAGAGCCAGGTTTTCAAAGGCTTTTTTATTGGCAGCCCTGAGGTCTATTCGCTTTGCCAAATCGAACACCGAACGGTATGGTCCCGATTCGCGGTTTTCTACAATAGTCTCTACCGCACTGCGCCCCACTCCTTTTACAGCACCCATTCCAAATCGGATGGCGTTGTCTTTGTTTACCGTAAACTTGTAAAAGGATTCGTTCACATCAGGTCCCAGTACTTCCAGTCCCATTCGCTTGCACTCTTCTAGGAAAAACGACACCGATTTGATATCGTTCATATTGTTGGAGAGTACCGCCGCCATATATTCTGCCGGATAATTGGCCTTGAGATAGGCCGTTTGATATCCGATCCAAGCATAGCAGGTAGAGTGGCTTTTATTGAAGGCATAACTGGCAAAAGCCTCCCAGTCCTTCCACACCTTTTCCAGGATAGCTCTGTCGTGGCCGTTGTTTTCTCCCCCGTCCAGAAATTTTGGTTTCAGCTGTTCCAGCAGGGCAAAAATCTTTTTCCCCATAGCTTTCCGCAACACATCGGCCTCACCTTTGGTAAAGCCTGCCAGCTTTTGCGAAAGCAACATCACCTGCTCTTGGTAAACGGTAATGCCATAGGTTTCCTTCAGGTATTCTTCCATAGCCGGAAGGTCGTATGTAATCTCTTCCTTGCCGTGTTTTCTGTTGATAAAACTAGGAATGTATTCCAGCGGTCCCGGACGATAGAGCGCGTTCATAGCGATAAGGTCGGCAAAAACCGTGGGCTTCAGCTCTTTCATATACTTCTGCATCCCCACGGATTCGTATTGGAATATTCCTACCGTTTCTCCCCGTTGGAACAGTTCGTAAGTCTTCTGATCGTCTAACGGAAATTCGTCGGGATTTAGATCTATACCGTGTTTGTACTTTACCAGTTTAACAGTATCCTTGATAAGGGTAAGTGTTTTGAGCCCGAGGAAGTCCATTTTGAGCAGTCCGGCACTCTCCACCACCGAGTTGTCGAATTGGGTGACGTACAAGTCGGAATCTTTGGCGATAGATACCGGAACAAAGTTGGTGATATCGTCGGGAGTGATTATAACCCCACAGGCGTGAATCCCCGTATTCCGCACCGAGCCCTCCAGTATTCGAGCCTGATTGATGGTTTGGGCTTCTAAGTCTTCCCCTTCGGCGAGATTTTTCAACTCGTTCACCTTCAGTAGTTCTTCCGACCTCAAACTGGATTTGAGTTGATTGTCGTCGAAAGAAAATATCTTTCCCAATTTCATATTGGGAATCAGCTTGGCAATCCGGTCGGCATCACTCAACGGCAGGTCGAGTACCCTCGCTGTATCGCGAATAGACGACTTGGCCGCCATGGTACCATAGGTGATAATCTGAGCCACCTGATTGGCGCCATATTTATCGATTACATAGTCCATTACCCTACTGCGCCCCTCATCGTCAAAATCGATATCGATATCGGGCATGGACACCCGATCGGGATTGAGAAAGCGCTCAAACAGCAAATCGTAGGCTATAGGATCGAGATTGGTAATTCCGAGACAGTAGGCCACCGCAGAGCCGGCCGCAGAACCCCTACCGGGACCTACAGAAACTCCCATCTCACGAGCTGCCGCTATAAAATCCTGAACAATGAGAAAGTAACCCGGATATCCGGTGCGCTCAATAACGCTGAGTTCAAAATCCAGTCGCTCCCTGATCTCTTCGGTAATTTCCGGATAACGCCTTTTCGCTCCTTCGTAGGTAAGATGCCTCAGATAGGCATTCTCCCCTCTTTTTCCTCCATCATTTTTATCTTCTCGGTGTTGAAACTCTTCCGGAATATCAAATTTGGGAAGCAATACATCGCGGGCTAGCTCAAAGGGTTCAATCTTGTCTACTACTTCCCCTATATTGGCTATGGCCTCCGGCAGATCGGCAAAGAGCGCTTTCATGGCTTTGGCCGATTTAAAGTAGTATTCCTGATTGGGCAGCCCGTAGCGGTACCCTCTTCCCCTTCCTATGGGGGTAGCCTGTTTTTCTCCGTCTTTTACACAGAGTAAAATATCGTGGGCGTTAGCATCTTCTTTAGTGATATAAAAGGTGTTATTTGTAGCCACCATTTTTACCTGGTGCTTCCTGGCAAACTGTACCAATACATTATTCACCCGGTCTTCATCTTCCTGTCCGTGCCTCATCAGCTCTATGTACAGGTCGTCTCCAAATTGCTCTTTCCACCACAACAGTGCTTCCTCTGCTTGGTTTTCACCTAGGTTCAATATTTTTCCGGGCACCTCCCCGTAAAGGTTACCGGTGAGTACTATAATATCTTCCTTATATTTTTGGACGACCTCTCTATCTATTCTCGGCACGTAGTAAAAGCCTTCGGTATAGGCTATAGACGACATTTTGGCGAGATTGTGATATCCGTTCTTGTTCTTCGCCAACATGACAATATGGTAGCCGTTGTCTTTTCTACTTTTGTCGAGGTGGTTTTCGCATACGTAAAACTCACAGCCCACTATAGGCTTAATCTCTACCTCTGTTGGCTCTTCCCCCTTTTCCTCGGCCTCCTTATTTCTGGCTCTAGCTGCCTTGTTGTAATTGCCTACCTCCTTTACAAAATGGAAGGCTCCCATCATATTGCCGTGATCTGTAATCGCCACGGCAGGCATTTTTTCACGAGCGGCTGCCGCTACCAAATCGGGCAAGCTGGAGGTAGCCTGAAGTACCGAAAACTGGGTGTGATTGTGCAGGTGCACAAAGTCCATCTCCTCCAGTTCGGCCTTGTTTTCTTCAAGTTCCTGTTTGGAGATATCCCCTCCCTGTGCTTTGCGTATCCTTTCCCTTATGGCCTCCGAAGCCGCCTTGAGGTTGATGTGCTCCAGTCCGATAAGCTCAATCTCCTTAGGATTGTGCTCCTTAAACCGCTCAAAATAACCCGGGAGTACATCGAGTTCTTCTTCGGTAAAGCCTTCTTCGATCCTGATCAGCTCAAAAAAACAGCGCGTAGTCGCTTCCACATCGGCCGTAGCGTTATGCGCTTCGGCAAAAGCCACTCCAAACAACTTTTCGTGTAGCTCGGTAAGTGTGGGCAGTTTGAATTTTCCTCCCCTTCCACCGGGGATTTGACAGAAAGCTGCGGTCACTTCCGTACAGGTGTCAAGCACAGGCATAGACGACAGTGGTGATTCTATACCTTCACGGTAAAACTCACATCCCATAATATTGATGTCGAAGCCCACATTCTGTCCTACAATAAACTTCGCCTTCCCCAGAGCGGCGTTGAACTTTTGGAGTGTCTCCCTGAGCGTTATTCCCTCCTCTTCTGCCAGCTCGGTAGAAATACCGTGTATCCGTTCAGCGTCGAAAGGGATGTTAAAGCCTTCCGGTTTTACGAGGTGGTCGCCGTGCTCCAACAGATTCCCCATCTCGTCGTGAAGCTGCCATGCGATCTGTATACAACGAGGCCAGTTGTCGGTATCGGTAATCGGAGCATCCCATCGCTTGGGCAATCCGGTAGTCTCGGTGTCAAAAATAAGATACATGAGAATCTGGGTTTAAGGTTCGTTCCTACAGTGCAGGGTGATTTATCCGGTTTCCGGACTAGACCGGAAAGTGGGATAAAATTACGGATAATCCAGCATAGGGAAAAGCCCCCGGAAAAGTAATTATCAACGAAAAAGTCACAGGATATGGCAGGAGCTGCCGGCCAGACAGGCGGAGGAGGAGTTTTTATCTGGTCAAAGTAGAATATTATATCTCTACACCATCTCCTGCCCCGGGCTAAAATCAACCGGGCTTTCAGCCCGGAAAAACCATCATCACGAGGAGCAGACCAAAGGAGATGACGTGCTGATCTCCCCACAAGTACACCCAGATCATGGCTCCTCCTCCCCAAGCATTCTCCAACTTTTGACGAGGTAATTACTGCGAGCCTGATCCTTTACCCCGCCATAGATCAATGTTTTGGAAATGGGTTGTGGTGCTACAAATTTTTCAAACTTATCCAATCCCTTGAAATGCTCACTCTTA